>PBYE01000098.1 GCA_002729495.1 Chromatiales bacterium
CGAAGACGCGCTCACCGAGATCTGGGCTGATGTCCTCAACGTCGAACGGGTCGGCATCCACGATGACTTCTTCGCACTCGGCGGGCATTCGTTGTTGGCAATGCATCTTATCTCGCGCATCCGCGATGCATTAGACGCAGAACTGCCGCTGGTCGAATTGTTCAGCCACTCGACGGTGGCCGAACTTGCCGGGCAACTGCAGAGCAGCGCCCCCGGGGGTGAGATCGCTCCATGTAACCGGGAACAGCCGCTGCCGATGTCTTATGCGCAGCAACGACTCTGGTTCCTTTACCTTATGGAGCCCGAGTCGGTTAACTACAACGTACCGTTTGCTATTCGACTGCATGGCTCTCTCGACCGGATTGCGCTCCAGACTGCGGTCGATTATGTCGTCGCACGTCACGAGTCCCTCCGCACAACCTTTAGCGAAACTGAAAATTCCTCGGTACAACTTATTGCCGAGTCGCTGCATATTCCGGTTGAGTTCATCGAATCTGCCGAAGCAAGTGACGCCGATGTACGCACGAAACTGAACCAGCTAATACTGGAACCGTTTGATCTGCACACCGGTCCACTACTGCGCGTACAGGTACTCGAACTCCGCGAGAACGAACATATTTTGCTACTGAGCATGCATCACATTATTTGCGATGCCTGGTCACAGGGGCTTCTGTACTCTGACCTCGCAGCGCTGTATCGCGATTACTCTAATAACCGGCAAAGCGAACTGCCGGAACTGGCAATTCATTACGCCGACTACGCGGTCTGGCAACGTAAGCAAATAGCCGGGGTTGAGCTTGAACAGCAGGTGGAATACTGGAAAGACCGGCTGGACGATGCCCCGCCACTGCTTAACCTGCCACTCGACAAACCCAGGCCGCCCGTCGAGGCGCATGCCGGCGCAGCCCGATCGCTGCAACTGGACAAGAATCTGGCGAGCAGGCTCGACGAACTGGCAGTCTCGAGTGGATGCACCCTGTTTGTAGTCATGCTGGCTGCACTGAACACGCTCTTGTATCGCTACAGTGGTGAAGATGACCTTGTTATCGGAACGCCAATTTCCGGCAGACAGCGTTCCGAACTGGAGGGAATTGTCGGGTTCTTCCTGAACACCCTCGCGATACGTGCGGACATGAGCGGCAACCCTTCGTTCAATGAACTGCTAAACCGCGTTAAAGATTCGACACTGGGCGCTTTCGCCCACCAGGAACTGCCTTTCGAGAAACTGGTTGAGGAACTTCAACCGGACCGCAACCTCAGTCATGCGCCTATCTTCCAGGTACTCTTCGTTCTGAACCACATGTCCCGCGAAGACGTGAAATTCGGCGACCTGGAAATCGGCAGCGCACTCTACGACATATCAACAGCCAAGTTTGACCTGCAACTCACCGTATCGGAGGTCACAGATGGGCTCGCGACCACGATTCTGTACAACACCGACCTGTTCGAAGAGGGAACGGTCGACCGCATGCTCGGCCACTACAGCATGCTGCTCGAAGAAATCGTTGCCAGGCCGGAAAGCGGTATAGATGAACTGGCGCTGCTGGACGACAGTGAGCGCCAGCTTATAACTGCAGACTTCAATAATACGAGCGCCGGCTACCCCGGGACATCCCTGGGAGCAATGGTCGAGGCACAGGCCACGAGGACACGGGACGCCATTGCGATTGAATCCGCCGACCGCAAGCTAAGCTACGCGGAACTGAACAGCAGGGCTAACAGGCTGGCCCGGAAGATAATTGCCGCGGGCGCGGGGCAAGGTTCGCTGGTCGGCATCTGCACCGAACGCTGCATGGATGCGCCGGTGGCGATCCTGGCCGTGCTGAAAGCCGGAAGTGCTTATGTGCCCATCGATCCGGACTACCCGGTCGAACGTGTCAGGTTTATGCTCGAAGACAGCCAGGCGCCCGTACTAATTACCCAGTCCACGCTCATGGATCGGCTAGGCGATCAAGGCGCTCAGGTCATCTGTCTCGACGAGTTCGATTGGGACAGTGGCGACGACACGAACCTGCAAATCGATATTGCGACCGGAAATCCTGCCTACGCAATTTATACCTCTGGCTCTACGGGCCAGCCAAAGGGTGTATTGCTGCAACAGGAAGCCCTGGTCAACCTGCTGCATTGGCAGCAGTCACAGCAGGGGCTGAAAAACAGTGCACGAACCCTGCAGTTTGCTTCATTGAGTTTCGATGTCAGCTTCCAGGAGTTATTCAGCACCTGGCAACTTGGCGGCTCGCTGATCATGATTGACGAAAAGCTGCGCCGGGATCTGCCTGCGCTGGCAAGGTTCATAGTTAAAGAACGTGTCGAACGGTTATTCCTGCCTTACGCAGCCCTGCAACCGCTGGTCGAGTGCATATTGAATGACGGGCTCGAGGATTCCCTCGCTGTACAGGATGTCATCGTCGCGGGTGAACAGTTACAAATTACTCCGGCGATTCGCAAACTCTTTAGCAAACTGGATTCTTCCCGGCTGCATAATCACTACGGTCCGTCGGAGACTCACGTCGTGACAGCCCTTACCCTGCAGGGTCCGGCAGAAAGCTGGATGCCGCTACCACCCATCGGAAAACCGGTGGCCAATACACAGATTTATATACTCGACAAACAGTTCCAGCCTGTACCCATAGGCGTTCCCGGTGAACTCTATATAGGCGGCAGCCAGGTTGCGATCGGGTATCTTAATCGCGATGACCTGACAGCTGAAAAGTTTGTCAAAGATCCATTCAGCGACTCGGATGATTCACGTTTGTTCCGGACTGGCGATAGCGCGCGCTTCCGTGCTGATGGAAATATCGACTACCTGGGCCGGACAGACGACCAGGTCAAGTTGCGTGGCTTCAGAATTGAGCCTGGTGAAATTGAAACTATCCTGGCAACACACCCGCAGGTGCAACAGGCAGCTGTTCTGTTACGTGAAGATAGTCCGGGCGACAAACGCCTAGTGGCTTACCTGGTCCCTGACACAGGTGAGGCTATAGATAACGCCATCATCAGAACCTATGCAAAAGACAAGTTGCCCGACTACATGGTGCCATCAGTCTTTATCGCCCTGGACTCAATGCCGCTGACCCCGAGCGGAAAAGTTGCTCGCCGAAAACTCCCGGAACCGGAGAACCTTGCTTTGAGCTCTGCCGCGGGTGAACTTCCACATGGGCCCCACCAGAAAGCTTTGGCCCTTATTTGGCAACGCTTGCTAAAAGTTAAAAAGTTAAGTCTGGACGACAACTTCTTTGAGATGGGCGGCCATTCCCTAATGACAATAAAGCTAATCCATGAAATCGAGGAAGCTACCGGGGAACAGCTAAGCATAGCTGATGTATTTGAGAACCCAACTATCAGGGAATTCAGCCTGCTGCTGGAAAATGCTACCTGGATAAATGCAGAGCCCGCTAAAAAGATTGCATTGGCACGGTTCTGGGATTTTATTAGCCGTCGATCTGTATAACTGGCCGCAACCCAACCGGGATGACAATATTTATGTGGCTAGATATGCGTACGCTCAATTAATTGAACCGTGCGTGCAAGTGCAGGGTCGACCATAAAATCAACATGCTTGTTTACCTCTGGAAAGATTTCGACAGTTGCTCCCTGCAGAATCAACTCGTGCCAGAATTCGCAGCATATATCGTAGGAAGCCTCAAACTTATTTCCATACAGGAAAGTTGCTTTGCAATCTAAAGGCCGGTAGGTGTAACGGCTCATCGCCGGCCCAAGAGACTTGAGGTAACCTATCCAGCGCAGACTTTCCGGCAAGGGCCTCTTTAGCAGGAAGTATATCTTTACCACGAAACTGCGAAACATGTAATGAATCCTGGATTTCAGTGACCTGGGAAATCGACGCAGTAGTTCCAGAAAAAAACTCAGCCGACTCTCCGATCCCTCACGAATCATCGCCAGCTTTCCCTTTCCGGCCATGCTCTTGAAATATACGGTAGGCTCCACCAGGGTCATATTGCCTATAGTTTCGCCTGCTTCCAGCAATTGCCGGGCCATTTCATAAGCAACACAGCCTCCTGCCGAAAAACCACAAAGATAGTAAGGGCCCCTGGGTTGCACCTGGCGAACTTCAGACAGGTATGTGGCTGCGAGACTCTCTATAGACTCAGGATTCTCATCATGGAAATCCGAGTGATACACATGACTCAAGCCGTATACAGGCCGATCGGGATTCATCCGTTGCGCCATACGCAAAGGCTGACCGTGCACACAAAACAAGGGAGGCCCTGAGCCCTTGGTCCTGACGGGCATTAGTGTCTGAAATCGAGCCATACAAATGGTTTTCCAGGAATTCTTATCGAGGCACCATGTAACGGAGCCGATAGTACGTCATGCTAATACCGGCAGCAACGAAAGCGGCTCACATGGACATCTGCACATACAAGTGACACAGGATCGGGTTTGGAAAACCCCGGGCAGGAAATGCCCCCATATTTGGTGGACAATACCACCAGTTCATATCCTTCGGAAGAAATACACCACATCCATAACTATGAGCAAGCTACCAAATACAGGAACAACAATTTTTACGATTATGTCGAATATGGCGCATGATTATGATGCGATTAATCTTTCGCAGGGCTTCCCGGATTTTTCTGCCCCGACAGAACTGTTGGAGCTAATCAATCAACATATGCTGGCGGGCCATAATCAATATGCGCCGATGCCCGGGCTACCAAAGCTGCGTGAACAGATTGCCCTGAAGGTTGATGCGCTGTACGGGCGCAACATGAACCCCGAGACAGAAATCACGGTGACCTCGGGCGGTACCGAAGCCCTTTTCAGCGCAATCGAAGCCTTCGTGCATCCGGGTGATGAAGTCATCGTGTTTGACCCTGCCTACGATTCCTACGATCCGGCGATACGCCTGGCCGGTGGGCGGCCCGTGCACCTGCCGCTAATGGCTCCGGATTTTTCGGTTGACTGGAAGCAGGTTGCCGGCGCCCTGTCACCCCGCACGCGCATGATTATCCTCAACACGCCCCATAATCCTACGGGGGCCGTGCTGGGGTCCGACGACCTCAAAACATTGGCCGAAATCGTACGTGACACCGATATTATCCTGCTCAGCGATGAAGTTTATGAGCACATCATTTTCGATGGCCGGCGCCACGAGTCCCTGCATTACTATCCCGATCTTGCCGATCGCAGCCTTATTGTTTCTTCGTTTGGCAAGACCTATCACGCCACCGGCTGGAAAATCGGATATTGCGTCGCCCCTGCTCCGTTGATGCTGGAGTTCCGGCGGGTGCACCAGTTTGTGCAATTCTGTGTCGTAACCCCAATGCAGTTTGCACTGGCGGACTACATGGAAAGCAACCCGGAACATTGCCACCAGCTTGCAGGCTTTTACCAGGAAAAACGTGACCACTTTGCCCGGCTGCTCGATGGCTCACGCTTCAGGCTGACTCCTTCTGCCGGAACCTATTTCCAACTGGCTGATTACAGCGAAATATCCGGTAACGAAGATACCGAATTCACGCGGTGGATGACCACGGAGAAAGGCGTGGCAACAATACCCATTTCGGTATTTTATGAGTCTTCGCCGGAGCAGCATTACATACGTTTCTGTTTCGCCAAGAACGAATCCACACTGGAACAGGCTGCAGCATTGCTTTGCAAGATCTGAGACTCACACTTCTACAAGCGGACCTGCTCTGGCAGAACCCGTCCGCGAACCGCGATATGTTTGGCGAGCAGATCGCCGCGCAGGCAGAAAATTCGGACCTTATAGTCCTGCCGGAAATGTTCACGACCGGGTTTACGATGGATGCGGCTGCTAACTGCGAGGAGCCCGACGGTGAATCAAGCCGGTGGCTGCAGGATATGGCAGACCGTCACGGCACCGCACTCTGCGGCAGCCTCATCATTCGCGACGCGGGCGTTTACTACAACAGACTTATCTGGGTCGAGCCCGGTCAGGAACCATCAAGCTACGATAAGCGTCACCTGTTTCGCATCGGCGGCGAACACGATCACTACACGGCGGGAAAGCAGCGATTGATTGTTCAGCTCGGCGAGTGGCGTATCTGCCCGCTGGTCTGCTACGACCTGCGCTTTCCGGTTTGGAGCCGCTGTGACAACGACTACGACCTGTTGCTCTACGTGGCCAACTGGCCAGGAACACGCCGGTCTGCCTGGCTTAGCCTGTTGCCTGCCCGCGCAGTCGAAAACCTCTGCTACGTCGCGGGGGTTAACAGGGTCGGAACGGATGGTAATAATGTCGGCTGCTCGGGCGACAGCCTGATCGTTGACTACCTTGCAACAATTATCGCTGCTGCAGGCGACACGGTAGCCGCAGTAAGCGCAACACTCAGCCTCGACAAGCTCGAACGTTACCGGAAGAAATTTCCTGCATGGAAAGATGCTGACAGTTTCTCCCTGTCAGACAGCGGGCGGTAGTGGGTGATGAACGACAATCGCCGCACAATGCGGGCACTGCTCACTATCGTGTTTATCAGCGCCGTTCCGACCACCCTCATCCTGCCAATGATGCCGAGCCTCGGCACACAGTTCGGGGTGAGCCCCGCAGAACTCGGGTTCCTCGTCGGCATTTACCCGCTCATGAGCATGCTGGCATCGCCGTTCTGGGGAAAACTGAGCGATCGTTACGGGCGTAAACCCATACTTATCTGCACGCTTGCGGGTGGCGCACTGGCTTTCCTGGTATTTGCGCTGAGCAGCTCGTGGGTAGGCCTCTTTATAGCCCGCGCGATGCAGGGCCTGGCCGGCACCCCGCGCGGCATCGGTTTTGCGGCCGCCAGCGATATGGCCGGGGACAGCGAAAAGTCGTCGAGCATGGGCCGCGTCGCGGCGGCCATGGCTATTGCCTTTACCGTGGGCCCGCTAATAGGCGGCTTGTTTATGGGCGAGAACCCCGATAGCTGGATTGGCCAGTTGCGAGCCTCTGTTGGCCTGCCGGGTGCGGGCTTCAACCACGTGATCCCCTCTTTAGTTGGAATGACCCTGAACCTGATCGGTATCGGCGTTGTCGTCACAGGCTTTAAGGAAACCCTGGTACCGTCCGAAGCGAAGACAAAACCTGAAAACGCTGAAACCGAAACGCACAGTTTCGGCGAAGCTATTTTTCATGTCAGCGTGCTGCTGGCCATCGCGTTCTTTTTGCTTTCCGGGTTCATCCAAAACAGCCTGATGTTTTCCTTTACGTTGTGGGCTGACCTGACGCTGGGCTGGAAGGCGCAGCTTATCGCCTGGTCCGGGGCATTTGTTGGGGTCGGTTTCGCAATCGGCAGCGGCCTGGTTCTGCGGCCGATGGTTCGCCGCATCGGGCAGGAAAAAACGGTACTGACGGGGGCGCTGATAGACGCATCCGGGCTGGTAATTTTTTTAGTCTTCCAGGCAACGCCGCTGATTGCGCTAATGGGTCTGATGGTCGCATCACTGGGCGGATCACTATGGTCCACCACCATTCTCGGGTTGATGTCACGGCAGATAGACCCTGCGGACCAGGGCCTGGCACTGGGCGTTGCAAATGGCGCCGCCTTGTTGGGCAGGGTTATAGGTCCGGCTTTCGTTGGGCTGATGGCGGGCAGCGTGGATCCCGGCGCGCCGTTCATGATCATCCTCGGCTGCGTACTGATGGCCGTCGTACGCGGTGCTGCACTCGTCCGCGCACACGCGAAGAAATACCCTGGCTAGCGCCGTTCGAGCGTTGCCCGCTTGTTCGTCAGCGCGCCGATTTCACCACTGCCGAGGAAAGCCATCGCCGCCTCGTCCGACTTTATATAGGCGTCGAGAAATGCAGTGGTCACGCCGTTACTGATGTTCAGCGCATCGAAGTCGAGCGGGCCCGAGCCCGGAATATCCTCACGGCAAATAACGCCGCCGAAGTAATGATTTGACCCGTCCATAAATAAGTAGTGGCGCGGTTGATCGGGCCGTTCGGCATCAGCTGGCAAATACCAGGCACTCTTGCTTTTTACCCCGTCCCGGGCCCCGGTGGTGCTGAAATCCTCGGAACCCGTCACGATCAGCGTCGGTACCCGCGCCAGGCGCCAGGGTTCTTCCGGCATGATGCGGTTGTTACTCGGTTCGCTGATCAGTATCAGGATCTCGAAGCGATCTTCGTCCGAGGAAAGCGTGAAGTTGTCTACCGGGTTAGTCATCACTACCCCGTTCAACGTCATTGCTGTACCGGCACCCATCGAATGGCCCGCCGCAATTAACCGGCTGGCATCAATTTTCCCCGCAAGGCCGGGTACCTTATCCTCCAGGTCATCAAGCGATTCGAGAATGAACTGCACATCCCTGGGGCGACTGCTGACTACCTTGGTCATGATTTCCAGCGTGACCCCCTTCATCGTGAAGCCAAGATCGCGGGAGTCCATATGGGTCGGTTGAAGCACAACATAACCGCGGGAGGCCCAGTGATCCGCGAAGCCCGCATAAAGGCCAGGGGAGCAGCCGTTACCGTGTGAAAACACGATGAGCGGATACGGCCCCCCGGTAGACGGAAAAACAGCCCGCACACGCAGTTCCTTGTCAAATTCGCCGAAAGTCAGTGTTGTTTGCTCCACGACGGTAACGTCCAGCGGACCGGCTTCGGTGCGATAGGCGTTGCGGATATCGGCTTCCGATAATTGTCCCGGCGACGTGCACGATGCGATGAGGAAGGCACCGACAGGGATCAACGCTATGCACAGCAGTCTGGAATATATACGCGTTGCCATTAACTCCACTGCCCGATAATGAAACCCATCAGTCCGAAGGACACGATGTGATAACTGGAATGAATAAAAATCAGGACCAGCGGGCGCCTCTCGAACAGGTTGATAACCCCCAGCGCCGCCATTACGAAACTGAAGGCCAGAAGCATACCCAACTGCAGGCCTTCGAGCCCGGTTGCGGTTGGGCCCAGGAGAGCAGCCAGCATCGAAGCGGCCAGTAGCTGAAAGAAAAAGCCGGCCACAAAGGTTCCCGCGGGGTTGGGCATCTGGTTTCCGGTCATGGGGATGCCGGATGCCTTGCGCCAGGGTTTACCGAGAAATGCCGGTGAATACCAGAAGGCGCCCAGCAAGAGTGCTGCAACGGTGGCGCCGAACACTACCAGCAGGTTTATCGTCGCAAAGTGAATTGTAAATTCCATGATCCTGCTTTCCCTGTGTGCGTACGGAACGATTGCTCGGAATTATAGCGGCAGTCCATTGACAGAAGCACACGGATACACCATCTTCTTCGGCAATATTCTCCAAAATCACAGCCTGACTATGAAGCGCTTGCTTGTTTTCCAACACGTACCACATGAAATTCTAGGTACCTTCAATCCGTTGCTAAAAGACGCGGGGTTCCGCATACGCTACGTTAATTTCGGCCGGACACCCGATGAACAGCCCAACGTGGATAAATACGACGGGCTGATCGTCCTGGGCGGCCCTATGTGTGTCGATCAGTCGGAAAAGTATCCCCACCTGGAAACCGAGATAGGCGCGATCGGGACAGCCATAGAACACGGAAAGCCGGTATTCGGCATTTGTCTCGGCGCGCAACTAATCGCCACGGCGCTGGGCGCCCGCGTGTACAGGAACCCGGTCAAGGAAATAGGCTGGTACGACGTTACGCCAACCCCGGACGGCGAACGGGATCCTCTGTTTAGCAGTTTCGACGGTACACAAAAAATATTTCAGTGGCACGGTGATACCTTCGATATCCCTGCAGACGCGGTGCACCTGGCAACTTCGCCCGACTGCACTAACCAGGCCTTCCGCTACGGCGATCGAACCTATGGTTTGCAGTTTCACCTCGAAGTCGACGGGCCCCTCGTACAGCGTTGGTTGAAAACGCCCGTACACACGAAGGAACTGGATGCGCTGGACGACGACCGCATGAATGCCGCAAGAATACTTGCGGACACGCCCCGCTATATCGACAAAACGACTGACCTGGGCAACCGCCTGTTTGGCGAGTTCATACGCCTGTTCAGCTCCAGGGTCAGGCGCGTCACCCTACCGTCCCGCTAGTCTTCGGCAAAAGCTATAATTTATTTAACCGTATTAACAAAGACTTACACTAAAACTAACAGCAACCCTTGACTCTTGACCAGACTCTAGGGTTTATGATCGCCGCATGGATACCCTGAATAATCCGGCCAGGCTAACGATCGGCCGACTCTCCCAACAAGCCGGCGTCGGCATCGACACGGTGCGCTTCTATGAACGCCGCGGCCTGCTACCTTCGCCTGCACGGTCCCCATCCGGTTATCGACTTTATAGCGAGGACACCATCGCTCGCATCCGCTTCATACGCCGGGCAAAAGGGCTGGGCTTTACCCTGGATGAAGTTGAGAACCTTCTGCGTCTGCAGGACCAGGGTGGCAGAAAATCAGCGGTACGCGAACTCACGGAGCGCAAACTCATACAGATAAATGCCAAGATCGATGACCTGCAGCGCATGCGAAACGTACTGCAGAAACTTGCGGGCGAATGTAGCGGCAAGGGCAATGTAGACAGCTGCCCGATTATTGAAGCACTCTCGAACGAAGACGAATATGACGGCACGTAAGCGTGGCTGATTCAGCTTTAAAAGGTAGCAATAAAAAACTCATCATTCCTGTATCCGGAATGACCTGTGGTGCGTGTGCTGCACGCATCGAAAAAGCAATGCGCCGGGTCACCGGCATTACTGAAGTCAATGTCAATTTTGCAACCGAGAAAGCGAGCGTGGAATGGGATTCTGCCATCCTTAGCAGCAGCGACGTCACGGATGTAATCGGCAAGGCAGGCTTTGATGTCGTGGTGGACGAATTCAGTTTTGGCATTGAAAGCATGACCTGCAGCGCATGCGCGGCACGTATCGAAAAGGTTCTGAACAAACTGCCGGGTGTACTTGAAGGCAGCGTTAATTTTGCGCTCGAAAAAGCCCATGTTACAGCCGTAGCCGGAAGCATTACCCAGGCGTTACTGGCCAAGCATATACAGGGTGCCGGTTTCTCCCTGACCGCCTCGGACGAAACGGCGGGCAGTGAGGAGGCGCAACTGGCCAGGGAGGAAGAAAAGCTTGCGAATGAACTGCGCACCCTGAAGATTTCCATCGCACTCACCGTGCCGCTGTTGCTACAGATGATCATGCAGTTCATGGGTTTTGATAACACACACTTCGGGCCTGAACTCGAGGTATTGCTGGCGACACCCGTGCAGTTTGTGATCGGCGCCCGCTTTTACAAGGCAGCACTGAACGCAGTGCGTGCCGGCGCCGCCAATATGGATGTGCTCGTCGTGCTCGGCACGACATCAGCCTACATTTATAGCTGGTACCTGATAGCAACCCTGGGCGTCGAGGCAGAAGGCGAACTGTACTTCGAAGCCTCCGCAACGATCATCACGCTGGTTCTCGTCGGCAAGTATCTCGAGTCCCGCGCCAAACGCAGCACTACCGAGGCCGTGCGGCAACTCATGGAACTGCGGCCCGCTGTCGCCCGGGTCAGACGAGACGGTAACGATATAGAAGTGCCCATCACTGAAGTAAGCCGTGGAGACCTCGTTATCGTAAAGCCTGGCGAAAACCTGCCGGTCGACGGGGTGGTCGCAGAGGGCAGCAGCGAGATCGATGAATCACTGATTACGGGCGAAAGTATCCCGGTTGTAAAAAACCCGGAAGATGCCGTGACCGGCGGCTCTATAAATGGTACTGGTTTGCTAATAATCGAAGCGACAGCGGTAGGTGATGATTCGACGCTTGCGAAAATTATTCGCCTGGTTGAAAACGCCCAGGCCGGCAAAGCCCCGGTACAAAAACTGGTAGACCGGATCAGTGCAATATTCGTCCCGGTGGTGGTGGTGATCGCCCTCTTTACCTTCGGCATCAGTTTCTGGCTGTCTGGGAATGCCGGGGAAAGCCTGATCGCCTGCGTATCAGTACTCGTAATCGCCTGCCCCTGCGCGCTGGGACTAGCCACACCGACAGCCATCATGACCGGCACGGGCGTGGCGGCACGACACGGTATCCTGATTAAGGACATCCAGGCGCTGGAACATGCCCACCGGCTGAACGCGATCGTGTTCGACAAAACGGGGACACTAACTGAAGGCCACCCGGCCGTAACCGACATACACATGGTAACGGGCAGCGAATCCGAACTGATTCAGCTTGCGGCAACGATACAGCAAGGCAGCGAGCACCCGCTTGGTCAGGCTGTATTACACGTGGCGGCAGATCGCAATATTGAGCCGCTGACGCTGAGTGACTTTGCAAGCCACACCGGCAGCGGCGTAGAAGGCCGGGCTGGTGAAACTCACGTACGCATCGGCAACCAGGCTTTCATTGCAAGCGGCGGAATCGATACCAGGCCTGCCGAAGAAATGGCTGCGAAATGGGAAGCGCTGGGCCGGACCGTCATTTGGGTTGCATCAGACGAAACACTTGCAGGGATTATGGCGCTGGCGGACCCGTTGCGGCCGGAATCTGCCGCAGCTGTTGCCCAGCTCGCCAGCATGGGTGTGCGTACCCTGCTGTTATCGGGTGATGCCGAACCGGTCGCGCAGGAAATAGCCCGCCAGGCCGGTATCGACCAGGCCTACGGCGGCGTGCGGCCTGATTCGAAAGCACATCGCATCAAAGAGCTTGCGGCAGAAGGTTACAAGGTCGGCATGATCGGCGACGGCATTAACGATGCGCCGGCGCTCGCCGCCGCAGATGTCGGGATTGCGATGGGCAGCGGCACCGATATTGCGATGGAAACCGCCGGCGTGACACTGATGCGTTCGAATCCCATGCTGGTGCCGGCGGCGATTGAAGTGAGCCGTGCGACCTGGGCAAAGATTCGGCAGAACCTGTTCTGGGCATTCATTTATAACGTTATCGGCATACCGCTTGCAGCGGCTGGCTTGTTAAGCCCGACAATTGCGGGCGCAGCGATGGCGATGAGCAGCGTCAGCGTTGTCAGCAATTCACTTTTTCTCAAACGCTGGAAACCTAAACTGTAAAAGATAAACAGGAGCACACCGTGGAACAGATAAAACTGCAAGTCGAAGGCATGACCTGTGGAGGTTGCGTAAAGAGCGTCCAGAATGCGCTTACAGCCCGTGATGGAGTAAGTGAAGCCAGTGCCGACCTGGACAGTGCGACGGTAACCGTTGACTTTAATCCGGCGGTTATACAGGAAAGTGCAATTCGTGACACGATTGAAGATGCCGGTTTTGACGTAGCGGCCTGACCGCTATTGTCTATCGCCGCGAAAGCGCTACTGTTTATCGCCGCGAAAGCGCTATTGAATGCTTAGTGTTGCACGGTCGTTGACCGTGCGCGGTTCAAGTAATTTTGCCGCACTTTCGTCATCGCGCAGGTAGAAATCGAGAAAGGCGGTCGACAGCTCGAGGAACACTTCCATCGCTTCGTAATCCGGCGTGCCGTCGGCTTTTTGCCGGTGAATTAACCCACCGAACTGGTGATCGAGTCCGTCGACAGACAGCAAGTAGTGCTTGCCCCGAACCGGTGATTCGGGTTCGAGCACCTCGTTCTGATAGGTTGCCGGCCGCCTGCCGTCACCCATGAGCCCGTAGTCTTCAGGGCCCGTCGCCATGAACACCGGGCGTGAACCCCCCAGCCACAAGTCCTCCGGCATCAACGCCATCTTGCCGGGATCGCTCAACAGCACCGTTGCGCTGAAACGATTCTCGTCGACATCCTTTATTTTACCTGTCTGCGGATTACGGATTCTCAAACCGGTCATCAGCAAGGCTGTCTGGGTACCGACCGAATGACCGGCTGATACCAGTCGGGTTGCATCCATACGATTTTTTATGCCGGGCAGTTTTTCCGCGATACCGTTCAGCTGATCTGCAATCGCAATGACATCACGTGCACGGCTGTCGATGATTTCCAGCATATGCGCTTCACTTTTAGGCGTTTCTGCGTAGTTGGCATCGCGATGACTCGGCAAGATGACGATGTAACCGTTTGCGGCCCAGTGCTGTGCTACCGGGTCATACCTGGTACCAGCCGAAAAGGTGCCGTGCGACAGAATGATGACCGGAGACGGCTCATTGCCGGCAGCATACGCGACGCGCAGAGGCAATTCGCGATCGCCGTCGACCAGAATACTCGTGGAATCGAAAATAACATCACTTGCCAGGGTGATTCCGCTGAAGGCGATCAAGGGAACGAGCCACAACACCTGCCAGGCGACGCGATGAATACGGGGCAGCTTATGCATTTGCCCTACCCTAGTGGGCAACTACCGCTGATTCATCGCCCGGTTTACCGCCAGGTGAGTAAATTCGGCAGACGACTGCCAGTAAGGCAACAATCCCGTTGAACGCGCCCAGCAGCACAAACGGCGCGTAACCGCCTATGGAATCGAAGGCCTTGCCACCGAAATAAACCGCAATAAATATGCCGATTGCACCGAAGGTATTGAACATGCCCACGACCGAACCGCGCTTCAGTTTCGGCGCCTCGGCGCTGACGAGGAGCGTGGCGCCGAGAAATGCACTGATCTGGCCCAGGCCCAGTAACACGAACACGAATATTGCCTGTGTGCTGAGCGGGAAACCGTCGGTTTTTATCATCGTCGCTTCGTCGATGAAATAGGTGGCCCCGTACCCAACCGCCGCAGACGCCATACAGATGATGACGGCAGTTACACGATTTAACTTGCGCAGCATGAAGCCGAGTATCGGCAAGTACAGGAGCGAAGCGCCGCCGGTCACCGCGAATATTGCTGCGCCCTTGCCGGAAGCCGTCGCGAAGTCCAGACCGTGGTATTTCATCGCCACGGTCGCGCCCCACAACACGGTAAATGTGCCGAGTATGACCTGGTCACTGCGCGCGACAAATGCGCAGCAGTAGGACAGTGCTATACGTGGGTTTTTTATGCCCTCGCTTATCCCGCTTGTGATCAGTTCCGAAATTGGCGGCCGTTCTTCCTTGGTGCCCGGAGTACCCGCTTTTAGGCCGAGGTAAAAAATAATACCTGAAGCAAAGCATATGCCGGCGATGACGAAGTGCGTAATCTTGCTTGCGGTCAGTGGGTCATAGCCCCTGCTTACCAGATATGGTGCGAGGAGGGTGGCTATTACGGCGGTGATAATGACGACGCCCAGGCCGTTGAAAATGCCGCCCACCGCGACGAACATGCTGCGTGTACGATCACCCGAGTAATCGGCGATCAGGGTGCCAACCATGCCGGCACCCATGCCCAGGCCGAAGGCGTAGATGGCCCTGTATACCAGCAGCTCGTTCAAACTGGTGGCAAAAGGATACAGCAAGTAGCCGATGCCCATGATGATGACACCGACGGAAAGCACTTCTCGCCGGCCAATGCGGTCAGCTGCTATGCCCGCGATAAAGAACACGATGACCTGGACGATCTCGGAAATGATGACCAGGTCTTTAGACGCATCACCCATCTGCTCAATGGGAATCCCCATGGCCTTGAGTACCTGTGCCGTGCCGGTCGACACGAAGGTCAGCAGGCCGATCATTGCAAAAGATGCATATAAAAAGGTTATCGCGTTGAGCTTCGATACGCCCGGCGCAAGTTCAAGAAACCATAGGCTTTCGCTTTTTTGCTGCCCGCCTGCGTCCGGCGTAATCTGATCTGACATGTGTCCAAGTCTCCGTTTGCGCTACCGCATTATGCCCTGATGGGTGTAGATGAGCCTTATTACATGATGATATGTATCGACTTCGATCGCGTATAGCTGAGCACCTCTTCCAGGCATTCCTCGCGCCCCAGCCCGCTGTTTTTCCAGCCCGCGAAACCCGTGCCCATGTAGTGCCGACCCGCACCATTGATCCAGATGCAACCGGATTCCACCCGCCGCACAGTATCCATCGCGGTCTTGATATCGTTTGTCCAGACGGCTGCTGTCAGGCCCATGTCCAGGTCATTCGCCATCGCGATAACTTCCTCGCGATCACTCCATTTCAGTATGGAGAGCACGGGCCCGAACACTTCTTCACGCGCGACACGCATATCCATCGTGACATCGGCAAAGACGGTCGGCCGAACCCAGAATCCTTTCTCGAACTCCTTGCCCTCCGGCCGGCTGCCGCCGGTAACCAGTCTTGCGCCTTCCTGTTTGGCTGACTCTATTAATCCCGTCACGTGCTGATAGTGCTTCTCGGAATTGACCGGCCCCATGCCCGAGTTATGGTCGAGCGGATCGCCTACCTTTATAGCGCTGACCTGGGCCTCGATATCTTCGACAACCTGGTCGTAAATAGACTCATGCAGCATCAGCCGGCTGGTCGAACCGCAGGACTGACCCGACCAGGCAAAATTCATACCCGCCACTGCCGCATTCGCGACCGCCTTCGGATCGGCATCAGGAAACGCAATAAAGGGATTCTTGCCGCCGAGCTCAAGTGAAATATGCTTTACGGCAACTTCAGCCGCGGAACGCTGAATGGCAAGCCCGGTTGGCACCGAGCCGGTGAAGCCGATAC
This sequence comes from Chromatiales bacterium, assembly GCA_002729495.1. Lineage (GTDB taxonomy): Bacteria > Pseudomonadota > Gammaproteobacteria > Steroidobacterales. The sequence goes on from PBYE01000098.1 coordinate 16,408, forward strand.
GCGGTACCTGCGGATGGCGAACAATCGCATCGCCGACAACAATACCTTCACCCGAAACAAAATTAGCCACGCCAGGCGGCAAAACCTTGTGGCAGATTTCCGCCATGATCGATGCCGACAACGGACTCTGGTCCGGTGATTTCAAAATGACGCAGTTACCGGCAAGCAGGGGCGCGCTAAGGTGCGCACCTGCAAACAGGAAAGGATGATTGAAAGGCACAATGCGCCCGACCACACCGTAGGGCTGGCGCATGGTGAAGTGAATGTGCTCGGCGGTTGCGGGCACACTTTCACCTTTAATTTCGATGCCCAGGCCTGCGACAAAATTCATGTAGCCCGAAGCGAGCACGATGTCACCGCCAAGGCTGGCAATCGTATTGCCGGTGTCGGCAGCTTCCATTGGCAGCACATCGTCAGCCCGCCGCTTCATTTCAGCCGTTAACTTGCGCAGCAAATCGCCGCGCTCCCAGACCGACTTTGCACCCCATTCCGGTTGTGCGGCAGCGGCTGCCCTGACGGCGCGATCAACATCGGACACCGTGCCTGCCGGCACCCTGCCATGCACTTCGCCCGTGGCCGGATTAACCGAATCCATCCACTCGCCACTGTCGCTTTCTGTGAATTCCCCGCCGATGTACATCGGCCGGTCCCCGAAATGGGTGGACATGCCACTCCTCCGTTCTTTTTTCTGCTTTTTCTACGGCGCAGCCTAAAAATGCCGCGACGTCGCAAAGATAAAGGGACTCAGGCCGAATACGCGGTTAAACTGGTGGCCCATCCGACTAGCGGCTTGGAGGCTGAATACGATGACGCAAACGTCCGGCCAGCGGTGCCGGTTCGTTGTGCTCAGCCGGTTAAAGCATCCTGCATTCCGCCTGTGGGCGTACTTGATTTCGGGTCAAATTTGAGCACCAGGATACACAACACAAGCACTATCATGTTGGCCGCAGCCACCAGGATGAACGGGGCAGCCGGCCCATAAATTCCCGACAGATATCCACCGACCTTGGCGATAAGCAGAATACCGATCGCACCGAACAGGCTGAACAAACCGATAACGGCACCCCTGCCCTTCACCGGCGCTTCAGTTCCTATCAACGTCAGTGTTGCGAGGTTGGCTGATATCTCTCCCATGCCCACTAACACCGCGCAAAAATACATAGAGTTGCCGAGCGGGTCTGCGAAAAAGAACAGGGAAAAATACCCCCCGCCGGCAAGAATCATGGCCAGTGCAACACCGGCAACCCGGTCAATGCGATCCAGGATAAAGCCCAGCACCGGTAGCCAGCACAGCGCAAACAGTTGAATAAGAATATAGAAAAATATCCCCCTTGCGCTGGCGTCGGCAGTTGTCATCCCGGATTTGACTCCCTCCTGGGTGAGCCAGAGTACAAAAAAAGTGCTAAGCACAGCCATGTCGCCGCGAGCGACGACTGCCGATGCATAAGCGAGCGCGACCCGGACTCTTTTTGCAGCCCTGATGCCAATCTTCACCGTGGAAAACATCGGTTCGCGTTTTTCGAGCTGTGCCGGCGCGCCAGGTTTGAGGCCGAGGGCAAGAACCGTCGCAACAACCATGCAAATGCCGGATGCCGTCCAGATCCACATCTGGGCCGTCCTTACCGCATCGCCGTCCGCTATTTCGGTAAATACCCCCAGCAAACTCCGCAGGGGCGTCATTATGAGCAGGAACCCAAGCGCATTCAGAGTAAAGCAAACCGAGAGCATCTTGCCGCGTGATTTCTCCACCGGGTAATCATTCGCTACCGAGGGCAACATCGCCGTATTGCAGGCGAGACCGATCGCGAAAAAGGCGCGATAAAGGATGAGTTCATCCGGGTTCTGCGCCAGCGGGTAAAGAAAATACCCAATCGTGAATATGAGGAAAGCCGCAACATAGAGGGGCTTGCGGCCGATCTTGTCCGACAATGCGCCAATCAAACCAATGGTTACTATCACCATAATTTCTGACACAAAGGTCAGGTTGCCGGCCAACGGCCCCTGCTCGTTCTGGGGCAGCTTGAAAACCTCTTCAAACAGGAACGGCTGGCACGCATTGACGAAAGCCATCATCACGATGCCAAAGAATGAGCCGAACAGGAGGGTCGATACATTCAGGCGCGAAACGCCGGGCGCCAACCACAGGTTGAGCCGTTTGGGTCCGAAGCGGATGCCTTCATCGGGTGTACCTGGCATGGTTGCGCTTGGTTCGCTCATTTACACGTAGCCTAGAAAATGGCACCCCGAAAGCGGTGCCTGTAACGTATGCTCAGGGAAGCGGCGCGCTCGCACAATCAGGCAGCCGTCACACGTTCAACCTGCAAACAATCTGGCGGCGGCTCCCCTGCCCGATACCAGTGCGCGGGCCGTCCATAGTGCGGTACCGGCATGGAACATGTAATCTGCACAGCGGCACAGGTTACTATTCGCTGCCGGGCATTAATCAGACTCGAGGGCAGGAATCACCATCATGATAAAAAAGGCATTACTCGGATTACTCGCCATCATTGTCATCATCTGCGCCGGCGGCGGAATTTTTCTGTACAACGCCGTCAATAAAGACATAGATGAGCACTTTGCCGGGACCTGCACCACGCTTCCCCTGCCGGGCAGCGCCGAAGACAACCAGGTCGACCGCGAACGAGGGTTCGCGTATATGTCGATACTGGACAGGCAAGCGATTGCCAGCGGCAAAAAAGCCGCACCCGGCCAGGTCATGCGCCTGGACCTGAATACGCCGGAACTAAAGGCCGTTAACGCGCTGCTCGATCCTCCCGCGGGATTCCATCCCCACGGCCTCAGTCTTTTTATCGATGAAGCCGGGCAGCGGCACCTCATTGTCATTAACCACCCGGAGAACCGCGGCGTCGACGTGGAACATATCGAACGTTTCGTCGAACAGTCGCCGGGAGAGTTTAAGCATGCCGAGACTTTCAGCAGCCCACTGATCACCCGACCCAACGACCTGGTCGCCGTCGGAGCACGGGAATTCTATGTCGCGCAAGACACAGGCCGGGGGACGGGCATCACCGATACGCTGCTGGTCTATTTTGATGGTAACGACTACACGGTTCTTGCGGAAGACATTAAATCGGGCGGTGGCATCAACCGCTCGGCTGATAACGGCACGCTTTACGTAGCCGAAACCAATGCGAAAAATATCCGGGTGATCACGCGTGGCGCCGACGGTGGCATTGCGGATGTTCGTAACATAGCGCTGCCCACTTCACCCGATAACATAGACGTGGCCGAGGATGGTTCACTCTGGATCGGGGCACATTCGAACCTGACCGCGCTGGTGATGCATTTCATCATAGGCAGCAATGCGCCAACCCAGATTTTACGCGTGGACCCAAACTCGGCAGACGCCGCAGTCGAAGAGATTTACCTCAACAAGGGCACGGAAATCACGTCGGGCAGTGGCGGTTCGACCTGGGGCAGGAAACTGCTGATCGGCTCGATTACGGCCAGAAAGATCCTGGTCTGCGACAGAGATTAGAAGTGCAAGCCTAGCCCAGCAGGATCCGGTCGACTATTGCGCCTACGAGCAACAACCCCAGTTGCACAATTGATGCAGCAAAAGTTTGCCAGGATTGTGGAATAGTGGGCTTGTTGTGTAACCGGATCGTTTCGCGCAGGAAATAGATGCCGCCCGACGCGGCGCCCAGCAAATAAATCCAGCCCATGCCGTAAATAACCGGCACCAGTGACAACACCACCAGCGCGACAACATGCGCAAGAATGGTCCAGGTTGCCACGTGATCTTCGACGACTACCGGTAACATGGGCACGCCGGCCTTTTCGTAATCGCTGCGGCACGCAATGGCCAACGCCCAGAAATGTGGTGGCGTCCACAGAAACAGAACCGCCGCCATAATCCATGCGGCCGGCACAATATTGACGTCCACTGCTGCGGCACCGGCAAGCACCGCAAAGCTACCCGCCAGTCCGCCGATCACAACATTCCAGACGGTGCGCCGCTTCAGCCATACCGTGTAAACGATGCCATAACAAAATGCGCCAAGGAACAGGTAAAAAGCCGCCATCACATTCGTGGCCATTGCCAGGGCCAGGATCGCCAGCATCGAAATCAGTATGATTGCGCTCAGCCAGTAAGCGTTTGCGGAGAAACGCCCGGTAACGAATGGCCGCATTTTCGTACGATGCATTTGCGAGTCTATGTCACGCTCGTAAAGCTGGTTAAATGCGCCCACGCTGGCTGATGCGAGCAGTACTGTTATGCCAAGCACCAGCACCTGCCAACTTCTCAGGTTCTCGCCGGGCGTCATCGCAAAGCCTGCGAGCGCGCAAAGCATAATCAGGAACCCCAGTCGCACCTTCGCAGCGGAGTAAATTAGTTTTAAGGTTTCGGCCATCGATTTTGCTATGTATGGCCCGCCAGGAAGATACCGGTGAACCGCTTTTTCAAGGCCGGCAATTATAGCGAAAATCCTGTCGCTGGCGGGCTCAAAACGCAGTCCCGAATGCGCGCAACAGCTAACCCTAATGCGCTGCCCGGCCGCGTCGGTGGCGCCAAAAAGCCTGTTTTGTGACACCTTTCACAGGCAGCCTTGTGGGGTATATTGACCTTATATATCAATATCTTATAGTGTATTTGCCGGATATAATTTTAGGTTATAGCGCGATAACAACAATTACGTTCACAGCCCCGCTGAAGGTCTATACCTTAAGCATCCCGAAACCAACACAGTGGTTTTCATCGGAACAGGCAATGCACGGACTGGCGCCAAAAGATTCAGACTTCGCCGCGGTTTTTGAGCCGGGCCCCGCGGATGCGGCTGCCCTCACGCTCGACGAGGAGCAGTCACGCAAGGCTGCGATTGCCCACTGCAATGAATTGTTTGCCACATTACCTGCTGAAGAACGGGTTGAATGGGCGCTACACAATCTGCCCGGCCGGCACGTGCTCAGCTCCAGCTTTGGTGCCCAGGCGGCGGTTTCATTGCACATGGTTGTAAACCAGCAACCCGATATCCCCGTGATCGTCGTCGATACAGGCTACCTGTTTCCCGAGACCTATCAGTTCATCGATGAACTGACCGAGCGACTCAAACTGAACCTCGAGGTGTACCGCGGCAAAACCAGCCCGGCATGGCAGGAAACCCGTTATGGCGAGCGCTGGAACCAGGGCCTTGAAGGTATCGCCGCGTACAACCGGGAAAATAAAATTGAGCCCATGGAACGTGCGCTGCGCGAACTGAATGTCAGCACCTGGTTTGCCGGCCTGCGCCGCGACCAGTCGATATCACGCGCCGATGTGCCTTTCCTTAACTGGTCGCGCGGTGAGCGCTGGAAGGTTCATGCCATAGCCGACTGGGGCGACCGCGACATATACAGCTACCTTAAGAAACACAATCTTCCCTATCACCCGCTCTGGGAACAGGGTTACGTTTCTATCGGGGATGTGCATACGACAAAGTCACTGAATGATGTCGACTCCGCCGAAGAGACCCGCTTTTTCGGCCTGACCCGCGAATGCGGACTGCACGACATAGACCTGTCCACGGTCTGACCCGAACCTGGAAAATACTTCGTTATCGGAACGGCAGGACTGCCGGAAGGATCAGGCAGCCGACCCGAATTCGTCTTCGCAACCACCGCGCAGGGGCAGTGGGGTTTTCTCGAACAGCGCATCAACCTCGGCCTGGGACTCCAGGCTGGCAGCCCTCTGCGTCAGTTCGGGTAGCAGGTGCGGTGCAAACAGTGACGCGAAATCGACCATGTAGCCGCGCAGCACACTGTCGCGCCGGAAACCTATCCAGGTTGTTACACGCGGAAACAGTCCGACCGCATCAAGCGCGACAAGGTCGTTCTTATCCTGGCATTCCCATGCCATAGCAGCCACGACTCCGACACCCATGCCCATGCGAACGTAAGTCTTAATGATATCGGCATCACGTGCCGTAAAAACAACATCCGGTTCCAGCCCCTGCTCCGCAAATGCCTTTTTGAATGACGATTCGCCCGTCAGGCTGAATACATAGGTGACCAGTGGATACTGCGCCAGCCTGTCGAGTGAGAGGGGTTCCCTGCTGTTGGCCAGTTCATGGTCTTTCGGTACCAGGACTATTCGATCCCAGTCGTAACAGGGCAGCAGGGCCAGGTCGGGGAACAGGTCGTACGCGCCGGTGGCGATCGCAAAATCGACCCGGTTGGCGGCGACCAGTTCGGCAATTTGTTCGGATGTCCCCTGGTGCAATTCGAGGTTAACTTTAGGGTAGCGGTTACGAAACTCCTGGATAACGTCGGGCAACACATAACGCGCCTGTGTATGGGTCGTCGCGATGGAAAGTGTGCCCTCCTGCTCCTCGGAAAGATCGCTCGCGAGGCTGCGGATATTTTCGACTTCGCGCAGTATGCGCCTGGCGCGCGCGATGACCTCGTGACCAGCCGGGGTTATCGACGCCAGGCTCTTGCCCTTGCGTGTGAAAAGCTGGATACCGAGCTCCTGCTCCAGCAGTTTCAGCTGCTTGCTGATTCCGGGCTGACTCGTATACAGCCGCTCTGCAGCAGCCGTAATATTCAGGCCGCTATCCGCGATGCCCAGCAGGTATCTGAGTTGCTGTAAAGTCATGTTTAAGCTTGGAAAAAAGGCTGCAGGCCAGCAAGGGACGCCATATAACCATTTGTTACATGGGCTGTCAAACAACGTGTCCGGGTAATAGAGGTTTATAGCCAGGCGGTATAAGTGCAGAAAAAGATATTATTTTTTAAAGGCTTGCGATGTGCGACTCTACGCGCCCCTAGGTAAAACTGGAGCAAGATGGACTACTTCCCGCTATTTGCCCGCTTGACCGGCACATCCTGCCTCGTGGCGGGCGGTGGCCAGGTGGGGCTGCGCAAAGTGTGTCAGCTACTTCGGGCGGGAGCTGCGGTTGAGGTGGTGGCCACCAGCTTCATACCCGAACTGGAAGCGCTGGCCGCTGACAACCAGGTCAGGCTCCGGCACGAGCCGTTCGACAGTTCTGCGATTGCAGACCACGTGCTGATAATTGCCGCCACCGATGACCCTGCAGTTAATACAGAAATTGCAAAGGCGGCAGTGGCAGCGAAACGTTTTTGTAATGTCGTGGATGACCGCAAACTGTCCACTGCTATTGTGCCCGCTGTTGTCGATCGTTCCCCCCTGCTCGTTGCTGTATCCACCGGTGGCGAGTCGCCGGTACTTGCAACCCGCGTACGTCAGCAAATCGAAAACCTGCTGCCACACTCGATAGCCCGGCTGGTACATTTCGCCGGTGAGTGGCGCGCGACCGTCAAACAGCACTTCATGGATTCCGCCAGCCGTCGGCACTTCTGGCAGGACATGCTGGCCGGACCACTTGCGCAGGACGTGCTCGCCGGTAACCTGGACCGCGCAACGGAGACTATGCGACGAAGCCTGGCGGGATCACCGCCCGTGCACGGAGAGGCCTGGATTGTTGGCGCAGGCCCGGGTGATCCTGAATTGCTGACGCTGAAGGCTGTGCGTCTGCTTGGCGCCGCCGATGTGGTTTTGTATGACCGGCTGGTATCGGCAAAGATACTGGAATATGCCCGCAGGGATGCAGAGCTTATCCCGGTCGGCAAACAGGGTAGAAAGGAATCGATAAGCCAGCAGCAAATTAATGACCTGCTCGTTCAATTCGTACAGGAAGGTAAGCGGGTTTGTCGTTTAAAAGGTGGCGACCCGTTCATATTCGGCCGCGGTGGCGAAGAAACAGAAGCGCTGGAAGCAGCCGGACTTTCCTGGCAGGTTGTGCCGGGAATCACAGCCGCAGGTGGTTGTGCCGCGGCGGCCGGGGTGCCGCTTACCCATCGCGGTGTTGCCCGCTCGGTCGTATTTGCAACAGCACACACAAGCGATGATGCAGAACCACATTGGGAAACCCTGGGGCGCGATGGGCAAACCGTTGTGTTTTACATGGGCCTCGACCGGTTGGAAGCTATCTGTACGAATATGCTTGCAGCCGGAAGGCGGCATGGCTTACCGGCGCTCCTGATCGCGAACGGCACGACGGGTCAGCAGCGCTGCATACGGGGTACACTGACAACGTTAGCGAAACGGGTTAAGGAAGCGGATGTAGCGGGCCCCGGCCTGGTAATAGTCGGAGAAGTAGTAACCCTTGCGGTCGATCACCTCGCAACAGAACTTGCTGATGAATTGTCCGACGAAAGGGCGGCGGACAACTGGCTGCCTGCGGCTGCTGGAAACAGACGTTAATGCGTAGCAGACATGCGATGGAAACAGATAATAAAAATAAGCTGCTGGTGCTGCACCGCCTGAAGAATGCGGCTGGCCAGGGACTCGATGCTGATTCGCTGGCAGTGATGCAGGCGCAGGGCTTTTTTCTGGATACCTGCCTGCGTCAGCTTATGGTTGTGGCGGCACCCGCCTTTCCCCCGGAATTACCCGGTAGGGACCTGGCCGACCGGTTGAGCGGGCAGCACGCGTATAGTTTCCTGCTGCAGACCGCAGCCGGGCTGAACAGCTCCATTCCGGGTGAGAGCAATATCCTCGGCCAGTTTCGTGGCGGCTGGAATGCCTGGCGGGCGACCGTCGATGCGGAACACGTCTGCGCACTTACGAGCTACATGCATCGCCTGTTCAGGGACAGCCGACTCATCCGGCGCGACTACCTGCAGGGTATCGGTGGATCTTCTTACGGCTCATTGGTACGAAAACTGATGCAACCGCACAAGCGCGCCCGGATCCTCTTCATAGGTCAGGGTAAACTGGCGCGCTCGGTACAACCCCTGTTTAGGGAATACACAACGGCGCTGTGGAACCATCGCAACAGCCGCAGAGAACCCATGCCCGCGCAAATCAGCTTTGCTCCCGGATCAGCCGAGGCTGCAGCCGACTGGGCAACACATATCATCATTACGACACCGGCCGATTCAGAGAATGATCGAAGCTGGGCAAATCTTGCAGGCAAGCGGGTCGAACACGTTGTGCATCTCGGCCGGCGACGAGCTGCACAAGGTATCTGGTCGGACCCGGCACACCAGTTTCAATTTAGCGACCTCGACGATATCTTCGACCTGCGTCGCGCCCAGTCGTCACTGCGCTCGGCGCAAATAACCCGGGCCCGCAAGGCCTGCGAACAACGTGCGGCCGGGTTGGCAAGCGAAGCTTTGCACAGGACCTTACCGGAAGCGCTGGCCCAGGGTGCCCGAGCATGAGCAAGCGAATGAATCTACGGCTGGGAACGCGGCCATCGCTGCTGGCCATCGCCCAAAGCAGGCTGGTTGCACGCGCGCTTGAACGGCGTTACCCGGAGCTTGGAGTCGAACTGGTCAATGTTTGCACCCGAGGTGATCGTGATCGGCACACCCCCCTCACCCGGGTAAATGATCCCGGATTCTTCGCAGCAGAACTTGATGAGGCGCTGCGTGGCGGCGACGTCGACTTCTGTGTGCATTCTTATAAAGACCTGGGACCCGACAGGCCTGCCGACATAGCACTTGCGGCAATTCCCCCACGGGAAAATCCACGCGATGCCGTTTTGTTTAGTGCAGATGTGCGCGACAAACTCGAACGGGGCGAAACAGTGCGCATCGGCTCATCGTCGCTGCGCAGGCAAATCAATATCGGTGACTTCCTGCCGCGCGCATTGCCAAACGATGGCAAATCTGTCGCAATCGAATTTCACGCGTTGCGCGGGCCCGTGCATGAACGACTGGCACGCATCGATGCCGGAAACGAAGGCCTCGATGGTGTAGTGCTTGCGCTCGCCGGCCTTGCTCGCCTTTGGCAGGATGCTGACGGCCATGCCGCCATTGCACCTTTGCTTGCTGATGCGATGTGGATGGTGCTGCCGCTCAGCGAATGCCCGACGGCAGCGGGCCAGGGCGCGCTGGCGGTGGAGTGTCGCGCGGATGATGAGCGTACCCGGCAACTACTCGGCAAGCTGCATGACCCCGGCAGTGCTGCTCTCGTTGCGGCCGAGGTCGATACAATTGAACGTCACGCTAAAGGAATTGAAACAGGGGTTGGTTCTACCAGTAGTTTCCTTCCCGCCCTGGGTCTCGTTACCTTGTTACGCGGCCGTGCATCCCCGGAAGACGGCCGGTTGATCGCGGTCGCCGAAAGCAGCGCACACGCGCAGCCCGGCACCGGAAGCGTTAAGGCATGGAGTGATGACGACTGGCGTCGGTATACACAACGCAGGAAATTAAGTACGGCGCTGCCTGAAACGGGCGCGGTGTTTGCCGCACACTGGCATGCGCTGGACAGCCGTAAGCTGAACCCGGACGTACGTTGCTGGACCAGCGGTGTAGCAAGCTGGCTGCAAATGGCACGACAGGGGCTATGGGTCGAAGGCTGTGCGGATAACCTCGGTTTTGAATCGATCAAAGCCACGCTGTCCTGCCCGGTGCTTGCTTTACCGGAACTGAATGAATGGACGGCACTGACGCACGCCGATGCAATTGACGGGTGGCAGGGCAGTGGCACCCGGAATGCACTCGCGACTTATGAATCGGTGATCGACAGCATAGTGTCCGACGAATTGGATGAGCAACTCGTTAACTGCACACATTTTTACTGGTCGAGCGTGCGCCAGTACCAAAGCCTGAAACCATGCTTACCCGAGACTGCTCACCACGCATGCGGCCCGGGTAAAACACTCACCGCCCTGCGCGAGGCGGGGCTCGACAACGTGCAGGCTTTTGCATCCCGCAAGGAATGGCAGCAATGGCTGGCCTGAGCCTGCGCCGAACCCGGCTCAACCCGGCGATACGCGAATTGACTCGCGAGATCCGCCCGGTTGTCGGCCAGTTCATACAGCCCTTGTTTGTTGTCGAGTCGCTGAGCGAGCGAGAAGCTGTGCCAGGGCTAAATGATGTATGGCGCGACACGCCGGAGTCGCTTGTTCAGCAGGTCAGGGCTGATCTTCAAAAGGGGGTGAGCAAGTTCCTGCTCTTCGGTGTCCCGGCCGAAAAAACGACAGCAAACTTTGATCACAGCTTTACAGCCGCACAAATTGCCCGGGTCCGCCAGGAATTCAGCGACGATGTGTGGCTTGCAGCCGATGTTTGCCTGTGTTCGTCAACGACGCATGGTCACTGCGGAATCGTCAATGAACAAGGAGACTACGTCGATAACGAGGACAGTGTGGCCGCACTGGCTACAGCAGCCCTGCAGTACGCACAGGCGGGGGCCGATTGCGTCGCGCCGAGCGACATGATGGATGGTCGCGTGGCAGCCATTCGCACACAACTCGACAATGCCGGCCTCGACAGGACCCTGATCATGAGTTACTCGGCCAAATTCCATTCGGGCTTCTACGGGCCGTTTCGGGTTGCTGCGGATTCAGCGCCCGGGGACAACATCAAACTAACCGACCGTGCCAGCTACCAGATCGACCCTGCGCGACCGAGTGATGCATTCCTCAGTTCACAACGTGACGCGGAAGAAGGTGCCGACATACTGATGGTCAAACCCGGCATGCCGTATCTCGATGTTCTCGCTGATTTGTCTGCCCGGATTGCAAAACCATGGGCCGTATACCAAACCAGTGGCGAGTCGGCCGCGCTGGAATTGCTGACGCAGGCCGGACTCGCCCGGCGCGAAAGAATAAATGCGGAAGCCTGGACTGCGTTTCTTCGCGCGGGCGCAGCCATGATCATCAGCTACGATGCGCGCCATGCACACGACTGGCTCAGCAGTGAATAAAGCCGCTGAGCGATCAAGCGAACTTTACAGCCGCGCACTGGCCGTGAGCCCGGGCGGCGTCCACTCGCCGGTGAGGGCATTCGGACAAACCGGCGGCAGCCCTCTTTTTATCCGCTCAGCGGAAGGCTCAACCCTGACGGATGTCGACGGCAACACGTACACCGACTTCTGCATGGCATTCGGCCCGTTGATACTCGGCCACAACGATCCGGCGGTCGCGGCAGCCGCGCATGCGGCACTCGACGATGGCTGGAGCTATGGCACGGCAGAACCCTGGTCAACAGAACTGGCGGAGTTGACCAGGGCAGGAATTCCGTGGGCCGAGAAAATCCGCTTTGTTAATTCCGGGACCGAGGCCGTTATGTCGGCATTAAGGCTGGCCCGGGCGGTAACCGGTCGCAATCGCATACTCAAGTTCGCGGGTTGTTATCACGGCCACACGGACGCGATGCTGATTGAAGCCGGATCAGGGCTGGCCGGTACCGCAAGCAGCGCCGGTATCACACCGGGCGTGGCCGTTGACACCCTTGTCGCCCCGCTTAACGATGTTGACGAGTTACATACCGCATTCGACCTGTATGGGCATGAACTGGCAGCGGCCATTATTGAGCCCATGCCTGCCAATCACGGCTTGTTGCCACAGACTGGTGAGTTCCTGGGCGAACTTGCTTCTCTGTGCCGTCAGCACGGCACCCAGTTAATTTTCGATGAAGTTATCAGTGGCTTTCGTACAGGATTTGGCGGCTGCGCAGAGCGCTTCACAATCGAACCCGACATCGTCACCTGGGGAAAGATAATCGGTGGCGGGTTTCCGGTCGGTGCCTATGCGGGGCGCGCTGAACTGATGCAACATATCGCCCCCGAGGGCGATGTCTACCAGGCAGGAACACTCAGCGCAAATCCGGTCGCCATGCGCGCCGGGCTTGCGACGCTGTTGCAGCTGCAGGACGGAAGTGTTTACAACTACCTTGAGCAACTGGGCGTGCAACTCGAACGGGGTATTGCCGGTATCGACGGCATAAACATCACCCGGGTAGATTCGGTGTTCTGGTTGTGGCCCGGGTCATCGGTTTCAGGTGAGGCGCCACCTCGAAGCCCCGCTTGTTTCGATAATACGGTCACAGAACGCTTCCCCGATTTTTACTCACATTTGCTGGAAGCCGGTATCTATCTGCCCCCCAGCCCCTGGGAAGCCTGCTTTATTGCGGCGGCTCATCAGCCGGAAGATATGGAGAAACTGGTCGCTGCCATCGGGTCATTTTAGCTGCCTTTAAGCGGGCATAAAAAAACCCGGCAATGCCGAGTTTTTCAATATAGCTGATATGGTCGTCAGGGTTTCAACAAACGCAGAAACTCTTCACGGGTTTCGAGCTGATCCCTGAAGCTACCCAGCATGCAGGATGTAGTCATAACCGAGTTCTGTTTCTCGACACCGCGCATCATCATGCACATGTGCTGTGCCTCGATCACTACCCCAACTCCTTTTGCATCAATTGCATCGTTTACGCAATCTGCAATCTGCTTGGTCAGCACTTCCTGTATCTGTAGCCGGCGTGCAAATAAATCAACAATACGGGCGATTTTCGACAGGCCAATCACTTTACCCTGGGGCAGGTACGCGACATGCGCCTTACCAATGAACGGCAGCATGTGATGCTCGCACATCGAATAGAGTTCGATATTCCTGACGATTACCATCTCGTCAGTATCCGAGGTGAAAATGGCATTGTTTACCAGGTCATCGATATTCTGCCGATAGCCTCGCGTCAGAAATTTAAATGCCTTGGCAGCCCTTTCCGGTGTCTTGACCAGACCCTCCCTGTTCGGGTCCTCACCGATCGCTTCAATAATCTTTTTCCAGTGTTCTTCCATGTTCTCGTTTCTTATAGGTTTAGCCGCATACCCCGGGGCACGGTTCAACAATGGGAATGGAGCGTGACATCAGGAGAGGTTCTTGTCCAGCCTGAGCAGCAGCATATCAAAACCACCAGCGGAATGTATCTTAACTTATTGTTAAGTAAAATCTTTTGTTGCATTTATGGCCCTTAAGCATAACGCGCGCCCGGCTGCGATCAGGGTGAGTCTTTGTTCGGCGTGCCCGGGACCAGGGAACGAAAAAAGGCATACATCGCACTAATCTCCGCTTCCGTTAACAGGGTGTAGCGGTATTTGGACGCATCCACCATGTGATAGTCAATGTCGCGCTCGCCCATCGGAATCCCGGTGCGAATCAGCCTGATAAAATTGGTTTTTGTATACGCGGCCGCAATCTCAAGATTAGGACTGCCCGGTACCCGTACGCGGCCGTTGTCGCCATGGCATTCCGTACAAATACTTTCAGCCAGGTAACGCCCCCGGTTCTCCGGACTGCCTGCCAGTGCAGGATCCGGTCGTGGCGCCGTATGGTCAATAAGGTCCGCAACATTGGAGGGCAGCCGCCCCAGAACCCAGCGCACCCAACCAATAGGCAACAATTCGAAACGACCCTGGAATCCGTCCTGTTCGGGCAGGCTACTTATATAAGTGATAATCGCCGCCACATCAGCGTCACTCATGTTGTAGTAAGCAAAAGAAGGCATCGCCGGCTGCAGGCTGGTGCCATCCGGTTTCACACCGTGTCGCACGGTCCGGGCCATCTCTGCCCGCGAGTATTCGCGCGCGACACGGGTGAGATCAGGCGCCACGGCGATAATGCCTTTGCCAGCCTCGGCGAAGTACTTTTGCCCTTCCAGCGAAGCCCCGTGACACCAGAAACAACCGCGAATACGGGCCAGGCGCTCGCCTTCTGCAACAATCCCGGGACCCTCCGGGAATTCGAGCGGCGCCAGCGGAACATCGTATTTACGGTTTAGTTCACTGTCTGCACGCACGTACACATATAAAGTAAGCGCCAGGATAGCGCCAACTATGGTCAGCAATAACACTTCCCGGTAATTTTTGTATGTGGTCATATGTGTTACGTAACCAGGAAAGTGATCAGGCAAAGCCTGCCTGAATCGGGCTAGAATCAGTACAATAGGATCATACTCATTTTAAAACCAGCACGGATTGGCGGTAAAGCGACAATGTCTCATCCTCCGGCCCTGTGCTTCGCGCCCAAACCCACCACACTGCCTTTAAATGCAATATCGCTCACTCGAAATTCCTGACGTCCTGATTCTTGAGCCGGCTCGCTTTAGCGACGAACGCGGCTTCTTTTCAGAAATTTTCAGCCGTGACACGATGGCGGAGGCGGGCATCAGCCTGGATATCGCCCAGGAGAACTATTCTCTGTCAGCTTCGGTAAACACGGTACGGGGCCTGCATTTTCAGGCGCCACCCTGTGAGCAGGCGAAACTGGTACAGGTCACAAGCGGTGCGATACTTGATGTAGTGGTCGACCTACGCCGTGGATCACCCTGGTACGGACAATATATAAGTGCTGAACTCAGTGCAGAGAACTGGGCGCAGTTATGGGTTCCGGTGGGCTTCGCACACGGTTTTTGCACATTGGAACCGGATACTGCAGTGCTCTACAAAGTCTCCGCCCCCTATTCCGCGGAACATGACGACGGAATACTCTGGAATGATCAGGATCTGGGCATAGATTGGCCGATCGCCGCCAGCGACGCGGTACTCTCGGACAAAGATGTCGGTCTGCAGGCCTTTAACGGCTTCCAAACGCCGTTCAGCTACGAGGATCAATCCTGATGAAACTGCTCGTTACGGGTGGCCTCGGTTTCATAGGCTCGGCGGTCGTGCGTCACTTTGCCGCCGTGCCGGGATGCGAGGTTCTCAACGTTGATGCCTGCACTTACGCGGGCAACCCGGCTTCAGTCGCGGCCGTAGCGGAATATGATTCCTACAGGCACCTCCGTATCGATATTGCAGATGCGGAGGCGATACTCGATGTGTTCGGGCAGTTCAAACCCGATGCGGTGCTGCACCTTGCGGCAGAATCACATGTGGACCGGTCTATAGACGGACCCGGCGACTTCGTGCACACCAATCTGGTCGGTACGTTTACATTGCTGCAGGCAGCCCGCCAGCATTGGGAAGGGCTTGATGCGGCGGGCCGGGAAGCCTTTCGCTTCATACATGTATCTACGGACGAAGTATTTGGCTCGCTGGGCGACACTGGTGCTTTCACGGAAACTACACCGTACCAGCCCAGTTCCCCTTACTCCGCTTCGAAAGCCGGTTCGGATCATCTTGCGCGTGCCTGGCACCGCACCTACGGACTGCCGGTCATCGTAACCAACTGTTCGAACAATTACGGGCCCCGCCAGTTTCCGGAAAAACTGGTCCCGCTGATTATCCTGAAAGGACTCGCCGGCGAAACACTACCTGTTTACGGCAAGGGCGATAACGTTCGCGACTGGCTGTATGTTGACGATCATGTCAGCGCCCTGGAGCGTGTTCTCGACCGTGGCATAGCCGGCGAAACCTACAATATCGGCGGAAATTGCGAGCTGACAAATCTCGAGGTCGTGCGCAGCATATGTGCATTGCTCGACGAGCATTCGCCAGCCAATGCTCCGCATGAAAAGCTGATCGAGTTCGTGGACGACCGCCCCGGCCACGACTATCGTTACGCGATGGATACAACCAGGATCACACGGGAACTTGACTGGCGACCGGAACAGAGTTTCAGCAGCGGCATTGCACGCACCGTAGAATGGTACCTGGAGAACCGCGACTGGTGGCAGGCGGTCCTTGACGGCAGCTACCGACTCGAACGGCTGGGAACCACCGGAGACAGGCAGGCATGATTAAAGGCATTATCCTTGCGGGCGGCAGCGGTACGCGGTTGTACCCGGTCACCCGAACGGTCAGCAAACAGATGTTGCCGGTTTACGACAAGCCGATGATCTACTACCCGCTGTCGACGATGATACTGGCCGGCATACGCACGATACTGGTTATCACAACTCCCAATGACGCGCCCCAGTTTCAGGAACTGCTTGGCGATGGCAGCCAGTGGGGCATAGACCTGCAATATGCTGTCCAGCCGGAACCCGGCGGCCTTGCGCAGGCGTTCATAATCGGCCGCGACTTTGTGGGTAACGGGCCCAGCAGCCTGATACTGGGAGACAACATTTTTTATGGCCGAGGCCTGAGCGATATCCTGCAGGGCATTACGGCGAACAACGACGGCGCGACGGTGCTCGGCTACCAGGTCATGAATCCATCCGCTTTCGGCGTCGTGGAACTCGATGCAGAAGGCAAGGCTATAAGCATTGAGGAGAAACCAGCGCAAGCCAAATCTCCATGGGCCGTCACGGGAATGTATTTCTACGACAACCAGGTGTGCGACATCGCCGCAAACCTCAAACCTTCCGCGCGCGGCGAGCTGGAAATAACAGACGTCAACCGCCACTACCTCGAACAGGGCATGTTGAACGTGCGCAAACTGGGTCGTGGCTTTGCATGGCTCGACACGGGCACCCATGAAATGTTGCTACAGGCAAGCGAATTCGTACACACGGTGGAACAGCGACAGGGCCTCAAGATAGCGTCGCCGGAGGAAGTCGCATGGCGCATGGGCTATATCGATTCCTCGCAGCTCGAAGAACTGGCAAGGCCACTGGCTAAAAATGGTTACGGTGAATACCTGTTACGCCTGCTAAAAGACTCTTACTGAGTTGTTTAGGTCACTGACAAGGATGTCCCGGTAAAAAAATTTCTACTGATCCTGTTAATTCAGGTAGCCGCAGCCCTGCTCCTTCTGCCGCCTGTCGCCGGCCGGGTTTCCGAAGACGGTCTACGCCGCTCCCGAAACCATCAACCGCGTATCCCCCGCAGCGCCCACTGTAAGGTCTCCACGTGCTCCGCTATATCGGCGATAGTTGGCGCATCAAACAGCTTGCGCAACGGCAAACCCACCTGCAGCGAATCGGTCACCCGGGAAACGAGTTGCGCTGCCAGCAAGGAATGCCCTCCCAGTTCAAAAAAGTCATCGTGTACGCCGACCTCCTGTATGCCAAGCACATCAGACCATATCCCCGCTAACTGTTTTTCTGTCGGCGTTCTCGGGGCGACATACAGAATATCCAGCGCGCGCTCCCATTCCGGTTCCGGTAATGCGCTCCGATCAACTTTACCGTTCGCCTTCAACGGCAACCCGTCAAGCTTTACGAACGCGGCCGGCAGCATGTATTCCGGTAGGGCGCTTTTCAGGTGCCGCCGCATATCGGCCTCGCTTACATCACCTACGACGTAGGCAACCAGCCTTGACTCGCCGCCGGATCCATTAATCGCGGGCCCGCTGCGCAGCACAACCGTGCTGCGCTCGATTTTGTCGAGTTGCGCAAGAGTCGCTTCGACTTCGCCAGGCTCTACCCGGTGCCCGCGAACTTTAACCTGTGCATCGAGCCTGCCCGTGTACGCAAGATCGCCGGTCGGCAACATACGGGCCCTGTCGCCTGTTCGATATATTCGCAGTTCCGGGTCTGCGGCGTCCGCAGCAAACTTCTCGCTATTTAAGTCATCTCGATTGAGGTAACCCGTGCTGACGTAGCGGCTGCGAATAACGACTTCTCCGCTGATTCCACCAGATTGACCCGCCTCATCCATTAACAGGATATCCGTGCCGGCTACCGGTCTGCCGATTGGCACAACATCGCCGGCAAGTCGAGTGTTGTGATCGGCAAAGAACTGGGTAGCCAGCGTCGATTCCGAGGGTCCGAAACCGTTAACAAAGATTGTCGGCGGTGCAAAATGTTTCCTGAACAGGCCAAAGTCCCGGCCCAGCGCCTCTTCGCCGCCGAGCACGACCGCGCGTATACCTGTCAAATCATGCCGGCAGACTTTGTGGCGCATCAGGTAGCGAAATACGGTAGGCGTACAGTGCAGGATCGTCGCGCCAAAGCCCTGCTCTGCTTCGGAATTGATATCGGTCAGGCCCATCAGGTCGAGCAACTGCCCGGGATAATCTTCCTGTTTAAGTTCCAGCGGGTGCAGGCAAGCACCATTCAACAGTGCGCCGAAGATATCCATTACGGCAGCGTCGAAGCAGTAATTCGCAAACATGGTAAGGCGATCCTGCTCACTGATATGTAGCGAGTTGCTGTAGGTCCTTGCGTGATGCAACAGGTTACGCTGACTTTGCAGCACACCTTTCGGCACTCCGGTAGAGCCCGAGGTAAACAGAATATAGGCGAGGTTATCCGGCATCGACCATTTTGCCGGCTCTGCCGCATTCACATCGGGCCTTAAAGGAACTTCCACCACTGCAAGTGAGCCGTTGACCGCTGCATGCAATAAATCACGGTGTGCTGCATCGGTCACGACCACCGCAATACCTGCTTCCTCGAGAATTGACCGGATACGCGCGGGCGGCGCGCCCGGGTCTATAGGCACATAGCTGCAGCCTGCTTTGACCACGCCTATCAGACCCGCGACCATGCTTGCATCGTGCCCTAACAACAAGGCAATCGTGGCTGCGGAGCCTGCGGCCTGTTGAACTGCCTGCCCCACGGTATTGGCCAGTGCATTCAGCTCGCGGTAAGTAAGTGTGCAGCCCGCAGTCTGCACCGCCGGCCGGTCCGGGAAGCGGCGTACAATTTCGCCGAAGCGCGCGGCAACTGTTTCCTTAAGCGCCGAGTCGGGGAATGGCGTGTACGGCCAGTCCGGTGCCGATTGGAACGTGTTACTGCTCAAAGCAAAGGAAGCGACGGGCTGGTCCGGGTCCAGGACGATTACTTCCAGCAGTTCACCGTAATGGCGAAGCAGTTCGCTTACGGTGTCGTGTTCGAACAAATCCGTGCTGTATTCGAATCCCGCGTGCAACCCCCTGGTGCCTTCAACTATGGCAACGGAGAGGTCGAACTTGGCGGTTCCCCTGTCTACCGCAAACGGTTCTACATCAACGCCCTGCAGGCCTAAGCCGGACGACGGCTCGTTGTGCAGGTTGAATATGACCTGGACCAGCGGTGCGTGCGCAGTGCTCCGTACCGGTTGCAGAATCTCCAGCAATTTCTCGAAAGGCAGTTCCTGGTGGTCATAGGCCTCGAGCGTCGTTTCCTGGACCCGCCCCAGCAGCTTTATGAACGATGGGTTGCCAGCAAGATCGGCACGCAACACGAGTGTGTTGAGAAAGAATCCAACCAGGTCTTCAAGTTCGCTGCGCTTACGCCCGGCAACCGGTGTACCGACTACCAGGTCTTCCCGGCCCGTATAGCGCGCGATCAGCACATAGAACGCGGCCAGCAGAACCATAAATAATGTGCAGCCCCGCTCTGCAGCAAGCGCCCGGAGCCTTTCAGACAGCTTCGGGCTGAATTGCCGGTTGGCCCATGCGCCCCTGTAACGCTGCACGGGTGGCCGCACGTGATCGAAAGGCAGTTCCAGCACCGGGGGCACATCCCGAAGCTTTTCCCGCCAGTATTTTTCCTGGCGCTCAAGTTCCGTTCCTGCAAGCCACTCACGTTGCCACGCTGCATAGTCGGCATATTGCACCGGGAGTTCAGGCAGTTTCGCAATACAGCCGCTTACGCCCGCGTTGTAACAGATCGTCAGCTCACGAAACAGAATTCCCATGGACCAGCCATCGGAAATAATGTGATGCATCGCCAGGAGCAGTACCGACTCATCGGCAGCAAGCTGTAACAGGTGAACTCTTAATAATGGACCGGTGCGCAGATTGAATGGTTGTCGGATCAGCTTGAGCAGGCGACTGTGTACCTGGTCATCCGAACCGGCGGGGAGCGCGTCATACTCTACCGGCACCTTCAATTCCGGCGCAATCAGTTGCACCGGTTCACCATCATTTGCACCAAACGCAGTTCGCAGCGACTCGTGTCGGTCTACCAGCCTGTCCACTGCCTCCTGTAACTGGCCCGGATCGATTTTGCCCCTCAGCCTGGCTGCCCAGTGCAGGTTGTACGCCGCGCTATCGGGCTCCAGTTGATCCAGAAACCACAACCGTTGCTGAGACCATGATAGCGGTGGAAGTTTGCCGACCCTCCGGCGCGTGGTCAGTTGCACACCGGTATCCTTCCCGGCTTTAGCATCGATAATGGCCGCCAGGCCGGCGATAGTCGGTGCTCCGAAAAATTCGCGCACCGAAATTGCTTTCGCAAATGCATCGTATGCGCGGGCGATAACTCGCGTCGCAAGCAGCGAATGCCCGCCGAGACCGAAGAAATCATCGTGCACACCGGGTCGGTCCACAGCCAACAGGCCGGCCCATATTCCGGCAAGTTGCTTCTCGGTCGCATTACGCGGCGCAACGAATTCCGCGCCGCCATTGTTACCGGGATTCCGCTGCCATGAAGGCACAGGCAACGCCCGCAGGTTTGTTTTGCCGTTCGGCGTAAGCGGCCACTCATCAATCCTGGTTAAAACCGTCGGAACCATGTAAGCAGGCAACACGCGCTGCAGGTGGAACCGAAGCTCCGTCTCTGCGATGTCACCGCTGTACCAGGCCACCAGCTGCTTGTCGGCCTGGCGTTCCGCCTGCTTACCCGCGAACGCTGCGTTCGCACCGGAAACGACACAGCGATCGACTGCCGGATGCCGAAGCAACTGCGCTTCTATCTCGCCCGGCTCTATGCGCTGCCCCCGGATTTTCAATTGCTGGTCTGTGCGCCCGCTAAATGCCAGCTGGCCATCCGGCAATCGCCGCACGATATCACCGGTACGGTAGCGCACGAGCCCGAGCTCATCCTGACCGGAACTGAAGGCTGCCCGGGTCTCATCCGGCTGGTTCCAGTAACCGGTTGCCACAAAGCGGCTGCAAATGACCAGCTCACCGGTAAATGCTGCTTCCGAATCATCCTTGTTACACAACAGCACCCGGGTGCCGCTAACCGGCGAACCGACCGGCATTACCGCGCCTTGCAGTTGCGTGCTGTGGTCAGCGAAAAACTGTAGCGCCAGGGTTGATTCCGATGGCCCCAGTCCGTTAACGAACAGCGCAGGCGGGACAAAATGCTGCCGGAACAACTCGAAGTCTGTCGCAAGCGCTTCCTCACCCCCGAGTACAACCAGGCGTACGCCGCGAGTGTTATCCGCAGCGCCAATATGTTCCGCAAGCAAGCGAAATACCGTGGGTGTCGAATGCAGAATGGTAATTCCCTGCTCGCCAAACAGCTTGCGGGGCAGGCCCTGTAACGGTGTATCACCGCGCAGGTCAACCGGGCAGAGGCACGCACCATTCAGGAGCGCACCATATATATCCATGAGTGCCGCATCGAATCCGTAATTTGCCAGGAGACTCAGCCGGTCATGTGCATTGATGTGCAGTGCCTCGGTATAGGTGCGGACATGATGCAAAACGTTACGATGCGTTTGCATTACCCCTTTCGGCACACCAGTCGAACCCGATGTAAACAGGATGTAGGCCAGGTCCCCAGGCTGAATGTCGATCTCGGGCGGGGCTATGTCTTTGTTAAGGGTTGCAGGTACTTCGATAATCTGCAGCGATGTGTCAGCAAGATCTGCAGCACAGTCACGGTATCCCGCATCTGTTACGAGTACCTGTATACGAGCCTCTGACACCAGGCTTTGAATACGCGCAGGCGGTGCGTCCGCATCCAGCGGTACATATGGGCAACCGGCCTTAATGACGCCGAGCAAACCTGCCACCATATTCGCGTCGTGACCAAGCAGCAGGCCAACGGGATTCCGCCCGCCATCGCCTGCAGCATGCACAAGTTGCGCGACCTGGTTTGCACGTGCTTCGAGCTCCGCATAGGTCCAGTTTTCAGCGCCGACCTGAACCGCAGGCCTCGTCGCAAAACGCTGTGCGACGCTCGCAAAGCGGTCAGCCAGGGAAGCATGTGCGGTGCCTGCATCCCACCGGTCATAAGACTGCCGGGGGGCCGGTGCCCCCGCACCAGGTACCGGTTCAACGGCACCGATACCACTATCAGGCCTGGCGACGAAAGCTGCGAGTAAACGTCCGTAATCTCCAAGCAGCTGCTCGATCGTAGCCTGCTCATACAGGTCCGTGTTGTATTCGAAGCCAATCTGCAAACCGGACTTGCGCTCCGCGACCGCGACTGAAAGATCGAACTTCGCGGTTGACCGGTTAAGTTCAAAAGCTTCGGTTTCCAGCCCCTCGAGTTGCATACGAGCCGAAGGTGCGTTGTGCAGATTGAACATGATCTGAACAAGCGGCGGATACGCTGTACTGCGATCCGGCTGCAACACTTCAAGGAGTTTCTCGAACGGCAGATCCTGGTGCTCGTATGCATCCAGCGTGGTTCGTTTTATGCGGGCAAGCAGCTGCCTGAAGGTGGGGCTCCCGTTCAGATCGGTACGCAGTGCGAGCGTGTTAAGAAAAAAGCCAACCAGGTTATCCAGTTCGGTGTACCGCCGTCCGGCTATGGGCGTGCCCACAACAATATCCTCTCGGCCTGTGTAGCGAGCCAGCAACACCTTGAAAGCCGCCAGCAGCACCATGAAGACAGTACAGCCTTCCCGGGTAGCGAGTGCGTGAACGCCAGCCAGCAGTTCAGAACTGAAAGTATGGCTCGCCCACGCTCCCCGGTACCCTTGTACCGCCGGTCTCGGCTTGTCGAGCGGAAGCTCCAGTAATGGTGGCGCGTCGTTCAATGTCCTGCGCCAGTAATATTCCTGCCGCGTCAGTTCCTCACCCGACAACCAGTTGCGCTGCCAGACCGCGTAGTCCGCATACTGAATCGGAAGTGACTCAAGCAGAGGTGATCGCTTGTTCACAAAGGCTGCGTAAAGCTCTGCGAGCTCACGAAACAACACGCCCATCGACCAGCCATCTGCAACTATGTGATGCAGCACGATTAACAGGTAAGACTCGTTGACGCACGTCTGTAACACATGAACACGAAACAGCGATCCGCTGTACAGGTTAAAAGGCTGGTCTGTTAGCTTGAGCAAAGCGGCGCGCGCCTGCGCTTTGTCGGGATCGCTGCAAGTCAGCTTTGTTACGATGACCGGTGTGGTAGTTGCTGCTGCAACCAGTTGTACCGGCTCCCCGTCGCTGGATCCGAAACTGGTGCGCAGTATTTCGTGGCGCTCAACCAGCGCATCGATAGCACGTTGCAGATTGTTGATATCCAGCGAACCATTAAGCCGTGCTGCCCAGTGCAGGTTATACGCTGTGCTGCCCGACTCAAGCTGGTCGATAAACCACAACCGTTGCTGAGCCCAGGATAATGGTGGTAAATCGTCGGTCACCTTGCGCCGGGTGATGCGCTCGTCGCTGGCCACAGCAGCCCCGGAATCCAGGGCGGCGGCAAGTCCGGCTATCGTCGGATCCTGAAACAGGACACGTAAGGAAAGATTTACGCCCAGCGCATCCCGAACGTGGGCGACGACCCTTGTTGCAATGAGTGAATGACCCCCAAGCGCAAAGAAGTCGTCATGTATACCCACACCTTCGAGTTCAAGAATGTTGGACCAGATTGCTGCAAGTTTGCGTTCGGTCGGGGTCCGGGGTGCCATGTGCTCAACTGCGCGACCGGGTTCCGCTTCAGGTAAGGCCTTAAGATCGAGCTTGCCGTTTCGAGTCAACGGCAATTCAGCAAGCGGGACAAATGCGGCAGGCAGCATGTAATCCGGCAGATGCGGCTGCAATTGTGCGCGCAGTCCGGCTACATCCGCATCGCCCGTGACATAGGCGATTAGCTGATCTTTATTGCGGACGAGAACAACTGCCTGCTCCACTCCCTCCAGCCGGGTAAGCCGGGATTCGATTTCGCCGGGCTCTATCCGATGGCCCCGGATTTTGATTTGTGTATCAAAGCGCCCCAGGAAGACGAGCCGGCCGTCCGGCAGGTAACGTGCCCGGTCTCCGGTGCGATAAAGCCGGCCCGGTAATCCGGCCACTTCGACAAAATTTGCGGCACTTAACCCGGGCAGGTTGCGATAACCGCGCGCAAGTCCGGCACCTCCTACGTAAAGCATCCCCGGTACACCCGCCGGTAGTACCTGCTGCTGTTCATCCAGTACCCAGGCGCTGACATTCGGAACCGGCGCCCCGATCGGCAACTCGCCACAGGCATCCGGGTCCGTATGGGTCAGCTCACACCAGGTAGCTGCAATCGATGTCTCGGTGGGCCCGTAGGTGTTAAAGAGGCGCACGCCATCAGTATATTGCTGCCAGCTTCGAAAGGCGTTGACCCCTGCTCGTTCGCCGCCAATCACAACATTCCGCAGTGCGGGCGGAAGCTGCAAATTGTCATGCTCGAGCGACCGGCATAACTCGTGCCACCAGGCAGTAGGCAAACTGGCCCAGGTAATACCGGCTTGCGCACAGCCGTTGGCAAAATCCTGCATCGATGCGACCATCGCATCCGAACGCAACACGAGCGTGGCGCCATGAAGCAAAGCCGTAAAACACTCCTCAATAGAAATGTCGAAGCTTAGGCTGGAGAACTGCAGCACCCGGTCAGCGGGCCCGACACCCGTTTTCTGTCCGAGCTGACGGACATAGTTCAAAAGGCCCAGGTGTGGTAACTCCACACCTTTAGGCCGCCCCGTCGTACCCGAGGTGTACAGGATAAACGCGAGGCAGGACGCGTCTGCCAACGATGTCGGGTTCGTATCCGGATAGTCCGACGTTTCAAACAGTGCGGGTTCGAGTTCCAGCGTATGGATGCCCTCTGCCGGTAGCCATAAATACTCGCCCGGGGGCACCAATGCGATGTGAGCAGCGGTGTCTCGCGCCATGAAGCTCAGCCGCTCCTGCGGATATTCGGGGTCCAGGGGCACTACACAACCACCCGCTTTCAGAACTGCCAGCATCGCTGCAAAGGTTTCCGGTTTCCGTTCGGCAAGCAGCAAAACCGGTTGATCCGGAGCTACACCCTGCGCCTGTAACCGGTGGGCAAGACGGTTCGCACGCCGGTTCAGTTCTGCATAACTGTAGTCAAGATTTTCTGAACGCAGCGCGATAACATCCGGATGCTCACGCACGCACGACTCGAACATCGCGCCCAAGCCAGTAACCGCAGGCAGATTCCTGTTCACCTGGCTCCAGCTCTCGATCAGCGCACGCCGTTCCGCGCCGGCTATAAGCGATAAATCCGCGACGGGTGCGGTCGGGTGAGCAACGATTTCTTCCAGCAAATTCTGGTAGTGACTGGCCAGGCGTTCAATGCTCTCCTCGTCGAACAGATCAGTGTCATATTCGAACATTGCATCAAGGCCTTTCTCAGCCTGCCGTATAGACAAAGTCAGATCGAAACTGGAGGTGCGGCTACTGAATACAACCTCCGGTACTACCTCCAGATCACGGACCGGCAATCGCCAGCGCGGTTCTTCCTGCAAATCAAACATCACCTGGAATACAGGCGAGTAACTCAGTTCACGTTGCGGCTCAAGAATTTCGACGAGCCGCTCGAATGGCAACTCCTGGTGCGCGTGGGCTTCAAGAGCAGTCTCGCGCACTGCTTGCATTAGTGATTCGAAATCAGGGTTGCCGCCAAGGTCCTGGCGCAACACAACAGTATTGATAAAAAATCCAATCAGTCCTTCCAGGTCGGTGCGCGGCCGGCCTCCCATAGGGGTGCCGACGACCAGATCGTTGCGCCCGGTGTACTTCATAAGGAGCACATAGAATGCTGCGAGCATTACCATAAATAATGTGCAGCCACGGCCGCTCCCCAGGCTGCGCAGCTCACTTGCAAGGCTGTCAGGCAGTACGCGCAACACCGAGGCGCCGCGGTAGCGCATGGCTGCTGATCGTGGCCGGTCCCATGGCAACTCAAGCAACGGTGGGAGACCGTCCAGCTTGTCGGTCCAGTAACCGGACTGGCGCTCCAGTTCATCGCCATCCAGCCACTGCCGTTGCCAGGCGGCATAGTCCGCGTATTGCACAGGGAGCGCTGCAAGTTCTGCGGGAACACCGCCTGTTTCTTCATCGTATAGCGCGGCAAGCTCGCGAAACAGGATACGCATGGATGCACCGTCCGCGACGATGTGATGGATGAGCACAAGCAATATATGCTCACTGGCCGACAGGCGCAGCATTGTCACCCGCAACAGGGGGCCGGCTGCAAGATTAAAACTCCGGGCAGCCAGCTTGCCCAGGGTTGCCCGGACTTTTTCGTCTGTCGCGCCTGTCAGGTCTTGCTGCGCAATGGCGATGTCTTGTTGTAGCAGTATTTTCTGTTGAGGTACGCCTTCTTCTGCAGGAAAACAAGTACGCAGGCTTTCGTGCCGTTCGACAAGACGATTCAATGCCGCTTGCATCCGGGCAAAATGCAGTTCACCTTTGAGCCTGACGGTCCACGAAATGTTGTAAGCCGATGAGCCCGGCTCCAACTGGTCAAGAAACCACAAGCGCTGCTGTGCCCATGACAATGCGAGCGGTTGATGGCGATCCACCGGCACCAGGGGAATACTGGTCGACTGGCCGGAACGTCGTGTCCATGACAACAGCCTGAGCAGATTGGGCTTGTGCCGTACCAGTTCCGTGCGTAACTCGTCTGTAAGTGCATCCCTTGGCGCGTCAAGCTCCAGGTCGCCGTTAACAGCGCGGATTCTTATACCTGCGTCGCGCAGGCGTGCTATCAGGTCGAGCGCAGTCACAGGCGCACCACTTCGCGGTCTTCGCCCGGGCGCGGTTTCTCATCCTGCAGGGCCCAGCGCAATGCTTCTATCTGACGTGCCAGTCCTTCAACTGTCGGAGATTCGAACAAGGCCTGCAGCGGTAAATCGACTTCAAGCTCATCGCAAACCCGCGCATTAACCCGGGTAGCGAGCAGCGAATGTCCGCGCAAGGCAAAAAAATCATCCCGTATACCCACCCGGTCGAGGCCGAGCGTTTCCGCCCATATACGCTCGAGTTGCTGTTCCAGCGTAGTGCGGGGAGCGAGGTAGGCTGATTCGTCCGATCGCGGCGCTGCCGATACAGGTAGTGCATCCAGGTCCAGTTTGCCATTAGGCAGCAGCGGCAGGCTTTCAAGTTCGCGAATCTCGGCCGGCACCATTGCACGCGGCAATCTCCTCTGCAAATGCACGCGCAGCGCGGCGACATCCCCCTCGGCCCGCTCGTGCCAGACCACGTAAAGACAGAGCCAGTCGGCCTCATTGCGTGACTCACACAACTCCAGCGCGCAGCGGGCAACATCGGGATACGATGATGCCTGCGACTCGATATCTCCGGCCTCCAGGCGCAGCCCCCGCAGTTTGATCTGCCGGTCCGTGCGGCCAATTAACTCGATATTGCCGTCGCCACGAAAGATCGCAAGATCGCCGGTACGATAAAGTCGCGCGCCTGCTTCCGCGGTATACCGATCCGGTACAAACTTCTGCTGATTTATCTCCGGCTGATTCAGATAACCGTCCGTCACCGAGAGACCGCCGACGCACAGTTCGCCCGCCACGCCCGGCGGAACCGGCCGGCCTGCATCATCGAGAATATAAATCCGGGCATTTGCTATTGGTTTACCGACCGGTACCCGTGCGTTGTCCGGCAAATCAGCAAGGACTTCGAAACAGCTTGCATCCCAGGTTTCCGTCGTTCCGTAAGTATTCAGTACCCGGCATTTCGGCCAGCGCCTGCGAATTTTTGCGGCCAGTTCACCTGTCAACACTTCGCCACTACTAATTAATGAACGCAGAGGCGCTATTTTCTGCCGGTCAGTTACGGTCTCTATCAGCGAGGTCAGTAACGATGGCACGGCGACAAGATGAGTAATCTCTCGCTCACCCAGCCAGTCCGCGATCGCGGGGGGATCAGCCTCGAGGGTCGCGGGCAAAACCTCGACACGCGCACCGTGCAACAGGGCGCCAAAGATTTCCCACACGGAATCGATGAAATTAAGGCTCGTACGTTGCGCGAAAACAGAATTCGCATCGAATCCGAATTGCTGCCACATCCAGATACAACGGCTGACAGCAGCTGCGTGCGTACCCTTAGCCCCCTTGGGAGCGCCGGTTGACCCGGATGTGTACAGAACCCACGCGGCATCACCGGGTTGGCTGTAGAACTGCGATTCGGTAACGGACAACGTCTCCGTTGTGCGCAACTCACTTACCGGCAACGCAATACCCAGCGAGGCCAAAATACTGTTGCGATCATCGACCAGGATTCTCTGCGGCTTCGCGTCGGCAACCATGGCCTGCAACCTCGCTAGCGGATAGTTGGGGTCAAGTGGCAACCAGGCCGCACCGCATTTCAGTATCGCCAGCAACCACGCAACCGTATCGGCGGACCGTTCAAGGCTTATTCCGACCAGGTCGCCGCGGCCGGTTCCCCGGGCGGCAAGTGCCCGGGCGTACCGGTCTGCCCGTTCATCGAGTTCGGCATAAGACAAAGCTTCGCCTGCATCCGCGATGGCAGTTTTGTCGGCTGTTAACCGGACCTGTTGCTGAAACAAACCGTGCAGGGTTTGCTCAGGAACCGGCATCACTGTAGCGTTCCAGTCAACCAGCTGGCGACGCAGCTGTGCATCGCTGTGCAAGGCCAACGTTCCCACGGCCGCATCCGGATCCAGCGCGATAGCCTGCAACATGGCGGCCAGGCCTTCTGCCCACCATGCCAGGGCGTCAATATCGAAAATATCTTCACGGATACCGAGGAAGCCGGAGAAGATTTTACCGATACCATGGTCAGTCACGGACAACTCGAGATCCCAGTAGCCGGCCCGGTCAACGACGGGAACGTCGGTAGCGAATACGAGTCCGTCTGCACTTACCCCCGGATCACTCCTGTCTTCGAACATAAACATGATCTGGAACAGCGGATGCCTGCCGTATAAACGCTCCGGCGCCAGCTCTTCAACTATCTTTTCGAATGGCAGGGTACTGTGGTCGTAAACAGCCAGGGAATTTTCACGCTCGGCCAAAAGCAATTCGCGAAAACTGCTGTCCGTGTTAACCGGATTCCGATACACGACATTGTTAACCATGCAACCAATCATGCGCCGTGTATCAGCATCACGCCGCAGGGTTGCGGGGGAGCCAATAAGCAAGTCATCGTTACCCAGGCAACGTGTCAACCACGCACGCCAGGCTGCCAGGAACAGCATGAACGGTGTCGCGCCAGTATCTCGCGCAAGTTTGCGAAGAATGTCTGTTGCCAGTGCATCCAGCGCGAACGGCACCCTTACTTCGCGTCCCGTATTTGCGGAAACTCCGGGGTGACCGCCGGCAGGAAATCCATCATGTCCTGCGAGTTTGTCGCGCCACCAGTCAAGTTCCGAGCGCGCCCATTCCGGCGTCACGGCATCGCGCTCGCGGTTGGCGAAATCTGCAAACTGCATATCTGGCCGACATGGCATTGCATTTTCATACTCTGCCGCAAGCTCGTCGCGTATAAGCGGAACACAAAGCCCGTCAGCAATTATGTGGTGCACGGTCACGAGCAACACGGTCTCAGCGCCCGGCATTGTGTACAGGACTGCCCGCAGCAGTGGCGCACGATCGAGCGCGAAGGGAAGGGCAATCTCTATCGCCGCGCTGTCTGCGAGCTGCCGCGCCGCATCCCCGGGAGCCCCTGCCTCCAGTTGAACAACTGCGAGGTCCGTAAGCTCGCCGAGCTCGTCAAGTGAGACAACTTGCTGCGCCGGTTGCTCCAGCGAGCCACCAACATAACTACGCAATACGTCATGCCTCGACAAAAGGCTTTGCCATGCGCGGGAGAACCGTTGTTGATCGAACGCGCCCTTCATTCTGATCAGGAACTGCTCGTTAGCGCCCGTGTTATCGGGATAGAGCTGTTGCAAAAACCACAAACTTTGCTGCGCATACGAAAGTCGCGCCGGACCTCTGCCTGCCACGGCAACCGGCCGATGCTCTACCGGTGACACACCTTTGCTACGTGCTACCGCCTCCGCATGATTTTCCTGCAACCATGCTGCGTAAAGGCGGATACTCGGGGCATCGAACAGGGCAGCCAGGAAAACCGTATCGTCGAGGTAGCGCTGCACCTCGGTGGTCAGCCTTACGGCGAGTATGGAATCGCCACCTGCAGCAAAAAAATCTTCGTCGCGATCAAGTGCATCGTGCTCGAGTACTTTGCACCATATCGCCGCAATATCTCGTTCCAAAGAACCCGCACTGATTACCGGTGCGGGTTGTGCATTGCCTTCAAAAAAGTTTTGCAGGCTCGTCCTGTCCAGTTTGCCGCTGGCATTCAGCGGCAGCTGCTCAAGGGTCTTCCAGCGGGCAGGAACCATGTAAGCTGGCAACCGCGCGGCCAGCCACTCTGCATAGCCTGGATCGGGCTGCCGGGTCTTTGCCCGGGGGGCAGTCCTGGTCGAAAGCAGGCTCCGGTGCAGTGCTGTCTGGTTCAGCGCAGTCTCATGATGACGGGTTGTATGAGTCAGCAGTAGTGGTGGAGCATCTCCCGGCAACACGTTGGCTTCAATTTCGTAGTCGGGATAAATGCCGGAATCCGGTGTGGCACACATCCAGCGCGCGTTAATCGTGGTACCGGCAGACAGCTCGACCGGCTTGTCGCACAAGGGCAGCCAGACAGGCAGCCAGGCCTGCTGGTGTTCAAGAAAATCGACAGCTCCATCCCCCCCAGAAAAGATTCTCGTCCACAGCAGGAAACCGTCAAACAATCCATCTCGCGTAACAACGAATGTCGCCTCTCCCGTATAACCTGGCTTGAGCTCGTGGCGGAAATCGAGTTTTTCGAATATGGCGGGTTCTGCCAGCAGCCCCTCGGCAGGAAAGTTGCGTACACAGAGCCGGACATCGAACTCCCGACCGGCCTGCGCAAAAATTGCCTCGGCATAGCGGCGCGCGAGCCCATCGAAGCGTGGCGAGGTGCGAGCGTCATCCGGCAGTTGTGCCGGTGCAATGAATGTCGTGCAGACTTCGGGCACGGCAGTGAACGACTCCGCGAACAGATGGCGGGCATCATTCCAGATAGGCACGATACCGTCGGAACTACCGATATTGCCGATAATCCCCTGCGTACAGACGTCTACAAGCTCGGGCAATTCCACGGCCTGCATATCACCGCAGATGACTTCGATGCGATCACCAAGCCCAAGCCACCGCACCAGCTCATCGGCTGCTGCTGCTGCGTCCGGTAAAACTTCAACGGCGTATACCTTGCGCGCACCGGCAGCGACACACATTCTTGCGAGCATCGCATCCTTGCCGGTGCCAATGTCCAGCACGACCTTGCCGGTCACGTTTTGTTCGAACGCACGTCGATAACTTGCGACCCTTATTTCGTCGCTGGCCATAAAGTCATACAGCAGCGCATCGTAGACCTGGTATTCACCCAGCGAGGGCCAGAATTCCACACGGTCTGCTGCTCTCCCGGCGGGCACCACAAACGCCGTCAAGGTTTGCGAGCTACCTGCGTTCTGCACCACGACCGCAGCATCGCGAATACCCGGATGCTGCTGCAGTTGCATTTCGATTTCACCGGGTTCGACACGATAGCCACGAATTTTTACCTGGTCGTCAACACGGCCAACGAATTCGATCTCTCCCACGGCATTAACGCGCGCCAGGTCGCCACTGCAATAGAAACGCTGCGTGGTCCCGTCGCTGGCATCAAACTCACAAAAACGCTCCGCCGTGAGCTCGGCATTGTCCAGGTAGCCACTCGCTATCATCTGACCGCCCAGGTGTAATTCGCCGGTTGCACCGGGTGCAACTTCAACGCCGGTCTCAGGATTCAGTATCAGTATTTGCGCATCGCGAACCGCCTTACCGATTGAAGTCGGCGAAGCCGTCTGCCCGCGCCGGTACTCCTGCATCGTCATACGCCCTGCTGTCTCTGTCAGTGCGTAGGTATTTACTAACCGGGCTGACCCGGCTTCGTTCACCCGGTACCATTCTTCGATATCGGCGGCATTCACAGCTTCGCCACTGAATACCAGCAACCGCAAGTCGGGCAGGCCATTATTTGCGGCCAGGCAATCGGCGTGCAGCAACTGGCGAAACCCTGACGGCGTAATGCTGAGAACCGTTACATGATTGTCCGCCAGCACCCTGCACCAGGCCACGGGGTCGGCGCGCATGGCAGCAGGGATTATCGTGAGCTGCGCACCCGTACTAAGCGCACCCCATATCTCCCACACCGAAAAACCAAAGCCAAGGGAATGCAACGTCGACCAGTTGTCGTGCTCGTCGAAGCCCAGCTCTTCCTGCACATTTTCAAACAAGAACGCCAGGTTCGCGTGACTTACCATCACGCCATTGGGTGTGCCGGTAGAGCCGGACGTAAACATCACGTAGCAAAGGTCAGTCTCTTTAACAGCGAGTTGAGGGTTCGTGTCGGTATCACCGGCTGCTGCAACGTCCGTTAAGTTCAGGTACAGAACTTCGTACTGATCGCTTTCGATTTGATGCGTCAGGTCCGCCGGCAGTGAGTCAGACGCCAGCACTACGCCCGGCTGAGCCTTACGCAGAATCTCCCGGATGCGAACCGCCGGGTAATCCGGATCGAGCGCCACGTATGTGCCGCCGGCCTTCATGATCGCCAGCATGCCGACGATCAGGTTGACAGAGGGATGCATGCACAGCCCGACCAGTACATTGGGGCCCACGCCGAGTTCAATGAGTTCATGGGCTACGCGGTTAGCGCGGATATTGAGTTCACGATAACCGATCGAATCCTTACCACAAACAATCGCAATACGGTCCGGCGACCGGAGCGCGTGTTGCTCGAAACGTCTATATAGAAACTGATGGGCCTGGACAGCTTTAGCCCCGGTCATTTCTGTATGGACTTCCGTTGGCATCAGAGGCTGCACTCCAGGATAGCTATCGGTGGATTATCGAGATACTCACGGAAGTACTCTGCGCCACATTCATTTATCCCGACAGGATCGAGCTGCAAATCGTGCCACTGAATATCTTTGAACCCCGCTGCCTTAAGCGCGGTTTCATAACACTCCAGGCTGTAGAAATAAGCATTGAAGCGAATCATTTTTCGGCCGCTGACCATCGTGTAGCTGATAGGTGACCCGTCAACACGGGGCAAGTCGACGGACTTGTTAAAACCGTACTGCACGTAACCCGCATAGTCGCTTGCTGCCTGCATCGGGTTTTCGTTGATGCAGACAAGGCGGCCGCCGGGTTTCAGGTGGGCCGCTATCCGGCGGCACATCTCCCCGAGTTCGGCCTGCGATGCCGAGTAGTGCAGCAGGTAAGTCGCTGTTACAAGATCGAAGGATTCTTCCAGTTCGAGTTGGGCCACATCAAAGCACGCGTAACGTACACCCAGTGGCGCACGCTCTTCCTCCTCCACGGCCAGGGCGATCATCTCGGCAGAAATGTCGACCCCCAGCACATCCCTCGCGCCGGCATTCTTTAGCTGGCGCGTATAAAAACCTTCGCCACAGGCAAGGTCCAGTAAAGCTTTACCGCGAATGTCGCCAAGTAAGCGAAAAAAACTACAGACTTCTACGTAACGCCTTAGCGGTGACTCTTTGGTCCGCTTGTAATCGGCGGCGATAGCGTCGTACTGGGCGCT
This sequence comes from Chromatiales bacterium, assembly GCA_002729495.1. Taxonomy (GTDB): domain Bacteria; phylum Pseudomonadota; class Gammaproteobacteria; order Steroidobacterales. The sequence goes on from PBYE01000098.1 coordinate 50,448, forward strand.
CATCGCTCTCTTCCCGGGTTCTGCGAACCCCAGCTATTTAACAGCGCAAGGCAATCCGCATGGAGAATTCCCCCGATTATGCGCGGGACATCTGCCTGGTCTGCAAATACCTGGCTAAGCGGTACACATAACTCCGAGCCCGTCACCGCCTGCATATCCAGGAGGGAGGCACCGAAACAGATTTCGCCTATTCCAGCGTAATAACTTGCCGCAAGGCACATCAGGCAGGGTTCGACGGTAACAAAAAGGGTGCAGCCGTGAAGATCAAGCGCACGAAGTTCGCGACATGCCGAACGAATGACTGCCACCTCGGCATGAGCGGTCACATCGAGGTCACTGATAACTGCGTTGTGGGCGCTTGCGATAACTTCTGTATCGCGTACCAGGCAAGCACCAACGGGCGGGCCGCCGGCGGCCATGCCCCGTTCGGCCATCGTCAGCGCAACGCGCATGAACTGCTCCCGCACGGCGGGAGCCGAGTCCGCGGCAACTTTCATTCCCTATACTTCCTCTGCGTTCCCTATCTGGCCGCTCAATCGCGTCCCGCACAGAGACGCACACGACCTATCGATCCGCTAAAGCGTGTCTTGTTCCGGTTTTTTAAACCGCTTTGTTATGTGCTTCCTGTGCCGGCCGGGCACACATGGGTCAACAACCCGGCAGCCCGATTTTGACACACCATCGGGGTATTTGCCGCTCCTGCACCCTGCCCTGAAAGCCAGCCTCCTCACCATTTTGGAGCCATGGAAGTCCATTTAGTGGTAATCTAGCGCGCCTGCGCACGACTGAAGAACAAGAAGATGACCACAAGAACTATGTCGATATCCCTGAATTCAGAATCCCCTGCTGATACCGGCAGACGTGAGGTGCTAAAGCAGGGTTTCGCGTCCCTCTTTGCGCTGTCCGGCGCGGCAACGCTATCGGCCTGTCATGACGATGGAAGCTCCGGCCCTAAAGTCAAAAGCAACATAGAGAATATCGGGCCCCTTGCGGCGGTTCCGGATGCCAACGGTTTGCGGCTACCGGCCGGATTTACCAGCCGAATTGTCGCCCGCTCCGGTTATATTCCGGCCGGCACGTACCCCTGGCACCGGCTGCCTGACGGTGGCGCAACATTTGCGCTACCGGGCGGCGGCTGGATATACGTTTCCAACAGTGAGGAAAATCCTGGTCTCGGGGGCGTCGGCGCACTGGAATTCGACGCCACGGGTAACCTGGTTGATGCGTTTTCGATACTAACCGGCACAACCAAGAATTGTGCAGGGGGCCCAACCCCTTGGGATACCTGGCTCTCATGCGAGGAATATGACGATGGTCTTGTCTGGGAGTGTTTCCCTGCCAGCCGCGACGCGAGCACCGCGATGGCAATGCCTGCGATGGGCGTTTTCTGGCATGAGGCAGCGGCAACCGATCCGGTTACAGGGATTGTTTACCTGACGGAAGACCGTCTGGACGCATGTTTTTATCGCTTTATTCCCGACGATTTCGGCGACTTGAGTTCCGGCAAGTTGCAGGCCGCCGTTCTAGCCGAGGCAGGGCCCGACCAGATGGCCGTCGAGGGGACCGTGAGCTGGATTGACATCCCCGACCCCTCCGCGGCGACCGATACGACCCGGGCACAGGCGCAGGCAGCCGGGGCATCTATCTTCAGGCGCGGCGAAGGTGCCTGGCAGCACGGGCGGGTCACTTATTTTTCGACGACCTCGGACAATACGATCTGGGCCTATGAACCGGACATAGGCGATGCAACCGGTATTTTGTACCAGCTTTACAACAATACCGATCTGTTTCCGGGGGATACCACTTTGAGGGGTATAGACAACCTGGGTGGTACCCGGGCCGGCGACATCGTCGTCGCAGAAGATACGCCACCGAACGCGCTGGAACTGCAGGCACTTACCAACACTTCTCCAACCCGGCTGGTTCCGTTACTGGCACTGGAGGGTCATACTGTATTTGGTTTCGCGGGAGAGCTGACAGGTCCTGCTTTCGACCCGTCCGGCACGCGCCTGTATTTCAGTTCACAGCGCGGCACTGAAGCTGACTTTTTACAGTTCGGAAATCTTCGGGGCGTGACCTTTGAAATTACCGGGCCGTTTGTCATCGATGCCTGACCCTGACTATTGCAAGCAAAATCAACCAGGAAACAATAATGCAGACTATTACCGTCATTGGTGGCAGCGGTGAACTTGGTGGCGGTCTCGCGCTGCGCTGGGTGAAAGCCGGACTTCAAGTAATTATCGGTTCCCGCGATGCGGGCCGGGCAGCCCAGGTAGCCGCTGACATTAATGCTGCAGCCGGGAATGATCTTGCACGGGGCATGGAAAATTACCCGGCCGCGGAAGCCGGCGATATCGTGGTGCTCACGGTCAAGTTCGACCACCACAAAGCGATGCTCGAAGAATTAAGACCAGCCCTTAAAGGCAAAATCCTGGTTGATACGACTGTGCCGCTTGTGCCGCCGAAAATCATGCGGGTGCAATTACCTGAGGGTGGTTCTGTCGCCGTTATCGCGCAACGACTGCTCGGTCCGGATGTAGAAGTTATTTCCGCATTCCAGAATGTGTCAGCTGCCACACTCAAGAGCGATGCTGAACCAGAATGCGATGTGCTGGTCACCGGCGCCAAAGCGGCAACGCGGCAAACCGTCATTGAGCTGGTCGAAGCGGCCGGCTTCCGCGGCTGGCATGCCGGCGCCCTGGAAAACTCTGCTGCCGCCGAGGCCCTGACCTCGCTGTTGATATTCATGAATAAGAAATACGACAGTGATCATGCAGGCCTGCGCATCACCGGCATCGGCCAGACCTGATTCAACATACTGCATCCTGTACTCGCCGATGAGTGCCCACCAACTCAACCTGTTCGCAATTCCCGCTATACCGCTAATAGGAAGCGGCGATGACCTGGCGGGGCTTATTTGCACGGCCGCTGACGATGCGGAACTCACAATCAATACAGGCGACATCCTGGTTATCGCGCAGAAGCTGGTTTCCAAGGCTGAAGGCAGAATCGTTTCGCTAAAGGCTGTCGAACCCGGCGAAGAGGCGCGCCAACTTGCAACGGCTACCGAGAAAGAGCCGGAAGTGGTGCAGCTGATCCTGGACCAGTCACGGCGGATACTGCGTCACCGTCCCGGCGTATTGATCGCGGAGCACAAACTGGGTTTTGTACTCGCCAATGCAGGTATCGATCGCTCCAATGTCGATGAAGATCCGGACAAGGTGTTACTACTGCCCGAGAATCCGGATCGTTCAGCGGCCACTTTGCGCGATTCCATTAACAAAGAACTGAATGTTCGTGTCGGCGTCATTATTGCAGACAGCGTGGGGCGCGCATGGCGCATGGGCACCACCGGTATGGCGCTGGGTTGTGCGGGTGTCGAAGCACTGGCAAATTTGCGCGGCCGGAAAGACATGTTTGGCCGTGAACTTCAGGTTAGCGAACACGCGGTTGCCGATTCCATCGCGTCTGCAGCTGAACTGTTGATGGGAGAAGCTGACGAGGCAACACCGGTCGTGGTGGTGCGCGGACTGGAAGAAGGCGAATCGGAACAGGATTCGAAAGTGCTGCTGCGTCCTGAAGATGAGGACATGTTCCGCTAGCGGCGGCACGCTCCCATGCAAGCCACCGATAAGACTTACACGGTACTGTCAGGAGGAGGCGGCGGCGCAAAATTTGCGCTTGGACTGGACCAGGTACTCGCCGAGGGGCAGCTACAGGTTATTGCGAATACCGGTGATGACTTCGAGCACCTGGGCCTGAAGATCTGTCCCGACATCGACACACTTATGTATACCCTCGCCGGCATTGCCGACCCCGATACCGGCTGGGGCCTGCGTGATGAAAGCTGGCAGTTTATGGAAAGCCTCGAACGGCTGGGCGGTGAAACCTGGTTCCGGCTTGGCGACCGCGACCTCGCAACGCATGTGCGCAGAAAAGAATTGCTGGCGAGTGGCAGCACCCTGACCGAGGTTACTGCAGAACTGTGCCGGTCTATGTCGGTCAGAGCATCCATTCTGCCCATGTCGGATGACCCGGTAAGTACGCAAATCCATACAACTGAGGGTGTACTTCCCTTTCAGGAATATTTTGTGCACCTGCAAACGGAGCCGACCGCGACCGGTTTCGACTACGCGGGCTGTGATTCGGCACACGCAGCCCCGGGTGTGCTGGCTGCGCTCGGGCATGATTCGCTGGCCGCCATATTTATAGCCCCATCCAACCCTTGGTTAAGTATTGACCCTATACTTTCCCTAGGCGACATTAAATCCACGATAATCAACGCACGGGTGCCAGTGATCGCGGTATCGCCCATCGTTGCGGGCAAAGCAATAAAAGGGCCAACCGCCAAACTGATGAAGGAAACGGGTCTGGATCCATCGGTCACAAGCATCGCCGGGCACTACGGCGATCTGATCGATGGCCTGATCATCGACGAACAGGACGCAGGTCTTCAGGGCGCTATTGAGGACACGGGGTTGCAAGTTGGAATAACCCAAACGGTAATGAAAAGTCACGAGGATAAAGCTGCACTGGCTGCATTTGCGATTGATTTCGCTATTTCGCTTGGCGGTAACAAGAAATGAGTGACGTCTGGGCGCTCGTTCCCGTTAAAGCACCGGAACAATCCAAGTCACGCCTGCTATCGGTACTGCAGCCCGATGAGTGCGCGATGCTCAGCCGCAGTATGTTGATGGATGTACTCGGAGCTTTGGGTGACTCCCGCTCAATTTCCCGCATCTGCGTATTAACCGACGACGCAGAAGTCGCCGGCCTGGTCAGTCAGCTTGGCCATTACGTGATAGCCGACGATGCAGCCGGTGATCTTTGCGAAAGCCTGGACAACGCCGTCCGGTTTATCTGCGCTGAAGGAGCGAGCAGTGTTTTCGTGATGCCGGGCGACATTCCGACAGTTACTTCTGCCGATATCGACGCGTTGCTGGAAAAACATAGTGGAGGGCTGAGCCTTTGCCCGGCAATTCGTGATGGCGGCACCAACGCTATCGTCTGTACACCCCCCGACGCACTGCCATTTCAATACGGCGAGGACAGCGCGCGCCGGCATTTAGAGCTTGCCGCACAACTGGGTATCACCGCCGAACGCCTGGCTATACCTGCCTTTTTCCGTGACATCGACCTGCCCGAAGACCTGGCTTGGCTTCTCACGCAGGAATCTGGCAGCAACACGATCCGCTTCCTGCACCGGTCAGGCATTGCTGCGCGACTGAACATGAGCTTTCTGGGTGCATCAGCATGACGCGCACCGGCATTCCGCATCAGCTGACCGAGTTGCCACTCGAAACACTTGTAGATACGGCAGGCGGACTCCGTGACCAGGGCTGGGGCCGGCAGGTCACATATTCACGCAAGGTTTTCATTCCGCTAACCGAACTGTGCAGGGATGTCTGCCATTACTGCACCTACGCGAAAACACCGCGGCAGTTGGAGCAGGTCTACCTGTCACCCGAACAGGTTCTGGAGATAGCGCGGGCAGGCGAATCGCAGGGTTGTCGTGAAGCGCTGTTCACGCTCGGCGACAAACCGGAATTGCGTTACCGGGCGGCGCGCGATGCGCTGGATGAACTCGGCTACACCTCTACCCTCGAATACCTGCGGGCGATGGCAGAACTGGTACTAAAAGAAACCACCCTGCTGCCCCACCTGAACCCGGGCGTGCTAACACCGGCCGATTACGAGTTATTACGACCGGTTGTGCCATCCATGGGCATCATGCTCGAGTCATCCTCGCAACGCTTGTGTGGTCGTGGCCAACCGCACTTTGGTTCGCCGGACAAAGATCCGCAAATGCGCATTCAGGCTATAGCCGATGCTGGTAAAGCAAAAGTGCCGCTGACGACCGGCATCCTGGTCGGCATCGGCGAGACACGCGAAGAACGCCTGGAGAGCCTGCTGGCAATCGAGGCCCAACACCAGCTTTACGGCCATATCCAGGAAATAATCATTCAGAATTTCGTGCCGAAGGCCGCTACCAGGATGCATTCGGCTGCGGCACCGGACTTTGAGGAGCTACTCTGGAGCATCGCATCGGCGCGGCTTATTTTTGGACCCGGCATGAGCATCCAGGTACCCCCGAACCTGAACGAGGGCCGGCTGCAGCAGCTCATTGAAGCCGGCATCAACGACTGGGGCGGCGTATCGCCTGTTACGCCCGACTATGTCAATCCCGAGTCACCATGGCCGGAACTGGAACGGCTGCAGGCCGAAACCGCGGCAGCAGGACACCAGCTCGTTGAACGGCTGACTGTTTATCCCTGGTTTGTCGAGCGGCGTGATGGCTGGCTTGATACCGGGTTGTGGAAGGCCGTATTAAACCACTCCGACAGCAGTGGCCTGGCCCGGACAGACAGCTGGACTGCCGGTGACAGTCGCAGTGACCAGATTTTTGAGCCGGCAACCCAGGGGCCTGGGCTTGCATCACGACCGGCACACAGTTCGATCCGGGTCCTGACAGAAAAGGCGGCAAACGGAGAAACACTGTCCGAATCTGAAATTGTCCGGTTATTTAATGCGCGTGATGAAGACTTCGAACACATCTGCGAGGCGGCCAACGAACTCCGCAGGGAAGTATCCGGCGAAACGACAACTTATGTCGTTAACAGGAACATCAATTACACCAACATGTGCACTTACAGATGCCATTTCTGCGCATTCTCGAAAGGCAAGGGCCACAACAGTTTACGCGGCGATCCTTACTTGCTCGATTATGACGAAATTGCCAGGCGTACGAGCGAAGCATGGGACCGCGGCGGCACCGAAGTATGCCTGCAGGGAGGTATACACCCCTCATTTACCGGGGATACCTACCTGGAAATTTGCCGAACCGTTAAAGAAGCGGTACCGGGTATGCATGTGCATGCGTTCTCGCCACTGGAAGTGGCCCACGGCGCGAGTACGCTCGGCGTTTCCATCGCGGCCTACCTGGAGATGTTGCGCGGCGCCGGTCTGGATACTTTGCCCGGTACCGCCGCCGAAATCCTCGATGATCCGGTTCGCCGCCAGCTGTGTACGGACAAGATCGATACCGCACAATGGGTCGAGGTTATATCAACTGCTCACGAAGTCGGCCTGAACACCACCTCGACGATCATGTTCGGTCATATCGAGACACCGGCAAGCTGGGCACATCACTTGCTGACGTTACGCGAACTGCAGCAACGAACGCACGGTATTACTGAATTCGTGCCACTGCCTTTCGTACACATGGAAGCGCCCATGTACCTGAAAGGCAAGGCGCGGCCGGGCCCGACAAACCGCGAAGTGATTCTGATGCATGCGATCTCCAGGCTGGCGCTGCATCCGCTTATACCGAACATCCAGGTCTCCTGGGTAAAACTTGGCCGCAGGGGCTCGGCCGATTGCCTGCGGGCGGGCGCTAACGACCTGGGCGGTACGCTTATGAATGAATCGATCTCGCGTGCCGCGGGCGCTGATTACGGCCAGGAGTTACCGCCCGCCGCGATGGACGAGTTGATTCGTTCTATCCATCGCGAGCCCGAGCAAAGGACAACCCTGTACGGCCGGCCTGCTACAGATTGCATCGAAAAATCCTACCGTGCAGCGCCACTGCAACCCATAATCAACCGCCCGGCACGGGAACTTAAGCGGGCGTCCTGAAGGTTGCGCCTGTTAAGCGCTTAACGCAGGCAGAACCTTTTTCGGCAATCGGCAAGCTCCGCGGGCCTTGCCCACGCATCAAGTATGAGATCTAACGGAATTTCACATCCGGCGCCCTGATCAGCGCAGGAGCGGCACGACTTCATCGGCCAGTCTTTCGATCTGGCCGACAAAATCACGGATAGGATTGAGAACTATCAAGGCTGCGCCTCCCGCAACGACTTCCGCCAGCCCTTCCGCGCATTTCTGTGGCGGACCCCAGACACAGATATCTGCAACAAAATCGGGATTATTCTTAATCATCCATGGATAACGTTCGTTAAAGAATTCGTCGAGCACAGCTTTTGCCTTATCCGCATCATCATCGACGTGCAGGTAAACGCGTTTGGAAACAGGAAAAGCAGCGGGATCACGGCCTGCTTCCTCGAGGTACTCGCGCAACTTATCGACGTGACCGATGAAACTCCGCGTCGGCGTCGGTCCGGCGCCCATATAGCCGTCGGCGTGCGTTGCCGCACGTTGCAGCGCGTTGGGGTGCTGGCCGCCGAAAATGACCGGCGGATGCGGTTGCTGCAAGGGCTTGGGCTCCATTGAGGTGCCGTCGAGGTGCCAGAACTCACCATCCATGTGGACCTCGGCCTCGGTCCACAGGGCTTTCATAACGGCCAGCCCCTCATTGAAACGCCGCACCCGTTCGGCATATTCGACTCCGAAGCTGCGGTAGAAATTTGCGGCGCTCGCAGGCGGTCCCAGGCCTATTCCCAAAATAACCCGGCCATTGCTCATGTGATCCAGGCTGCTGACGGACTTGGCCAGTTGCACGGGATTGCGTATCGGAAAAACAATGACCGAAACGCCCAACCGCATGCGGTTCGTGCAGGCGGCTGCATAAGTCATCAATCCCATGCAGTCGAGCAATGACGCCTCACCTGTAACCTGGTCCTGCGTCCAGGCGCTGTGGAACCCAAGCTCTTCTGCGCGGGTTAGGCTTTCGCGGACGAGTGCCATGTCGGCCCTGCCGTCGAGGAAGACCTGGGGTATAGGTATGCCGAATTCGACCGCCATCGCTTTTTCAGAGTAGCTCGCTCGCCAGCAGTTCCATCGCTTCTTCAGACGCGCCCGCGACCATCATGGTACCGACCTCACCCCGTTGCCCCGCCTCCTTCCATGCCAACAGCCGTTCTTTGATGCGCGCGGCCGGGCCGACGAGCGCGACTTCGTCCACCAGTTCGTCCGGCACCGCAGCCACCGCTTCGCGCTGTTTACCCGACAAATACAGATCCTGGATGATCGCCGCGGCATCTTCATAGCCCATGGAAATTGCGTAGAAGTTATAGAAATTCTTTTCCCGCGGGCCCATGCCGCCTATATACAGCGCCAGCCAAGTCTTAACCCGCTCACGACACGAGTCCAGATCGTCCCCGAGTGCAACCTGCACCACCGGCGCAATATCGAACGTCCCGTCTAAAGGTGTTTCACGTCCGGCAAGGCCTGCCTCGACAGAGTTCGCGAATAAATCGTAACGTTCCGGATTCATCCAGATCGGGAACACGCCTTCCGCGACTTGGGCCGCACTCTTCAGCCCGTTTGCCGTGAATGCGGCTACATAAATATGCAGCGGGTAGTCACTTTTAACCGTTGACTTGAGCGCCAGGCCCAGGCCCGTCGAGTCGTCACCCTGGTAGGGCAGCTGATAGATATCGCCGGCGAACTCGAGCGGCGCCTTGCGCGCATGCAATTTCCTGATAATGGCAATGTATTCGCGCGTACGCTTGAGCGGTTGCCGGTAAGGGAGCCCGTGCCAGCCCTCCACGACGCCGGGTCCCGAAGGCCCCAGCCCCAGGATAAACCGGCCACCCGATAGTTCGTTCAGCGTTATGGCCGTCGTGGCGGTGCAGGCGGGTGTGCGTGCCGGCACCTGCATAACAGCTGTGCCGATGCGGATTCTGGACGTCTTCGCCAGCATCCAGGCGGCAGGAGAAACCGCATCGTTACCGTAGGCCTCGGCCGTCCATGCCGAGTCGAAACCTAGTTTCTCGGCCAACATCACATCTTTTTCCGATGGATATAGCCGGCCGCCGCCCTCGATTGTTGACATGAGCCCGAGCTTCATAATTGATTGCCAGTCGCTCCTCTATTTAGAATCCTACACATACACGGAGCGCAGGAGTAGTATTTTTCCGGGCCACCCTGAACCCTAACCGCACGCCTACCAAAGTTGAGTTTCAGACTATTAATCACCCAACCGAACCACGGCGCCTGCTGTTCTACGTCGAACAGGACTACTCGTTTGAAATTATGCGCCCCCTCCAGGCTGCGGCACACCGGCGTGGTTACGAGGTCCGCTGGCTGGTGGTAGCCGATGCCTCGGCGTCGATACTTCAATCCGACGAACGACAGTGCCAGACGATCGACGACGCCAGGGCCTACAGGCCGGCAGTGGTTCTTGCTCCGGGTAATCGTGCTCCCGGTTTTATTCCCGGCCTCAAAGTACAGGTGTTCCATGGCATCAGCGAAAAAAAGCGCGGCACGCTGCTCAGGGACCGTGGCCTGTTTGACCTTTATTGCACGACCGATCCCCTCCGTACCCGCACACTGAATGACCTGAATCGTGACTATTTTGATGTAGCAGAAACGGGTTGGATTAAACTGGATGCGTTGTTTGGAATTAAGCCGGCGACAGGCTATGAACGGCCGCAAATATTGCTTGCTTCAACTTTCACCCCGAGCCTGTCGGGCGCGGAACCGCTTTACGAGGAGATTAAACGGCTGAGCCGCTTATCTGAATGGCAGTGGCTAATCACGCTGCACCCCAAGATGGCAGCGCCGACAGTGCAAAAGTACCGGCAACTTGAAAACGAAAACCTGAATTTTTTCGGCACGGAGCATGTAATAGAGTTGCTGCACCGGGCTGACGTCATGGTGAGTGACAACTCATCTATACTGCAGGAATTTATGTTGCTTACCAAACCGGTCGTAACTTACCGCAACTATGCGCCCGTGCCGGGTATGCTGGATATTCATGAACCGGATCAACTGGAACCCGCGCTACGTAAAGCCCTGGACCCTGAACCGGCACTCTTGGCTGCAATAGAAGAGTACGCCTCCTCCCTTACACCGTGGCGCGATGCCGGAAGTTCCGACCGCGTACTCGATGCAGTGGAACAACTGCTAGGCAGTGACTGGCATGACCGCAAACCATTAAACTTGTGGCGCAACATTAAAATGCGTTTTCAGTTAGGTTATTTCGGCTTGTAGAGAAACCCCGGAACCAAGCGGATGAACAAATGCTATACCCTTTCAGTCACCCTGATAACGCTTAACGAAGCCGATCGCGTGGAGCGTTGCCTCAAGTCTGTCAAAGACCTGGCAGACGAGATTATCGTATTCGACAGCGGTAGCACCGATGGAACCCTTGATATCATTGAGCGTTACACCGACAAAATCTGGAAAACGGACTGGCCGGGCTTCGGTAAACAAAAACAGCGCGCGCTGGAACAGGCAAGTTGCGACTGGGTACTGGCCATTGATGCCGACGAAGCACTGGACGAAACCATGCAGCAATCGGTTGCCCGGGTACTTAGCGAGGAACGCGGCGACCTGGTCGCCCTGAAAATGCCGTGGGCGGTCATGCTCTACGGTAAACGGCTCGATTACGGGCGAAGTGCGCGTGCTCCCCTGCGAATGGTCTGGCGCGAAGGTGCAAGTTTCACCGACGTCGAAGTGCATGAAACCCTGCTGCATCAACCGGGCACTAAAAAGACCCTCGAAGGAAGGCTGCTGCATTTCACCCACCGCGATTACGGGCATGGCGTACACAAAAGTGTCGAATACGCGTGGCTCGGCAGCCAGAAGTATTTTCGCCAGGGCAAACGCTGCCACAGCCTGCTGAGCCCGATACTGCGCTCCATGTGGACCTTCTTTCTTATCTACATACTCAGGGGTGGTTTCCTGGATGGCTCGGTCGGCCTGCTCACGGCTATTAGCTATGCACAGAACAACTACAACAAGTACACAGGATTGTGGACCCTCACCCGCATGGAAAAGCTTGAACGCAAAAAGGCCGGCTAAACTGTGCCTTAAGCTGCCAGTTCCCGGTAAACGCTCAGCATTTTAGCGACTCCCTGCTCCACGTTGAAAAGCGTCCGGATGCGTCGCTTTGCTTCTTCCCCGAAACGTTCGCGCAGGATTTTGTCTTTTGCGAGCACCTCAATCGCATTGCCCAGCGCGGCGGGATCTTCAGGTGCAACGACATAACCGGATTCACCGTCTGCAACCAGTTCGGCATTACCACCGGTGTTGGTTACTACCGCCGGCCGACCGTAAGCCATTCCCTCGAGAATGGCCCGGGACAGGCCTTCGCGCTTGGTAGTGGGTAATACGATCACATCACTGGCCCCCGATACTTCCGGGGCGTCATCACGATAGCCCAGCGCATGCACACGCTCCGGAAACGCGGCTGCCGCAACCTGCTCCCGCAATTTCGGGTCATCCGGTCGTGCACCAACCAGCAACAGGTGTACCGGGATATCGGGGGAAATATGGTGTGTCGCTTCCATCAGCACGTGCAAACCCTTACGTGGGCGCAAATTGGCAACCAGTGACAGGGTTACAGCGTCCTCCGGGAGCTCCAGGCCGGAAAGGTCTGCTGGTGGATTCTGGTACCAGGAAAGGTCATGCCCCTTGTATATGGTCACCAGTTTGTCTGTGTTGCCCCATAACTGTTTCCGGAGATCGTCCTCCACCGCCTGGGCCACGCAGATAATCTTGTCGATCCTGGGATGGAGCATGTTGAGGTAACTCGCCGGGTCGTAACGCTTGATACTCCCGGTCTGCCCGCGGTAGGCAATTACTTTAACCGGCAGGCCGATGGCAGCGTTAGCACCATTACTGATTGCCTTGCTGTTAAACAAATGCAGCAGGTCGTAGTTATGTGCCCTTATTTGTGCGCGGATAAAGCGGATGGCATCGAGCGACACTTTTTTCCTGATGCTATGGGTCACCGTGCCTATGCCATGATCGCCATAATATTCGATCAGGACAGAACCGGGGCTGCACAGTACCGTAACGTTTACCTCGCCGGATTCTTGCAGGCCGATTAGCTGTGCTGCCTCCGGCCGAATCGGGTTAATGTTGCTGTGGCTAACGTAATCAGAAACTGCGAGAGCGCAAATTTTTTTATCGGCCATATCGGATTCAGGATCTGTGTCTATGTTCCCGGACAGAACTTTCCTGCAACGCCGACTTTAACTGTTATGCTTCCGGGGTCAAGCTGACAGGGTCAATATGAAACCGTACCAACTATTGCTGACCGCATTACTTGTTGTGGGCTGCGAATCACCCGAAGCCCCCGCCGATACGCTGAGACTGGTGCAGTTGTGGGTGCAGGGCAACTACAACAACCTGGCGCAAACCGAGGCGGACGTTGCGGCCGGGCTTCCGACAGAAAAGACGCACCGGCCAATGCATCAGTTATTCGTACCGGCCGAGGTTCCGGGTATTGATGGATACCTGCTCTTCCAGCAATCCTCGCTGGATGGTTCGGAAAACCCGGCCATGATATTTCGCCATGGCCTGATGCAATACTTTTACGACCCGGAAAGTGACCGCCTCAGGCAGCGCGAGCTCTACTTCAAGGACGCGGAACAGTTCAAGAATGCCCATCGGAATCCGGCGATCCTGGGCGACGTCACACTGGAAGAAATGACGTGGGACGCGGGCTGTGATTTTTACCTGCAGGCAAATGCGCAAAAAACAATGGTCAGCGGCCCCATTACCGAGGGGAGTTGCGTGTTGTATAGCGAGGGGCTACAGAAAGAAATGTATGCAGATGACCTGGTGGAAATCACAGCAACCGAATACCGCTTTCGCGGTCGCTACGTTGATAAAACGGGTGCGGTGCTATGGGGCACCGAAAGCGATGAACTCAACAGGCTGATCAGGCAAGAATAGCCTGGAAATCTGCTGGCAGGACGCTAGTCCGCGTTTTCCGGGCTTTCCAGGTCGTCGGGATCGGCGCCGTCACCCTCAAGCATGACCTGCTCTTCGAGTATGCGCATGGTGTCGGTGAGTTGCTTGCGTTCAGCCTGCAAGCGGCTTATCTCGCTCAGGACCGCGTCGGAACCGGCTTTAGCGACATGCATTTCAGTCTCCGCTTCTTCGGCTCGCATATGTTCACGAATAGTTTCCGTAGCGCGATCCTGTAACTCAAGACGCAAGTCACGCATCTTGGCAACCGAACTCTTGTTTTCTTCGCGTACATCGTCGGATTCTCGTTCGAGTTCGGACATTGCTGAACGCAACTCCTGGAGAGTCTCGACTGCACTAGCAAACTCCTCGCTTTTCTTGGCCAGTACCTGCTGCGAGTCATCATACTGGCGCCGTACGGTACGGAGGTCGGCCTCGAGTTCGCGTATCAGGTGATTGCGGGGATCCTCGGTGGCCCCGGCCCGCGAAGCAATGCGTGACAAAAAGCAGCCAAGCAAAAAGCCTGCCCCGCTGGCGGCAATAAGTAGCTGAGTCGGATTAAGGTCTGGAAATTCCACAATATGTTACCCCCGGCAAAATTATTGAATCGGAGGGTGCGCTGCTGCGTGCCAGTTCTCATTCCTGAATATTATTTTTTACCTTTATTTTTCAGTTACTTATGAGTGCCCCCGGCTAGCTGTCGGCGCTCGAGGTCAGTATGACGGCCTAAAGCGTGTTGTATGCTCACGGGCCTGCGCAAAAATAAGGAAAAACCAAGATGGGGAAGACAACGCTGAACCGCCGCCATTTCCTGCAGGTCGGCGCTGCCGCCGGTTGGGTAACACCGGTCGCCGCCTGGGGAGAACAGGCAATAAAAAAGACGCTGGACCTGAAAGACCCCGGGGATTGCCTTACGGCGATGGTAAAGATGCGGGCCAGCCTGGAGGCCGTTGATTCTCCGAACTGGTATTTCGGCACAATTTACGGTGTGCTGCCCGGCCAGGCGCCGGTGCCGATGGTTGATTACGAAGGTTCCGAGATCGATTACTACGAAAGGCAGGCAGATGGCAGTTACCGGGCTTACGGCGCAACCGTCAGTTTCTTCCGCGACACTGTGACCCGGAAACGCATCGATGTGTTTGATAACCCGATTACGGGTAAACGCAACGAGGTACGGCCCAACTCAATTTCGGTAAAAGCACATTACATTTACAGCATTTACGGCGGCAAACGTTCGGACGATGACCGGCCGCTGGGCACGATGCCTGTTATTCACAAGCAGCTCAAATGGACCGAGTCGGGCGACTACATCTGGCTTAATACCCGGCGCCCCTACCCGGCCGGCATAGCGATGGGCGAGGACCAGACTATTCAGGGCACGCTGCGTGAACTGCATGACCCTAATACTTCAAAGGTTTATGCGACCGCATCGCCAACCTATATCGCACCCTGGCTAAGCTGGATGGACATGAAGGGGCGCCCGGGTCATACGGTCTGGGCCGGTCCGGCGCGCAAAGTCGACAGCGTGGAAGACTACCCCCGCGAACTGCTGAATTTCCTCGAGAAGCACTTTCCCCACAAATTGACCGCGAAACCTTCCTGAGGCTTTCTAAAGGTTGCTAGCTGCTGAGGCTTTTCAGTCCGGAAGCGCAAACGCCAAAATATAATCACCTTTGGGGAGTGGCGACCATGCATGGCCGCCCGCCGATACCACGACAAACTGCGTTCCATCAACCTCGTAGGTCATTGGCGTAGCGTTGGCCGAGTAAGGTGTGTTGACCTCCCAAAGCAATTTGCCCGTTTCCACGTCAAAGGCACGGAAGCGTTCATCGTAGGAAGCGCCGATAAATACCAGGCCTCCACCGGTGGCAATTCCGCCGCCCGATCCGGGAGTACCAAACTCCAGCGGGAACGGTACCGGCGAAAGCTTGTCGAGCACACCCAGAGGCCGGTCCCAGATAATTTCTCCCTTGTCGAGGTCCACGCCCACCAGTTTGTACCAGGGCGGCTTGGAGCACGGTGAGAACGAGGGCGACATTAAAGGACCCTGTTGCAGCCCGTATTCTGCACCCTTGATAAAATCGGGCGGACCCATCGGCATACCCGCCATCGGGTGATCACTTTTTTCGATCTGCTCGTTGGGGATCAGCCGGATGAAAAAGGGAATCTGCGCGATTGGCGTCACCAGGATATTGCGATCCGGGTCAAAAGCGCCGCCACCCCAGTTACTGCCACCACCTATCATCGGATACATCACCGTGCCCTGCGGCGTCGGTGGCTCGTAATAGCCGCCGTAACGCATGGACGCAATTTTGTCGCGACAGGCGTTGCGGTCAAAAATAGTAAAGCCCCAGGCGTCGTCCGGCGTAATACCTACGTTCATTAATGGCGGGGGTTTTACCGGGAACGGTTGCGTTGGCGACAACTGGTCACCGGGTATTCCGTCGGTAGGCACCGGCCGTTCTTCAATCTCAAAAAAAGGCTCACCGGTATCACGGTGCAGTACAAACACGACACCCGTCTTGGTCAGGATGACGACAACCGGAATCTGCTTACCGTCTCGCGTTATATCGACTAACAGGGGGTGCGTGGGGATATCCCAATCCCATACGTCGTGGTGCACGACCTGGAAGTGCCATACCAGTTCGCCCGTCGAGGCACGTATTGCAAGTATGGAATTGGCGTAACGATTATCACCGGGCCTCAGCTTGCCGTAAAAATTGGGTGACGCACTCGCGGTCGGGGCAAACAGGAGATCACGCTCGTTGTCCCACGACATGGTCGTCCAGACATTAGCGCCGCCCACCATTTCATCGGATGCTCCCTCGCCTTCTCTTATTAGCGTATCAAAGGTCCACAGGTTTTCGCCTGTGCGTACATCGAACGCCCGCAGTGCGCCGTTCATCGAACTGACATCCTTGAACTTGTTAGCCGTGCCACCAATGATAATGACATCATTGACAATCGCGACCGGCGACATCAACTGCATACCCTCCAGCTGATTGGCCGGTTTAAGTTCAAGAATTATCGGCGTGACATCAATCTGCCCGTTATCCCCGAAATCCGTGCACTGCTTACCGGTGCGAGCATCGATCGAGATAAGCCGGCGGTCGTTTGTGGCCAGCACGATTCGCGAAGCGCAGAATGCCTCGACCGGTAGCTTGCTGTCGGTCCACTGCGAAAGACCGCGGCAATTGAAGCGTCCGGCCGCACGGTTTTCTGTATTAAGTTCGGGATCAAATGTCCACCGCTCGGTGCCACTCACCGGGTCAAGTGCGATCACCCTGTTAAAAGGTGTGCAGGTTACAAGGTGACCGCCTGCTTCGGCCGGTAACAAGATAGGTGTCGCCTGGTAGCCGCTTAGTTCGATAAGGTCCGGGTGGCGCTCCTGCGCACCGGTCCGGTAGATCCAGGCCAGCTCAAGTTCGTCTACGTTTTGGCGGTTGATCTGTGCCAGCGGTGAATAGCGTCCCCCGCCTTCCTGCCCGCCGTATTGCGGCCAGTCGGACTCCCCCGCGAAGATGGACGATGCGCCAAAACCTGCCAAGAGCCCGACGATCAGGCCGGGAATGCGGAATCGATTATGCATTTTAGAACACCGTTATTGTTGGTCGTTGCGGTTCAGCTAGTGCGCTGTTTCGAGTATAGCCAGTCTGCGCCATCGCCTTTAGCCCAAGAACCACTATACCGCGCAGCGGACAACACTGAGCGAGGCACATGCATACGCTGCCCGCAGCATGGCTTCCTGCTAGAGTGCTCAGCCCTTGCATTATTTGAAACAGGAACCGCCATGGCAACTGTCGTAGTCACCGGGAGCACCAGGGGAATCGGCCGCGGACTCGCGGAAGAGTTTATCAAGCTTGGGCACAATACTGTTATCTGTAGTCGCAAACTTGCCGACGTTGAAAACGTCACGCGGAAGCTGGATGCACTGGGCGACGGCAACTGCATCGGTACCGCTTGCGATACCACCGATAAAGCCCAGGTCCAGGCACTTTGGGACCACGCTGTACAGGCATTCGGCACCGTGGACTACTGGATCAACAATGCCGGCCGAGCGACCTCCCGCCACGAAGTCCACGAGCTACCCGAAGACCTGACAAAAACAATTATCACGGGCAATGTACTGGGCACGACTTTTGGCTCACAAGTCGCGATTGCCGGCTTTCGAAAACAAGGTAGCGGCAATCTCTACAATGTGCTGGGTGGATCCTTTGACGGCAAGTTCCTTGTACCAAATATGGGTGTGTACAGTTCAACGAAAGCCGGCATCCACCTGCTCAGCAAATACCTGGTCAAGGAAAATAAGGATCACAATATTCTTGTCGGTATGATCAGCCCCGGCATGTTAATAACGGAGAACTGGTTCGAGGAACAACAGGAACTCAGCGATGCGGAATGGCAGAAAATTAAGCCGCAGCTGGATATGATGTGCGATTACGTCGACACCGTGACACCCTGGCTTGCGGAGCAGATCCTGACCAATACCGAGAGCGGTAAGCGCATTGCGTGGATGACCAGCGGCAGAATGCTGCAGCGTTTTGTCCGCACCAAGCTGCTCGGCCGGAAACGCGACTTGTTCAGCCGTTACGGCCTTTGACCCGGCTGCGGCCCTTCCCGGGCGCACTTCTGAAGGTTTTCCACGACATATAGCGTCTGGGTATAAGCGCAGAAAAAGATATTATTTTTTTCCTCGCCAAGGGGCGGTTATCTTAGCCTGCCGGTACACACAGGCGGGTCAGGCCCATTTTTTTCCATTGGTTTTTCAGGTATTTAAGAGACGGTTGGTACGTAGTGTCGCAAATGATAATCGCCAATTCACTGCCCAACGGCTTCGTTGTTTTTCTGACAGCGGAAAACGGCTGGGCCCATGACATCGACAAAGGCGTGATAGCCGAATCGGACGCTGAAGCCGACGCGATGCTGCGGACCGCAAAACAAGCGGAGCATGATTGTGCCGTGGTCGACCCTAACCTGATTACGGTTGAGATAGTCGACGGTCAACCGTGCCCGACCGAGTATCGCGAATACATACGCGCTACCGGCCCTTCCGTGCCGACACCTTCCTGACGCGTTTTAGAGCCCCGCCATGTATCGCTACGATGAATTTGATACCCGTCTCGTCCAGGAACGCGTGGAACAGTTCCGGCGCCAGACCGGGCGGCGGCTGAACGGTGAGATGGACGAAGATCAGTTCCTGCCGCTCAGGCTCATGAATGGCGTGTATCTGCAACTACATGCCTACATGCTGCGTATCAATGTGCCCTACGGAGCGATGTGCTCCCGGCAGATACGTCAGCTTGCGCACATTGCGCGCACTTACGACAAGGGTTACGGACATTTTACAACCCGCCAGAACATCCAGTTCAACTGGATACAGCTCAAGGACGTGCCAGATGCGCAGGGCGACCTGGCCGAAGTGGAAATGCACTGCATCCAGTCCAGCGGTAACTGCATTCGTAACACGACATCCGATCAGTATGCAGGTGTTGCCAAGGACGAGATAGAAGATCCACGGGTTTACTGTGAAATTATCCGCCAGTGGTCCACCCTGCACCCGGAGTTTTCCTACCTGCCACGCAAGTTCAAAATTGCGGTAACCGGATCCCCGAATGACCGGGCCGCCATAGCATTGCACGACATCGGCCTGCGCATGCACCGGAATAAAAATGGTGAGCCAGGCTTCGAGGTATTGGTCGGCGGTGGTCAGGGCCGCACACCTTTTGTAGCCAAAACCATCCGTGACTGGCTGCCGCCCGAGCACTTGCTTTCGTATCTCGAAGCCATTCTGCGCGTGTACAACATGGACGGACGCCGGGACAACAAATGGAAAGCCCGCATCAAGATCCTGGTGCACCAGACTGGCCTGGAAGAATTCCGTCGCCTGGTCGATACCGAGTGGGAACAGATCAGGGACAGCGTGCTGAAATTGCCGCAAGCCGAGATCGATCGTATCAATGCCTATTTTGCACCACCCGATTACGAAAAACTTGACGATGCAGGAGAAGCAGTCGCAGCCTGGCGCGCCGATAACGCGGACTTCGATGCCTGGGTCAGAGTCAACGTAGCCGACCATAAAACCCCGGGATACGCGATTGTGAATATCTCGCTGAAAAGCCCCAACCAGCCTCCCGGTGATATGACCGCCGCGCAAATGGATGCATTCGCGAATCTGGCCGACGAATACAGTTTCGGTGAATTGCGGGTCAATCACCGCCAGAACCTGGTACTTGCAGATGTTGAACAATTGAGGCTTTGGGAACTCTGGGAAAAGCTGCGGGCGCTCGACCTCGCGACACCGAATATTGGCCATGTCTCCGACATGATTGTCTGCCCCGGACTCGATTACTGCTCGCTGGCAAATGCCCGTTCGATACCCATCGCACAGGAGATCAATGAGCGCTTCAGCGACATGGACCGGGCGCACGACATCGGGGAGTTGACCATTAACATTTCCGGCTGCATGAATGCCTGCGGACATCATCATGTCGGGCACATCGGCATACTGGGAGTCGACAAACGGGGCAAGGAGTTCTACCAGTTCACGCTGGGCGGCTCCTCCGACCAGGCCGCTTCTCTCGGTGACCGCACCGGTCCCGGCTTCCCCGCTGACAAAGCGGTTGACGCCGTGGAGACCATACTGAATACCTACATCGAAATTCGTAAAGACGGCGAACGCTTCCTCGACACTTATCGCCGGATGGGCATGGCACCGTTCAAGGAGGCGCTGTATGGCACTTTTTAATGAAGGTGGACTGGCCGAAGATCTTTTCAGCGATGTTAGCATCGGTGATGAGTTGCCGGCCAAAGGCACATTAATCGTCAGCCTCAACCAGTGGCGTGAAAACCGCGACAAGCTTATCGGCCGTAGCGAACCTTTAGGTATCCGCCTCAAAAGCGACGAGAAACCGGAAGAAATCTCTGCCGACCTCAGGCATTTTTCGGTCATTGCGCTTGAATTTCCGGCATTCAGGGACGGCCGGGCTTATTCCTATGCGCGCCTGTTACGCGAGCGTTACGGGTACACGGGTGAGCTGCGTGCCGTCGGTGATGTGCTGCTGGAACAGCTGCATTTTATGCACCGAGTGGGTTTTAACGCATTCAGCATCACAGATGACGACGCCATGCGCGCGTGGGAAATCGCGGCGGCTGACTTCAGCGTCTGGTATCAGCCCACGGGTGACGGGCGGGCATCGGTGATGGCACTGCGCCACGGTCGGCGCTAAATATACCCGGCGGTGGCGCCAGGCCTTTATCACTGCTAGGCTTGCCCGCTGTCTTGCCAGCCCGGCGCACCTTTTCACGTGTATCGCGCCCGCCTGCGACATTCAGCGCCGTTAGTTAACACCGGGAAACAGCATTCACCATGACAGATGCGGCGGGAAGCCTGCGCGGCAAACTAACCCTTGCAGGGGGCATGACGCTGTTTGCGATCGGACAGTCGTTGCTCTTCATTATTATTGCCCCCCTGACGCCGCTGACAGGTCTCGACAAAACACAGTTCGGGCTCATTTTCGGGCTGGCAAATATTCCGCTGATATTCGCCGCGCCGATGTGGGGACGGCTAAGTGATAGTCATGGCCGTAAACCGGTATTCGTGATCGGGTTGGCCGGCAGCGCGGTCGGCACTTTACTGGTTGCCCTCTCACTAAGGTATGGGCTCAGTGCGGGGTCATCGGTCGGGCTGGTAGCGTTACTGCTGTTCATGTCACGGGCTTTCTATTCAGCAACCGCGTCTGCTATTTACCCTTCTTCGCAGGCTTACATGGCCGATGTGACGCCGCCAGAAAAAAGGGCCCAGGGAATGGCGCTGATCGGGGGTGCGAACAGCCTGGGTTCGATACTGGGTCCTGCTATCGGCGGCGGGCTCGCGTTCATGGGCCTGCTGTTTCCCATGTATGTCACCGCCGTGATCATGGCTGCAGGTACCATCTGGGCGATGTATGGGTTACGTGAACCCGCAAAACACATGGAGCAACAACAGAAATCCAACATCAAGTTCTCGGATAAGCGCCTGCGCCCCTACATGATCCTGTGGGCCTGTTTCTTCTTCGTATTTATTTCCATGCAGTTCATTACGCCGTTTTATATCGGCGACAAGTATGGCTTCAGCGACCCGAAGGAGATGTCACAGGTGGCAAGTATCGCGCTTGCCAGCATGGCTGTGGTGATAACGATTACGCAAGGTGTGATCCTGCAGATCATCAAGCCGCATCCGCGCACGCTATTGCGCCTGTGTGGGCCAAGCTTTGCTATAGCGCTGTTGATTATCGCGTTTGCACCAAATATCTATATCATGATTTTTGGTTATTCAATGATAGGCATCTCTTTCTCGTTCGCAACGCCGGGAATCAACGGCGGCGCCAGTCTGAGTGTAGAACGGCACGAACAGGGTGCCGCCGCCGGCGTCCTGGCCGCAGCCAACACGGTGGGGCCGATCCTCGGTCCTGCGCTCGGTCCGCTTATGTACACCATCGCGCCCAACGCGCCCATGTTGTTCGGGGTCGGAATATTTGTGCTGCTGAGCCTTTATGTGCTGACTATTAAAGTCCCGGACTACAGCACGGCTGACTAAACCAGCCCGACCGCCCTGACGGCATTCATATATTTCGAGTGCCTGGAAATGCGCAGCGGGAAATCCTCCATCATTGCTACTGCACGCTGCCGGTCTGCACGGGCAAACTTGAATTCCACCACCAGCGTATCCTGCATAATGGCCGGGCGATCGAAATTGGGATACAGCCCGCTGCGCTGGTCAAATACCTGTTGACTGGTATCGATAGTGGCGCGGATTGCCGTGTCCGTCGTGCAAAAATACTGCCGTACATAGCGGTTGATCATGATGGGCAAGGGATTCTGATCCAGCCACAATCTTCCATTCCAGGGCAGCTGTGCGCGTAAGGCAGCGCGGATTTCGGTCCAGTTTTTTCCGGGCACGTAAGGCGCTTCGTCCACCGGGAAACGCAGTTTCCAGCCGAAGTAATTGCGTTTTTGCTTTACCTCCAGCGAACCTGCCGCAGGGCCTGCGCTTTCACCGTACCAGCGGTAACGAACTTTCGACCGCGCACTGACGCCTGCCAGGTTTTCGGCATAGGCACGATAATCCCAGTTATCAAAGTACACATTGTTTACCTGCCTCTCGGGGTAAGGCCGGATAAAGCCGGCCTGATGCAACAGCAACCAGTTACGCACCCGGTCAAGTTCCGTTACATAGGCAGCAAACTTGATTTCATGGCGTTCTTCGTGCCCGCCTTCCGCCTCTGCCGTCACCTTCGCAACCCCGGCCGCATAACCGTTTCATACAGCGCATCGACATTAACGTCACGGGTTTCCTGCTCTGCGCCATCCAGTTGCACGCGGCTGCCTGTCTGGACAAGAACCGGGGTTTCCGCGCTATCGATACTGACATTTTGTGCCACTATTTCGGCCGCGCCGTACTCAGGTTTCTTTATATACGCGGTCAGGCCCGCAAAGCTGGCATTAGAAATTTTTGCATCGCTAAGCAGCAGCTTCGAGCCGTCCTTCGAAGCAGCACCTGTGCCGATACTGCTGATAGTTACGTTGCGCGCGTCGAGTTCACTCCTCTCCCCGACCGACAACGCCTTGTCCGACACGTTTTCGAAGTGGGTGCCGATGACCGTAACTCGACTGCCGCTGACATCAATCGCATCTCCACCACCGGCAGTGCCGATATTCAGGAATCCTCCACCCTTAACCGAGCCTTCGGCAAAATCTGCATCGAAAGCATCGGATGCCGTACCGTCGATCACCGTGTTCAGCAATTCGAAATGGGAATTGATAATGTTCAGGGCATCTTCACCCTGGCTGCCGCGCAGTTCGCAGTTACTAAGCTGCACATCGCTGGCATAGAAGTTGACCCCACCCGTAAGTGTCCATGCATCCGTTACAACGCTGGTGGTGCCTTTCACAACCACATGTTCCAGCACGGAGCGTGCGCCTGCCTCCATTACGACCAGCCCCGGCCAGCCCTTGCCATCAGCCGGTTCCAGCACTATCGGTGCAAACGCCTTGCCGGCCAGGCGCACGGGCCCGTTCGACAGCAGCAGCGCATCGGCGGCGAACTGCAGCGTCACCCCCGGACCAATTTGCAGGCTGTAGCCTTTGGGAACGATCAGCGATTCCCTGACCTGCCACGTTCCGCCTTCGATCCGCAGCACGTTTGGCTCGACGAGCTTCAGATAACTGTGGGCTGCAAGTTGCGCACCGAGGGTGCTCCCGGGAACAGGTACCGCTTTGAGGGCAGGATAGACCCGGGAAACAGCAAAATCCTTGACCCAGTGCCTGCCCTTTATGCCGGCAGTTACGACCAGGCCCCAGGCTCCGGTATCCGGTGGCGCCAGCAGCGGAACGCTGAACCTCTTACCTGTCGACCATATTCCCCGTGCGGGAAAATAGAGCGGCATCTCGCTACCTGGAGCAGTCGCCTGGACAGGTTCCCTACCCTCGGGGCTGCGCCACTCAACCTTGGAAATTCGAACATCCCTGGGAATGGCGGTTTCAATAGTTAGCTGTAGGTCATCAATATTTCCGGACAGGCCAAGATTGAGAAAAACCGGATACACAAACATTTCTTTTTGTGCAAAGTGGTACATGCGCCTGGTCTTATCGGTTGCGGCTTCATGAGTAGCGGCACGTTCCAGCAGAGATTTAAGGCGTTCGTCGAGATAGTCGAGCGGGAAAGGCGCAAGCAACCGAAACTCCGTCTGCAAAAGCCGGAACGGCTCTTCCTCCTCTTCGCGCCAGAACTCCTCGAGAGAACCGTCGCTGTACATTTCAGCCAGTTCCCTGAGCACGCTCGCATACCGTTCCCACAGTTGAGGATCTGAAAGGATCTCCGCGATCATGGGCTCGTCATTTATTACCGAGTCTATGCCGATGAACCGATCCTGCAGCGTCACGTCAAATACCACAGGTTCAAGCCTTAGTGTCACCGGGTTCAGATAAAATCGAAGGTTGTGCCAGGCAACTGCATGCCATGAACCGAAGACTTCGGAAATTGCTATAAATGCACCGAGCTGATCGACATCGAACACCTCGGAGGCCTTCAATTGCCCATCGACAAAACTGCGCAGCAGCCCTTCTGCAACTACGTATTGTTTCGTTAATGCCTCCGATTCCGCAATTTTGCCGGAGCCAAAGGCGTCGATTTTTGCATTACCGTAGTGATCAAATGCGCCACCCCAGCCGACTGCCTCGCCATAGGGGGAATCAGCTGCCTCCCAGACACGTGATTCGTCAAAGCGAATAATTACGCCTTCGCGCCGACGGTTGTATTCGAGCAATTCCTTTGCGAAGAACTCTTCAAGCGCCATGATCCCCATTGATTCACCGTTGAGCGTCACCTCTACAAAATCGTAGCGCGGACGCATCACGCCATAGCGGTCCAGAATTTTGAAGAACAGAAGCTCCGACTGGTAACCACGCGTACTGGGATTCTGGATCGAGAAACGTCGCATCCCCATGATCTGCTCGTCGTTACGAGTATGGATGCGGAACGACCACTTGAGACCATACAGATGGTCGTTCCAATCGCCCTTGAGCCGCATCTTTATCGGAATCGTTCGATCCCGGAAGCGGATCTCGCCCCTAACGAAATCGTCGGGCCCCTGGATCAGGCGTCCCTTCTCAAGGGCTTCCTGGCGCTTCTCGTAAACGCGTGACATTTCCCTGAACGGAACGTCGATGATGAGCCTGGGTACTTCCGGTATGCCTTCTTTCGCCTGCCGCAAATAGGCGCCAATAGCGATGATCACCTTCTGGGCGAGGTTTACATCCAGTTCGCGAAACTCCTCTCCCCAGCGCTCTTCCAGGTCGCGGGACGCATTCTGCACCACCACCGGATTAGTCAGGAACACGAAAATGACAAATACGAACGCGACCGCAATCAGCAGAAGGCTAATGCGGCCGAGACGCCGCAACAGGCTTATCGGCGTGACATCGCTATGCCCGGCCTTTTTAGGCTGAGTCACCTTCATGGCAACACCTAGATTCCGGGCATACCGTTCTGGTCAAGGAATGTGACGCCAATTTCCGGGAAGCTCGCACGCAGGTCATCACTTAACTTGCTAAGTACGGTTGTCGAATCGATATCGAGCAGATAGGTCGCGTCGAGGTTTCCCGACCGCTCGTCGAAACGGCGTAAATCACTTGAATTTACGTGCCGGCCTATAACTTCGTTGATCGCCTCGAGCTGGCTTTTCCCGCCCCCTGCCTGGGCGAGGTTAACGGACAGGTAGAGGTTCTTGCCCGCGTCACGTTTGCTGTACTGTTTTATCAGTGTCATCGAGGCCAGGATAAAGACGCCGGCGGCGATTGTTGCTGCCACCTGGTTGGCGCCCAGGCCCAGGCCCATCGCAATGGAAATAAACAGGTAGGCCAGTTCTTCCGGTTCTTTAATCGGGGTCCGAAAACGCACAATGGATAAAGCACCGACAAGGCCAAGGGACAAGGCCAGCGAACTCTTCACGACCATAATGATAAGCACGGTCGTCAGCAGTACGAACGGCAGCACGCCTGCCAGCTCGTCCCGGTTGGATAAAGTCGACCCGAAGCGCAGGAAATGCCATCGCACGAGCAACGCCAGCACCAGGCCGATGGCCAGGTTCAGCAGCAGCTCAAGCAGGGAAAATGGAGCATCTCCGGCAGCACCAAACAAGTCAAGTTCTGTTGGCATATCAGTTATCTACCTCGGATTCGGCGACACGTACTCAGCGGACGCAATTGTGCATCACCCGCAGTGGAATAACCAGCGCCGGGGCTCCGGGCCACATGAGCTAAACGGATGACGGGTGCCTTTCAGGTACGGAAACGCGCGAACAATTCTTCGTCGATTCCGTATTCTTCGGACATCTCGACCATATGTTGCGCGGTAACGCACGTGGCACCCTTGGCCTGCGCATGCTCTTCGAGCCGCTCGGACACCATCTGGCGTACGGCAACGGGAACGTTCATCAATGCTTCGACAGCCAGGTCGTCCCATTTCATGGTCATCTTGATCTTGCCGCCCTTCTGCCCGCCCGGAGGTTCCTTCAACTCGTGCATCTTCACGTTGTCGGTGTACGCGTGATAGTAGTAGCGGCGGCTCTGGTCACCGAGCCCCACCGGCAGATTCATTGCGGGTATGCGTTCGGAACGATCCATCTGTTCCAGCCCTTCATCCATCACTATGGCTTCGATGTTCGCAATAATGATGCCGCTGCTCTTCTCGAGGTGAATCACCTGGTCTACCGTGCATTCCGCAATCTGCGGGCATTCGTCGATACTCGGCGGCTTGACCTTGCGTGACGGGATCATCGTGAAACGCGTATGCTCCAGCTCGTTTACCCCTTCCGGCCAGAAACGGGCTGTCTCCATCATGTCATCGAGGTAATCAGCCGACGGGCAATTAACGACAAATTCGCCGGTGGCAAGGATATTCTGGAAGGTATGCGATTCCTGCCGGAACCCCACCATCATGCGCGGACTCTTTTGCATCACGTCGAACTGCATGATGTGCGAGTACGGGCCGGCGTTTACGTTGCCTTCCTTGTCGAGCGTGGTAATAACCGTGATCAGTTTCGGAAATATCCAGATATCCGAATACCAGAATGGCCTGATCCGAATTTCTTCCTTTTTCCTCGGCATATTTTATGTCCTTTTGAGAGTTGCACTAGCGACAGCAGACGGCGAAATTATCACAGGCAACAGAGCGATATAGTAAATAATTGGCGCTAACCCCCGTGCGGACTCTTGATAGCCTGTCCGGGGGCTATCAGCGCAACAGGAGGCTTTATGCCCGATGTATGTCAAGCAGCGCCCGAGCCGTCCGCCTGGGTTGTTCGTCACGCAAAAAATATCCCGTCCGGGGGCACAGTACTGGACCTTGCCTGCGGCTCGGGTCGCCACGCGCGCCTGCTCTGCGGGCTCGGTCACTCAGTGCTGGCCACGGACATTGACCTGGGGCGGGTCAAAGACCTGGAGGGTCAATCCGAAATCGAGTTGTGGCAGACCGACCTCGAACAGGACAGCTGGCCATTTGAAGAAAAGCAGTTTACGGGTATCGTGGTGACTAACTACCTGCACCGGCCTCACCTCGGCAAACTCGCCGATTGCCTGACAGACTCCGGCATATTGATTTACGAAACTTTTGCCGCAGGTAATGAAAAATACGGCAAGCCGTCGAATCCGAATTACCTTTTGCAACCGGGAGAATTGTTACAGGTATTTGGTGCAAGGCTGGATGTTGTCGCGTTCGAACAGGGTCTCGTGCACGAGCCTGGTCCGAAGGTAGTACAACGGCTATGTGCAAGACAGCAAGCGGTAGCCCACCGCGGGCGGTGAAACACGCGCCTAAATCGCGCCCGGCAGTGCCCGTCGATGCGCAAAGCGCTGCGCCGTGAGGACGTAGGACAACTGCAGCACGACTTCACCAGCGTTGCCCGGCGCCATACCGAAACCACTCATCGGTACGCTGGCCGCACCAAACATAGCCAGCGCTCCCAGCAGCAACCATGGCCAGTCATTGCGCCGCCACAATGTAAAGCCAATAACAATTGTCACGATAGTACCGACTATCGGCGGTATCGGCGGCCCGGAGCCGGTCACGGCCTCCTGCCCTTCAAAACAGAAGTGCGAGGGGTGCAGGTTGGCGGTATAGCGCAGAATGCCGTCGAAACACGCGGGCACGATTTCAAGGTTGATCAGGTGTTCGAATGCACCGAGCAGGATCATGGCCCCCACAAGAATCCAGATACCAATCCGCCAGGGCCGCGTCGCTGCCCATGGTATGCCTCCCGCGATCGCCATCTGGCTAACCGCGATCATCATGAAAGGCGTGAGCAGCGCATGCATATAGAAACGCGGCAAACTTAATAGCTCCAGCAAAGACCCCTGCCCGATAGAAACTCCCAGCGATATGATCAGGTTGTCATACACCAGGCCCGCAGCAATGATTGCGATAATCGGGGCGCCGGGGGCCTTGTATTGTTTGGCGAGATAACAGGCCCAGCCAAAAATAATGGCGTGGGAGAGCGCGTAGAAAGGGAATGCGTAGATTGACAATCTGTATGCCTCTTGTTGTGAGTGCCAATACTAGCAATTTAATCCGGAGCGGAACCAACCCGCGGCAAAGGCCGATGGGTGTTGCCCCGCCAACCAGGGTACTCGGTTATTATCGTGGCCATACATGCCTGAAAGCCGGAGATACATGATGGTCAGACCGTTCCTTTGCATGGCCCTGTTGTTGTTAATGATGACACTGGGGACCGGTTGCAGCGTGCTCGATGACCGCCGGGCAGCTAGTTTTGACGGGGACGCGCCAACCATATTGATAACCGGATCCAACCGCGGCCTGGGCCTTGAGTTTACGCGACAGTATGCGGCGAAGGGCTGGAATATCATTGCCAGTTGCCGTAACCCCTCCAAGGCAGATGCTCTGCAGGAACTTGCCGACAGCAATGAGCAGATTGCTATCGAAACACTGGACATAACCAGTGATGAGCAGGTCAATGCACTGGCGAAACGCTATGCAGGACAGCCGATCGACGTGTTGCTGAACAATGCGGGGATTTACGGAACGCTGGAGAAACAAACACTGGGTAGTTTCGATTTCGAAGAGGCCAAACGCGTCTTCGATATCAACAGCCTCGGGTCACTGCGGGTCAGCGCCGCATTTGTGGATAATGTGCTAGCCAGCGAGCAGAAAAAAATCATCAGTCTCGGTGGCGGTATGGGCACGCAAAGCATTGGCCGCCTGTTCGGTGGGCATTACTTCATGAAAATGAGCAAGTCCGCACACCTGATGGCGATGGGTGTCATGCAGACGGACCTCAAGGATACCGGCATAAATATTGTAATGATCTCGCCGGGACGCGTTGACACCCAGCTCATGCGCGACTCGGGGTGGACGGGCCCGTCTATTTCGGCGGAAGAAAGTGCCCGGCATGTAATCGAACGTATCGGACTGCTCGAACCAAAACACAATGGCCGCCTGATCATGTACAACGGCACACAGATACCTTGGTGAAAGTTAACCCACTTTGATGCTAACCACACAGGGAAATCACTGACATGCTGCGCATCTTCGTGGCAATTGTTGTCATCGTCGGCCTGTTGATACTGGTCGCGTTGCAGATAGAAGACACATCCTCCCCGATGTTCAGCGAAATCGGCACACTTGTGGTCGATGGTAATGCCGAGATAGTTCAGGCAACGCCCGATGGTAATGTGCTTGTCTACACCAACAGTCAGCGTAATTCGCTGGATATAGTCGGGCTCGCGGATCCCTCATCGCCCTCCCTGCTCGCCTCGGTCGAACTCCCGGGAGAGCCCACCAGCGTTGCGATAGGCCCAAAAGGCAACTGGGCGCTAGCTGCGGTGGTGGTTGCTGATACCCCCGACGGTGTGGCACCTCCCGATCAACGGCTACCCGGCGTACTGGCTATTGTCGACATCCGTGAACCGGCTTCTGCTGCCGTCATTTCCACTATAGGGATCGGCCATCAGCCCGACAGTATCGCCGTGAGTTCATCAGGCTACGAACTACTCGCAATACTTGCGATTGAAAACGAACCCGTAGTCGTTGCCGACGGCCTCGTCACTAAAGATGAGGGGCCCGGTAACGACGGCGACATCAGTTTGCCGGGAGCCGTACAGATCGTAGCTGTTAATCCCGAATCGCCGGGAAACTGGAGTGTTGCGACAGTCGAGCTGCCGGCTTCGCTGCTGCGTGATGCGCAAATGCTTTTCAGCGACGATCCGCAACCGGAATTCGTAGCGCTCTCGCCAGGCAAACATATCGTTGCGGTCTCGCTGCAGGAAAACAACGGTATCGTGCTGATTGATCCGGTGGCACACGAAGTGATTGGTGCTTTCAGCCTCGGACAGGTCATGGACAGGGCAGCGGACCTCGCCGACGATGGCGATATTGATTTCAGTTCCACCTATCCGGCCGATGCAGAGGAGCAGGCGCTGGCCGGAACCCGCTTTCCGGATGCGGTCGCCTTCAGCCCGGACGGCCAGTACATACTGAGCGCAGACGAGGGCGAGCTACCGCTCACCGGCGGTCGCGGATTTTCTATATGGGCTCTCGATGGCACTTATGCCTGGGATGATCGCGGTGAAATCGAACAGCTTGCAGCGGAAGCAGGCCTTTACCCGGACGAACGCTCTGCCAGAAAAGGTATCGAAATCGAAGGCATTACCGCCGGCCGCATAAGGAACCGGGACTATGCTTTCGCTGTTTCCGAACGCGGATCGTTCCTGGTTATCTACGATATTACGAACCCGCCTGCCCCAGAGTTCGTACAGTTACTCCCAACGGGCGCGGGGCCCGAAGGCGTAATCGTCATACCCGACCGGGAGCTGGTTGTAGTCGCGGCGGAAGAATCGGGTTCGCTGCATATATACCAGTTAATTCCCGATGGGTCCTGATACGCCGCAACGCCGATCAACATGAGCAAATCTGCCGCTGCGGCATCGGCCGATACCGCCCTCGCCTACCAGGAGCTTAGACCCGAGGACATCATTGACGCCGTCGAGTCGGTCGGCTACCGGTGTGACGGCAGGTTGCTCGCGCTAAATAGTTACGAGAACCGTGTTTACCAGGTTGGCATCGAAGGAGAGGAAAACCTGGTGGCCAAATTTTACCGGCCAGAACGCTGGAGTGATGCCGCAATACTTGAAGAGCACGAGTTCAGTGCAGAACTCGCGGAAGACGAGATTCCGGTGCTCGCGCCACTCGCCGTTGACGGTGTGACCCTGCACCATCGCGACGAGTTTCGTTTCGCGGTGTTCGCCTGCCGCGGCGGTCGTTCTCCCGACCTCGATAATTTTGATCTCCTCGCGCAAATAGGACGACTGGTAGCGCGTATACACCTGCGGGGTGAAACTTATGACTTCGAATCGCGCCCGACGCTGGATATCCAGGGCTTCGGAATAGAATCACGTGCGTACCTGGTCGACAACGATTTTATTCCGGCCGATATCAAACCAGCCTACGAGAGCATTTGCGATGACCTGATTCCCGAGATCGAAGCCTGCTTCGAACGGGCGGGCGACACCCGAAAACTTCGCCTGCACGGTGACCTGCACCCTGCCAATGTCCTGGTCACGGATCAGCAACTGCACATAGTCGATCTTGATGACACGCGGATGGGTCCGTCGGTTCAGGATTTGTGGATGTTTCTGTCGGGCGACCGCAACGAGCAGACACCACAACTGCACGAGCTACTTGACGGTTACATGCGTTTTCGAAACTTCAATGCACGTGAACTAAACCTCATCGAAGCATTACGAACGCTGAGAATCATGCATTATGCCGCCTGGCTGGCGCGCCGCTGGGAAGATCCAGCGTTCAAGATCGCATTTCCGTGGTTCAATTCAAACCGGTACTGGGACGATCACGTGCTCGCACTACGCGAACAAACCGCTTTGATGCAGGAAGAGCCACTCAGCTGGATCGCCTGATAGCCAATCCTGCCGGGGCATTTCACTACTCGCCCGGCGCCCATAACCGTGCGTCGCGTCGCCTGTCTCCTTCAGTCAGTACTTTTTTTCGCAGGCGAATGCTGGCAGGCGTAACTTCGACCAACTCATCATCATCTATAAATTCGAGCGCCTGTTCCAGCGAAAAACGGACCGGCGGGCTTAGCACCAGGTTCTCGTCGGTTCCGGCAGCACGAATGTTGTTGAGCTGTTTGGCCTTGGTGGGGTTTACAACCAGGTCATTGCCGCGACTATGTATACCGATGACCATGCCTTCGTACACCTCGGTACCATGCCCCAGGAAAAGACGGCCGCGATCCTGCAAATTGAATAAAGCGTATGCCAGCGACTTTCCGCACGTACTTGAAACCAATACCCCGTTGATACGCTGACCAATACCCTCCGGTACCGCGACGTCATATTTCTCGAACACGTGGTAAAGAAGACCGGTACCAGCCGTGGCCGTCAGGTATTCCGTACGAAAACCGATTAACCCTCGAGCAGGGATGCGGTAATCAATACGCACCCTGCCCTTGCCGTCGGGCTGCATGTCGAGAAGCCGGCCTTTGCGATCCGCAAGCCGGCTCATAACCGCGCCCTGGTGCTCCTCCGCGAAATCAACGGTTAACAACTCCCACGGTTCATTGCTGACACCATCAATAACACGCCGGATAACCTCAGGCCTGGATACCGCAAGCTCGTATCCTTCGCGACGCATGGTTTCGATGAGCACCGAAAGATGGAGTTCGCCGCGACCCGAGACACGAAACTTGTCCGGATCGGCCGTATTCTCGACTCTCAGCGCAACGTTGTGCTTAAGCTCCTGTTCCAGGCGCTCACTTATCTGGCGGCTGGTGAGGTACTTGCCATCCTGCCCGGCGAAGGGTGATTTGTTGACCTGGAACGTCATACTGATAGTCGGCTCATCAACCGTCAGCGGCGGCAGCGCTTCTGCATGCTCACGGTCACACAAGGTGTCCGAGATGTTGAGTTGCTCGATGCCGCTGAACATGACAATGTCGCCGGCTGATGCTGCGGCAAGCTTCACCCGCTCCAGGCCATTAAAGCCATAGAGTTCCAGCACGCGTCCCTGGTGTTCCCTTTTGTCCGCAGCGACGATCGCGACCGGGGTATTTGGCAATATCTGCCCCCTGCTAATACGTCCGATACCCAGGACCCCGATATACGCGTCGAAGTCAAGGCTCGAAACCTGCAGTTGCAGCGGACCTTCAGCGTCTACTTTGGGCGGTTCTACATGCTCGACAATTGCTTCGAACAACGGATCCATGTTGCCGTCACGGACATCTGACTCACGCGCGGCGTAACCATCAAGTGCCGACGCATAGATCACCGGGAAGTCGAGTTGCTCATCAGTCGCGCCGAGCTTGTCAAAAAGATCGAAGGTCTGGTTCAGCACCCAGTCCGGTCGGGCGCCATCGCGGTCGATCTTGTTTATAACGACGAGTGGTTTCAGCCCGCGATCAAAAGCTTTCTGGGTAACGAAACGGGTTTGCGGCATTGGTCCTTCTACAGCATCAACGAGCAAGAGCACGCTATCAACCATGCTCAGGATGCGCTCCACCTCGCCCCCGAAATCCGCGTGCCCGGGCGTATCAACGATATTGATATGCCATTCATTCCAGCCGATTGCCGTGTTTTTCGACAGGATGGTGATGCCCCGCTCACGCTCGAGCACATTCGAATCCATCGCGCGCTCCTGCAGTTCAACGCGCTCGCCCAGCGTCCCGGATTGCCGCAGCAACTGGTCTACAAGGGTGGTCTTGCCATGATCAACGTGAGCGATGATGGCGATATTGCGCAGTGAATCGGCAGCAGGCATTTGTCTGGTGTCTACAGAGGTCTGGGTGGGGAGCCCCGGTGGGGCGAGAAGCGACGCATTATAGAGGAGCATGCGCGCGGACAACAGCCGCCCTGGCAGGCGCAGGCTCAGCCGGGCTTAGCCTGCCCCAGGAATGCAATAGTTGCCAACAGCAGGAACAAAACGACGGTTACAATGGCGCCACGATTCACCTGCGTACGGACCCGTGCTTCCAGCTCCGGCGAGGAACCTGTGATTTCCATTTGCCGAAAAATAGCTTCGACCGGTGCATAAAATAGCGCCATTAATGCGGACACCAGGAATACCTGGCCAAACAGCAGCACTTTTAATGCCAGCCAGTTCGTAGCAAAAGGCTCGCCAAACCGGAGTGACTGGATACCGAACCAGGTGCACGCAAGAAATATGCAAACAAATAACGTGCCCGTCCCCATGTATATACGCACCATGAGCTGTGTACCCATGTTCCTGAACGCCACGATTTCTCCGGCAATCCAGGCAAATGCAATCACCCAGATAACTGCGTTCAGCCAGCCGGGCACGCTGACCAGGCCCAAAGACTCGCCAAGGACGAGCCCTACAGGTGCAATCAGCGCCATCGCTGCGCGGGGCGTCATGTCTATTAGCAAAGACATGCGCATTAACAGTATCCGCTGCTCCACTGAATAATTCGGGTTTCTGATAGCAAGGGCCAGCGTGAACACACCCAGGTCGGCCCCAAGCCAGTACACAAACATCAAAACATGCAGGTACAACCAGACCTGGTAACTGTCCATCGATTAGATAATCTCTCGTGCAGTATGTAATGCTTATCGTGCAACAGCCCGGTATAGGCGCAAAGCCACACACAGCAGGCTGTCCATTTGCTGGTATGCTTGCGCACCGTTTCAGGCCATCTATTTACATTCTTTGCCATGCCCCTCGTTCGATTAGACGAAGTTTCACTCGAGTTTGGTGAACAGGTATTGCTGCGCGATGCGTCTATGTCTATCGAGGCAGGCGAGCGCGTTTGCCTGATTGGTCGCAACGGAGCAGGCAAGACTTCCCTGTTGCGCCTCATTACGGGTGAACTCGAACCCGATCACGGCGAACTTCATTACCGCGGCGACATCGGTATCAGCAAACTGGACCAGACGCTGCCGGTTGAACTCGATATGACAGTAAGGGAAGTCGTCGGCCAGGGGCTCGCAGCAGTGCGCACCCTTAGCGAGGAATATGAACGGCGCTCGAAACTTGATCTCGACAAGCACGGCCTGCGGGAACTCGAGCAATTACAGCGCCAGATTGATGCTCGTGGCGGCTGGAATATCGATCAACAGGTAGAGAAAGTGCTTTCGGAACTCGGGCTACCTGCCAACGAAAAGCTTGCATTTCTGTCGGGCGGCTGGCGGCGGCGGGTTGCGCTGGGGAGGGCACTGGTTAGCCAGCCTGATTTACTACTGCTCGACGAACCGACCAACCATCTGGATCTCGCGACGATACGGTGGCTCGAAGACCGCATTTACGCCTGGCCAGGCGCTGTAGTTTTTATCACTCATGACCGCGCCTTTCTGCAAAAGCTCGCGACCCGCATCCTCGAGCTCGACCGCACTAAGCTGAATAGCTGGGAATGCGATTATGAAACTTACCTGCGGCGTAAAGAAAAAGCGTTGCTGGATGAACGTGAAGGGAATACGCGCTTCGACAAGAAGCTCGCCGAAGAAGAAGCCTGGATACGACAGGGAATTAAGGCCCGAAGAACTCGCAATGAGGGCCGAGTCCGGGCGCTGGAAACCATGCGTAAAGAGGCGGCCACGCGGCTCAAGCGCGAGCCGGGAGCGCATATAAGCATCGATGAAGCTGACCAGTCAGGTCGCAAAGTTATACGTATGCGCAACGTCAGTTACAGCTACGATGACGCCAGCATAGTAAAGAACCTCACCCTGACGGTAATGCGCGGCAACCGCATAGGCCTGGTCGGTAACAATGGTGTAGGTAAAAGTACCTTGCTACGACTCATGCTCGGCGAGCTGAAGCCCGCAACGGGCACCGTTAAACGCGGTACCAATCTTGAAGTCGCCTATTTCGATCAACTGCGCCGCGATCTGGATCCAAATAAATCCGTTGCCGAGATCGTCGGTGATGGCAGGGATTATATTTTTATCAACGGCAAGGAGCGCCATGTTGTCGGCTATCTGCGCGGCTTCTTGTTCTCGGCCAAGAGGGCAATGACGCCCGTCCGAGTGCTGTCAGGTGGTGAACGCAACCGGGTAATTCTTGCACGCTTGTTCACGCGTTCGAGCAATCTTTTGGTGCTTGACGAGCCGACGAACGATCTCGATGTAGAAACTCTGGAAGTTCTTGAAGCGCGCCTTTGCGAATACAATGGCACACTAATCGTCGTAAGTCATGACCGGAGGTTCCTGGACAATGTAGTTACCAGTGTCCTGGTTTTTGAAGATGACGACAGGATTCATGAATACGTTGGTGGCTTTAGCGACTGGCTCGCCCGTGGCCATAGCCTTGCCGAAGCTGAAACTATTGTGCATGGCGGCGACTCGCAGACAAATTCAAGCGCCGCCAATAGCTCAAACGACCAGCCAAAAAAGCTTAGCTACAACGAACAGCGCGAACTCGACCTGTTGCCGTCGCAGGTTGAGCGACTCGAACTGGAGATTAAGGAATTGGAGCAGGATATATCCAGGCCTGATTTTTATGGCCTGCCCCACGATCAAACCAAGCCTGTACTTGGGCGGCTTACTCAATGCAAAGCAGAGCTAGAAAGTAAGACTGAACGTTGGCTGCTGCTCGAAGAAATACAGCAGCGATACCAGGATTTTCGAAGCAGGTCGCAACGCTAACAAACAGAATAAAAGATTTACAGGTGCTCGCTAGTTGGGCAATTTGCCCGCCTCTTTTTCATCTAGTGTTTCAAGGCTTTTGTAGGCCATCGCACCCTTGCGGCTACCACCCCAGGGAATGCCTGGTCGACCGTTGTATCCGCGGATGGGCTCGAACTGCACCACCATTCGGCCCTTCTTGCCGTTCATTTCGGTGGTCTTGGCCGTAATTTCGGCTTCGGTAGCTTCGCGCACACCAATAACGCGGCCGCCTTTCCATGAACGCTGTGATTTTTGTTTGTGTAATGCTACGTAGTCAGCCGATGACTCATCGCTGTCCAGCACCCACATTAAGCTTTCAAGATAGCCTTCAGGTGCCTGTTGCAAACCTGCACCCTTCTCGATTAGATGCAGGATTTTCACGGTACCCCCTTTTAGAAATACTGCCATCAGCATAAGTATTGCAGGTGCACCAGGCGAAGTCTTGACGCAACGTGTCAGATATCAGGCGCTCTGCCCCAAACCGGCATACGGTTATTGGCCGGCATGGCCTCATCCTGCAATAACCGCCCGACTGTACTTCGGCCGGTTCGCTCACCCATTCGAAATCGCGGATCGCACGCTGCAAATTGCCATCTTTCAACCGCTGATCAAAGCGTGCATTGCGTGCATTTGCGTATTTACCGCCATAAATGACATTCTTATTGCGTTCACAGGATTCGGAATGGAGTAAAGCGCCTCCGGAGCCTTGCATCACAACTGTCTATCTGTGAACCTCACCACCATGTCCTGCTATCCACAAAAAGGTCTGCACGCTTATGCGCCAACTGCTTGTTATAGCAACCCTGATTTCCTTGACAGGAAACTGTCTTGCCGCCGATCGGGACCTGACCACCGATGATACTCAACGGCCTGCTGAAAAAGATCCACTACCCCTGTGGGAGTGGAAACTTGCTGAATTTAATCGCTATGGACCAGCATACCCGGCGTCCGAAGACACCCAGGTTGATATTTTTCTGCTACCGTTCCCGATTTACCGCGGGAAGATTCTCCGCATTGGTGACGACGCCGAGAAACCTGTCCGGACCAGGATATTTCACCGTGACCGGATAAAGGTCGACATCGACTTTGGTTTCAACTTCCCGGCCGACAGTGACGACGTCGACGCGCGTGACGATATGCCGGACCTTGACCCCCTGATCGAAGCAGGCCCTGAATTCGAACTGCGGTTCGCCGACAAATATTCCGGCGGAGACCTGTTCCTGGCAATCCAGGCCAGGGGTGCATGGTCGATGGACGGGCTTGACCCTTCCTCGGAGGGTGCAATTTTTACAACCGAGCTGCGATATGAGAAGTTTTTCCCAAAAACCAAGCTGGTCGTGAAGCTGCAGCCCGAGTGGGCCAGCGGTGATTACATGGACTATTTTTACGGCGTTGAAGAAGAATTCGTGACTGCTGATCGGCCGGCCTATGACGCCAAGGGTGGTTACCTCGGCACAAAAGTTGGCTTTTCGTTGAGACGTCAGCTCAGCGACCAACTTGAAATCGTCTGGGGTGCACGCTTCGGTTACTTCAAGGGCGCACGCAACGACAACAGCCCGCTGTTTACAGACGAAACAAACACAAACCTATTTGTGGCTTTCCTGTGGAAATTCTGGGAGGGTAAAACGCGCGCGACCGCAGAGTAGCGACGGGGCTTTATAGCTGTGGCGGTAGACGCCCGTTGAAATCACCCTAGAAAAGCAGGGTCCCACTGCAACAACAAGAATCAGGGAGTCAGAACAATGAAAATGACCATGCTCAAAACCCCGGCGAATGCTGATCAGAAACCAGACCCGGAGCTTGATCTGGACGATCCAGAAACCAATTTCATGGCGATGCTGAAGATCCGCGGCGACCTGGCGGAAAAAGATTTCTTTTTTGCATTTCCGGGCGAGATGTGGGCCTCGATCCCACAAGAAGGCTATACCCGTTGCTTCAAGACCTTTGGTATAGGTGCAGGCCGTATTGAAGAGGTCGACGAAGGCTGGCGTATTTACAATCGCGAAGTTCTTTATTACATGGACCCCGATACCGGCGAAATTCTGCAGGAATGGAGCAACCCGTTCCTGGGCGGTAAAAAAGTCGAGGTCTTTCATGTCGCCAACGACCCCGTGAACGGCGTATTTACGCGCACGGGAAGCCCCGTGCTGTCACCGCCCTATCCCTATGTCGCCTACGGTGACGACATCGTGTTCCAGTGGGATTTCTATATTTTTCGTCCGGCTCATATGAGCCGTGAGGAATATCCACTGTATTCCAGTGGCGATATGGACCAGCACTGCGAACTCTGGGGTATCCAGGGGCGCAAGAGCGATGTGCTGAATCCGGATATCACTTCCGGCCAGTGTACCCTGTCATGGTCGCGCGTCGCCCAATGGATTCCGTTTATGGAAATGGGTAACAGTCCCGGCTACATGACTAACCAGAGTCACTGCGTGAAACTGCTGGGGGGCCCGAGTGAACTGCCCCGCTATATTCTGGACTACACAGAAAAACACTACCCCAAGTACCTGGAAGCGCCGACTGAATGGAACGGCCCGCAAATGACCAGTCAATATGAAGAGTTCAAG
Organism: Chromatiales bacterium; assembly: GCA_002729495.1. Taxonomy (GTDB): domain Bacteria; phylum Pseudomonadota; class Gammaproteobacteria; order Steroidobacterales. The sequence goes on from PBYE01000098.1 coordinate 89,801, forward strand.
AGCCACATAGAAGCGAAGAAGGCTGGTAAAGAATAGCAATGCGGCGGCGAGTATTTGTTAAAAGCCTGCTGGCGGGACTTTCCGGGGCAACGCTCACTTCGACCGCGCAGACTACAGCCGCTGCGAAGACTGACATAAATGCAGAAATCAGCGCCCTTCTCCATGAAACCGAGGCGCGCTGGGACAGCCAAAATACCGCCAGCCTGAAAGAACTCTGGGACACGGAGGACACAGAGCCCTTTTATCTCGCAGGTGAGCAGGACGACTGGTTTGCGGGCTGGGATCAGCTCAACGCCTACCTCGACCCCAGGGGAGGGCCGAAAATTACCCAGGCCATACGGGTGCGTTTCTATGATATCCGGGCGCGCCTGCTGTCGCCGGATTTAGCCTTTGCTGCGTACTGGATGCGTACGGACATGAAACTCGTGTTTCAGCCCAAACCCTTTGCCTCGGACAATCGGGTAGCTGCTGTCTTTCGGCGCAAGCCCGGAGGCTGGCGCTACCTTGCCTACATGGAGGCCTTCCAGGCACCGAACATGTATATCAACAAGCTGATGGAGAAAGATGTCGCCGACGACTACCAGCAGTTTTTTGATGAAGTCAGTAAACGCTGAGGCTAACTTTTCTTCTACTTTCCCGGGAACTGTGCGATCCCTGACAGAGAATTTTTCTCACCGATATTGTTGCGCGCGATGATTTCACCGTCGGACAGCCGGTACCTGACGATTTCACCGGTGAAGAAATTACCGACGATGACGTGCTCGTCATCGATACCGGGCGCTATCGCCGCCCAGCCCATGCCGCCGAGCTTCCGGTTGTCGAGCAGTTCGCCCGTATCGGGGTCGAGCACGATAAAACCGAGGTTGGTTGAGATCAGCAGGCGTTCGTCCGGGAACGCAACCATAACGAGCACCATGGGCACACCCCAGTCCGGTTGCAATACGGCCAGATCGGGTAACTGTTTGTTGTTCTCCAAGTCGAACTGCATTACCCGGTTGCCATTCTCCGATACGTAGATCATGCGCTTGCCGTCATCGGCCAGCACAGTGCTGGTAATCGCCAGGAACGGCGGTACCGGGTGGAAATCAGTCTCGTAATGAGCGAGCTCTTCACCGTCCTGACTGTACTTAAAAATCCAGCCGTCACCGATTACCTCGCGACCGGGCAACAGCCTGAATGTCGTAGAAAGCCTGGGTCCTGCAGATATGCTGCTGCCGGCCAGGTGCTCGCCGAAGTACAAACTGCCATCTGGGGCAAATGTGACATTGCTGAATGTCCTGTCGGACCATTTATGCACCGGCAGTTGTTTTGCATCCGGTGTGAACTGCAATATAGCGGGGGTTAACTGCGCAAAACCCCACAACATTCCGTTCGGGTCGAACGCGAGGCCGCCTATCTTGTGGCCCGTGCCCTCGACCCAGATGGTGCCCTTTATATTGAGGTCCGCGTCGTACTGGAGGATGCGACCCGTGCCGGCATGATCGTCGTCCGGGTCATCCATGACCGTGGCTGCCACCAAAATATCCCCTCGTTCGAACGGTGTAGCCGTCGATTCAGGCAACTCCTTTGCCGATAACGAAAAGCAGGCAATGACTCCCGCGAATAAAACTGTTCTTAATATTTTCAACATGATTTTTGTCCTAGCTACGTTGGCGCGCGATGCCGCCCGGCGCGCACCTTATTGCAGGTACCTCGGAACCTGTGCCGAGTGCCCATGCATAGTTGCTGCTTACCTGCTCTTCCGCTTCAACCTCGCCACTGCCGTCAGCGTCGCAGTACCAGAAATCCGGATTTTCCGCGGGACCCGTGGATGGCGTCCACTGGCTCCCGTCACCATCGAGGAGGCGCAACGCCGTGTCGTCACTGGAATGCGCACCCGCCAGATCGCCCTCCGCGGTTCCGGATGCGCTGGCCTGGCCCGTCCCCGGAGCATCCCAGTAACTAGCCTGAACAATCCCCTCGGCATTCTTTCCGACCAGGCCCCCGACATCAGCCTGGCCCGTGACCGGTCCCGCCGCATAACTGTGAAAAACGATACCGTTGTTATTGCCGGCAATGCCGCCAACACCGGTATTTCCTTTAACCGTTCCCGTCGCATAGGCGTTGCGAATCCGGCTCTTGGAATTGAACCCAACGAGGCCGCCGGCATTCACCTTGGTTCCGGTTACTGATCCCGTCGCATAACTGTTGGTAAGAAGTGCGTCGGTGTTCACGCCTGCCAGTCCGCCCACGTTCTCGTCCCCTGTCACATCACCGGTCGCGTAGCTACTGACCACGCGGCCACGCGTGTTGAGCCCGATGAGGCCGCCTATCCCCTGGCCACCTTTGACTTTACCCGTGGCGTAACTCGCAAAAATACTTGCGTTCTGATCGCCTACCAACCCACCAACCGCAAACTTGGCTTCAACGTCTGCGCTCGCATGGCTGTACGAGATATTGCCAGCGTTGGCGCCAACCAATCCGCCAACAGCAGCAAGGCCTTTAACCTTCCCGGTGGAATGGCAGTTGTATACCGTGCCGAAATTTGATCCGACGATAGTTCCTATTCCGCCCCTGCCCTCGACCTGCGCATTGACGAGTTCGATATTGCGCACCACCTTGCCGCGTGAAATTACGCCGAACAAACCGACGCCACCCAGTTCGGGCATGCTTATCGTCAGGTTGCTGATGGTATGTCCACGGCCATCGAAACTACCTTTGAAACCATACTTGTCGAGGTCGTTCATACAACTGCCGGTCGGCCCACAGTTGCCGATCGGAATGAAATTGGGTATGGCCGCTGCGTCGATACTGCGCACCAGTTCGTAATCACGTTCATTACGCTCGCCGTCGCTCAGTCCGGTGGCTTTGCCTTCGCCGGTACCCAGCGTATTGATCGCCTGCAACTGGTGGATGTTGCAGATCTCGAAGCGACCATCGTTGTTGGTGTCGAGGACAAACTCGTCAGCGTTATCCGGCGCCGCATCGTAGGCGTCGACAAGTCCGTCGCCATCGGAATCGAGGTCGGGATACTTATCGTTCGCAGGCAGGGGACAGCGCGATTCATCCGGGAGACCTATAACCGTGGTCCCAAGGTCCGAACCGCCTTCGGCGACTAAGGCACCGCTTGCGGTTGCGGCAGCCGCCACGACTGGGACGTCACCACCCGTGCCGCCGCCCAGGCCCTTCTGACTTGAATACCAGGCTGCCAGATCTTTAAGTTGCTGATCGGACTTACCAATGATCGTGGCACCCATGATCGCATTGTTGCGACTACGCGCCTGGTAGGCTTTCAGCGCCTCAAACAAATATTGCTCATGTTGGCCCGCGAGTATCGGGAATGCCGGCGACGGACTGTTGCCGTCGGCACCGTGACATGCGGCGCAGTCAGTCGCGAGTTCCCGGCCCCGATCAGTATCGCCCTGGGCATGGGCAGCACCGCTGACCAGAAATATCGAGACAATTAGCGCGAGCATCCGGGTGATGCGAGTTACATTGATCATCATGCTGGACCCTGCTTTTTATTTGCTCTTATACACCGAAAATACCACTGCCCGGGCCAACAACCAAATGTGCAGAAGTCTTACAGGCACATACCGCCATCTATATACATCGTGGTACCCGTAACAAAGGATGACCGCTCGGAGATCAGGTAAGTCGCTGCTTCACCCGCATCGTGCTCCGGATCGCCAAAGCGGCCCACGTGATGCTTGGCGACTTGCTTTTCCAGCACGGCTGGCATGGCCTCATGCAATTGCTTTGATTTTTCTGTTTCGAACACACCAAACAGCAAACAGTTTATGCGTATGCCCTGCCGGGAGTATTCGAGAGCGGCTGCCTGGGTAAGCCCTTCAACCGCCAGCTTGGAGGCGATGTACGGAGCCATGCGCATGCCTGTATCGCGACTCGCGCCGGAACTGATATTAACGATTGAGTAGTTATCGCCTGTCTCGGCACCTTGTGTGATGAATTGGTTAATCGCGTGCTTCATGCCCAGGTAGGTGCCCGTGATATTGGTCCTCATTACCTGGTCGAAGCTCTCGAGTGGTTCGTCCGCCAGCATCTGGAAATCCCCCGGGAACACTGCGTTGTTAATGATGGAATCGAGGCGTCCAAATTTATCGACTGCAAATTTAACGACTTTCTCGTTGTCTTCTTCAATGCAGATATCCATCTGCAGGTAAGCGACGGCATCTGGATCGCAGCCCGCCGTCTCGATTAAACGAGCCAATGCTGCTTCACCCGTATCGCTGTTGCGGCTGGTAATAACCACTTTTGCGCCGTACTGGGCCAGCCGGGTCGCCATTCCAAATCCAATACCCATCGTGCCGCCGGTGACAATGACTACTTTTCCGTCCAGCTCTTTACTGTTTTCCATTATTTTTCCTTTGAGTTTTGGTTTTGCCGATTAGTATTTTTTTATTAACCTGAAGCTGATCCGCTCCTGGGACCACCGCTTCCCATTTGTTTGGCCTGCAGTTCTTCCGGGAATCTGACTGTTACAAATATTGTACCAGCCGTTTGTGTACAGGTCGCCTCCCCTTTTATATTCAAGTTGTCAGGCAACCGCGCCAAGATCATGTTTAAGCGCGCGGGCAACAACCTTATTACTCTCTGCCATGCTGAGGCCCAGCATTCTCAGTACCAGCCCCTGGAAACATGCTGACGCATCGTCGTCCGCGGTTCCGCTAAGCATGTCCTGCACAACTGCAAGGGCCGCACCGCGAATTACCAGCGCAACCGTATGCACACTGTCCACACTAAATCGGCCTTTGCTAACGCCTGCACTAATCATCTCAACCAGGGGGTCTGCACTACTGGAAACAATAAGTTCACGGAGTGTTTCGCTTTTTACCAGTATCCAGCCAATGACCGGGTCCGTCATCGCGATCGACAGGGTCAGGCCGATGTTAATTGCAATAGCTTCGGCCGGGTCATCTATCTGTTTAAAAATAAGTTGCTTGGCTTGCCGGTCCTTCCGGAAAAACTCGGCAGCTATTTCACGCGCGAGTTCATGCTTCGATTCGAAATGATTGTAAAAAGATGGCTGGGAAACCCCGGCGGCACGAACGATCTCCAGCACCGTTGTGGCCTTGACGCCGTTGGCCGCAAAAGCTTCCCGGCCGCTTTCAAGCAACCGTTCACGGGTATGGGCCCAGCGGGCATCGGCCTTGGCGCTAGCGGCGTTCATGCCCCTATTTTGCAAACTACAAAATAAAAAGCAAGGGCTGGTATCAGCGTTTGGCCAGGCCGTGCTGGTGCAGGCGCCACACCAGCAGATCGAAGCGATCCTGGCCGAAAAACGCCTCGCCTTCGAAAACCATCAGGGGAACTCCCCAGTGACCAGCTGCCTCCTGGTCCCTGTGATTACTCTCTATCCATTCGTCAAGCTTCTCGGGTTTAGCGGTAACCATCTCGTGCAACTCATCCGGGTCCAGCCCGGCACGCGCCATCGCGGCATGCATCTGGGAATCCTCATCCCAGTTTTTTACCCTGCCGAAAATCATCCGGCTGACTTCATCGATAAATGGCAGGCACAGGTCCCTCTCTGCCGCGGCTGCAGCCAGCCGCATAAGGCTCGTAACGCGTGACTGGTCACCGGGCTCGTCACTCATAGCAGCAGTGATGTCAACCGGGTCCGGGTCGGGTGCCGCGATTGCAATGCCGTAAAACTCTGCCAGCCGTTTCGAATCGAGTAAAAAATAATTTAGAAATAACGGGTGCATCTTCTTCAGGATCGAAGGATCACGAACAGCCAGTGGATAAACCGGGCGAGCATGTACATCGACTTCAAACTCTTCCACAAGTTGCTTGATCCGTGGCATAACCAGGTAACTGTATGGACTGCGAAAAGACCAGAAAAGATCGACCTGCAAACTCATATTTATCCAAGGCTCAGTGGTAACCGGGCAGTATCGGCCACCGGCTTGCGAGAAATCAGCGATGGTGCAATCCGCTCGATGACTTTTGATGCCGTCGCCCGATAGGTCGTCAGCTTACCCCCATATAGCCCGAGTACACGAGGCCGGTCCCGTCGATCCGGTTGCAGTATTGTTTCACGTGACCGGTGGAATGCATGCCCCGGGCCGCCGGGCAGTACCCGCAACCCGGCCCAGGAATTCAGCAAATTGCTCCGGTTAATTTTTCCAAATCCGGGAAAATAATGCCGTAGCACGCCCAGCAGGTAAGACTCCTCGCCCGGAAGCGGCCGAACATTATCCGGATTTTCGCGATAACGGGTCTCGGTAGTGCCTATCAACAGATACCCGTCACGTGGCATGACAAAAACGGCGCGGCCATCGCGGGGGCTCTCAAGATAAAAGAAATCATCGCCCAGCGAGCCTGGTACGGCAATATGCGCGCCCTGTACCAGTTCCACAGATATTTTCGGAGGTGTTGGTGTTATTTTTGTCGCGACCTCGTTTATCCAGGGTCCGGCCGCATTTACCAGTACGCGGGCGCTGCAGGACCGCTCCCACTCGCCCGTACGATAATGCAACTCGCAACCATCGGCATGCACCTCCGCGCCACAGAACATGGCCGGACACAGCAATTCTGCACCGAGTTGCTGCGCGGAACGCATTACGGCTTCGGTTAACAACGCATCATCGGTCCGTGCGTCGGTATAGCGAAAGACAGCACGAAGATTATCGGTGCGCAGACCATTCAGGCTATCCCACCCAGATCTGGGCACGCTTGTGAACCGGGCTTCGGCGTTCATACCGCTAAGCAGGTAATAGAGGCTCAGGCCTGTGCGCAACAACAGGGGGCCACGACGGGTTTTCCGGTAAAGCGGTACCAGGAATTTCTGCAACTGCACCAGGTCTGGGGCAAGCTCAAGCAGTAACGCCCGCTCACGCAGGCTTTCACGTACGAGGCCAAATTCATAACTTTCCAGGTAGCGTAGCCCGCCATGGATGAGCTTGCTTGATTTGCTGGACGTTCCTGCCGCCAGCCCCTGTTTCTCTAACAGCACCACGCTGTGTCCGGCTGCGGCTGCGGCCTGGGCTACTCCCACGCCGTTAATTCCGCCGCCAATGACGGCCACATCGTAATTGTTTCCGCTCATTTATCGCTCGCCGTATTTAGCGCCGTATGCATTTCCGCAAACCACATGGTTTCAAATATGCTGACCCCGCGCGCAGCCAGTTCTTGCGCCATTTCGGGTTTGGTAATTTCGTAGGCAACCCAGATCCATGGTCCAGCCCAGAGCTCGGCAGGCATTTTTATATGGTTGCAGAACAGGTAGTCGGGCATTAACTGCCCGGCTAACTCATGCGACTCTTCATTCCATGTGCGTATGGCCCATCCGATCGGACGACCGGTGCGTGCCCGCACTTCTCTTACATAGTCCGCATCGAAAGAAATAACCACGCATTGTTCCAGTACCGGGGTTATCACCGGCAGCACTGCGGCGAGCACTACTTCCAGTCCGAACTGCTTAATGCTTTCGCCTTTGACTTCAACAAATGCGGTTACATGCTTCCAACCGGCCAGTGCTTCAACCATGGCTAACAGGGTTGGTGGCCGTACGTCCCTGAACCCCTCACCCAGCCGCTCTTCCTCGCCCACGGGCATCGCTGCTATCTCGTCTGCGCCGAGATCAAATGCAGACTTTTCGACACCAGCGGTACGCTTGAAATCGGCATCGTGGAGCAGGAAGGGAACCAGATCGCGGGATAGCTGAATATCGAATTCCAGCAATGTTGCGCCCGCATCGACCGCAGCCTGCATTGCTTCGAGCGTGTTTTCGGGATAGTGGGCTGCATAGCCACGATGCGCGAGTAGCGCAACAGTCTCGGGTCCGGAAGTATCGGTCATCGGCAAAAGCTATCCCGTATTAACGTGCCCGCACGGTGGCTATCGCATCGTGACATATGGATGCGGGACATGCACCCACCCCCGGCTCCATGCACCGGGGCTGGCAGGTGACATATAATTCCCAGGGCTGGGCTGGGGGGCTCCGCAGGCCTGAGAATAAAGCGGTATAGAATGCCTGTTTAAGAATGAACTAAACCTGGGCGGAGGAGAAGCATGCAAACAGCTGTCGATATTCTGCGTGTAAAGGGTGACGAGGTCTGGTCCATCAGCTCAGACCACACAATTCTCGAAGCAATACAGTTAATGGCCGATAAAGAGGTAGGCGCGTTGCTGGTAATTGACAACGACAAACTTACGGGCATCGTTACAGAGCGCGATTACGCCCGCAAAGTTGCACTGGAAGGCCGATCCTCGAAAGACTCCAGGGTTGCCGATATCATGTCGCACAAAGTGCTTTGTGCCCGACCGGAGCAAACAGTAGAAGAATGCATGGCGCTGATGAGCGACAAGCGTGCCCGTCATCTGCCTATTGTTGATCACAAAAAGGTTATTGGGGTGGTATCTATCGGTGATCTGGTAAAGAGCATTATCACCGAGCAGCAGTTCGAGATCGATCAACTGCAGTATTACATCACGCACTAAAAATATTGAAGGTTTGCGTGACCTTGTCAGCGCAAATACTCGCCGCAACGAATATCAGCGTCGGGGACGTCCGGGTCAGTTGCCCGGCCCGTTCCGTAGCGGCCTCTGTCACATAACGCGGCAATCAGATCCAGCAAGTTCTGCACATATTGTGCCTTACCCCGGCCAGGGACCAGTTGCGGACCCATCTCGCTTCCGGGTTCGCCGTTCATCGTAATAATCGCTACTGCGTAACCGTAATAGCGCGCATGCTGACCAAGCGTCTGGGTACCGTCATCAAATAATATATCTGCAGCATCTGTTCCATGGCAAGCGGCACAATTTTGCTCATAGTAAATGTGCCCGCGCTCCGCATCGCCACCAGATTTCATTACGAAGCCCTTGGGCGAATCCGCCGATAGATCCCATAAATCACCAGGCCCTGGAATAATCCCGTCACGCATGGCCAGCATAAAATCGACCAGAGCTGAAATCTGTGAGCGCGTCAGAACGGGACCGAAAGCAGGCAGGTCGTTCCAGCCGTTCTCTATACGATCGATCCAGACTTCGGGCGGTTCCGCGTCATTGCCGGGTCCTGTACTTAATACATACTCTTTGGCCTGGTAGGCCTCTCCATAGATTCCGCTGTTGGCCAACAAATCCCAGCCAAACAAACTCTTGAACCGGTAGTTATGGCCGCTATTGAGCACCGGGTTGCCGTCACGGTCATTCAGTGTGCCATCCCCGTTGGGGCCACCCTGTCCATCCGCTTCTACCGTATCGGGGTTGTCCGGCACAAAATCGCTACCCGTTTCCTGGTACCACTTGTCGAACAGTCGTCCGCCGTAAGCCGTCACCGAATCGACTGCCGGCTCGTTTGTGCAGGCAACCATCCCCATCATCGACAGGATCAGCCAGGCCCTGGTTGCACGGTTTTCCATTAAGAATTGAGTTAGAGACATTTTCTTATGATGGCTGGCCGGCTGAAGACAGGTCCGCTTCGGTCAGGTGATAAAACTTCAGCAACGATATTGAGACGAGATTGCAAAAGACAGGAATTCCGATGTAGCCGATTTGTATGGCAAGAACGGCTGAGGCTGACTGGTCAGCCTTTGTCGCCAGCTCCCTGTCAAAACCCAGGAGACTCAGCAAAGTACCCACTATAAAAGGCCCTAAAGCCATACAGGCCTTTTCAACGAAACTGAAAGATGCGGACAACACGCCCTCGCGACGGTGCCCCGTAAGCTGGTGATCCAGTGCAAAGGTATCTATAAGCATAGACTGTCCGTACAGGTGCGCCCCTGCCCCGAACATGCCCAGCAATACAGCTCGGGTCATAAGGAGCGGGACCGGTTCGTTGGGTCCTGCCAATAACCAGGATGCGGACAAAACACAGAAGCCGCCCAGCGAAAGCACATAGGCGGGCTTCTTGCCAATTCTTTTTGACAACCAGTTGCATACCGGCATAAACAGGACTGTGGTCAACATCTGGATACCCATCACCTGGAAAAAGCTGCTTTCATCCAGCTTCAAAATGCGGGTAAAGAAGAACATCGCGGTGGTTAACGCAGAAAATACGCCCACATAAATGGCGATCTTGGTACCGACCAGTATCACCAGTGGCCGGTTTTCAAATAACCACCGAATATGCTGACGCAAGGGAATGTCGCCCTGTCCGCTGACCGCAACCGTTTGCCGTGTACGCTTGGTAAGAAAGAAAGTCGCCAGCATGGCCAGCGCAATAAATACGCCAAAGTAGATTGCAGCTTCACCGTAACTTGCACGGTTTGCTTCCTCGCCGCCCAGCATTTTGGCAACAGCGCCGTATCCGGCGGCACCCGCCAGGTTTCCGACTGACATAAACACCACCCGCCACGACATGATCTTGGTCCGCTGGTGGTAGTTGTCCGTCATTTCAGCTGGCATCGCCATGTACGGCACCTGGAACGACGTATATGCAACCGCAAACACGGCCAGTGCAAAGCCTACATATATATAGCTGGCCGTCGGGCCCAGTTCCGGTATGTTGAACAACAAAGCAAAAGAGATTCCGCAGGCGAAAGAAGATCCGAGCAGCCAGGGCCGCCTTCGCCCCAGGTTTGTTTGGGTGCGATCGCTCAACGCGCCGATTGGCGGATCGGTAACCACGTCCAGCATTTTGCCTGCGAAGATCAGCGACCCTACAACAAAGGGATCAAGCTTGATAAGCGTCACCAGGACATACAACAGCATCGCGGTAGGCGCATTCAGCATGGTTGCCGTTGCCATGCTTCCGATACCCCAACCTGCTGCCAGCCAGTTCGAGACAAAACCACCCGGGCGGTCTGCAGCAACTGTATCCGCTGTAGTCGAACTCATATCGGGATGTCCTGTTATTCTTGCCGTGGCCAGCGGTCGCCGAAAGAATTAATCTGGTCTTGAAGTATATACCCACCCTGTGTACAAACGTCCGGACCTGTCCGATCGGATTGCAATATTGACGACTGCCAGGAATCAATTTAATGCCTGAAAGGAAAAAATATGAACAGCAGTTTTATTGATCACCTCGCACTGAACCGCCGTGAACTGCTGGCCGGTTCACTCGCCTTTGGCGTCGCAGGCCTGGCTGCCAAGGGCACCGTACCAGTCGCCACAGCCGCAACGCCCGGAAGCCCGGACTACCTGGACCCGGCATTCAACCTGTATGCCTTCGGTAAAATCTGGTCGAGCTACGAAGAACCCTGCATCGGTGCTTTTCATGGCCTTATGTACGTACGCATGCCCGGCAAACGCATGATCCCGGTTTTCGGCTACACAGGCACCGGGGTACTACTGTCAAAAATTGATGAGAACGGCGATCTGTGGGTCAAATCACGCGAGACAGGTTACTTCACCGATCTCGAAACGGGCGACATTCTCGAAACCTGGGATAACCCCTTTACCGGCAAAACTGTTGAAGTGTTTCATTTCTATAACGACGTGCTGGTCGGAAAAATTGGCAAGGAAATCCCGAAATTCTTCATGGGCGAGGCCGGCGACACGCCGACACTTATGAACGAAGGCACGGTGTTCCCCGATAAGGACGGCAGATACCCGTTCGTCCTGCCGTTCCAGCAGTACGGCGACGACCTGATGATGTCATGGGACTACACGCACGAGCACACCAACCCGGTGAGGCCGGAAGGCTGGCCCCGCTCCTCCACCGGGCCGCGCATAACGCCGTCGGAACATTTCACTTTCCAGGTGAACAAATACGAACTTGAAGATCGCGACCTGAACACCTGTCGCATGACCGCCGGTTTTTCACGTCTTTCCGAGTGCTGGCCGTTCATGGAAATGGGCGGCACCAAATTCGCCGACGTCACGCTGTTCGGGCGCATGCACAGCCATAAAGGCCTGCGGGCCTATGATGATGTGCCGCCAAAGGTGCTGGCCTACATCGAGAAACATGCGCCGGACTACCTTGCTCTGCCCAAGCACTGGAATATTGGCAACAAGCGCGTGGACACCTGGAAAACCTATGCGCTGGATGTCCCGCCTGAAAACCCGGACTATGAATGGTCGCCAAGTGACTTTGTCGTACCGTCGGGTAAAGGGAGTTTGCGCGTACTCGGACGCGCGAATTAATAAGCCGCGCAGCGGCTACCCACGCTCGAAGAGCGCCGCCCGAAGGGCGGGCTTATAAATTCCCTATCCGGCGCTGGCAATAAGGCGCGCCGCTACCAGCCTATGGTCCGGCCGTCGTGGCCGGTAAAACTGCCAGTCTTTTCAATAGTCAGGTCAGCGATCATGGGCCTTAAGGCGGCTATGCTTTCGGGAACTTCGACAGTGGCATAGCCGAAAGCATCCATGCGCGTCTTCACGTAACCGGGACAATACATCGCCACGATTATGCCGCGCTCCTTCAACTGACCCGCGATGATGGTCATGACACGGTTCAAAGCTGTCTTGCTGCTGGCGTATGCAAGTGCCGGGACGCTCATTTCGGCTATCGAACCCACGGTGCTCGAAATCGTAACGATCTTCTTCTGTTCGCTGGCCGCGACATTCTCGAGGAACACTTCGGCCATCTTCACGGGCGCAAAGGTATTCGTTCGCAACACCTGTTCCCAGACCTCGTAGTCCATCTTGCTGAAATGCTGCCGCATTGCATTCTCGGCAATCGGAATGGGTCCGATAATGCCGGCATTGTTAAGCAGCACATCGATGGGTACGCCCTTGTACTTTTCGCCAAGCGCGTCAATAGCCGCGAAGTCATTGACGTCCAGTTGCTCGACCGTGATGTCCGCGCCGGCCGCAAGCTCGTTCAGCTCGTGTGCATCGGCCGGCGTCCGGCAACAGGCGATAACTTTCCAGCCATCGGCCGAGTACTGCCGGGCAAACTCGAGTCCAAGGCCACGATTGGCCCCGGTGATTAATATTGTAGGCACAGGATGCGCTCCCTTTTAGTCGCTTGTGTCGATGCGATCCATCATTGATGGCGGTGTATAGTCGTCCTGCATTTTCTTGAAGCGCTTGTTGGTAACAACGGTGCCGCCTTCGCCTTCAACTATTTGTTCTGCCATCTCGACGATCATCGAGCGCACGAACATGGGCACGTCTTCAAGGGTCTCCAGGGCTTCGGACTCCCACTCAAGATTCATCCTGACGGTGTAGCGAGCATCTTCTTCTTTAGGAGGTGCCTGCACTTCGTCCACCATGATGTCCCCGACCCGGGTCCAGTGAAAGAAGCGCCGCCCGGCATCGCCAAGGGTTATCGTCGGATCGACGGCCTTGGCAAGTTCAGGCCGGGACATGTCAACCAGGTCTTCGTCGACGAGAATATTGACGATATTGCCGATCGCGTGGCGCTGCGACTCATCGAGGTCATAGAATTTATCAAGCTTGCACTCCAGTACCTGGCGCGATTCAGCCAGCGTCGGCGGCGCAACCTTCTGTGAAGGGATGGGTGTCATGCGCATGAAATCCAGCTCATTCACGCCCTTGGGATAAAAACGACATGCCTCAAGTATGTCGTCAGTATATTCATAAGGCGGAAAATTAACGACGAACTCACCGGTCTTACAGATGTTCTGAATGGTATGCGCAAACTTGCGCATCATCAGCATAACCCGCGGCTGCTTATCCAGATTGTCGTAATGCATTACGCCCGATAGCGGTGCCGCGTTCGGTATGCCTTCTTCGTTCACGGTTGTTACAATTGTTACTGTCTTGGGCCAGACTATTTTGTCCGAATACCAGAAGGTCTTGATGGGCACGCTTACTTTCTTCTTCACGCCATTCCCCCGAAAAGCGGTAGATCATAGCAGGAAGGTGCAGTGTTGCCGACCTGGTAGCTATATCATCCCGCCTGGGCAGTGACTAATACCCTTCTGACCATTCCTTACCCGTGCCTTTCTCGCCGGTTTCCTCGTTCCTTCGCATGACATTCAGCATGCGTTGCACACGCCACGGTGTCATCGGGATTTCCGGAACCATGTTGCCGCCTACCGCATTCATGACCGCAGATGCAATGGCGGACATACTGACCACTATCGGGCCTTCGCCGACTTCCTTGGCGCCGAAGGGGCCATAGGGGTCAACGGTTTCCACCAGGACATAATCGACTTCCGGCAGTTCATAGGTCCGAGGCAGTTTGTACTCGAGGCGCGAAGGGTTCAGCACCAGGCCATCCTCCACGCGGCATTCTTCGTATAAAACCTGCCCCATGCCCGAGAAGACCTGGCCGTCCAGCTGCCCCTCGATAGCCAACGGGTTAATTGCCCTGCCGATGTCATGTGCAGCCCAGACTTTTAACAACGCAACCGCGCCTGAATCAGGATCGACTTCAACTTCCGCAATCTGGCACCCAAAGGAAAACGCAAGTGCGCCAAATGCTTTGGGCGAATTGAAAAAGCCGCGGCCCATGACAAACCGGCCCTCTTCGGAATGCAGCGTTTTATACACAACCTCGGCAAAGGTCATGGACCGATCCGGACTGGATTTCACGAATGCCCGTCCGGCATGAAACTCGATCTCATCTGCCGATGCATTCAATTCCCGGCCCGCAATCTCGGCAAGCTGCCCGCGTGCATCTTCGGCTGCAGCCTTGACAGCATTACCCGTCATAAAGGTGCCGCGCTGTGAAAATGCACCCCAGTCAAATGGCACGATATCCGAATCCCCCTGCACCAGCCGGATATCTTCAGGTTCGGTACCCAGTACTTCGGCCACGATCATACTCATAACCGTGTGGGATCCCTGCCCCATATCCGGAATGCCTGTATACAGCGTGACAATACCGTCATCGGCTATCTTGATCATCGCGGCCGACGTGTCATTGTCGGTACCTTTAGAACCCGAAGCCTGGGCGCCGATTCCAATACCGATGCCTCGAAACTTGCCGTCTTTAGCCGGCAGGTTTCCGTACTTGTCTTTCCAGCCCGACCGTTCCACCGCTTGCCGGATACACTCCTTCAGGCCGCAGGACGCAAACTCACTGCCCTCCATCGCCTTGTGCCCGGGCTCAACCGCATTCTTCAGGTGAAATTCTGCAGGATCCATTCCAAGCTCTTCGGCAACACGATTGAGATGTTGCATCCAGCCCGCGTTCATGCGGCCGAAAATGCCGCCATGATGTGAGCCCTTGGGTACCGTGTTCGTAAATATAAACCGCCCCCGGTAACGGACACCGTCAATTTTATACAACCAGTTGAGGTAAGGTGCGGGCAGCCAAAGTATCATCGCCCATTCGTCGTGCGCACCCGCATCGAAGGTCACGTCGGCTTCCAGCGCCTTAATCGTGCCGTCTTTGCTTACGCCTGTGCGAAAGCGATAAAAAGTATCGCCCGAACCACGAAACATGATGAACTCTTCATCACCCGTTGCCTTGACCTTCACCGGTTTGCCGGCTTTGCGCGACAAAAGTGCGGAAATCAGGTGATGGGGCTTCGCCCTGCCCCGCCCGGTAAATGCACCGCCGACGTTCTGGTAAACAATGCGCACCTGTGACTCTTTGAGGCCGAACGCATTGGCAAGCTGCATCTTGTACATCGGCGCACCCTGTGTCGGGGTCCACATATGCAGCTTGTCCGGGTTCGAGAAATCGGCCAGCGCCACGTGAAATTCGGCTAGCGTGTTGTGCTGGACCGGCGATTTAAACTCATCCTCGAAAATGAAATCGCTCTCGGCGAAGGCCTTATCTGGATCACCATAGTCCTGCTCATGTGTGGGGCCAATGTTGCCTTCCGCGCGCTCATGAATCTGCGGCGAGCCCTGTTCAAGCGCGGCGGCAACGTCAAGCACCGGGTCCAGCGGCTCGTATTCGACCTCGACCAGGTGTGCGGCCTCTTCGGCCGTGATCAGATCGGCGGCAGCAACGGCGGCAACCTCTTCTCCAACATAGTTGACTACATCCTGGGCAAACATCGTCTGATGCTCGGAAAACATCAGCTCCGGTGCATCTTTACCCGTCACGACGACCTTAACGCCCGGCAGCGCTTCGGCTTTGGCAGTGTCTATGGAAACAATTCGTGCCCGCGCATGTGGCGAACGCACGATCTTCCCGTGCAGCATGCCGGGAAGTTTCACATCATCGGTGAACACCGAACGCCCGGACACTTTCTCGAACCCGTCGACTCGCTTCTGTCGACGACCGATTACAGAAAGCCGGGACTTTGCATTTTCAGGCTTGGCAGCCATAAGTTGATTCTTACCCCGCCCGCGTCAGAACCCTGGCAGCAGGGATCCGCTACGGCGTAAATACGTGCGGTAATTTTCTTGTTCACCGTATGTTTTGAGCTGCATCGAGTCCTTGGTCCATGCCTCCGAAATCATTAACAGCACGATGTACAGAGGTGCGATAACAACAGCGGCATAATTTGCCCAACCGTTCGTAACAGCGCCAACTCCGGCGATTATCAACCCGAGTTGAGCCAGAATTTCACCACTGTAGTTCGGATGTCTGCAGCGGGCAAACAAGCCCGTTGTTATGAAGTTATCGGGTTCCCGATTTTTAAACGCCTGCTTCTGGCTGTCTGCCTTACCCTCTACCAATGTGCCCAGCAGAATAATGCTGGCTCCCATCAGTGCAGAGACTGTTACATCAACCTTACTTGCTACCACGTAAATCGCGAAACACTGAAATGTATACAACAAGGTGCACTGCGCCCACAGGGCAATTTTGACTCCCACGGGGAATTCCTGATCTTCGGCCTGGTTTTGAGTCACGTGACTGGCATAAGACTCGCTGCTCCTGCGCACCCACGTAAAGTAAAACAGTCGCAGACCGTAAATAACGATAGCGCCACATAGAATTCCGCTGGCCACTGACGGCAGTACCGAAAAAATAAGTATTCCGTTCCCAATGGCCGCAAGCGAATAACTGAAGTTAAATATAT
Source organism: Chromatiales bacterium (assembly GCA_002729495.1). Classification (GTDB taxonomy): domain Bacteria; phylum Pseudomonadota; class Gammaproteobacteria; order Steroidobacterales. The sequence goes on from PBYE01000098.1 coordinate 106,579, forward strand.
AGACAAAACAACTGAATACGAGCATGCACACAATGGCGGGGATCATCATCATTCCCCAGTTCAGCGGTGTCCACAGCCCTGCATTCAGGCGCATGGCAAACAGTACGATCATGCCAATCACAAAAAATGAAAAAATGATTCGTATCAACTTGCCTGGTGTCATGCCCTGCTCCAACGATATGTGCTCAGCTACAACCGAACGCCAACATAGCACACAGGCATATATGCGCCTGCGCCGCCATGCGGTCTAAGGTGTGATTTTTGATAAAGAAGGACTGGCTGAGGCCATCAAGCTGTATATTTGCTTTTATAATCTCAGCAGATAAAGAAAACAACAGCACCGGGAAGAAGATGAAAGTGCGGAATGAAGCAGGAATAGCGGCAGGCATGGTTGCTGCAGGCATGATGTTCAACGTAGCGAATGCCGTGGTGCCGATACCTGATGTGGAACTGATTCCAAATACGCCCGGCACCCCGGAAACACGTTCCATCCCGTTCAACGCCTGGCCGGACGACCTCGGTACCTACGGCTATGTCGAGGAGGAATACCTCGTCTCTGGCCTGGCCAATGTCTACAAGTATGTAGATCCGGACGGACCGAGCGCCGCCGTGGAAATCGATGACGCCGACATTCCCTACGTAACCCGCATTCTTGTCAGGCGACCGATGGATAGCGAACCATTCGGCGGCACGGTGATGCTGGAATTCCTGAATGCGACTGCGGGCTTTGACGGCGCACCGATGTGGGATTATCCCTGGCGCGGAATCGTCGAACGCCGGGCGGCCTGGGTCGGCGTTACTTACGATTCTCTTACTGCCAATTTTTTACGGGACAAGTGGGGCAGCCCCGGCTTCCCTAACCCTGACGGCGCGGAGCCGCGAAACAACGATCGCTATGCTACCCTCAATGTCCAGCATTGGTCGCTGAGCTGGGATTTAATGATGCAGGTGGCAGCGTTGCTGAAATCAAGCGACCCGTCTAATCCGTTTGCCGCCCAGTCAGTCGAAAGAATTATTCCGACGGGCTACTCGCAATCGGCATCGCTGGTAACCACGCTTGCGAATTCCTTCCATGACATCGCGTTGCTTGGTACGACCCGGTTATTTGACGGGTACTACTTCGGCGATGGCGGCATACAGGCGCGGGCCCTGACTGGAACGAACAGTAGCAACCGGGTAATACCGTTACTGGACCTGCGCAGCCTTTTTCAGGTTGATGCGCCCGTCATCCGTTTCTTCGACGAGCCTCCCCAAGTACCGGCCGATTCACCGCTGGCTGACTGGAATCAACTGGCCTACCCGTGGGTACGCACTTACGAACTGGCAGGCGGCACGCACGTGGACGAGATTCTATGGAACCAGGGCGACCGTAATGATTTTGTAAATTTTGGCACCATGCGCGAACCCCTGGACTGCGGACTACCGCAAAATCCCCTGTCGATGGGCGATGTCATGAGTGCATTGTTCGTCGCACTGGAAGACTGGATACGTTTCGGCACTCCCGCGCCACCGACGAGTGTCGTTGCGCGCAACCCGGATCGCACGCCGCTAAGGGATGCGGACGGCAATGTGGTCGGGGGCGTGCGCAGCCCGCGAATCGAGGTTCCGCTCGGGGTGTACTCAAGGTCCAATGTCTATCCGCCCGGAGTGAGCCCATTCGACCCGGGCACCTGGGGCGACTGGGAGCCCGTGTTCTGCCCGCTGTTCGGCGCGTTCGATCGCTTTAGCAACAAGGAGCTCGAGCGCCGATATCTGTTTAAAAGTGCCTATATAAGGCAACTTGAAGC
>PBYE01000099.1 GCA_002729495.1 Chromatiales bacterium
CCACCCTCACACACGCTCGCCGTTACGTCTTCGCTGGCCCCGCGTTATACGTGATCATGGATCATTGCTGTTGCTCTACCCAGTACTGTGGTGTGCATGTGGCATGGCGTGCGGCTTTGCTTGTTTGTTTTGGCTGCAACGGTGGGTTCAAGAGTAAGGACACATGGGGAAAAAGGAAGGGAAGTAAACGCTGTTATTTTCTATTGGTTTTGCGCAACCTTTATAGTTTTGATGCTCGAAATGTTCTCAGAAATGGCCTTTGTCAAGCACCACCTCGAGTGCACTTGACAAACAGACACAATACGGTGGCATGCTCACACAACTATGAGGCCACCATGAGCGCGTCTCCAGGCACAGGCCTGCAACAGCATGTTGGTCATCGTAGCGATGTTCGACCGCCGGCCTCTGGTGGCGCTCCCACGCCTGTAGCCTCCGCCTCAGGCACCGCTAGTACACCCGCCCAGACAACATCACGTGCACAAACAGCGGATGCACACCCAGGTGCACAACAGCACTCGCACGGCACACAGCGCACCCAACCAGCGTCCAGTGGCAACGTGGAGGACGGGTATGATGTCCGCCGTCCACACCTCAACCCTACCATGGTGTGGACGGCGTGGCCTGCCAAGCCTTTCTGGGGCGAGGGTGCTACTCCCTCTCCGGCGCGTGTGGGGCCACTTGCCAGCATGGATGTGCCGTGTGGAGGGGTGGCTGTGAGTGGACGCGACCAGCGGCGCTGTGGTTGCGCTGGGGACACCGTCCGAGCACAACGACGCTAGCGCAGTAGCTACCACTGAACACGTGTTATTTCGGAACCACAAGGCTGTGGCTACGTTTCATGCCCCAGCCACAATGGACAGAGGCGCGGCGAGCGCACATGTGCGCAAGCACCTTGCGTGCACGTTCGTTAGCAATGTGGTGGCCGGGTTGGCCACAGAGGTGGCAGGCGTTGTGTACACAGCAGACGCCAGCGACGGTACCACCCAGCAAGTCCCACTACTACACCTGCACCGTTTCATTGATGTATATAAAGGGTTTGGAACTGGCAACAGGGGTGCTGTGAAGACGCTTGGGGAGCGCCACGCCGCAGTTGTGGCACGAGGGCGCGCGGCGAAACACGACGGCCACAAGAAGTTCGATCGCATGAGCACAAAGACGGCGTTCCACAACACTCTTGAAGACCGGGTGCGTTGCATGTGTGTGTGTTGGTGTGTTGCTATGCATCCGTGGTGTGGTATGTGGTCGTGTGTCTGCAGCGTGTGGTGTGTGGCGTGTGGCATGTGGTACATGGCACGTGTGTGTGCGTGTGCGTGTGTGTGTGGTGTGTGCAAGGGGTGTGTGGTCAGCGGCATGCGGTGTGTGGTTCGTGGGCTCTCGTACACCACAGTTGTGGTCATTGCACACTCGCCAACCGTAGCCATGGTCGCGGTTGCCGCGCCGCGACACGTACATCCACACATGCACGTGCACAACGATACAGGTGGGGATCCTGATGGCACTGATGCCACGTGAGGCGTCGTTGTTCTACGCTACCTGGACCAAGTTCACGGATACACGGGGCATCACCTTGACCATCCGCTACGCTGTGGCTGGCCAGCTCGCCCTCGACTGTTTTGCGGCAGTGCTGCCCGAGATCCTGGCGTCTGTAAAGGTGCAGGCAACCAACCCGGACAGTCTGTATCCCACCAGGCATGCCTCCGCCTACACCATCGGTGGCAGACTGCTTGACTCTGACGCGGCGGCTGGCGCTGGAGCTGGCGCTGGAGCTGGAGCTGGTGCCGGCTCTACTCCCGTCGTCATTCGGATTCAGCCTGCTGTCCTCCCTGATCACGAGTTTGCACGTGCACATGAGGTGAGCCACTGCTGGCAGGTTATCATACATGATGCCGCACACGCTCACTGCTGCCACGAGCACCCGTGCGTACTAGCATCATGGCGCATTTTTAATCTGTGAATTCGAACATTGTGTGTCATGCTGGTACACCCACCACCGCGCACGTACTCGCGCAGATAGTGCAACGCCATCGACAGGAGCTCACCGAGGAGGAAGTAGGCAAGCTGGAGAAACAGCGTCGGGACGGCACTCGTGAGCAACGGGCGCAAACAGAGGTCAACGCGCGGAACTTGCATGCAGACGAGATCTTCATGAGGCGGGGCTGGTGTGATCCGCCTACGACCATGACCCAGCGCGCCGAATGCGCTAAGGCGGCCACGTTCCTCAAGGCGTTGAAAGGAAACATGCTGATCAAAAAAGTGGTAAGTGCTGGCGATTGCAGTGCTGGCTTCTTGTCGGTTGGGCCATGGCCTCCCGCTCGTTCTTTGTCGTCTGCACCGTCGAGACACAATGTACACACATAAGACACACGGTTACACACACGTGCAACACATGTGTACACACTGCACACAACACATCACACGTGTACACACGCGCGCGCGTGCCCACACCTTCGCACTTCAGAAGCATCTGGAGAAGCACGGCATACACTGCGTGCTGGGTGGCGTGATGCCGTCCACCGCTATCAACAAGACGGACGAGGTGTGCGTCCAGTCCACTCATGGACTCGCCAACCAGGCTCGGTTGGAGCTGCTACGGGTCTTAACCAAGGCCTCAGCAGGCCCTGACAAGCAACCTCCACCACCGGCCGCAGCACGCGTACCGGATCCTCCACGGTGGCGCCACAGTCGGCAAGCAAGGTTCTTCACCGACACCGTGCTGGGCACCCGCTTCACCCCCGAGACACTGGAGGAGACGTTTGGTACCGTGCACACGCGTGTGCATGCTAAGGTGAGACGGCGTCCAATGGGCACACCGGGCGCGCTGTTGTTTACCGAACGGAGTGTGCAAATTTAAAGGTGATGAATGAGTAACGGCATGCGCACCACAAGTGCGTGACTTACCTGTGTGTGCATGTTGCGCGCTACCATGATCGTATCCTTGATCGTATCCTTGTCACCTGTACCAGATTGTGAGCATTGTGCGCACCATCGCCAAAAAACAACGTCAGCTCCACTACTCACACGATGTGGCCGGGAAGGTCACCCAGCTGCTACTGCGAGACACGAAGCAGAACCGTGAATTCTGGCGTGACGTTGGCCTTCCACTACCACCACGCGCACCGGGGGAGGCTCCAGTACTCTCATCCTCGTCTTCAGGTGCGGCAACTTCTGCAGTATCGGCAGTTGCGTCTGGAGCGTCGGGCGCTGCGTCTGCAGCGTCGAGTGCTGCGTCTGGATCGTCGGGCGCTGCGTCTGGAGCGCCGGGCGCCGCGGCTGCAGTGGAGCAACCGGGAGGGGACCCTGCACAATTTCGTGCACCAGGCCGTGAGTCGAGTACTATTGCACGCAAGCTCGCGGCAGTGCCGCGACACGTGGATGCCTACTACAACGCCGACCTGGCCGACCCATCGCCGCAGCTGCCAGCCAAGTTCGGCGAGGTGCTGTCTCACAACGCTACCAGTGAGTCATTGTACGCGCACGTCGCACCTCCACCATTTTGCTTGATGTGGTGTTGTTTGGTCGTACTGTCGTGGCGAAGCGCATACACGCTGGTATCGCGAGTCAGCATGTTCACGCACGACACTGTGTGCGCATGGATGCGTTGCGATGTGGGACTTCGTGCGCACGGATCCCACACAGATGCTTTGCAAATGAAGAAGTACATGGCTCTGGTAATGCGCAACACGGGTGGCAACATACACTGTCTGCACCGCGACAGTGAGCGTGCTGTGTTCTGCATGCCGAAGTACAAGGTCAGGCGAACGACCACCGTCAGTCTTCACATGGTGCGTACGTGTCAAGCGCGGTGTGTAGCACGCGACACACTCGCGCGGCTGTAAGTGAGTCACCGCCGGCACGCCGACGAAGCACTGACGAGGTGTGTTCCATGCGCTGCCGCGCGTTGATGCGACCCACGGATAGATGCACCAAGAACTGATCACAATCACGAAGTTCGGCGCCCACGTAGGCGCGTCATGCACGTGTACCGGCCACGCTCTCCCGCTTGACTCGCACCCAACAGTGTGTGCCCACACGCTTGTGCTGGCGCAACTGTCAGCCGGCGTTGAAGTCTTATCCGATCAGCTTGGCACACCAGCCCACGAGGCAGCCAAGTGGGGTTTCAACCACGGCAGCCCCGCGCTGGGTACAGGTGAGAGACTTGTATGGGCATACACGTTGTCGCAGTGGCCACAGTTGCCAGCGCCGCTTACCCATACCACTTGCAATGGCACATCGTCGCATTGTGACTCGCATGCTGCTGTGCTCCTCTCATTGCAGATCGCACGGCGTGCGTGGTGGCCACGCCAACAACGCGCTCCGTGGTGTTCGCTGTGCTTGCTGCCACGGGCACCGCTGCAATCAGCACCACGCGGGACCGCGTGGGCCTGGTGCGCGTGACTAGAACGGGGTCTGCGGCCAAGCACGCCGCTGACGGACTGAGGTTCACGTGTGTCTCGCACATGCACATGAGCGAAAAAGAACTACGTCGACTCAAGAAGAACGGGCACACACTCGGGAAGAGCGGCATGTGCCAACACAACGACACGCTGGTACAGACCCTGTGCGACGGTATCACTGACAAGGCCAAACGTAAACGCTTACTGGCGTGTGCGTCAAGGCATGTGAGTGGCTGGATCTACGCTATTCGTGACGTGGACTACGATGCGGCTGCCTTGGGTACGTTTGGAGCGTGCGGTGGTGGTGAATGCTGGGTTGGGTAATGCGGGTTGTTGGCTACATGCGCGATCATGCGTTTGCTGCACTCACATGCGCTGTTCCTGCCCGTGTCGTACGCACTGTGGGTGCTGGCGATCTGGTGTGGACGAAGAGTTGACGTTCAGCGAGAGCGACAGCTCTGGGAGTGACGGCTCTGGGAGCGAGAGCGAGGACGATGCAGACGACCCAGATCATCGCGACGGCTTTGCCGTGGATCGAGCGAGGATGCGGTTCCACAGCAACAGCTCAGATCACTGTCCTGGTACGTGGGGCTGATCGTGGGGCAGGCCACGTGTTGCATCACGCACGCTGTTGGTGCTGTGCGTGGCACGGTGTTGCAGAACAGCTGACGGCGGTGCGCGTGCATTCTGCTGTTGAGGCACCCACCGCTGTGCACTCGGGTACAGTTGGCGAAGATCAGACAGTGCGGCCGGCGCAGTATGACCGTAACGCCAAGGACACGCCACAGCATTTGCGCCACCCAAGCCAGGGCACTTTCAACCCATCTGAGCTCGAGCGCCCACCGCAAGGGACGGAGTTTGTTGCGTACCCGGCACTACCGCCTGATCCCCGCTGCAGCTGTGTACAGGTACGTCACCATGCTGGAGCTGCCAAAAACGACTTGTGGGTGTTGGCTGGGATGCACTTAGCACGTGCTGTGCTGTACTGGTCATCTGCCTCCTCACGCTTCCCCATTGTGCACGTGTTTCCTTGCAATTGTGTCTGCAACACCACTGCTTGACCAGGGTGGGCACTGGTACAGTGATCGCATGCCGTCGGGCTACTTCCACGATGAGCCGCCGTTGAAGTTCGGCAAGCAGCCTGTGCTGTACCTAGACAGGTACATAGGCAACCGCGTGGTGACATTCGTGTCCGAGTCTCGGTGCTACCGTTGGCATTGTGTGACACTGGCCGTTGATGTTGCCGTTACTACGATTGCGCCCACTGTGGACTCGTCCGCGCGTGTGATCATTGCGTTGCAGGTACTCCGTCGACGTACGCCCGCTCATCAGAGTATGCAGCAACGGCACTTGCGAACGGTACTACACGGGCCATGCAGACCGCATACACCGCCAGACATCCGTGACGATGATCGGGGAAGAGGTATGTTCGTCGGTGCCCTCCACATTGTGTTCTTGTTGTAGTGGAGTGTCTGTGTTGTGCCGGCAGACTAACGTATACTACACGTGTGGATACAAATGGATGGCCAGCAGCCCAGTTAACACACGCGGTGTACATGTACGCGTGTGTCCATGATCATGCCTGTTTTGGTGCCTACAGGTACTGTACGCGTACGAGCTGTCGTTGTTCCGATCGCAAGTGACATTCTCTGCGTGTGTCGATATGATGCGTGACGTGTACGCCATGTACGCGGAGGGGCCAGTGCATCGGCAGTTCATGGGCAAGCAGGTACGTGCACCCACTCTGAGTGTGCAGCCGCGATTGGGTGCATACATGCATGTGGGTGACCTGGCTGCCAACACTGCCGACATGTTGGCGCGCAAGCATGCTTGGCATGATGGTGCGCACTCATTCACTGTGCTCAGACGTTTGGCAAGGCGTTCTGGGGCTGGCAAAGTCGAAAAAATATCGAGTTTCGTGTGCAGTGCCCAAGGTAAGCTGTGTGCATTGTTCTGGGCAGCAGCAGCGGTGTGGGCTCACAATCACCGTTTCTTGTGACTGTGTGTTGGTTGTCCTCCATCACGCTGTGTCTGCTTCGCACTGCCAGGTGCGGAGACAACCCACGCATCATCATCAGCGATGGGAGCAACTGCGCACGAATGCAGCGAGCGTTGCACAACGGCCGTAGCGTTCACCATGTGAGTGCCATGGTGTGCGCAGCGCTCTGCAGCAGTGTGGCGCAGCTGTGCAGTCGTTTGACTGTTGGCTACAGTTGAGGCATGGTGCTGCATCAACTAACGCCAGCGGGGTACCGCCGTTGTCGCATGCACTTCGAGTGGTGTTGACTTGCCGTTGCACAGTGCCACGACGCCGACGCCCCACTGATCCCCAAACAGCCTGGTGCACTGTCCAGAGCCGGCATCCGATGCGATAAGAAGGACGGCCAAAGCCAGCGGCAGGCCGCGGCCGACAACAGACGCAAAGCACTTCTGCGAGGGGACTTGCGTTGCCTGGTACGGCAGCAAATCGGCGCCCGGCAGTCTGTAGAAGAACTACAAGGATCGCGGCAGCGGATGGCGAAGGGGGGATGGCTGGGAACGCCGGACGTGCACCCGAAGGCGCGTGCCTTCGTTCAGATGTTCCTGCATCACGAGCGCAGGTTGCAGGCGCCACTCGACGCTCAGCGTGCACGGAGAACTGCCAAGCGGCGTGGCAAGCAGCAGGCACAGCAACAGGCACAGCAACAACAGTGTGCCGCACGTGGCGGTGCGGCGGAATGTGTGGGAGAGGACGCTAGCCGTGGCGATGCCGATGACGACGAAGATGATGCCGACATGGAAGACGCCCCTGGCAGTGGCGGTGCCGGCAGCAATGGCGGCGCGTCAGATGGTGGCAGTGACGGTGATGGCACCGCAGGCGAAGTGGGCCGCGTCAGTAGCGGTGGTGCCGGTAGTGGCGGCGCTGCGAGCAGCACTGGGGCTGGCAACGACGGTGGTGCTGGCAATGGCGGTGCAGCAGCGAGCACGGGGGGTGACAACGGTGGTCCTGGCAGTGGCGGCGCTGCGGGCAGCACTGGGGCCGGCAGCAGCGCCGGCGCAGTAGCGAGCGCTGGGGGTGACCACGCCTTTGCCGAGATGGACAGCGAGGTTACAGTGCACGTACTCGCCACAATGGCCCGAGCACTGGACACATACTCGAGCCAGGAATCCTTGACTACGCTGCTCCCAATACCGCTCGTGCCTTCAGTACAGTTGTTCGTGACGGCAGCTGCAGGCAAACCAGGTGACTCGGCCACGAGCCATGCAGGCGCGTGGAACAGCAGTGGGCTGCTTCGTGACGTTCCGGTGCTGCACCGGCTGGTGGAGAAGTTGTGCAGGTGGCCGGCGGTGATCGACACTGTGGTCATCCCGTACATAGAGGCGGTGATTGGTGCGTGGATTCAATGTGTTGCAGCATGTGTGAGCCAGCTGAGTCCACGACGTGTCGTTTACGTTCTGATGTAACTCGCGTGCAACGCTGCACTTGCACGGCACCTTGTGTGTCGCGCACGCAGATCTTGTGAAGCAGTCAAGCCCAAAGCAGGCGTACGAAGACAGCCGTGGCAAGGCCCCAGCGTGCCAGGTACAACACGGCGCGTGTTGGGTGCTGCTGGTGAGGCTGCATGCGCATTCATGTTCACACTTTGTGCGCTGCCTGGTAACCGTGCCGAACATGCTGGTGTGTGCTGCCGTGTACATTCTAGCAGCACTGCCACCAACAGAACTTTTGGAAGGCTGAGCCACACCTCCAGCCAATCCCGGAGGAGGAACGTACAGCTGACGATGTGTTCGACCCGTCGCGTGGAGTGGCACTGTGGTTCAACAAACATGGTTGCCGAGTTCGACGCGTGAGTGCCAGGTCGGCTGTATCACGAAGTGGCGGGGATTGGTGTGGTCGTTGACAAGCGTTGCGTATTGACGCACAGTTCTGTGTGTGGCCGCCCTGTGCGCGTTGTTTGTCACCGTGCACAGTGGCGCCGCCATGCGCAGGACAAGAGCAACCAAGACAAGAGCAGCCAAGGCCAAGGCCAAGGGCCCCCGTGTAAGTACTGCGCACCTTGGTCAATGTTGGTGCCACAGAAACACACTTACAACGCTGCTCACCAACGTGCCGCGGCAATGATGGTCACCAATGCGTCATCAACAGGCACCCATCGCTTTCCAACGCACCACAAGCTGACGGGCGGGATCTACGACTTCTTGTGCCCCCACGGCATCTGTTACGGGTACACGTCCATCAAGGAGCATGAGGGCTGCGTCGATGCCATCAGTGGCATCTTCTGCTACATGACACATCCACCAGAGGTGTTCATTCAAGTAAGTCAGCGGTCAGTGTGATTTGTTGACTTGTGTAGCACGGCAGTTCCTGCGCACGTGCACTGTACAACTTTCACTTTGGTGGCGTGGTCATGATTTTGTGCCTGTGTTGCGGTTGCATACACTAGGACAACTCGTGTCACAGCCGTGAGTACGCATTGTCACGTGAGAATCTATTCTTCTCACGGACACGGTTCCTGGTGGACGAGGTACGCTGGGTTACTCGCGGCTCGCTGGCTCGTTGTCGCTGTGCCTCGACGTGACTGGCAGCTCACACGCACGCTCGGTCCCTTTGAGGGTTTTGCCTCACTCTCTTGACCTCCCCCTTGACTTCCCCGTGACCCATCTCTTGACCATCTGATGGACCCTCGTCGAACGCCCACGCAGTTCCATTCCGCAGGACATGCATGCTCGACGTGTAACCGCATCCGACACGCCATGGGGCAAGTGTCCAGCGTGAACTCGAGCGCATGCGAGCAGTACGTTGTCGGGCGTTGATATTGTTGTCGGCCGTTGGTTATTGTGGCTGGGTTGTGGCTGGGTCGTGGCTGGGTCGTGGCTGTGGGAGGGGGCTGCGTCGCCGCTGACACGCGTGGATGTCGCGGCTCGGATTGACGTGTGCTTTGCTGCCACAGGTTCCACGCGTACATGAAAATTGCGCGACGCCAATGCAAGAAAATGTCTTTCCTGCACTACAATTTCATGTTGCTGCTGTGCATCCACAGGTACGTGTGTTGCGTCTCGTCTGCTTCGTTGTGTGTGCGTGGTGGCGCATTTGCTGGGTTGGTGATGGTGAGCATGCTCTCATGACCTAGTGACTCGTGCGCAATTGCATCCACAACGTGGCACCACCCAACCCGCTGCCGCGACTGCAGGTACAACGTTCGCAAGTGGTCCAAGGTGCACACACAATTTCAAGACGTGCCAGCAAGCGTCACCGAGTGCTCGTGCAGCCACGGAGCAAGCGCAACGGCAGGCCACGGAGCCAGCGCAACGGCAGGCGGAACCGCTGCTGCTGCTGCAGCCGGCACGCGGGTGGCTGGTTCGGCAACGTCACAGCAACAACGCGGTTCGGGTCGTCGTGTCGCACGACACGCCACGTCTAGACCCCCGCCCAGCAAGCAGAGGCCGTCCGCGACACGTACGTCTCGCCGCCAGCGACGTCGACAACAGGCATCATCACCCACCGACCTGACAGGGTCGGCCCCCAATGCCACGTCTCAGCGCACGCGCAGGCGTGCGCGTGATCCAGAACGGCACACGGTACAGACCTCGGCACGTGGTGGCAGTCCAGCTACGGCACAGACGGCGACGCGTACGTCTCGTCGGCAACGCGGGTTAGGGCCATCGTCACCCACCGACCTGACATCGGCCCCCACTGGCACGCCTCAGCGCACGCGTACGCGTGGGCATGATGCAGAGCCCATGGCACAGACCACGGCACGTGGTGGCAGTTCAGCTAGTCGACGCAGCGCAGCCGCAGCTGTGCCGCGCAGGTTGGCGCCTATGCCCCAACGTGCCAGTGGGCATGCTGGGAGCTCCCGTGGCACCTCCGCGACTCGTCGCGGCGGCGCACCCGTAACTTTGGCCGCCATGCCCCGCAGGTTGGCGCCTATGCCCCAACGTGCCAGTGCCAGCGCTGGCAGGGCTTGTGGCACCTCCGCGACTCGCGGGTCCGCACCCAAGCGCGGGCAGCACCGCGTCACTGGCGGTGGCTCGAGCCACGGCAAGCACAAGCGCAGCCGCCGGTTCCGGGGCGCCGCACCGGGCCGCGTCGCTGGGTTCGGAGACTTGGGAGCTGTACCTGTACCGGTGCCTGTACCGAACGCCGGTGCAGGTCACAACCGTGCAGGTCGTGCCGCGCCTGCCAGCGGTCGTGCACAACAGCCAGCCCCATCGATCGTTCTACCCAGTTTGCGGATTACGGGCAACGGGGAGGGCACAGTGGCGTTGTCGAACGCACGCAGCCGCCAGCGACGCGCGGGGAGGGCCCAGCCGCTCAATCCCTTCCGCGCGCTGCCGCCACCACCGGGTGTGCAACCTGTACATGTACATGACATTGTACAAGCACCAGCGCCAGCGCCAGTGCCTCCACCGACGTCACTCTTGCAACGCGGGGCCACCGCCGTCGCCAGGATGTTTGGTTTATGATTGGATTTGCAATGCGCATGCAATGCATGGCCGGTACCGGTGCGTAAGCTTATGACATTGTGCTTGCACGCGTTAACATGGGACGTCGACATTATACGTACCGGGTATCCCAAGGCCGGCCCGGCCGGGGATATCCATGTACATGTACGTACAATGTCATGACTTACTGTGTTCGCGTGCACGCGCGCGTGTGTGGATCCATGCATGCATGCATGCACAACTGTGTGCGCATGCATAATAATATTATGCGCGCGCGTATAATATCAAAGGGATATGCATGGCCACATCGATCATGCATGATGTGCGCGCGATCCGCACGTGCATCGATGGGTACAATGTCGCGACATGCACACGGCCTTAGAGCCAAGATCGCGGGTACTGGTGGCACTGTGGCTTTGCTGCGCGGTGAGGCGTTTTTGTACATGTACTGCCTCACTGTGGTGTTGGGCACCCCCCGTACATGTATGAGTGACTGCGGATCCTCTCGAGGGCATGCGTGGGTACGTACCGGTGGCCAATTGTACCACGCGTGCACGGTCGACGTCTGGCGTGTGCTCCGTACATGAAATATTATTGTACTGGGCTCATGCCGCGCCTGGCGCCACGTGTATGATCATCGATCGATCGAACGTTTACAAATTCACTTACCACACTTCATGACAATGTCATGTACGTATGTACGCATTGTATGTACATGTAGCTACGTACATGTACATATGTATGCATCCGGATCGATACACTAGTATACTAATAATATTATAAGAGAGCGTCCGATTGGCCACGGGAAAGAGCGCTCCACCGGCAAGGGCACCACGCACCTGTTTGCGGGGGGTCGCGCGGAGCCCCGGGTGTATATACCTTTTGTAGTTACCGCAATAACAATTGGGATCTGAGACCAGCTTTAGAATGTTACCCTCTCGATCGATGAGATATCTACTCCTTGCGCGATAGGTACTTTTTATGGTTTTCGGAAATGTATGGTGGTCGCCATACTGAACTGCTGTGGGAGTGCCGTGAAACCCCTAAACTATCCACCTCTGACCCGTTTTCAATGGCATGCAGCACCCCCCCCCCCTGCCATGTGATTTTGAAAATTCA
>PBYE01000100.1 GCA_002729495.1 Chromatiales bacterium
AACCCCACACAAATACTCAAACACCGCTCAGGTCGACCAGGGTGGTCTTCTCTTCCCTTCCGACTGCCTTCCCACCTCCACCTACTCTCCCTTGTCCCCTCCGTGGCTCTGTGCAGTCCAAGGTGTGTGGTTTCTTGTGCCAGCAGCTTGCGCCCGTTCAAGCCAATAACCCGCGCCCAAACGACCACTGGGAAATGGGGCACTCCGGAATTTTGGGGAAACTTGTATGGAGGGTGTTAATGGGTAGTTGAAACATCGAAACACCATTTTCTAACTGCTGATTCGGCTGAATTTCATGCAGTCGTGTGTATCCGCCACTGAAACATTGGGCACTTGCAGCACCTTTTTTTTTTTTTTTTGCTCAACTTGCATGCACCTTGCGTCACACCTTGCTGCGGAGAAGGTGCCAACACTCTTGTGAGCATTCATTTTTCCGGGTGGAAGGCTGGGGGCAGTGGGTGACCATTTGGGTGTGGCACCACTTGTCTTGACTTCCATCACACGTTAGTACACGATATCGGTCCCCACGCCCGTTGTGTGTGGGTGTAGGGACACCTGGATGAACCTTGCTGCCATCGAGCATCCGCGCATTGCTGTCCTGCATGTATCCTGGGTACCTCCTTCTTGGAAGTAACGCCCCCTTCTCCAGTCAACACAGCAAAGCATTCACCACTCGACATACACGCTCAGGTCTGGTGTGTGCCATCTTTCCCCTGTTATCATTGCATTGCTGTTGTTTTCCTGGGTGCTGCACGCTGCCGGGACTGGTTCCATTTCGTGTGTTTATGGTTGATTCCCTCTTTCCATTCTCAACATTGATGGTGCTGCAACTGTGCTCGTGTGTCATCGTTCCATCCTTAGCTGCAGTGTGAAGGACACCACACTCAGGGTAATGACTCCTTATCCAGGTCATTGGCAGACCCAAGCGACAACTACACGTCCGCCCACCTCTTCCTTACGTCCCAGCTTCGTCAGTTCTGGTGCGTGGCATCACTCTTCCCTTGTTCACCCTTGTTCGTCATTGCAATGCTACACGAGTGTGTACATTGTCCAATATATAGATTACCAGAATGGGAGGAAAGGCTGTTGTGAATGATTAATTCAGCTCGTTTGTTCCTGTGTGTCAGTTTCCAGTGTTTCACCTTACGAACAAGCATGACTGTGTCATCACTCAACACTGTGTGTGATGTACAGCTCATGGTACACCGGGTAGTGACTTTGTGGCATTCTTGTCCAGGTCGGTGGCGAACCCATGTTCGGACTCCACCCCATCCCTGTGCACGTATCCTTATCAACAACGTTTGCCCTGTGAGGGGAGGAGAACAGTGCTGCTTGTCACTCAGTGAGTTACGCAGTGAGCAGGAACACATCCCGCATCCTATCCCTGCCTGCATCTCAGGCCACCGTACACCTTATCATGGGGATTGTTGCCTCCTACGAGATGTTCATCACTGCATCCTCCTCCCAACATGGGTCACCAGACCTCCTTTCCTGGCGGGCGTTGCTCTGCGAACGTGAAGCTTCCTGCAAAGCCCACATATTTCACTTCCCTCCACCCAGCTGGCGAGCCTGGCCTTTGCTGTGGCTGCGAGAGCATCGCGTTGACTTCGCCCTCCTCTGCGCACTGTCTGCTCTTCCCCTTCTCCTTGTCCTCTTGGGGATGTGCACTCTCTGGCAGTTCATTGGGATGAAAGCAGGCGTTATCATTGCGTTCCATTTCCTGGAGAAGCACCTTGCTCTTGCCTTCGCGGAGCACTGGCTGTTGACGGGGGAACGGGTCCCCATCACTCCCCAGCAACAGGGAGGACTGGAGTTCACAGCGGCCGAGATGAACGTGATTGCTCGCGTGCAGCACCAGGGAATGGTTGGCATCGTTGCGTCCGGGAAGGAACATTATCACGGGTATCCCTACATGAAGGAGTACAACACGGCTGTTTGGTGCTGGGTGCTCTTCTGCAGTCACCACCTTGCCCAAGTTTTGATCGCCCTGAACCGCTTTTGGGGTATGCATGTCCCGGTCATTGTTCCCACACACCGCCAACAAAACCAGACCTCAGCCTTCCGGATTGCATTACATTTTGTTGTGGTTACCACAAGGCGCTGCCTGCCGTGGATGGCAACATTTCTACATACCAGCCTTCCTGTTCTCGCTGGGTTCTTGTGCATGTGGACCATGGTGGCGTTCGTATTATTGTCACCGCCTGACGCAGGCAACGCAGGAATAGGCTGCGCCCTGTCATACCGACACTGCCCCGGCATGCTTCCTGTGTTACATGGCGCAGGGAGCTGGAAAGACCCAACGCTGTCATTCAACGCAGCAGCCCCCGTACCAGACAGCGAGTATCTCTCCTGGCAGCTGCAGTCCAGTGCGACGAGCTGTTGGCACCGTTGCGGGGTGGGTTGCAACCACAGCCTTGGCACTCAGACACCTGCGAACCCTCCCCGGCATGAAAGAAATGGGACCACGTCTTCAGAAGTCTCGGCTGCTGCAGTTCCGTCGGCCGTGGCTTCCCCTCCCCCCACACTGGGTGCATGGAGGCAACGTTACTGCAGGGCAGGATGCAACGCAGGACAAGAGCACGGCGTTGCGTGTGCCTCTCCTTGGTACGTTTATGTCTTGGTACGACTGCGTGCTGTGTATCTGCACCGTGTTGCTCATACCTGCGGTTCGTGTCCCCCTAGCTCCCCAGATGACTGTATCCCGCTCCTCAGTAACACGGTGCCATGCTTGCGTGTGCAGCTCGTCTGCGGAGTGGTTGCCTGTGAAGAGGAGTGCGGCCACGTCAACTCGAGGAGGAATCGCAGCACACCCTGGTGCACCCGAACCATCCGTACAACTCCCCTCCGCCGCCCCTCCCCACTTTGGAGAGTCCTTCAGCAGCTTCTTGATTTGCTTCTTTCCGTCCAATGCAGCATTAACATTGCCATTGGGAATCAACCTGCACGTGGTGTGCTGCTGGCTGTCCTGTGCCTTCGCTCTCTGCTGCAAGATTGCGTGCTGGCACTCCCCAAGCCAGGCACTCTGCCGACTCACCTCTGGTGCATTCGGGACAGCCGCTGTGGCGTTGTTAATCCTCCACACACCGTGGGCATCGACACCCTGGGTGAATGCGGTGTGCCTCTGTGGTGGTGGACTTGCGGGTCAAATGGCAATGATATTTGGAAAACAGATGAAACGAAGGAGTGAAGGTGATGAGAAAGGGGGGAAGAAGGCCCGAGGAGCAAGAGAAGAATCCCCATGTGGTGACAAACGAAAGCGAAAGCGTTCCTCGACAGCAGCAATGTCGACGGAGGAGGAAGACTCTGAACCGTGCGAATCCTCTCTACATCGGGGGAAGGATGGGAAGAAGACGAGGCGGAGCGAGGCCAACAGATCATGTGCACTATGTGGTCGAGCAGGTCCGGACTCCGGAGGTAATGATGTCAACCTACTACAAGACGCAACAAGGTCGGGCGTACTGCTCGTTTGTAGTGATTGGAAAGCTATTCCCGGTGATGCGGGCCTCTCAAGCGGATGCAGGCAGACTAGAGAACATGCACTCAGGCTAAAACATGTCCTTTCTGATGGCGAGGGTATTCCGGTTTGGAAACATCGTAGTTGTTTGGATGCGGTGCGCCACCCCGCCGTCCTGAAGCGAGCCCGAGTCCAAGTCGCGGAATATTTGCTCCGGCAGGAGGGGGAGGAGTCCCGGCGTACGGACACCATGAGCGATGCAGGAGCAGCGGAGCCGGAAACACCCACAGGGCCTCGCACTCGCAGTCAACTCCCCTCCGTGAAGGAGCAGCCTGGTAGAACAGGGCTGTGTGCGCTATGTCAGAGAGGGGGAAAGGTCCACAGAGTATGTGAGCCGGGATCCATGCAGAACATGGTTACTGCGACAGCATACCACCGTAAACACCCGAAGTCCTCGTTTCATGACATGAGTAACCTCGTCAGTGCTCAATACATGCGGTTGGATGACATACAGTCCCCCAGTGATGCCAGCAAATACGTGTTGGCAAAGGACTTGGAGATTCACAATGTGTGCCGTTTGAAGTTCTGTCGTGCTGCGGGAGTGTACCTTGGTGAAACTCCCCACAACGAACCAGTGCGCGCCAGGAAGGCGCGGGTGGAGCTGGGGGTGTGCGAGTTCGTACGGGACGCATTGACTGAACATGGGGAGGGGTCAGTGAAGTACGGGGTGAAAGTGTCTGACACGTATGAGTTGTACGAGAAAGGCATGGGGAATCAACCTGGAAGTCTGCGAGCCTATCGTGAGCAGATTGTCAAGACATACAACGAACATGTTGCTCCAGCAACACGAAACCGGACGGAACTCGTGTGCACCATGGATGAGAACGCCAGAACGAAGGGGGGGTACTTCTCCCTGGTGACCAGCAAACAGGATGCTCTGCTATTCCTATGCCGCCAGGAAGAAAAGATAGAACAATTTATTGATGGAAGACATGGTCGCGTTCGAGAGCTTGAAGCTGTCCTCCTTAGACCCCACCGTGAAGCAGAGCTTCCATGTGACATCGTCTTGCATGCGCGCTGCGTTCCGCCAGGTGAAGTACACTGAAGGAGTCACAACAGGGCATGGAGTGACAGAGATGGAGGCTCAACGCTGTGGGGGTGGTGCTGTTGTCACCGACTTCCTCTACGACTGTTGCTGTGATGAGAAGGAACACGACACCTGCAAGCAAGGGAATCCAGAGCTGAAGAGACGCTGTCAAAGTGTTGCTCAGGACATCTGCTTTGCGGCTACTGGTACGTTGTGTCGTGTATCTTTTAGTGTTGCACGGTGTTGTCAACCCGTTTTCGAAGTGCTGGTCATGGCAGAACGTCAACAACGTGCTCTTGTTTTCCCTCGCCTTGTCCCCGTTTTCTCTGTTTCCAACCGATGCTGACGTTTGGTGACTGTATTTCTTCCACAGGCAAGCCGGGAGTCAAACACGAGAGTCTGTCGTTGGCCGTGGAGCGGCTCGGTGGCGGCAAAGTTGTCGATGTTGTTGCATCGCAAGGCCACTGTCTCAACGCCAAGAAAACAAGGAAATTGCGGCACACTCTGGCAGGGTCTCACCTGTCTGGCACGGAGCAGCTACTCCGCACTGTGAA
This sequence comes from Chromatiales bacterium, assembly GCA_002729495.1. Taxonomy (GTDB): domain Bacteria; phylum Pseudomonadota; class Gammaproteobacteria; order Steroidobacterales. The sequence continues at coordinate 5,096 of PBYE01000100.1, forward strand.
GGACATGAGGGCGAACAACGCCCACCCGATGGTATTCTTCAGCGTGGACAACAAGGACTTTTTGTGTCCGGGGACAGCAAACGGCAATTCTGAGCATTTTCTCACTGTTCAAGCGTATATCGTGATGGTAGATGGCACAGAGGAGGGAGGAGGCAGGCCCTGCGAACCCAGGCTGAACGCCAAGTTGCAACGGAAAGCCCCTTCCCCAAATGATGTAGAAGTGACACACTACACCGCTAGCAAGATGGTGCCCCCCGAACTGAACACACCGTGTGATATGGCAGCTCCGGACGTGGAGGGGGTGGCAGCCCAGGACGGAAGGGCTTGGGCAGCAGCGTCGCGCTTCAGTCACGAGGAGGGCGGTGTTGACTTTAAAACGTTCGCAACCAGGGCATGCGAAGATCACGGCAGCACGCGCGATCTCATCTTCACGCTTCCGGCCTTGGACTTCCCACCAAGATCATCGGCGGGGACTGATGCTATCATATCCACTGTGCTCGACCTCCTGAAGCAGCTAAACCAGGATTCGTGCATGTTGTTCTGTGATGGCGTGGAGTACGCAGATCTCGCCCTGAAAGTGCACAGCAATGACGAGGTTGGGCGCCAAATATTCCTCGCCCTGGGAGGGTTTCATTTATGCCAAGCTGTGATGGGATCCCTTGGGACCGTGTTCAAATCAGCGGGGCTACAATCCGTCGTGGAGGATTCTGGAGTACTGGGTGAGGCCACGTGCAAGCAAGCCTTCAGCTGCAGGCACTGGGATCGAGCATTTCGGTTGAACACTCTCCTCTACGAGGTGTTGTGTGGCGACTTGTACCAGCGATGGGTTGAGACCATCGAAGATGAGGGTTGGAAGGCCAAATTGGACGCGCTGCAGACAATGCTGTCCTCCACGCGCAGCGAGGACGTTCGGAAGGCCCTGGATAGCGATGACATGAGTCGGTTTCACACCGAGTTCTGTGCCTTTGTTGACGGTAGGAAGTCGGAATCTGGAACGTTCCGCTTCTACGCTGAATACCTGGACGCGGTGGGAGAATTGCTGCATTACATCAAAGTGTCACGGGACTTCGAATCCCACGGGTTGGAAAGCTATATCCAGGCCATGGAGGCCTTTCTACCCCTTCTGAACTCTGCAGATCGTATGTTATATCGAAGAATGTTAGCTATCCACTGCGAGCAGCTGAAGCGAATGCGCATGACGCATCCAGAGCTGGAGGCAGTCCTTCGCAAGGGAGTTGGCATGTGCATTCGACGCAACGGGCAAAAGTTTGGTGCGGTGTGGCCAGATTTGTGCCACGAACAGGGCGTGAACAAGGCGGCTGCTGCCTGCCTGTGGAGGGTTCCTGGTGATGTTGGTGCCCGCGAATCGTTCTTCAGATCGTACTCCGCAATAACGAACATTGTTCACTCCCTGGAGAAGTTGAGCAGCGCAAGGCTCCGCGTGTCACGAGCGGAGCGACGGCGACCCCGAAGTCAAACCAAGGGAAAGCAGAGTCGTGAGGGTGGCCGCCCACAGCGAGGACCGAGAAAACGGGCGAAGCAGGATGTGACAGACCTCAACCGACTGCAGGAATGCTTCGTCAAACACGGTCACCCGTTCGACGTGCATGAGGGGCCCGATGCTCTATTCCACCTCACCAGCAAGGTGGAAGCCACTGAGGCTATTGCTGCGTCCATGCTGGGTTGGCGACAGGCAGGTCAGGAAGCCGCCACCGCATTCCAGAAGGTGCTTTGCACAGAGGACAGATCGCGCCCCTTCACCGAGCCGCTGAGCAAGGTCGGGCTGGAAACATTTGAAGGGAGGGCTGTGCGCGCAACGTCGACCAAAGACAAGCGAGATGTGATTTACCTCACGTCAGCCGCTTCGTGCTTCCTGAAGTTGATTCTGCTGAACGATGCGAGGGAGGAGAAGATCACTATTGGTGAGTTGGCCCAGTACGAGCTTGCTCCCCTTCCCTTCTCGCTCTGCAATCCGATGGGGGAGCCGCACTCCACACAGAAGCACAAGTTGTTGCACAAAGTGCTCACGGAGGACACGGTGGTGGTGGGGGCAGAGAGTGCACCAGAGCAGACGGCTCTTGTGGTTGATCTCATGAAGGTGGTGCAGACCAGTGTGGTAAAGAAGGGCACGATGAAAACGTTCGGAGACCTGGTGAGGAGGATTGTGAATGCGTGCTTCAAGTACGCGAAGGATCACAGATGCAGCAGGGTGTACTTGGTGAGTGATGTGTACCAGGAGGAGCCCACCATCAAGAATGGGTGCCACCGCCAGAGAGCTGGCCAAGCCCAGCATGACAAGCTCCATGGGCTGAACATGGACATGCCCCTCCCTGCTCCCCGCAAGCTCGCACAAGGGTTCCTCCGTGTGGCGAGCAACAAGACTCTCCTCCTGCAGCTCTTGCTTGACAGCTTCTCTGCCGCAGCTGGGCAGAGTGACAAGGATGTCCACCTCATGATTGGGGACAGAGGGTGGCATTGGGACAAGCGGCAGCAGCTTCAGGCATGTCCAGAGTTGAACTGCGCGGAGTTTGATGAAGCAGACCAGCGCATGATAGTTGCAATCCGCCACTTCGGTGCTGCCTACCCGCGTGGCGGGAGTGTCATTGTGCTCACGGAGGACACAGACGTCTGCGTAGCTCTGACGTCGTTCCACGAACGCCTGCTCCCACCCTCTCACAAGTTGTACGTGCTGCGAGGAGGGAGCAATCTGCGATTGCATGATGTGAGGAAGGCCGCACGGGTCATAGACGAGAAGGGAGGGGACGGCGTGCATTCCTTGTTGCTTCCCATGCACGTCCTGACGGGATGCGACACCACCAGCGGATTCCACGGTCGCTCCAAGGTGAAGGCGTTCGATTGCCTCATGAACATGAACAAGGGAGACACGGGTGTGGCGCAAAGGGTGACGGATGCTCTCAGCAGCACCGGCAAGGAAGAACACGTGAGTGTCACGGAAGAGTCAAGCCATGCGGAGCTGAGTGCGTCCTTTGTTGACGGTGCGGAGCAGTTCGTGTGCAAGCTGTACGGACGGGATGTGAAGACGGTGAACGAGGCGAGGGAGCAACTGTGGGTCGCAGAACGACCCAACCCTGCCAAGCTCCCACCAACACACCACACCCTGGGGCTCCACCTTCTGCGAGTCTTCTTCCAGATGATAATCTGGACGCGTGCTCTTCGGTACAGCAGTGATCCGGGGGAGTACGAGCCCATGACACACACTCCACAGCAGTTCGGGTGGGACGACAACTGCGACCCGGTGTGGACGGAGAAGGATGCAGCACCCTCAGCGTTGCTGGAGGCAGTGCACTGCAAGTCCTGTAAGACGGGGTGCACCACCAGACTCTGCAAGTGTGTGAAGAACGGGATGAAGTGCAGCAAACTTTGCACCTGTCAGGGCTGCCACAACCAGCATGTCAGCGTCTCAGCGGGATTGGAGGAGGACATCAGGGAGGAGTTGCTTGCTGTAACTACTGTTGATGACGGTGCTCTGGTGGAGGGGGAGGAGGAACCTGGTGCTAAGGAGGACGGTGACGCAGGCATGGGCAGTGAGAAGGGCGGGGAGGACACTGAATCCGAGCCGGAGGATGACGGAAACGAGGCAGATGTGTCGGGGGAGGAGGATGATGGTCAGATGTGGATGTAAGCAGCATGACGACTGCAACGGAGGTGGTGGGGTCATGGCGATGGCGATGGTGATGGTGGTGGTGGTGACGATGAGGAGGTGATTGGGGCAATTGGGGTGACGTCGATGGTGGCCGAATGGCGTGATTTTGGATGGTGACGGCAATGGTAGTGGTGGCGGAAAGGGAATGGTGATGGTGGTGGGAGGAGAATGGTGGTGGTGGTGGGAGGGGAATATTGATGGGAATGAATGGTGGTGAGAGGGGAATGGTGATGGTGGGGGGAGGAGAATGGTGGTGGAAGGAGAATGGTGATGGTGGTGGGAAGAGAATGGTGGTGGAAGAGAATGTTGGTGAGAGGAGAATGGTGATGGTGGGGGGAGGAGAATGGTGGTGGAAGGGGAATGGTGATGGTGGTGGAAAGAGAATGTTGGTGGGAGGAGAATGGTTATGGTGGTGGAAGGAGAATGGTTATGGTGATGGGAGGAGCAGGAGAATGGT
>PBYE01000015.1 GCA_002729495.1 Chromatiales bacterium
AGGCGGAACTTATGTCGCGGACGCACTGCGTCCGAGACGTCTGTCGTGAATTAGATCGCATCAATAATGGCATTCAAGGTCGAACTTGGCCTCATTAACTGACGCCACTTTTCCGGGACTCGCGCAGCCAGTACCGGAAAGGTCTTAGGCGGAACTTACGTCGAGAAAGCGCTGCTTTCGAAGACGTGTGACAAGAACTAGATACCGTCAATAATCGCATTGAAGGCAGGGCTGGGGCGCATGGCTTTACTGGCCTTGTCCCTGCCCGGCTGATAGTAACCGCCTATATCCATAGCCGACCCCTGTGCAGCATTCAGTTCGTCAATAATCGTTTCTTCGTTGCCGCCAAGCTGCTGCGCTATTCCTGAAAACTTCGACTGCAAACCGGTATCTTCGGCCTGTGCAGCAAGTGCCTGCGCCCAGTAAAGGGCCAGGTAGAAATGACTGCCGCGATTATCGAGTTCGTTGACTTTTCGGGAAGGTGATTTGTTGCTGTCGAGGAATTTGCTGTTCGCTTCGTGCAGTGCATCGGCGAGGATTTGTGCCCTGGCATTGCCGCTGTGGTCCGCCAGTTGCTCCAGCGATACGGCCAGTGCCAGGAATTCCCCGAGGGAATCCCAGCGCAAATGGCCTTCCTTCTCGAACTGCTGCACATGTTTTGGCGCAGAGCCGCCGGCGCCGGTTTCGAACAGACCGCCGCCGAAAAGCAGCGGCACGATTGACAGCATTTTGGCGCTCGTGCCGAGTTCAAGGATCGGAAACAGGTCGGTCAGGTAGTCACGCAGCACATTTCCGGTAACAGAAATTGTGTCTTCGCCTGCTTTGACGCGCTCGAGTGTAAAGCGCATGGCTTCGCGCGGTGCCATGATCTGTATATCCAGCTCGTCGGTATCGTGATCCTGTAAATAGGTGTTCACTTTTTCGATCAGGTTGGCGTCGTGCGCCCTGTTCTTATCCAGCCAGAATACGGTGGCGGAACCCGTCGCTTTAGCCCGGTTGACCGCCAGTTTTACCCAGTCCCTGATTGGCAGATCCTTGGTTTGGCACATGCGCCAGATATCGCCGGCCTCGACGTTGTGCTCCAGCAGTGTCTGGCCCTGCCCATCCCTGACCGTTACGGTGCCATCCGCATGAATCTCAAATGTCTTGTCATGGGAGCCGTATTCCTCGGCTTTTTGCGCCATCAGACCGACGTTAGACACATTGCCCATACTGGTCACATCGAAAGCACCGTGCTGCTTGCAGAATGCTATAACTTCCTGGTAGATGCCGGCATAACAGCGATCGGGAATCATCGCGTGCGTGTCATGCAATTCACCATCGGGTCCCCACATCTGCCCGGATGTGCGAATGGCAGCGGGCATCGATGCGTCAATAATCACATCTGAGGGTACATGCAGGTTGGTGATGCCTTTATCGGAGTTCACCATGGCAAGTTCGGGCCGGTTTCCATAGTTGGCAGCAATATCAGCTTCTATCTCGTGGCGCTGTGTGTCAGGCAGGCTGGCAATCTTCGCGTAGACATCGCCCAGGCCGTTATTGGGGTCTACCCCGAGTTGAGCAAAGGTTGCAGCATATTTCTCGAACACGTCGGCGAAAAACACGCTGACCGCATGGCCGAACATGATCGGATCGGACACCTTCATCATCGTGGCTTTCAGGTGCAGAGACAGCAGCACACCCGTGGCTTTGGCCACATCGGTTTCTGCTGCGAAAAATGCCCGCAGCGCATTGCGGTTCATGACCGAGGCATCAATGACTTCGCCCGCAAGCACCGGGGTTGATTCTTTCAATACGGTAGTCCGGCCATCCGTATCCATATGTTCTATGCGCACATCACCCGCATCAGCTATAACCGCGGACCGTTCGCTGGAATAAAAATCACCATCGGCCATGCTGGCGACCTGTGACTTCGAATCCGGACTCCAGGCACCCATGGAGTGCGGGTGCTTCTTCGCATACTGCTTGACTGCGGCCGCGACGCGACGATCTGAATTGCCTTCGCGCAGTACCGGGTTCACGGCGCTGCCGAGCACTTTGGCATAGCGATTTTTTATCTCTTTCTCCGCATCGTTCTGCGGTTCTTCCGGATAGTCCGGAATATCGTAGCCATGACCCTGTAACTCGGCGATGGCGTCGTTTAGCTGTGGGATAGATGCGCTGATATTTGGCAGTTTGATGATGTTTGCATCGGGTGTTTTTGCCAGTTTGCCAAGTTCCGTGAGTGCATCACCCATTCGTTGTTCATCCGTCAGGCTGTCCGGAAAATTGGCAATAATGCGCCCGGCCAGGGATATATCCCGTGTTTCCACGGCTACACCGGCGGCATTTGTGAATGCTTTAACAATAGGTAACAGCGAGCAGGTTGCGAGTGCAGGCGCTTCATCTGTTTGGGTATAGATAATTTTTTGTGCAGTCATTCTGTCCGCCACCCCAGTTCGAGGTAGTACTCGCGTTCGCGGCCCGGCCAGTAGCGGAATTCGTCGGTGGTGCTGAAAAGATCCGCGCGATCGGCATATTCTTTGTCGGTCAGATTGTTTACCCGAAGTGCCAGTAACCAGTTGTCAGTTGGTTCATAGGAGATACGCAGGTTTAGCAGGTTGTGACCGTTGTAATCTTCGGTATTGGCCGCATCCATATAATAGTCATCGTTGTGCACCAGCTCGATTTCAGCCGTGCCCCGGTCGTAGTCGTAACCCAGCCGCACACTGGCAAGAGTGTCGGGCGCAGTATCAACCTCATTGCCCTTGGTGATTACTTCGCCGAGGCCTGCGTCGCGGCTGAAGTCATACTTGTGTTCTGCAAGGCTGCCGGTGAACCCGAGGTAAACCTGGTCTGACAGTTGCCAGTTCAGGTTGGTTTCTATTCCGTAGTGCTTGGTCCTGCCGTTGCTGACATTAAAGCCTTCTGAATCCCTGAAAATGAAATCTGACTTGCGCATGTAGAACACGACGGTTTCTATACTGAAGGCCTCACGTGCGTGACGCATGCCGAGCTCCAGCGAATTCAGGCGTTCAGAATCGATGTCGGCGACATTCTGGCCTCGTTGCAAACGATACAGTTCGGTTGCCTGGGGAACCCGGAAGCCGCTTTGAAAATTGGCGAAACCGGTCGTCTGGTCGGAGATCTGGTACAGCACGCCTATGTTCGGCGAGATATTAAAAAAGTTATCGTCCCGGTCCGCCGGCCGGTTGTATATGCAACCGCCGAAGCCGCAGACTGTGTCGTCGTCACGGGTATTCCCGTCGAGCATCTTGTTGTCGTAGGCATAGCGTATGAATTCGGCGCGCAGGCCTGCCCGCACTTCGACGCGCGATGACACTGGCACCGTTAAGCTGGCGTAGCCCGCTGTCATGTAGCTGTTTACGTCGTAGTCGTAGTGCTGTCCCTGGGGTCGCGTAGCATTCAGGAAGGGGCTCGGACCATCGAGCACGTCTTTCTGGAACTCATCCAGGTAGCCTTCCGAAATTTCCGTGTCGATGCCGATGGTCAGGCTCGAGTTCTCTCCGACGTCGCGCTTGGCGATGAACATGAATCCACCGCTTGTTTGCCCGTTTTTCTCGCGTGGGATGCCTGGCAGGAAGAACTGCAGGAACTTCATCTGCGAATTGTGCAGGTAAAAGCGATATTCAGGCACCCATACGGGCCCGGCGTCCGGCGTCCAGGTAGTTGCGAACCTCAAGCTGTACGCATCGCGGAACGGGTAGACGCCTTCTTCGACATTCTCGTTGCGGAACCGGTCCGTGCCCTTGTAGGCGTTCTCGCCGGTGATGAAGCCCGCCGAATCCTGGTTCAGCCACGAGCCGCTGACAAGCCACTCGAGTTCGCCGCCTTCCCGCCTGCGCCGGTTCTTGCCAAAGAACTTGGCCTGGTTGTAGCCCGCATCGTCACGGAAGCCGCCATCACGGTCGTACACAATTCCGCCTGTGTACGCATTGTCGCTTTCGCCGCTATCAAACTGGACCCGGCTGCGCCAGTAGTCATTCGAGCCGGCTTCCAGTCGTACTTCGGTACCGGCTCCGCTGCCGGGTACGGGCAGCAGTGTGTTGATTGTGCCGTGTAAACCATTGGAACCGTAGAGCGCGTTTGCCGGGCCGCGAATAACTTCGACGGATGAGGCGAATTCGGTGGGAACCTCGAACAGCTGGTTGACGTTGCAATAACCCGTCGGCCGGGTCGGGACGCCATCTTCGAGAATAAGGAATGCGCCGCACGAACCGGGCCCGGTCAGCACCGGCGAACGGATCGCGGTCAGGTGTTCCTGGCCGCTGTTTCGCCCGATCCAGACACCCGGAACCCTGATGCCGAGTTCATGCGGGTGGACAGCGTTGACACTGCGGATTTCTTCGTCACCGAGCCGTGCGATATTGCCGACTGTTTCGAATTCCGGGGACTCACCGCGGTTAGCTGTTACAACCATGATTTCGGTGGCCGGCTTGGTTTCTGCGGCTGCAAACAGCGGAACCAAAAACCCGGTGGCTAGGGCTGTTAGCAGGTAAGCAACTTGCAGCGGTGTTCGTCGCAATCCGCGGTTTCTGTTGTTCATGTGTTATTTCTCAAGAGTCGGAGGTGTTGTTGATCACTTCGAATAGCAGGGTAGGGGCATCACCCTTGCGCGAGTACTCGTGCTCCCTGCTCATTTCTTTCAAAGCCCGGTCACGTTCGTAACGACTCTGAAACCAGTGCTGAGTGTTCCAGCCTTCGTCAAGCAGTCGTCTGAACGGGTCGTTTTCCGGCAACGTGACTTGAATGCCGAAGCCGCCGGTTTTGGAATCAGGTGTGTTCATCTCGTAGACTTGCCGGGCACGGTGCCGACATTCTTATCGTTTATTTGACGGGCCTTGTTTACCGCCGGCAAATAATGCCCGCACCTTCACGCACGGTGAGGCGAGCATACTTTGCGTGCACTAGTGATAAACGGGTTTGCCAAAGCTCATCCACAGTCTGGATGCTAATGACGGGGTAGCCAGTATACGCGTCTGACTCGCGTTCCGTGCCCGGCTTCACATGTCCTCGTCCGATATATCGATGCTGGTCGGGGGTAATTATATTGCGTTACAGCAAATCCTGCGCATTCGGACCGGGTTCCTGCCTGGTGGAGATCGGTTTTTGTGACTCGTTTCCGGTCAGCCTGCCTTTTAAGAAGCGTTGAAAGCCAGGGACAGGCCGCGTCGCCGGGTCCTGTCAGGCCTGGCTAAAGCCCCTGGCGGATTCACGCCTTGTGTGACCAGGCTCAAGGAAATCAGTGATTTGCAGCGGCTAAATAGGCTCGCAGCTGGTACGGGGACAGGTGGTGGCTAGCAGCTGAAGGCGGGCCGGTCAAGCTTGGAGCCGCGATATCTTTTGTTCAAACTAGCCGTTACGGGTTTGTTGCCGGGTGACCCCGGGTCACTCAGACGAACCCCTGGGAATCATTGGGTTGTTGATCATGAATAACCACGTGCGGGATGCAAAATTTTATGTGGTGGGCGGACCGGTACAACCCGGCCGTGACTGCTACCTGCACCGTAATGCCGATGCCGAACTGATGCAGCGGCTGGAAGAAGGCGAGTACTGTCACGTGCTCGCGCAGCGACAGACCGGCAAAACGAGCCTTGCTGCATCAACCGCACGCAAACTGCGCGCGACCGGTACGCTTGTTGCGCTTGTCGATCTGATCCAGGCGAGCGGTGAAGACCCGTCAGAGAACGCAGGTCGCTGGTATTACAGCATCGCGTATCGCATCGTACGTGAGTTACGTATCCGGGCTGATGTGCAGCAATGGTGGAAAGAGCGTGGTGGTCTGACCAACCTCCAGCGTATGCGCGAATTCTTCCTGGAAGTAGTACTGCAGGAAACTGATAAACCGGTCGCTATTTTCTTCGACCGGATAGAGGCCACCATAAATGAGCCCCTGGCACAGGATCTGTTCAGTGCCGTCCGGGCATGTTACGACGCGCGCGCGAATGACATCGAATTTCAACGGCTGACGTTCGCAATGTTCGGTTCGGGAGCGCCGGCCGAAATTGTTAAGAACGTTCAGGGCTCACCCTTTGAGGTCTCGACCGCCGTGGCTTTGCCGGATTTCAGTCCGCAGGAGATGGCAGGCCTGATAGCCGGGCTAGGCGAACCACTGACAGATGCCGAAAAAATTGTTTCCCGTATCTGGACCTGGACACGCGGTCATCCTTATTTGAGCCAGAAGGTATTCAGAGGGCTGGCGCGCCGCAAGGATGAGACCTTGTCCGCTGCAAGCGTGGACGACCTGGTCCAGAACCAGTTTCTCGCGTCCAGTACCCTGCGGGATGAGCCGCACCTGTCGGCTATTGCGGAACAACTGCTCCGGGAAGGCCCGGGGCGAATTGCCCGGCTCAATCTTTATGGCCGCATATCCAAAGGCGTGGAGGTGATGTCCGATCCCGGGTCGGTCGCGCAGCGTGAACTCCTTACCGCCGGTGTGGTGACCATAGGCAGGATGAACGAGGTTCGGGTTCGGAATGAAATCTATGCGATGGTTTTCGATACCCGCTGGGTAAACCAGAATCTGCCCTATGGTTTCAAAGGGATGGGTATTGCGGCTGCAATTATTGCGTTCGTTCTGGCCGTACCCATCTGGTATACCGAACATCTCCCACGGCCGTATGTGCAAGCGCTTTCTGCGGCTAACCAGGATTATGATGTCGCGGTCGATGCTTACGAGAGTCTGAGCTTTTTCCCCAGCTATGCGGCGACCGCAAATCGCCTGCTGGAGAATTTTCTCACCCGCATGAGCCGCCAGGCGCCAACGCTGACTGACATGATGCGCATACGCAGTCGACTGGATCTGATACCAGGCGGCACCGAGCGCGCAGATGAACTGCTGGCGGATTTCTGGGAACGGCGGGCAAACGAAGCGGCGCATGCCGGTGATCGCGATGGCGCCCTGGTCGCGTTGCTCGAAGCCCTGCAATTTCCAAATGATCGGCGGCGGCGCTGGGCGGCGGAGCTGGTCGGGCAGGACTATCGCAACCTTGCCGGGACGCTGCACGTAGCGGCAGAACTACAGGGTATAGAAGCTGACGAGGCGGCTGGTCTGCTGACATTGCTGGACGCGGCCAATCGCGCCGAGGTCTGGCGCATCGATGGTGAGCGGCCCCGTTTGTCGCGCAGCATTCAGCTGATTGCCGAGGAGCGTCCGGTACTCGAGGAGCGGCAGCTTATAGAAAATGTCAGCACGCAGCCGCGCCTGATCATCAGCACAACTCATCCGGAGCCCGGACAGGTCACCTTGCTGGTGCGCGCGCCTTCGGGCCAGGAAGCGAAGCTGCGACTCGATAGCGGGAAGCAGCTGGATGGTTCCTTTATCGCGTTTGATTTTACTGCCAGCCCGGAACTGCGTGTTTTGCTGAGTGAAGAACTTACGGGTAACTGGACGATTGCACTCAGTGACCTGGAGCAGGGTATTAGCGGCGAGTTGCTCGACTGGGGCATCGTTTCCGGCGAGACCACGGTTGTTGCAACTGAAAACATGGTTGCCCAGCCGATCCCCGAGCCGCGTTCTTCGGCAAATGCCACGACAAGGCTGGCGACGGGCGGCCGGTTGGCGATGTCCTGGCCTGCCGGACCAACCACCGGTGGTCCCGTCGTGGTATGGGACCTGGCCGGCGAGGAAATACTTGCGCGTGTGCCGCGTACGTCCGATTTCGTTGATGCAAGATTCGCCCTCGGCGGCAAGCGCATCGTCACAATCGAAGGCCGCCAGTTGCAGGTCTGGGAGTCCGGCACCGGTAAACGTATGGGGCGCATTCCGCTGAATACAGAGGCCGGGCAGCGGGTCAGGCTGTCGCCCAATGGTCGCTTCGCGGCAATCAACAGGCTTCGTGCAGATAACACCGCAGGTATCGTGGTCTGGGACCTGGAGCACATGCGACGCACAGGGCTACAGATCACGGCTGAAAATGCAGGTCCGGTTGCCGTGGATTCGCAGGGTCGGTACCTGGCGATCGGTGGCCGGGATCCCTGGATTCGTGTCTGGTCACTTGCGGATGGCACGCTCAGGCGCGAGCTGGAGCACAGTTCGCCATTACGTTCGGTAAGTTTTGATGCATCGGGCGAGTGGCTCGCAAGCGATGATCTTTCCAATACTTTCAGGCTCTGGAATGTTAATAAAGGCGGCGCACCGGTCATAGAACGGCTCGGCAGCAGCGCATGGTCCGTGGATTTTTCGGCAGACTCGTCCAGTCTGCTGTATGGCTCATTCGATCGTGCTTACGAGGTCAATCATTTACCGGGGGGCCGGGGCGCAGGAATCCATTTGCGGCATGCACGATCGGTAGGTCCGGGGACTACAAGGCGGGAAACAATTGCGCCGGTCATTCTCGCATCTCGCAACCTGGTTGTGACCAACGATGATTCACGCAGCGTCAAGATCTGGTCGGTGCCGGCGCAGCAGACTACGGCGGTGTCGGGCAAATCCATACCAGGGGGAACGCGAGCAGCCTTGAGCAGGGATGGACAGCGCATTGCGGTCGGGTCCGCTTCGGGTGACGTCAGGATTTACGCGGTCGGTGCGCCAGGCGGAATCCTGCTGGGCCGAAATGAGGCCGACAACGTTAAGGCCGGCGATTCGGAAGTAGTCGATCTGCATTTTTCACCGGATCGTTCCCGGCTTGCCAGCGCATCGCTTAATGGGCAGGTGCATGTATGGGATGCAGGTACTGGCGCAGTGCAGGATTTACTGATCGTGCATCCGGATGGCGCCGCGCATGATCTCCTGTTTGCGGACGGCGGGCGCTACCTGATTTCAGCAAGCCGGCTCGAGGTACTGACGACCGATATGGAAACCGGAGAAACCGTGGCCCGCTTGCGGATTCAGGCGAATCATCCGCAACTTGCGATCGCAGCCGAAACCGGAGACGTATTTATTGCTGATGATCTTAATGGCGTAACCGTGTGGAACTGGCGCACCGGTCAGTCAGACAGGGTTATCGCAGGTGACTTTGCCATACGCACGGTTGCCGTGACTCCGGATGGCAGCCGCCTTGTCACCGCAAGCGACACGCAGTTACTGACGCATTGGGATATGGAAACCCGCAAACCACTCGAACAGTCAGTCGGGGCCGCCGGCAAGATCGATGAAATGTGGATTACCGCTGACGGTAATCGCCTGACAGTACAGGCGGGTTACTGGCTGCAGTCCATTGCATTGTTCCCGACGGGTCTTTCGGTGCGTAACACCCGGTTGCTATCCGAAGCGCCGGCTTTTGTTCAACCCGGGGCGAGCGGGGAGTTCGCCTTTATTCTGTCGGCATCGCGGTCCCGGCCCGTGGTTTCATTGCAAAGTGTAAGGGATCCATCAGCAATATTGCTCGAGGGTGATCCGGACAAACTTCGCGGTTACTGGCGCGATCGTTTAGCGATGTCACTGGATGCCGAAGGCCGCGTGCAGCCTGTGCTGGGACAGGCAGTAACGCTGTCTGCCGTCCAGCCTGCCAACTATTGAGTAGCGGCTTCTTCGTTTATTCGTCGTTCACCGGCAGTTCCCGGACCCACAAATCCTGTTGCGGGAACGGTATCGTGACGCCTTCGGCATTAAAGCGACGATATATTTCGCAATTCATCTCGTGCACGCGCAGACCGCGCAATGACGGTTCGGGAATCCATGCAAGTAATTCGAAATCCAGGCTGGAATCGCCGAAAGCGCGAAACCGCGCCCGCGGTGCGGGCTCATCACACAGTTCTTCATTGTTCCTGGCGATGGACTCCAGGATTTCGAGCACGTGCTTGACATCCGAACCGTAGGCGACGCCAACGGTCGCCCGTACCCTGAATTTCGTATCGTGGCCGCCGGATTCGTTGACAATCTTGGCTCCGCCCATCACGCCGTTGGGAATACTGACCTCTACATCGTCGCGCGTCATTAGTCGTGTGCTGCGCAGGCCAATAGCTGTGACCTGTCCACGCTCGCCGGTATCCAGGACGATAAAGTCACCAATGCGGTAGGGCCGGTCGGCCAGGATTGCGACACCTGCGAACAGGTGGCTCAAGGTATCCTGCGCGGCAAAGCTGAGCGCCAGGCCGACGATACCGGCCGAAGCAACCAGGCCCGTAACATCTATATCCCAGGCAATTAATATTGCGTACGCGCCGGCAAGCAGGAGAAAAACTGTCGCCAGGTTACGCATGAGCGGAACCGTATCTTTCTGGGCAAACGCAAAATAATCCGGGTTGCGGCCCATGCTTTCCAGGATCGCGCCACTCGAACGCATAAAGAAACGCAGCCAGGACAGGATGATTAATGTTTTCAGTATTGCCCCGGTAGCGGCGAGCGCTGTTTCACCCAGCTGCACCTTGAGCGAGTTGCTTGCGATGATGAGGCCCATCAGGGCGAAACTGGTAAACAACGGTTTGTGAAGCAGCTGGACGACGAGGTCGTCCAGCTTGTTGTCGGTGGCCTTCATGAGACGCGACACTACGGTACAGATAAAAACTTCGGCGAGCTTTGCGAGCACCAGGCCGATCGTTATGATCACGGCCGCCTCCGTCCACGGGTTCTGAATAAATTCAGCCAGGATTTCCGGTGGTTGTTCGATCAGCGTCTCCAGGACCTGATCCGCCGCTTCTGTATCTTGTGCCGCTTCTTCAGTTTGGTGTTCCATGGTCTTTGTCCGATGTAGCTATACCGGTATCGTCAGGGTTTGCCTGTACCAATAGTAATCCAGACGGCCGGCATGTATCGCGTGCAAAAAAAAGCGGCCCTCACCATAAGGAGTAGGGCCGCAATGCGGAGGAAGTCTGTAAATCAGGTGAGCACTAGAAAGTCATTTCGTCACCACCCTCGGGTACCGGGTCAATGGCATAGGTCTGCACCGGCTCCGGCTGTGGGGCTGCCCTGGCAACTCGTCCGGTAGATTTCCTGATCTGTGGCGTACTGGCGCTCAGGATGTCTACAAACTGCGTTGCTGATATCGGTGTCGGCATGTTCTCCGCGTCGAGGATCTGCTGCGGTGACATGCCGTTGCCGTAATACTGTTCGTTGGAAATTCGGTCCATGCCGAGCCACGCGCCGTCTATGGCTACGCCGGCAAACAGCCCCCTGTTCCGCGAATAGGAGTAAATCTCGGCCGCGAGTCGCCCGTCGGTGGCTGCCGAAGTCTGGCGACCTACCGGGCCGACTGCCGCCGATGCGTCGGCGCCCAGCGTTATTTTGCCGTCCACGATCTGATCGATGCTGCGCCGGTCCTTGAACACCAGCACGATATCGGTCGACTGTGCGCCGATCTGTAGTCCGAAACTGCCGCCGCCCAGCGATATAAAGGCGGGGTTGCTCCATGAGCCGTCATCCTGGCGCACGACGAGTATGCCCTTGCCGTAGCGACCGCCAAAAGCGGTCAGGCCGATTTTGATGACACCGGGGAGAACCGCAACGCCATAGGCGTTATTCAGTATCCGGGGCGGTATGCCCTGTTCGGGGATATGGGTGAATTCCTGGATAACCTCGATCGCGGCATCCATGCGTTCTTCGGTTTTACTGGTGGCCAGCGCAGTGGTGGTTACCAGTACCAGCAGTAAAGCGCCGGCGATAGGAATAAGTCTCTTCATGGCCAGACCCTCGCTACATCCATGTGTTGCCATGTCGCACTGCTTTCGCAGCCCTCTGCGGGTCTTCTTGCTGAGACTTTTCCGCCCTGTTTCGTACGCGCTGAATCATCCGTGATTCGTCTCATTGCGCGACGACAGCCAGAATTTAACGTAATTCAGAACGTTAGGGAAGACTTATAGCAAAAATATCAGGAAATCCTCGCAGCGCCTTGGTTTTAAGGCGCTGCGCTGCATAACCTGCGCCGATTCGGTCGCTCGTCAGGATCAGGCAGCATCCACTACAGGTGGCATGGGACATTCCAGTAATGCGCAGATCGCCCGCAGCAACTCGCTTTCGGCCCGGCTGATCTGATCATCGAGCAGTGCCGAGGCCAACAGCGCCGCGATAATCGTCTGCCGGTCCTTCGGTACGCAGTCCAACAGGCGGTCGAGTGCTTCGTCGGCCGCGCGAACCCAGTCTGCGGGTGCATCCGGCAGCCCGGTGTCCGTGCCCAGTATGGCAGCGCCGGCCCTGTAGGCTGCCACGGTCAGGGTCTCGTCCCTGTGGCCCCGGCGGGCATAGATACTGAGCAGGGTCCGGGCTGCATCCCGAATCCGGGGATCGCTGAGCCGCCGCCAGCGCCTGCTCGCGGCAGGATGCGCCGCCCGCCGCAGGTAGCTGCCTACCAGCCGCAGCAGGGCGTATTCATATGTATCCATGTGGTTGTCTATGAGCGCAAGCTGGGTCAACAGCTCCAGCAGGTACTCGCGGCGATTCTGCGGCAGCACCTTAATAAGGGGCAGCGCCAACTCGACCAGCGGCAGGCGGGTGCCGTTCGGCAGGCCGGCCCGTTCGGCATACAGTTGCGCGACCCGGTCGCGCCGTTCATCTCCGAGCTGCCGGCTCAGCAGATCGAGTTGCCGGCCGCGGGTGGTCGGGTCGTAGTTGAGCATCAGCGCCGGCAAAAGCAGCACTACCTGGTCGGCTGAATCGAGCGCCTCGTTGATCGTTTCGGGAATCCGCGCGCGGATGCCGTGCGCCAGTTCGATGTGGCGTTCATCCGGGTTGCCGATGGATTGCATAAGGCTGTCAGGGTCGGTGTGAATGGCCGGGCCCGGACCGGACGCGAAGCCACTGGCCGGTGCATCGCTACCTGCGTCGCTCGCGGCTACCTCCGTCTGCAGTTCGCCGAAAGCCTCCGCCGTAAAGGCGGGATCCAGTGCCTGGATACGTTTCAGGAGTGGCGGGTGGGTCGCAAGCATGCTGGACAAGGCACCCAGGCCGTTGGCGAACAGCATGTGGCTGACTTCCTCGGCTTCGCCGTCTTTAAGTGTCGATTGCGTGGCGAGTCCGCCGATCTTTTTCAGCGCACCAGTAATGCCGTCTGTTTGCCTTGTGAACTGTACCGCCGAAGCGTCGGCCAGGTACTCGCGCTGCCTGGACACGCCGGCCTTGATAAGCCGCGCGGCAAACAGGCCAACGTAACCCGTAACCATGAGGCCGATGCCGAGCACCATTATGGGTGCGCCACCACCACGGCCCCTGCGCGTACTTCCCCCGCGCCTGCCCCGCAGCAGTATGCGGCCGAGCAGGCCGATGGCGAGTATCCCGAAGAGCGGCCCCATCAACCGTATGTTCAGCCGCATGTCACCGTTCAGGATATGGCTGAATTCATGCGCAATAACGCCCTGCAATTCTTCCCGGTTCAGGTGCTCGAGCGTGCCGCGCGTGACTGCAACGGCCGCATCGTCGGTACCGAAACCGGCCGCGAATGCGTTGATGCCGTCTTCGTGGTAAAGCACGTAAATCTCCGGCACCGGGATACCGGATGCGATTGCCATTTCCTCGACCACGTTGCGTAATCGCCGGTGCAGGGGGTCCGAATCGCCGGGCAGGAGTTGCGTACCGCCCAGGTCGCGTGCCACGCGCCCGCCTCCCTGGCGCAGACTGCTGACACGGTAAATGCTGGCAATGCCGATGAAGGCTATGGTGCCGAAGAAGGTGAGCGCGACGATACCGCTGTTGTTAGCCGCCCAGACTAAGGGATCAGGAAATTCGATGTTGCCGGCCGCGCTCCAGATTGCGACGGCCACGACTACGGTGACAGTGACCGCAATTGCGGCCACCGCCAGCGTCATCAGCAGGATAAGTTTGCGGGAATTGCGGTGCGAGTCTTCCTGGGCAGCAAAGAAATTCATGGCGCCGGTGGCCCGATGTCGTGTTTAGCCGTACGCAAAGAATTAGTTATCGGCGTTATCGCGGCTAAAGCTGACTTCAGGAACTTTGCGCTTGGTCTCGGTTTCGATTTCCAGGAATTCCGCTGCCGCGAAACTGAACCAGCCTGCCACCAGGTTGCCGGGGAACACCTCGCGGGCATTGTTGTAGCTCAGTACGGCATCGTTAAAAGCCTGCCGCGAGAAAGCGACTTTGTTTTCGGTACTCGTCAGTTCTTCCTGGAAGCTCAGCATGTTTTCGCTGGCTTTCAAATCAGGGTAAGACTCGACGAGAGCAAACAGCTTGCCGAGGCTACCGGTCAGCGTGGTCTCCGCGGCCGCGAGCGCCTTGATGGCTTCCGGGTTGGCCGGGTCCGCGGCCGCATTTTTCAGACCGGCGACAGCCGAGTTGCGTGCCTGGATGACGGCTTCGAGTGTTTCCCGTTCGTGCTGCATGTAGCCCTTGACCGACTCGATCAGGTTCGGGATCAGGTCATAGCGGCGGGTGAGCTGTACATCGATTTGTGAGAACGCGTTCTTTACCCGGTTACGCCTGTTTATCAGGTTGTTGTAGAGACCGACGCCCCAGAACAAGAGCCCGCCGATAATTACCAAAACTATTGTGGTTCCCATTACTTAGCCTCGCTTGATTGCGTTCGGAGCAGCATCCGGTTCCGGAATCCCGGCTCAGCTCTGTATACCCGCAAAAGGTCCAGGAAACGCATGCTTATGCAGATCTCCTGTATACAGATATTTGGGCACAAAGGCTGATTTCCAAGTCGCTGTTTCGTGTGGCATTTCGTCTCGCCCGAAGCCGATTTTGCGCAAAGCAGCGCGCGGCGGCAATTATGTAAAGTAAAGGTATTCTCAATCATACAAACGGTGACCTTTCCCCTGCATGCATACCACGGCTGATGTGGGAAATTAAGCATATCATGCGGCCTGTTTAGCAAACTGGGTTGGTGATAAATAGCCCAGCGAGCTGTGTGGCCGAACGTCGTTGTAGTGTTTTCTCCAGGCATTGATTTCTTGTCTTGCGTCGTTCAGTGATTTAAACCAATGCTGATTTAAGCAGTTATCTCGGAACTTGCCATTGAAGCTTTCAACGAACGCATTCTGGGTTGGCTTGCCGGGCTGAATGAAGTGCAGCTTCGTTCCGGTTTCTTTGCTCCAGAAGAACATGACCTTGGAAGTGAACTCCGTGCCGTTGTCACAGACCAGTATTTTGGGCAACGGCCTAATCCGGGCCAGTTCATTCAGGAAGCGGGCCACGCGCTGACCGGAGATTGACAAGTCAGCTAACTGGCCGACGGACTCCCGGCTAAAGTCATCAACCACGTTCAGGATGCGGAATCGTCGACCGCAGGCTAACTGGTCGGAAACAAAGTCCAGTGACCAGCGTTGATTGGCTTGTGTCGGCACCGCCATCGGCATACGCGGGCGTACCAGCTTCTTACGCCGCTTGGTGCGCACCTGCAGCCCCAGCTCTGCGTAGATCCGGTAGGTTCGTTTACGGTTAACGACCAACCCCTCGCGCTTTAGCAGGGCATGCAACATCAGGTAGTCGTAACGCGGGTAGCGCTCGGCTAAAGCGCTATTCCTCGCTTTGGCGCTCGCTGCACGACGAGCCGAAGGCAAAACAGCTGTAGCAGCGGTGGTGGCTCAGCATGACGCGTTTGCCCAGCGCCTGGTCCAGGGTGCCCCCCTGGTCGTAGCGGGGGTCGTCGTCGACCAGCGTGCAGGCGTAGATACGCATACGGCCATCTCTCTTGATCACCATCTTGCTGAAGGCGCACATGAATTTTCGGCGGCCGGTCTCGTCCTGGTGGCGCGTCATGCAGTCTTCGGTCACATCTGGTACTTCGGGGTGTGCGCCCGGAGTCGCGAAATCCGGGAAGGCCACGATGCGTATCTCGCCCGTGTACCCCACCTCGTTTACAAGTCTCCGGAATGCATTATCAACTGCAGCCGCATCCTCGTCCGGTTCTGCCTGGCGTGCCAGCGAGACGCCAAAGCCGAGTTGTTGCAGTTCGCGAATTGCCCGCAACGATTGTCTGAAAGTCCCGGCACCCCGGCCCGCATCGTGACGATCTTCGTTAGGCCAGTCGATGCTGATGCGAAACGATATCGGGTGGTCGCTGTTCCCGAGCGTTTCGATCTGGTGCAGTCGTTTGAGCAGCAGATCGGTGCCGTTAGTCAGAACGAGACAGGGTCGAAGTTTCGATGCATAGCGCAGTATATTGACAAAATCTTTGATGATGAACGGTTCGCCGCCCGTGAACGAGAACTGTTCCGCACCCAGCCTTACAGCTTCGTCCATTATTGGTTTTGCATCTTTTAAAGTGATGCGGCCCAGCCGGCTGTCACCGGGTTTGGAACCTTCGAGACAGAAAGGGCATTCGAGGTTGCAGGCGGTACCGGTGTGAAACCAGAGTTCGGTGAGCCCGTGCGGATCGATATAGCCGCGTGGCTCACCGTCCGGCGTGAACAACCAGTCCTTTTCGACACTTGCTCTCCGTACCTCGCTATCCATCGGTTTATCCGCCCCCCGTATCACGCGTGGCATCGTACCGGCGCACCAACCGCTCGGGTGCGACGCCCAGCATGAAAGCAATTGCCAGCCAGCGGTTGTGAATGCTGCGGCGTAACCAGCCGTCGCGTTCCCAGCGCCGCGGCGACACTCCTATGCCCGCGTTTACGGACGCAAAGCGCACCTGCCGGCGCAGGTTATGAACCAGGCTGACTTCCTCGAACAGGGGCGTGGCTGCGAACCCACCGGCCTTTATATAAGCAGAGCGTTCGCAGAACAGCCCCTGGTCGCCGTAAGGGATGCCTGCGCGCGCGCGAAAGTTAATCGCACATTCCAGCAGTTGTTTGTACCAGCGGCGCGTGCCCTGAAAACGAAACTGAAAATAACCGCCCCCGTATCCGGATGCTATGTGTTGCCGTATCAGTTCCGGAGCTTCAAGTGGCGGCGCACTGTCAGCGTGCAGAAACCAGATAACTTCGCCGCCCGCGCGGGCGGCGCCAAGCCGGAGTTGCTCGCCCCTGCAGGGACTGGTTGCCAGGTACCTGCAATCATGTAGCACGCAGAGCTCTTTGCACTCGTCACTGTGCTCGCCGTCTACAACGATTACTTCGTTGACCGACGCCGCCATGGCGTCGATGGTCTTTAACAATGCCTCAAGTGCCGACAGGTCCCGGTAAACAGGTATAACTATGCTGATAGCATCCTGCGGGTTGTCCGGCACGCCGGCATTGACTATCCACTCCACGAGGCTGACTCGAGCCGGCCTGGCGTCATTGCACAGCAGTTGCGGTGCATCGGCCAGGTCTTCGCGGGTGTCTATGTCGAAACTTTCCTTAAGGACAGAAATCGTGAAGCCCTTTTCCTCGCAGCGAAGTGCCAGGGCACGGCCAAGTTCAGCAGTCTCCCAGGGCAGGTCCGCGAGTTCCGGCCATGGTCTCGTTGCGCCCATCAGGGTTACGCCGCCGTCACGCGCCGGAATAAAAACGCTGTCCCTGTCCAACAGCGCGCCGGCGGCTTCGTGCAAGTGTGCAGATGTCAGTGCGGGGGAGTCACTCCCTATATAAAGGAGTCGCCTGCCGCCGGCTTCGCGGAGCTGGCTGTCAACCGCAGATAATCGCGTGCCCAGGTTGCCGTCAGATTGTGGAATAACGCGGACAGAGGGGAGCAGGTTTCGGGCCCACTCACAGTCCTCGATTGAGGCCGGGGCAATGACCACGGGCCCGGGCCATGCGCGTGCATCCTCCAGTGTAGTCGCCAGCAGCAGTTCCGAGAGGCCCAGGGCAGCCTGCGGGCCAAGCATGGCAGCGATCCGCTGCTTGCCGATTCCGAGTGTCGGTCGGCGGCAAAAAATCACGAGGATTGAACTGTCCGGTGCAAATATCATCAAATCATCATGTCATTGCTGGGGGCATTTCCGCGGACCCGTAGGGAACTATAGCTTGGATACCAACACACATACCGAAGTTCAACGTTACTACGGCAAAGAGCTGGAATCTTCAGCCGACCTGAAAACCACGGCTTGCTGCACGGCAGACGAAGTACCGGGTTACGCGAAAGCGTTGCTTGCGAATATCCACGACGAAGTGTTGCAGCGCTACTACGGATGCGGTCTTGTACTCCCGGAAGCGCTGAATGGCCTCCGTGTGCTGGACCTCGGTTGCGGAGCGGGGAGGGACGTCTACCTGTTATCCGCCTTGGTGGGGGCGGAAGGCAGCGTGGTCGGTGTGGATATGACGCCTGAGCAACTCGCAGTCGCACAGCGCCACCAGGAGTTTCATACCAAAGCCTTTGGGTACGATCAGTCCAATGTTGATTTTCTCGAAGCGAATATTGAAAAGCTCGAGGCCACCGATCTGGAAGACAACTCATTCGACCTGATCGTCTCCAATTGTGTAATCAACCTGGCGGTTGACAAGGGCGCTGTGTTGCGGAGCGCTTACCGGTTGTTAAAGCCCGGGGGCGAAATGTATTTCTCCGATATTTATGCCGACCGGCGTATCCCGGAACACCTTGTAAGTGATCCCGTGCTTTACGGTGAATGCCTGGCGGGCGCGTTGTACTGGAATGATTTCGAGCAAATTGCCAAAGAGTCGGGCTTTCACGACCCGAGATTGCTGAAGCGCGAGCCTGTTGAGGTGACGGATCCGGACCTGCGCCTGAAACTGGGCGCACTGCGTTTCAATTCGGCGACCTTTCGGTTGTTCAGGCTGGCCGGGCTTGAGGCCGGTCGGGAAAATTACGGGCAGCAGGCTGTCTACCGGGGGACTATTGCCGAGCATCCGGAGCAGTTCCGGCTGGATGAGCAGTATCAGTTCCAACGGGGCCAGGCGACGGCGATTTGCGGCAATACCTACCGGCTGCTCAGGCATACTCGGTTCATGGCCTATTTTGACTTGTTAGGCGACGATAGCGTCCATTTAGGCGAATTTACCGACACGAAGCCAGCAGAGTTAGAACCAGGGCAGGCCGATAAGCCCTTGGCCGGGGGCTGCTGCTGATCCGCAGACCACATACCTGGATTTTCCTCAAGCCATTGTTAATTAAATAAAAAATAGAGTTTCATCTCCGCTACGGGAGCAAAAATCTGCCGGAATCGGGCAAAAAGTCCCGCCTATAGCGGGCTTCACTCATATATAATAGCCGCAGCCGCTAACCGACTCCGTCATCTACAAGACACAGAATCGGTGGTTGGGGGGCTATTCAAAGCATCCGGGGCCTTCTTAAAACAAGGGTCCGGCAAGCGCCAGTCAAAGGCAGGTAGTGTCGGGGGTTCGCAAGAATCCAGGTAGATGCCGCGTGTTTATGTCCGGTGCTCTGCGTGCAGTTCTGTCGCGGTCTCCTGTCGGGGGTTCGATCGCAACGGCCTGAATACAGCGGGGCGCCGGGCACCCTTTAAAAGGGCGGAACCTGGTTTCAGGTTTCGCCTTTTTTCTTTTCTATCCTGCGGGTGGTAGTTCGTGGCGAGCGATAACGTATTCTACCACCGGCTCTCCATTTATAAGATGTTCCTGGATGATGCGCTCCAGTACTTCAGGTGTGCAATTTCGATACCAGGTTCCATCCGGGTAAACGAGGGCGATGGGCCCGTTCACGCAGATCTGCAGGCAGTTGGCTTTCGTACGATAGATGCCGGCCTTGCCCGTTAGTTTGAGCTGGGTCAGCCGGCGTTTTAGGTAATGCCAGGACTCGAGGCTTGTTTCGCGCTCGCTGCACTTGGGGTTGGTTTGGTCACAGCATAGGAATATGTGACGCTGGATGGCGCTTACGCCGAGCCGCGCAAGAATTTCCTGTACTTTGTTATCGTCTGCTGTATCTGCGCTGTTCATGTTACGCGGCCCTGGGCACTGATAATCATACCCTTCGTGACGGATAAGGCAGAAATCGCATGCTATCCTCGATCAGTCCCGTCGGAGTTTGGCAAATGACTGAACGTACAGAAACGAAAACTATCATGGAATTCCTCGCGGAGAATCCCAATGTGGATGTTTCCCGGGCATGGGAGCGCTGCTGGGGAATTCACAGCAAGATCATTGAAAGGGTTCGGGATCATTTTCCGGTGGAGCAACACCATTCCACTGTAGGCGAGGATTATTTCACGTCCCCTGACGAACAAATGGAAGGTTCGTTTGCGGCATATTCCAGCAGCGAGGTGGACTGGCTGGTGCATTCCTGGATTGGTAACCGCCAGGCAAGTATCCTGGACATGAATGCCACTGTCTTTCTCGGGCAACAGACCAGGGTTCCTCACCTGGTCATTATTTTCGGCACCATTCCCAAGCTTTACTTCTACGCCGAATACAGTCCCCGCGTTGATTTGCGTACCAACCTTGATTACATCAAGCGGTACTACGAACCCTCAAACGAGGATTTCCTGAAATTCCGCAGCGATCCGGACTGGACCCGCTTTGTCAGTCATGGAACGTATCTGCGTGCGCTGATGTCTCCGGTTGCAACCAGTTCGACGGCAGAATTGAATGATACGAATATCAATACCTGTGAAAAATTCCTGGGAACCTTCGTAGACCGGTGGTTCTGTTGGCTGGATGATGCTGACGAGGTGCCCGAGGAAGAGCGTGCTGCGCAACAGAAGTTCGATTTTACGACCCGCGAGCTGGGCTATCGCACGGACCCGATGAATGTATTAACACAGAAGATTTTTGGCGATGAAGAATTTAATCGCCGATTGGATATGCGTTGCGGGATGACGCAAATGGCAGAAGCCAGAAAGTTTTAGGGCTAAGCAACACCTATCAGGCACCAAGCATTGCGGGGATCGCGAGAAGCGGAATGAGGACGGCGAATATCACCAGCAACACTTCGTCACGTCGATCCAGCCATTTGGGCCTCGATTTGTCTTTCATTTCTTTCTCCTACTCTTTGCTTTTTCTACGCTGCTATCCTATGGGCTGCAGCTCAAGCCTTCCTTTCACCGCAGTAACAGGCTGTAACGTTTTGTAACGCCTTGAGTTTTATGCGCTGAAAGGTCATACAATGCTGCCGAAACGACCGGGCCTGTTCGTTTGCGGCAGCGCATTAAACCCGTTGTGTGGAACTAAAGCTGTGATCTATGACAAAAATCCTGCTTATAGATGACGATGAGAAGCTGGGTGACCTGCTGGGTACCTTTTTTGGTCGTTTTGATCTCGAATTACAGGTAGCCCACGATCCCGAAACCGGCCTGGAGATGTTGGCGGCCGGGGACCCCGATCTCGTTATCCTGGATGTTATGTTGCCGGGACAGGATGGCTTTGAGGTTTGCCGGACTATTCGCAAGGCAAGCGCAGTGCCGATAATTATGTTAACAGCACGCGGTGAGGTAACCGATCGCATAGTCGGTTTGGAGATCGGCGCGGATGACTATATGCCGAAACCTTTCGAACCGCGCGAGCTGGTGGCGCGTATTCAGAACGTGTTACGAAGGTCCACGGTATCGCGGCAGACGGGTCAGAATTTGCACTATGACGGTTTGAGTGTCGATCTGGAGCGTCGCAGCGCCGAGCTCGACGGTGCGAACCTGGACCTGACCACGATGGAATACCAGTTACTGGCCCTGTTCGCCGGCAATCCGGGGCGTACCTTCACGCGCGACGAGATACTCAACGAGCTACGCGGTATCGATGCACAATTATTTTCCAGGTCTGTGGATATTCTCGTCAGCCGGCTTCGCCAGAAGCTGGGTGATACGTCTAAACAGGCGCGGTTCATCGAGACGGTCTGGGGTACAGGCTACGCTTTCATCGGTCAGGAGGCAGCGGCCTCATGAATAGCATCAGAAATTTCTTAAGGCGCATGGGACACTCGCTTTCGGCGCGCCTGCTGTTTATTTTTTTCATAGCTGCCATGGCGTATGGCTATGCTGCCCGGCTTGCTTTTACCTTGTTCCAGGATACCGATTATCTGCGCCGTATTGCCGGTGCCCAGGTTGCGCTACACACGGAATACATTATTGAAGATCTTGGCAGCCCACCCGATCTGGAGCGGGCGCAGAGCATCGTCAATACCATACCGGTGGATATACGTATCATCGGGCCCGACGTCGACTGGAGTTCGACCGATAAATTTTATCCGCTTGAGGCGATTCTATTTGCCGAAGCAACGTGGCTTGACCTTAAGTCCGCTGATCGCAGTGAGGTTGAGGGCTGGGTAGAGACGCTTGAGAAGGTCGAGTTCGCGCGTTTTCAGGAACACAACCTTATTAAGATCAAGAATAAGGACTACGACGTTATTTTTGCTTCGCCACGTATAAGCGAAATTGCTCCACAGAACTACACCTCATGGGTTATTGGTGTCATCGGTGTTGTCGTGCTGTTTTTCTGTTACCTGGCTGTGCGCTGGGTGTTTCAACCAATTCGTTGGATGCAGGAAGGTGCCGCGCGCATCGGCAAGGGTGAACTCGACTACCGTATACCTACTCCGCGCCGCGATGAACTCGGGGAACTGACTCGCGACATTAACAGCATGGCAAATGATGTGCAGGGCATGCTCGAAGCCAAGCGACAGCTGATGCTGGCGATCAGTCATGAATTACGATCACCGCTGACGCGTTCCAAGGTAGCGCTTGAACTGGTAGAGGATGAGGACGTACGCGCAGGCATCCTGGAAGATATTGATGAGATGGAACGTTTGATTTCGGACCTGCTAGAGAGCGAAGTGCTGAATACGAGGCATGCAGTTCTTCGACGTGAACCAGTTGATCTGAGCACACTACTCGATTCGGTTCTTGAGATAGATTTTAGTAATCGCAACGATGGCATCAGCGTGGAAATCGAAGACAACCTTCCCCAGGTGGAGCTCGATGCAACTCGCATCCGGTTGCTATTGCGTAACCTCATCGACAACGGGCTCCGCTACAACCCTGAAGACGGCGAGCCGTTGAAGGTTTCGGTCAATAAACCCGGTAAGTTTATTCGGATCGTGGTTCAGGACTACGGGCCAGGAATTTCCGCCGAGCACATCAAGCATGTTAGTGAGGCTTTTTACAGGGCCGACCCGGCCCGGAGCCGGTCCACTGGTGGAGTAGGTTTGGGCTTATATCTCTGCAGACGCATAGTCGAAGTTCATGGCGGCACGATGGATATCGACAGCAGTCCCGGATCGGGAACCCGTGTAACGGTGGACTTGCCTGCATGACCCGATCATGCATTAGTACCTGTCTGGCCGTCATCCTGTTTTGCCTTCCTGGTGCGCCCCCGTGTGCTGGCGACGAGCTGAGCGGCTATGAACTCACGCCGTTTGCGAGTTACCGCTTTGGCGGGACCTTTGACAATGAAGATACAGGTGAGGACCTGGATCTTGACGATAGCTCAAGCTGAGGACTTATCCTGAATTTTCCCGCATCGAATAATACTGAGTGGGAAATATATTATAGCCGCCAGAAAACCAAAGTGGACGAAGCAGGGTTCGTCGGGACAGATGATAGCTTTGATGTGGATTTACAATTTGTGCAAGTGGGTGGAACCTACTTGTTTGACGGGACCGACACGAGTGTCCCGTTTTTTGTTACGACCGCGGGCGTAACAATTATTGATCCGGATATCCCGGGTGGGGAATCTGATTCCTTTTTATCCTTTGGCGTGGGCGGCGGTTGGAAGTATTTTCCGAACAGTCGTGTCGGAGTGCGGTTGGAAGGCCGCATCCTGGGCATATTTGTCGATAGCGATACAGATGTATTTTGTCAAAGCGGTGCAGGTGCCGAGTGCACCTTTGAAGTATCGGGCGACATCCTCTACCAGTGGGATGCGCATGCCGGCGTTATATTTCGTTTCTGAGTCAATAAACCAACTGTAAAGTTGCGGCCTGTGTCAGGAAATTGGGTGCTATTATCCGGCGAGGCAGGTGCGGAGTGGGCTCCGTTGCCGTGACACCTCAGGGGGTATGTTGTATGGCTCAAATGGCGGAAGAAAACCTGACTTATGATCAGGTAGCGGAAGCAATTATCGAATTGGGCAACCGCATGATCGATGATGACGAGTCTGCCGATGTCTGGGAAGTTGCTTCCGGCATTATGGCCGGCGCAGTTCAATTCTGGCTTTATTCACGACAGCCTTGTGACGATCCTTTCTGCCGGGCGTGTGCGGATATCAGCTCCCCTGAACGCCGCCTCGCCGCCCTGCTGAAAGAAACCAACAATCTGGGCGAGGAAAGCGACTACTACTGTTCGGCCAGTGACACCATGACCGGTACTGCCTGAGCCGCCTTCCGGAGACTTGGTTGAATAGCGGTCTTTTCCGCTGTTCGCTTTGTGGTATATTTCGCGGCCTTCGGCAAAGAGCCTTTGCCTGAATTCAATGATTTGACCAGCAGCGGAGCAGCAATGGGCAGGATTGTGGTAACGGATCGTGCGGGTGAACGGCATGAAATCAAACTGGAGCCGGGCGATAATGTCATGGACCCGTTACGTGAATTGAGCAACGGCATTGAAGCATTATGTGGCGGCATGTGTTCGTGTGCGACCTGCCATGTATTTGTCGAACCCGAGTGGGCCGCAAAGCTCGAAGGTGCACAGGATGACGAACTGGAATTGCTGGAAGAAACCGAAAACTATCGTAAGGATGAATCTCGTTTATCGTGTCAGATTGAATTCAGCGATAAACTGGATGGCATGCGATTTACAATAGCGCCGGAAGAGTAAAGCCTTTCCTGAACATGGGGCTGTAGCTCAGTTGGGAGAGCGCGTCGTTCGCAATGACGAGGTCGTCGGTTCGATCCCGATCAGCTCCACCAAATTAAAGGGCCCCTTCTCGGGGCCCTTTAATTTGGTGGAGCTGATCGGGACCAGGACGATGGTGATAGTAAGAAGCACCGACCGAATTCCCAAAAAAGTATTTTTCCTTCTTCTAATTATCAGCAACAACACCCCGATTGACGGAGTTCAGTCATTTTTCCTGGCCGGTTATTTTGAGTGGGTTCGATCCCGATCAGCTCCGGTGATTTTCTCAAGGACCACCGGTGTGATATCGAATGCTTCCCGACATCCTTTCCCTAAAATCGAAAATCACCGCGTATGCGGTGCAATCTGATTGCGGCAAGCCTGTCTCATAAATGGGGCGTGCTGGGCAGGATGCCCGAATGTCGTGGAGGCCAGGGATGGCCGAGAACGACCCACTGCGTCCCGAGGCGAGGCAGCGAAGCCATCCCCTGAACCGGGGTTCTCAGCCGCGTTCACGCCAGAGTCTTATGATGTATAAATGCAGGGTTAATGGAGATTTGCAAATGAGCAGTGATCGCTATAAAGAAGGCCTGCGCATCCGCAAGGAAGTGGTCGGTGAAGACAAGGTGAAAAAGTGGCTCGAAGAAGCCGATGAATTCACGGGTCCGCTAGAGGAGCTCATTATCGAGTTCGGCTGGGGCACCATCTGGTCACGACCCGGTTTGTCACGTAGAACACGCAGCCTGCTGACCATCGTTTTGCTTGCAGCGCAGAATCGACCCGATGAACTCGAGGTCCACCTGCACAACGCGGTCAATAACGGTTGCACGCATGAGGAAATTCGAGAGGCTCTCTTGCATACCGCGGCCTATTGCGGCATACCCACCGCACGCAGTTCCGTAAAGCTCGCTGCAAAAATACTGGGCGACACTGCTGACTGACTACCGGTTGCCGCCGGTTGACATACTCGAGTGACTACGATTTCTCCCGCGCACAAGTATTTTTCTGCCGGCCTTGCCGGCGCGGTAGAGAATATGACGACCAGTCCCGGAGCTGTGCGAGCCGTTACCGAAGATTGCCTGGTGTTAATCCGCGCCCGGGAGCCTGCCCTGAGAAGTATGGTTCACGTGGATGAGCAGGGAGCGTTGGCGCAGGCTGACAAGCTGGACACGCTGCTTGCAGAGGGGTCAGAACCGCTGCCGCTGCATGGAATTCCCGTCGTTATAAAAGAAATTTACTCCATCGACGGGATGCCGGATAGCAGCGGCTCGAAACTGCCGACACCGGAGCTGTTCGAGCCGGAAGGCAAGGTTATGCATGACTTGCGGAGTGCGGGTTGCGTAATTCTGGGCAAGTCATTTTCGGTGGAATTTGCATTCGGGCAGTTCAACCTCGACCGCACCATGCCCGTGAACCCTTGTGCAAGACAAGGCGATACGCCGGAAGATCGGGCCACCGGTGGTTCCAGTTCCGGATCGGCCGCCGCACAGGCGGCAGGTTACTGTGGATTTGCAATGGGCACAGATACCGGCGGTTCGGTGCGTTTGCCCGCAGCATTGTGCGGGGTGGTTGGATTTAAACCATCCGAGGGCAGTCTGGATACTGGTGGTATTTTTACCCTGTCGGCACAGCTTGATACACCCGGGTTTTTTTGTAACAGCGTCACCGATGCTGCCTTAATTTTTGACTCGCTGGGCGGGAAGGCTGATGTCTTCTCAGCTGAAGTGGATGAATTTTGTATCGGAATTCCATCCGGCGATCTTGTAAATAGAGTCGATAGCGAAGTTGCCGCAGCCTGGTCAGGCACACTGCAACAACTTGAAAGTACCGGGGTCAGTTTCATCGAGATCGACATGCCGTCACTTGAAACTGCAGGGCAATATTTTGCGAAATCACTTCCCGTGGAGTTACTTAACTACCTGGGCAGGGAATACGTAATTGAAAACCAGTCGCTGCTCGACCAGGTTACGCACGCACGATTGCAGCCTTTTCTTGATGGTCCGCCGGTAGTCTTTCAACCGAACGATTTTGGTGAGATTCGGCAGGAGGCTTTATCCTGCCTTGCTGCGGCAGGAGTTGATTGCTGGATGATACCAACCGTGCCCTGTGTCGCGCCCCTTTTGTCGGAACTGGAAAACCTGGAGGCCGTGGCAGATTGGCAGGGCTATGTCAGCCGCAATACCCGTTACACGAGCCTGCTGGGACATGCGGCCATTAGTCTACCGCTGCCCGATGACCTCGCGGGGTTAATGCCTGTTGCGGTGCAAATTTCCGCTCCCGCCGGTCGCGACCAGGCATTATTGCAGGCGGCAACGCGAATCGAGTCGTTGCTGGATTGTTAGCCTGCGGCAGGAACACGGGGGCAGGGCATTATGGAATACCGGCGCGGGATGTCCTTGGCCAAAGGCTACGCGGTGCCGGATTCACACTATATATAAGGGTGATATGAGACAATGCCCCACTGAAGGGCATTCCCGGCTGGACCGGTCAAATTAACTATGCGTAAGTTCGTCCTCATTCTGCTGTTCGCTTTTCCTGTCGTAGCCCAGGCTTATCCCTGGTGCCTGGTGCGTGACGGGGTGCCCCACTGCAGATTTGTTTCATCAGAGTCCTGTTACAAGGCGACAGCAAAGTTTGGCGGCGATTGCCGGCTTAATGCCCGTGAGCTGGGCCTAATCTCGAACAGATCTTTCTGCGTAGTTACCGGCGAGTACAGGGATTGCCGTTACAGCAGTAAGCAACTTTGCCTGAGAAACGCCCGGACGTTAAAAGGTGGCTGTGTGCGAAATACGGACAAAGACCTGCAACGCTCGGCAGCCGGCCTGAGCAGGTCTGGCGGTTGTTTCATGGGTGAGGAGGGCTGCCAACAAATCGGCCCAGAATTGCTCGAAGACACGTCGGGCGTTTCCGATGGCTTTAGCGGCAGCGGCTTCTGACCGGACCACCGAAGTCCGCTTGTCCTGGTAGCCCGCTGGCAGAATATTAGAGCCTTAATACTCCGTCGACCTCGATAAGCCGGCCGGAAAAATAGTCGTTGTCGAAAATAAATTCGACAGCCCTGGCGATTTCGTCCGGTTCACCCATCCGCTTCAGAGGTATGCCCGCAACCAGTTTTTCCCGCGCTTCCGGTTTCATGCCGGCGACCATTTCGGTGTTGATGAAACCGGGGGCAATACTGCCAGTGCGAATTCCGTAGCGGGCGAGTTCCTTGGCCCACGTTACAGCCATAGCCTGGACACCTGCTTTCGCGGCGGAGTAGTTGGTCTGGCCCATGTTACCCGCGCGTGAAACGCTCGATATATTGATGATCACGCCCTTGCTTCCAAGCTGGACCATGTGCTGAGCCGCTTCGCGACCGCACAGGAATACACCCGTAAGGTTGACGTCGATTACAGCCTGCCATTGCTCGAGGCCCATCTTGGAGAGCAGCTCGCCGTCTTTGTATTTGACGAGTAAGGCATCCCTCGTGATGCCCGCGTTATTGACCAGTCCATCCAGACCGCCAAAATCCGCAACTATCCCTTCAAATAATTCCACGACCTGCGATTCAACGGCAACGTTTGCACCGTACGTGCGTACATCAGCAGCAGAACTCTTGCAGGCGGCTACTGTATCCGCGATGCTATCTGCATCCAGATCCACCAGTGCCAGCTTGCTGCCATGCCCTGCCAGGCGTTTTGCCATGGCAGCGCCCAGTCCGCGGGCTGCGCCGGTAATAACAATGACTTTGTCTTTCAGTTCCATGCCGTTTCCTTCATGTGCTCAGGTGCGTGGGAGGCGGATTATATGAAGTCGACCGGGTTGCCGCTATCCTCTTATAGTCCGAGGTGTAGAAAGAAGACCGAGATTGGCAGCAGATCGAGGCCGGGAGTAGGGAATGCAGCAATTATTTGATATATCCGGGAAAACAGCCCTGGTAACAGGCGCCAGCAGTGGATTTGGCTGGCAGTTTGCCAGGGTCCTGGCCGGCGCGGGGGCCCGGGTTGTCGCTTGCGCCCGGCGCGGCGAGCGGCTCGACGCTTTATGTGCCGAGATCGCCGCTGACGGCGGCACGGCCCTGGGCATCGCAACGGATGTCAGCGACGCGGACGCTATCGTAAATGCCTTCGATGCGGCCGAACGCGAGTACTCGACTGTGCAGATCCTCGTAAACAATGCAGGCATCAGCAGGCCTGCTTTTTTGATCGAAATGGATGAGGCGGACTGGGACTCGACCCAGGACGTCAATTTAAAAGCTGTCTGGCGTGTTGCAAAAGAAGCAGCAGGTCGAATGCGGCAGGCTGGTTTACCCGGCAGCATTATTAATGTCGGATCAGTGCTTTCATTTGGTACCGGTAAGATGCTGGGCGCATATATGGCCTCCAAGGCAGGTGTAATTCAGCTTACACGCGCGATGGCGCTGGAATGGGCCGTAGACAATATTCGGGTTAACGCGCTGGCGCCTGGTTATTTCCCCACCGAGATGAGCGGTAATTTTTTTAAAACGGAGAAAGGCCGTGAAATGATCAGCCGTATTCCTCAGCAGCGGGTCGGTAACGTTGATGAACTTGGCGGTCCTCTTTTGCTACTGGCCTCGGATGCTTCATCATTCATGACAGGCTCCGTACTTACTGTCGACGGTGGCCATCTGTGTCAGTCGCTTTAAGCTGCGATGGCCGCAGCACGGCAAATGAAATCAGCAAAAGCTCCGGAAACTATTGATTTAAATCAATGATGGCCAGCCCCTGACCGGCATTCTATAGGCCGATTTTCTGCTATAGTGCCCGTCCTTTTTGACAACAGCCTGGGCTAACCAGAGCCATAACCAGAGGGAAACATGGCCCATACAATCAAGCACACGGTCCCGGCCGCAGTTAAGGCGTGGATCAAGAAAGAGATTGCGCTCCAAAAGCAGTTGCACAAGAAAATTGCCAGGGAGATGAATGAAACAGTCGCACCGAAGCGAGCGAAGTGGTACGAAGCCTTCTTTGGCCGCATCCAGACCCGTGGGTTTAACGTTCACTTTACCGATCGCCGGCAAATCGCCGCTGAAGAACTGCCCAGCAAACCACGTCGCAAAGACAAAGTGGTCTGGTAGTTTGTCCAGGTGTCCGAGACAAGCTTAAAAAAATTCCGATAGGAGAAAACCATGGCCCGCAAACATATCGAGCCATTTGTGGATCGAGAGGTCCCGTTCAAGAAAATGACGCTGCCCGGATTCAGGAAGGGTATGCATTACAAGATGCTGAGTATCGACGAGGATACAGGCGCCTGCACGATGACGGTCAGGTTCGATAAGGGTTACAAATTGCCGCCCGGTATGTGTTACACCGAGTACGAAATGATCATTATGAAGGGGTCGATCAAGTACGGTGACGACGTATGCAACGCAGGATATTACCTGCGCGTGCCGGCCGGCGTGCATATGCCGGCCATGAGTGTGCCGCGCGGTGCCGAGGCCCTGCTCATGTACAACTTTGCCGAGCCGAGTTTCGTCGAGTCCGACGAAGATCACCGGCTGGCCATGCGTGACCAGCTTACAATTGTCGATTCTTACGAGGACCTGCAGTGGATGCCGACCAGCGGTGCTATTTATCCGGCGGTTGCCCCCGGGTGTCTGCTGAAAGTCCTGAAATATGACCCGCTGACCGAAGCGCTGTCGTTCCTGTACTGCATGACGCCCAAGTTCTGGCAGGACAATATTTCCTACCATGATTGCGCCGAAGAGGCTTATCACATCTGGGGCACATCCTGGATGATGCAGTTTGGTGATTTGCCTACGGGCGGCTATTTCTTCCGCCCACCGTGGATCAATCACGGCGCGTTTCGCAGCGAGCTTGGCATCCTCGCTTTTGGCCGCACCGACAGCAAGCTGCATAATTATTTCCACTGGAATCCCTGGACCAGTCCTGAAGAGAACCGCGAACGTGCTGTGGCGCAACTGGCGCGCACCAAGCCTGACTTGTTTAACTGGACCATATCCAAGGATGGGCACAACCATCCACATGACTTCGAGCACCCGGACTGGAAGGAAAAATCCAACTACTTCTGATCATCTTTTGTGAACCCCGTACATTTGGGCGGGGTTTATTCATTTATGCTACCGGGCGTTTAAGCCCGTTTTTGATTATTGCAGCCAACTCGGCTGCAGCTAAGGGCAGGAGTTAGTCCCCATGGCAGGTCCGCTGGATGGCGTAAAAATTCTGGAACTCACGGCCGTAGTATTGGGTCCGTGGGCTTGCCAGATCCTGGCCGACATGGGTGCCGAGGTAATCAAGGTAGAGCCACCCTACGGAGACAGCAACCGCAGCCTGGGTGCATCGCGCAGCCCACAGATGGCTGCGCTGTACCTGACCTGTAACAGGAATAAGCGTAGTGTGGTTCTGGACCTGAAGCAACCGGCTGCACGCGAAGCCGTGCTGCAAATTGCCGAGGACGTCGATATTGTTATCCACAATAACCGTCCGCAGGTGATGGCCAAGCTGGGACTTGAATACGCCGACTTTAAGGCAGTCAATAAGAATATTATTTATTGCGGCACTTTCGGTTATGGCAGAGCCGGGCCTTACGGAGAGAAGGGCGCACTTGATGATTCTATCCAGTCAATCAGCGGTATAGCCTGGTTAACAAACATGGTACTTGGCGAGCCACGCTATCTGCCAACTGTCATCGCCGATAAAACGACGGCGCTTAATGTTGTTTACGCTGTAACAGCCGCACTGTATTCACGTGAAAAGACGGGCCAGGGGCAGGAGATCGAAGTGCCCATGTTCGAAAGCATGGTCTACTACAACATGGCCGAACATCTCTGGGGTAATAGCTTTGAGCCGCCGATAGGCAGCGCAGGCTACAAGCGATTGATGAGCCATCATCGCAAGCCCTACAAAACCAAGGACGGCTATATCGCGATTCTTCCTTACCTGGATGCCCATTGGGAAAAGTTCTGTGAGCTCGCAGACCGTGCTGATCTTCTCGAAGACAAGCGATTTACGACGTTGTCCGACCGTGTAACCAATATTGACGACACTTACGATGAAACCGCCAAAACCATGGTGCATAAAACCACCCAGGAATGGCTGGATATTTTTGGCTCGACCAGTGTACCGACCAATGCCGTAAATACCCTTGACGGTTTGCTGGACGACCCTCACCTGAAAGAGGTGGATTTCTGGCAGGAATCAGATCACCCGACAGAGGGCAGAATTCGCATGACGCGTTTCCCGGTAACCTTTTCCGAGACGCCTGCTGAGAATCGGCGACACCAGCCAAAGCTGGGCGAGCACAGCAGAGAAATCCTTCGCGAAGCGGGCCTGAGTGATGAGCAGATCGATGCACTGATCGCGTCACGGGCCACCCTTCAGGCTGACTAACTCAGGCTGTGGAGGAGCCAGGCCTTGGGAAACGAATCGTCAGCGCATACCACTAGCGTAGGCAGGCGTATGGCCAATTTTGTCCGTGTGCTGGGAATTCAGTTATTCGTCTTTTTTATTCTGCTGGAAGTTATCGGGCGGATATTTGACCCTATTGGCGTATCTTATTACAACGAGTCTGCCCGTATCTTCGACGAGATGATTATCGAAGAGCCGATAGGCTATCGCTTCCCACCTGGGCTGCAGGGGAACTTTTATGGTGTCCCGGTTTCGATCAATAAATATGGTATGCGTGACCGTCCGGTTCCTGCAGAAAAAGAACCAGGCGAATTCCGCATACTTGCTATGGGCGATTCGGTAATATTCTCACTCGGGGTAACTGCTGAAGATTCTATACCCGGCCAGCTTGAAGTAATCGCAAACGACGGGGCGCCCGAAGGCGTGCGCTACCGAACACTGAACATGGGTGTGCCTTCTTACAATACTCTGCAGCAACTCGAACAGCTGCGGTAGGTCGGACTTTCATTACAACCTGATGCCACTTTTCTGTTTGTCGTTCCCAACGATCAGCAGGACAAAATGTGGGTTTACGAGAAGTGTAGTAATTTCCTGGTAGACGCGGCCCAGCGCAGTTATGCAGCCGGCCTCAGTTTTTTTGCAGGTCGCTGGCTTCTGAGTACGCTTGGCCTGTATACCAACCCCAACCAGGAGGGTTTTGACGTTGAGCGTTTCGAGGAGCTTTATCCCGAGCTCGTTGAAGAGTGGAGCAATAAGATACCTGGCAAGACAGGCCAGCGCGTGGGCGCGGGAGAGTCTGTTGTCAAGGCGGTGCTCAGTGACCAGGGCTGGCTGGATGTGGAGAATTCGCTGGTTGAAATCTCCCGGCTGCTAAAGGAGGCGAATGTGCCGTTCCTGGTGTTGTATCGTCCGAACATTCGTGACTTCTACGAGAACCGGATGATTGAACTTGGCGAGCAGGAAGGCTTCGCTATTCACGGGCTCGATATCTTTGATGACCCGCGTTGGGACGAGGCCGATAAGGCCAAATACGTTAATTCCGCGGTAGACAGTCATTGCAACGTGGAAGGTTGCACGATCTATGCAACGATCATTTACGAGAAACTTCTGGAAGCAGGATTGCTTCCAGCCAATGCGGCTCAATAAGCGGTGCCTCGCCAGGCTTTTCTCGCTTAGCCGTCCAGTCCGTAAATACGCAGGGTGTTGTCACGCATCAGTTTGCGCCGTGCCTCCGGTTTTAGTCCAAGGTTGTCAATATCTTCGATCGTACGCTTGAACGGCAACACCGGGAAGTCTGTACCAAAGATCACTTTGTCCTGACCAAAAGAATTAATGTAGTGCGTGAATTCTTTGGGCCAATACTTGGGGCGATGTGCATCGCAGCCGATGTATACGTTCTTGTGTTTCCACGACATCGCAATCATTTCTTCCACCCATGGAATTCCGACATGGATACCGATGAGTTTCAGTTCCGGAAAATCACAGGCGACCGGATCGAGGGTTATGGGTTTGGCCGGGCTGATACAGGGAAAGTCCGGGTTGTAGACCATTGACTGACCGACCTGCATCTGAATCGGCACATCGAGTTCCCAGCACTTGGCGTAAAACGGGTAGACTTTGCGATGATCGGGTGCGAGTTCAAACCAGTGTGGATAGAAATGGGCACCGATGAAACCCATGTTGGTGACCGCATCCTCAAAAGCCTTGACGCCGTTCATGCCCGTCGTAGGGTCGATGCCCGCCAGGCCATACAGGCGATCCGGATATTGTTCGCAGGCTCGTGCCACTATTTCATAGGGCATGTGATAGCAGCCCGGCAGGCCGATGCGACCGCTGTGGGCTGCAATCAGAAAGGCTTTGTCGATGCCGGCGTCATCCAGAATTTTGATCAGCTGATCGATTTCGATCGGTTGTCCGGAGCTCTCCTTGGCGTTCATTTTTTTCTGGAAGAAATCGTCACCCCAGTCGGGACGCTGTCTCAGGGCTTCTTCGTTCCAGATGTTGACGACCGCGTCGATGGCTTTGTAATCGTGTTCGGGCATTCCTTGTTTCCTGCGTGATACTTTGATCACGGTATGATCGGGGCACGAACCATAGCAGAGAACCGTGCCCGTGTTAATTTGCCGCCATGCTGCGCAAAAGCCTGCGGCTAAGCCCCGAGGGCGGCTGCACGAGGCCTAAAGCGTTTGCGGGTCACTTCCCGGGCTTTGCCTGGCGGGCGGAATCTGGTCTATAGTTTACCCCGGCCTTAGGGGCGGCTCATGGAGAGCCTGAGACCTTCTGCGAGGGAACCCTCAGAACCTGATCCGGTTAGTACCGGCGTAGGAATAGGACATACCCGACCTCCTGCTCGTTCTAAACCGGGTCTCTTACACATACAAGAGATCCGATCATGACATCTTTAAAATTCCGATTCGCGACCGCGATACTTGCCGTAGTTGTATTCACTGGTGTGCAGGGTGCTGGTCAACAGCGCTTGCCGGATGAGATCGTGGTGTCCGGTTATCGTTCGATGACAACTTTTGAACTGGATAACAGTGTCTCCGTACTGGATGAACAGACTATTAATCAGTCTGCCGTCGAGAACTTCGAGGAACTGGTGCATCTCATACCCAATATGTCGCTGTCGGGCGAGGGTTCCCGTGCCAGGTATTTTCAGATTCGCGGAGTGGGTGAGCGGGAGCAATATGAGGGCGCGCCAAACCCCTCGGTCGGATACATCATTGACGATATCGATCTTTCCGGTATTGGCGGAATCTCTTCAACGTTCGATTTGCAGCAGATTGACGTGTTGCGGGGACCACAGAGCGCCCGCTACGGGTCCAGCGCGCTTGCAGGAATAGTCTATGTGCAAAGCGCCATGCCATCCGATGAATTCGGAGCCACGATCGAACTGGGTGGCGGGACTGACGACATGTGGTCGGTCGGTGCAGCAGTCGGCGGGCCATTGACGGACAGCCTTGGCGGTCGCATGTCGGTTCACTACTACGAAGATAACGGTTTCCGTGACAATCCGTTTCTCGATAAAGATGACACCAACGGGCGCGAGGAACTCTCGGTCCGGGGCAAACTGAGCTTCGAGTTCGCGGATAACTGGAATGCACTGCTGTCGGGACTCTACACCGATTACGACAATGGCTACGATGCTTGGTCCCTCGCAAACAATGACACCGTTTTATCGAACCAGCCGGGCGAGGATTCGCAGAAAACCAAGGCCGGTTCGCTAAAGTTCTCCGGCCCCCTGAGCTCCGCTGTCGACTTTGTGAGTATTACCAGTGCTGCCGACTCCGACATTGTATTTGCCTACGATGCCGACTGGGCCAATCGGGATACCTTTTTGCCCGATTACCAGGTTGAGTACAGCTCTCATAATCCGCGGCAGCGCGACACTTTAAGCCAGGAGTTTCGCTTCGTGTCAGGCGAAGATGGCCGGATCTTTGGCGATACAACTGAATGGGTTGCGGGTATTTATGTGTCTCGTCTTGAGGAAGACAACCAGATTACCAACCCGGGTGTGTACGTCGATTTTGATGACGCGAGTTGCCCCGGGCCTTTCCCGGGTTTCTGCGTCTCTCAGCGCGATGTCGATAGCGAATATGAAGCCGATACGTATGCAGTATTCGCCGGTATTGAGAGCCGCCTGACAGAGAAATTGGGTCTTTCTGTAGGGTTGCGATTTGAGCGCTGGGATGCTGATTACAATGACTCGTGGGTCGACAACAGCTATTTCGATGAAGACTTCAATCCGATCATGGTGGACGGAAATAATAGCTTCAGTCCCGATGAAAACATGCTCGGTGGCCACGTTGCATTGAGCTATGACTGGTCCGATGAGTTGCGTGGTTACGCGCGCATAGCGCGCGGATTCAAAGCCGGTGGCTTTAACCCGTCGCTGGCAGCCGTGACAGATGCGGGGATAGTCGGGCCTTACGGTCCGGAGCAAATTTCTTACGATCCTGAATACCTGTGGAATTACGAAGTCGGATTTAAAGCCGATTGGCTGGACGGCACCTTGCAGACAGACCTCAGTGTTTTCTACATGGATCGGGATGACGCGCAGCTGAGCCAGTCTGATCAGTTTGGCGACCCCAACGCATTCATATTCGTGACTTCGAACGGCGAAGCAAATAGCTACGGCGTCGAATTCAGCAGCGTGTGGCAGGCAACGGATTCGCTGCGGTTGCATGGTTTGCTTGGGCTGCTCGAAACCGAGATAGATGAATGGGCTGTGCGCCCGGCAGTTGAAGGCCGCGATTTGGCGCACGCGCCCGCCTATACGCTCAATGTCAGTGCAACCTGGATGAGTCCGCAGGGCTGGTACGCAAGGCTCGATATCAATGCTGTCGATGAGTACTACTTCGACATCAGCCATGACGAGAAATCAGAATCTTACGAAGTGGTTAATCTGCACGTAGGTAAGGAGTGGGATAGCTGGGCGGTGGCTCTCTGGGGCCGCAATATCTTTGACGAAGAATACGCGGCCCGCGGCTTCTATTTCGCCAACGAGCCTCCCTATGCGGACGCCCAGACTACCCTGTATACCCGGTCTGGCGATCCGCGTCAGGTTGGCCTGACCGTAAACTACAGGTACGGAAAATAGCCCGGAGTCAGCAATGAAAATTACCGTTGATATCAGCATGTACCCGCTGGATGCAGACTACAAGCCGGCAATCAAGGCCTTTATTCGCAGACTGCGAAGCTTCGAAGGCCTTACCCTGGTTACCAACCAGCTAAGCACGCAGGTGAACGGCGAGTATGACGATGTCACAACCGCCTTAAACGTGTGTATGCGTGAAAGCATGGAGCAGCAGGAAAAAGCTGTATTCGTCACGCGTTACCTGAACGCAGATCTGGACATATCGCATCTGCCGAACATTGACTGACTTTCTGCAACTACTGGCCGACGCCGCCGGCGCAATGTCTACGTGGGAAATTGCAGCGGTTGCCCTGGCGATTATCTACCTGGTGCTGGCTATTCGGCAGAACGTCGCATGCTGGCCCGCCGCGATAGCGAGTGCAGCTATTTACATAGTCCTGATGTATCAGGCACGACTCTATATGGAGTCGTTATTGCAGCTTTTCTATATAGCCATGGCCTGCTATGGCTGGTTTAACTGGCAAAGCAGAAACGGTGATGAACTGCCCGTAACCAGCTGGCCCATCGCATTTCACGTGGTACCGCTACTGGCCATGGGCCTCCTGACCGTTACTGCAGGGTTATTGCTGGCGACATACAGTGATGCCGCGTCGCCGTACCTCGATTCCTTCACCACCTGGGGCGCGATCATTACGACCTGGATGGTCGCCCGCAAGGTATTGCAGAACTGGCACTACTGGTTTGTTATAGACAGCGTATCGGTCTGGTTGTACCTGGACCGTGGCCTGTTGCTAACGGCGCTGCTGTTTGTTTGTTACCTGTTTCTGATTGTTATCGGGCTCAGACAGTGGCGGCGTAGTCTGCCGGAGACGGGATGAAGCTAAACAATGACAATTGACAAGGCCCTGCTCGATGACTTGCCGCTTACCGGGCCGGTAAATGTGGTGGAAGCGTTTTCGGGCGGGCCTGCCAGTGACAGCTACCTGCTGGAAAGCAGCGACCGGCGAGTCGTTTTGCGCATTGATAAACCCCTGGCCAACGCCATCGGGCTTGATCGCAAGGCTGAAGCCGATGTCCTCATCGCCGTTGAGGCTGCCGGCATTGGCCCACAGGTGGTATGGGCAGATCCGGCGCGCGGCATCCTGATTACCGAGTACCTTGAGGGAGATGCATGGGACCGGCACGATTTGCTGGTTGAATCAAACCTTGAGCGACTGGGGGGTCTATTCCGTAAGCTGCATGCACTTGCGCCGGCCGGACCTGAATTCCGTGTTGCAGATTGGGCGGAAAGGTACGCGCAGCGTTTGCAGACTAAGCCGGGGCGGGTGCTCGCAGAACGGATCAAACACCTTGATCACTGCCTTAAAGAAGAGCGGCCCGTTCCGGCCGTTCTTTGCCACAACGACCCGGTCGCCCGGAATATCGTTGATTCCAGGGCGCTGCATTTCATCGACTGGGAGTATGCCGGGGTAGGGGATCCGTACTTCGATCTTGCCGTCGTAACGGCGCACCATGAGCTGCCGGAGAAGGCTGTAGATGCGTTGCTGGAAAGCTATCTCGGGTCCTTCGACGCGGCTGATTACGCGCGCCTGGCGCTGGCCGCAGAGCTCTATGACTGCCTGCATTTGCTGTGGCTGATACTGGTTATCGCTGCAGGCCAGGGTACCCCGGCGGAGGTCGCCCGCAGCCACGATATGGGCGCAAGGCTAGGTGTGGCAGGGGTTTAGAGAGATTATGCTGCGGAGCGCTAGCGTACCTCGTGCAGCGGGTTGGATAAAGACATCCCGGGGCATGGCGACGCTGCTGGAGATGGTCGCATTTATCGCATCTTATTGAATGAAATGTTAAAATGGAAAATTCGCCAAAAAGCAGCTGCCCACTTAGCTATGGTGCCTTCTGGGGGGCAAGTCATGTATGGCTTGGGGCCTGCGCCGTATAATTCGGTAAAACATAACACAGGCGATTGCGTAATCTGACGGGATTCGGCCGAGTCTGGACTCCCGCAGTTTGCCCACAGCAAACGCAAACAAGTAAAATGTTAGAGCAATCATGGCAGAAGAGATTAAAGGGTTTGCCGAGCATTTTTCGGCGTTTAAACGACGTTGGAAACTGGCGTTGGCCGTCTTTGCCGGTATCTTTTTAGTAGGGGCCGCCGTTACGTTGTCCCTCCCTGATGTATATCGGTCGAGCGCTTTTATCCTTATTGAAGATTCGGAAATCCCTGAAGAAATCCTCCGTTCAACGGTAACGACGTATACAACTCTGCAGGTAACCAAGCTGAACGAGCGTATCCTGACCATCAATAACCTGGTCAGGATTATTGAGAAGTTCAACCTGTACGAGAAAGACAGACTCACAACCCCCGCTGAATTGCTTGCGTTAAGGGTCAGAGAATCGATCAAGATCGAAATTCAGAGTAGAGAGACGGTGACGCCGCAGGGCCTGCCCAGGCCGATTGCGGTCGGGTTCACGGTGGGTTTCGAGGACGAAGACCCGGAAACTACCCAGGCGGTAGCCAGCGAGATTGCGGATCTTTACCTGGGCGAAAACCTCAAGGTGCGCGCCGAGCAAACTACTGAAACCTCGAATTTCCTTAAGAGCGAAGTAAGCAGCCTTGAAAGTGAGATAGCCGTTCTGGAAACCGGACTGGCAGAGTTTAAGCTCGACAACTCGGAGACGCTTCCGTCGCTCAATTCCCTGAACCTGCAGATGATGAACCGTATCGACAGCGAGCTGTTGGAAACCGAGCGCAACCTGACAGCGCTGGAAAATACCCGGATTGGAATTCAGGCACAGCTGGTCTCGGTAGATCCGACATTACCGACCAGGCTGGCAGACGGCAGCATGATAATGGCTCCCGCGGATCAGTTGAAGGCGTTGCAGACGCAGTTATCGCTTTACCAGAGTCGCTACAGCGACAATCATCCCGACGTGGTTCGGACAAGGAGCGATATCAAGTCGATTAAGGAGCGCTTTGGGCTGGATATCAATCTTGCCGAGGTTGAAGAGGGGCTGCAGGTAGCCCGGTCCAATCTGGCTATCGCGGAAGAGCGCTATACCGAGAATCACCCCGACGTCATCAGGCTCAGACGTGAAGTTGCCGACCTCGAGGCCCAGCTGGCGGAAGCCTCGCAGAAGCAGCTTGAAGGTCAGATAGAACCGGATAACCCCGCGTACATCAGTTTGACCGCTGCACTTGAGACACTGGCGGCTGAAGAGCACGCCTTCCTGAATGAGCAGGCGGATTTGAACAAAAAACTACTCGAATATGAGTTGCGATTACAAAGAACGCCCCAGGTAGAAAAGGAGCTGGCCTCGATTCAGCGCACTCTCGCTTCGACCACTAACAGGTACTGGGTAATGCGGGACAAGCAGTTCACGGCGGAAATTGGTGAAACGCTGGAAACCAACGCCAAGGGTGAGCAGCTGGTACTTATCGAACCGGCGCGCGTGCCGCTATTACCTTTCAAGCCGGATCGCGGCGCAATTCTCGCCCTGGCCTTCCTGTTCGCGTTGGTCTGCGGTCTTGGTATCACCCAGCTTGCGGACGCACTTGATCATTCCATTCGTGGCGCGGCTGCTATTACTAATGTGCAGGGTGTACCGCCACTGGTTGAAATACCTTACATTTTCAATGAGGTAGAAATTGCCCGGGCACGGAAGATACGCAAGATAGGCCTGATGGCAATGCCGGCAGTCGCCATTGTTTTGGCGATTATTATCCATTTCGTTGTGGTGCCTTTAGACGTGCTGTGGTTCACGGCTTTGCAGCGGCTGGGACTCTAGTGTCCCGGTCGGATAAGGACGAGATTCTTTCATGGAACGAATAAGACAAGCCGTAGAGCAAGCCTCGCGTGATCGCAAGACCAAGGCTAAGGACCGGCCGGAAGCGCCTGCGCGTCCCTCGTCGAAAGAAACGCCGGTTTCGGCTCCTACTCACGAGATTCAGTATACGCAGACGCGTTGTGTCGACGTAAGTCCGTCACTTCGTGAAGACAGGAAGCTTGTTGCCGCGATGCCCGGCAATCCCTTGCAGGATACCTATCGAATGTTGCGCACACGCGTTTTTCAGGAGCTCGCGGCGAACGACTGGAACACCATTGCGGTAACCAGTCCTGCGACCGGGAGCGGCAAGACC
Organism: Chromatiales bacterium; assembly: GCA_002729495.1. Classification (GTDB taxonomy): domain Bacteria; phylum Pseudomonadota; class Gammaproteobacteria; order Steroidobacterales. The sequence goes on from PBYE01000015.1 coordinate 40,534, forward strand.
CTGACAGCGATAAACCTTGCGATAACTATAGCCATGGACGTTTCGCATACGACTGTGCTTATCGATGCGGACCTGCGGTATCCGGCCATCCACGAATATTTTGGTTACACGCCGGAACTAGGGCTTAATGATTACCTGGACAGGGATATTCCGTTGAGCTCAATTCTGTTCCATCCGGATATAGACAGATTGACGGTGTTACCGGGCCGGGCGGCTATCAGCGAATCCGCCGAAGCGCTTAGATCCCCAAAAATGGTAGCAATGATTCAGGAGCTCAAAAATCGCTATAGCGATCGCATCGTAATTCTTGATGTTCCTCCGGTATTAACCATTGACGACGCACTTGCACTTGCCCCGAACGTTGATTGCATGCTCATAGTGATGGAATACGGATCGACAAGTAAGGAAGAATTGCGTGAGGCGATCGAATTGCTTGAAGGTATTCCGATTATCGGTACTGTGTTGAACAAAAGTGAGAAAAAGGTAGGATCGGTCTACTGACCCTTCAGGTATTCCAGGGCTTTGCCGAGTATTTATATGTACGAGCAATTCTATGGATTACGCGAAGCACCCTTCGCGCTGTTACCAGACCCTTCCTTTCTGTATCTTTCCAAAGATCATGGGATGGCGCTGACCCTGCTCAGGTACAGCATACTCAACAAACAGGGTTTTACCGTTATTACAGGCGAGGTCGGCTCGGGCAAGACGACACTTATTAATCGAATCATGGAAGAGCTGGATGATGACATTACTGTCGGTCTCATCAACTTCACACATAATTCTTTTGGTGAGTTATCTGAGTGGGTGTTGATGGCCTATGGACTGGAGTACAGGGACAAGACCAAGGTTGAGATTTACGATGATTTCGTAAAGTTTCTGATAGAGGAATATCGCAAAGGTCAGCACGTAGTTCTAATTATTGATGAAGCACAGAATATGGGTCCGCGTACTCTGGAAGAAGTTCGCATGTTGTCGAACGTCAATGCCCAGAAAGATTATTTACTGCACCTGATAATTGTTGGCCAACCTGAGTTAAGGGCAACTTTACAGCGACCCGAGTTACGTCAGCTAACTCAGCGTGTTTCGGTTTTCTACCATCTCGGCCAGTTATCGCTGGTAGAAGCAAGAGCTTACGTGGAGCACAGGCTTTACTGCGTGGGTGGCGATAAAAACCTGTTTTCCTCCGAGGCTATCGAAAAGATATGGCAGGAAGCCCACGGAGTGCCACGGGTGATTAATACCTTGTGCGACCTGGCTCTTGTGTACGGTTTTTCCGCCAGTAAAGAATTCATTGACGGTGCCGTGGCGGATGAAGTACTTGTAGATCGTAGTCGAATGGGCCTGCAGGTTGCACCAGAACCGTTAATACCCGACCAGCCGCCCAGGTCCGATTAGGGCCATGCACAGCGGCCGGCAAATCACCGCATGGAAACCGCTCGTGGCAGTTTGCCGCATCGCCACCATGCGCACCATTGCGGTAGACTGTTGCTCAGGTAGCGCAGCAATGGAATGCTCTCAGGCTGATCTTTAATGGCTATACTCCTTCCGAAAAAGAAGCTTGGTCTGCAACCTGTCCACGTGCGCGGTAGCGAGACCATAGACTTCGAGCAGCCCAATCCGGGCGACGTGTTCATGCTGGCGGCTTTCTGCTGGGCCTGCATTTGCTTCTTCATGGTCACTTTCGGGCAACAGCTTGCAAGGCGAGCTGCCAGACTTTCTGCAAGCAGCGATATTCGCGAGCTGTTACTAACCGAACAAACGGCAATCGCTGGCCTTATGCTTGTCGGCATAATTGGCCTGGCGGCATCTTTTTGGTTTTTTAACCGGTATAAAAACCTGTCCATCGGCATGTTCATTGCGGCATTGACTTGTGCAAGTGCAGGGTATCCACTGGTGCATGACGTAGCCTTCGCCGTTAAGTACGCCATGATCACTTATCTTGGCGCCTATGGCGCAATCTTTTTTGCAAAAAACATCTGGCAGCTTTTAGGAGCAAAATTCTATCGGATATACGTGTGTTACGTTGGCTGGATTGCACTGGTATCAGTCCTGAACCAGGGTAAGATTGGCGATCTCTGGTACACGGCAACCGAATTCACCTTCATGATTGGCATTGGCATAGCATGGTTGATGCATGTAGATAATCGCGATGCGCTGCTGCGTTTCAATAAAATAGTTTGTTTCGTTGCAATACCGATCACCTTTCTGAATATGCTAAGTCCGTTGCTGGTTGACGAATACATGATGGGCGGCCGGTTCGTGTCACTGTACAACCGGGCAACCGGGTTTTCGACTATTTATTCGATTTTTGTTATCAGTCTTTTCTGGCTGAGTATGTATGAATCAAAAGTGAACCTGCGACAGTTCTATATCGTATTGGCGCTCATTGCTTTCGGTATGATTCTGCTATCGGGCACACGTAATGCAACAGTTGCAACCGTTGCGGGGCTCGGCGCCTTGTGGTGGGTATTTCGTTCGAGGATTTTCATTTATATCGGATTTGTAGGAATAGTCGGATTGCTTGTGCAGACCATTATCGGTGCCGAGAACGTGGAAATGCTTACCGAACGGCTACAGAGTACCGAGAATGACCGCCTTGGTGCCTGGGAGTTGTATGCCGGGCTGTTATTGAAAAGTCCGGTTACAGGCTATGGTTATGAAGGGCTGAGTGTGGCAGTTTATGGCGAAACGATTGCCGACCTGGTTGCTAATTACTCGGGACGCCGACTGAAGATCCCCGGTGTACACAATAATTACCTGGGCTTTGCTGTCCGGTGGGGCATGGTGGGCCTGGCATTGCAACTAACCATCTACTATTTGGCATTCCGCCAGGCCTGGAAGGTGATATTCAGCACCAGGGTTTCAAATGAGGATAAACGTATTTACATACTCCCGGTCACCTGGCTGATGCTCGTTGCCCTGGAGGCTATATTTGAAGACACCATGAGTTCGACAGGACGTGGGACCGTACACGGCGTAGTGTATGCCGTAGCCCCGATAATACTGTACATATACGGAGCCAAGCTGTTGGATAAGGCGAATGAAAAATTTGGTGCGAATACCGATCAAACCGTTTCGATCAGGCGTGCTGGTGGCAATCAAGAAGTTGCTAAAAAAGGTGTGTAGTGCTTTCCGTAGTAGTTATCGGGCGAAATGAGTCGCTGAATATTCCGCGATTGGCGGAGTCTATTCGGGCGCTTGCGAGTACCTGTGATTTTCCTGTTGAGTCGATCTATGTCGACTCGGCATCAACTGATAACAGCGTTGCACTGGCACGCGATGGGTTCGACAAGGTCCTGGTGCTGGGGGAGTCTAAACACCTTTGCGCGAGCGCCGGACGGTTCACCGGGACACTGGAAGCCAGGTATCCGTGGATATTTTACCTTGATGCCGATATGGAGATATGTACTGAATTTTTTCCTATCGTTTCGCAGCTGCAGGATCTGGAACCGTATTTTGTTGGAATTATCGGGCTGTACATACATAAACTGGATAACGGCGCTTCAACTGTTCAGTCCTTCGCCCGGTTAGTGAACCGGGGGGTGGGGGCAACCCAGTTCGGCGGCGCGGTTATTTTGAGGCGTGACGCTGTAGTCGGGGCCGGAAACTGGGATCCATCCATTTACGGTAAGGAAGAAATGGAACTGTATGTGCGGCTGGGCGAAGGCAAGCCGGTTGTTAAATTCGTTAGCCTTCCCATGATTTATCACTATCCCGAGTACTTCTCGCGCGTCGAGCTTGTCTTGCGCCTGCTATATCCTTCGGCCGGCCTGGGAAAGGTTTTCTGGGGCTATGGGCAAAGCCTGAGGGCCCTGGCGATTAAGGGTAATATTTTTTCCCTGATGCGGCTGGACTACGAGCCTTACCTGTTCTGGCTGGGCATGATTCTGGTAATCATTACTGGTTTCCTGGTTTCGTGGAAATGGGCGGCGGTGCTTGCTGCATGTGGCGTAGCAGGATTTAGTCTATGGTTGCGACCCGGGTCTCTAATCCGGTATGTGACATTGCCATTGTCGATGGTGTCGGGCTGGTTTAAATATTTCCCCTGGTTTCGGCCGGAGATCGAGAAATGGACCGGTAAGTATTTGGCTTAGCCGCCTATCCCCGGGTACTTTGCCGCAATCTATGGACGTTCTTGTAAACGCGACTACCCTTGTTAAGGGAGGAGGTATACAGGTAGCGGCGTCCTTTATCGCGGAAGCGGAGGCTGTGCCGTCAGATATAAACTGGCACTACGCTTTATCGACAGAAGTGGCGGAGGAGCTGGCTTCCCTCAACATCAAAACGCCCGGTGCAACCATCTTTGACAATTCTCCGTCGCGGGACAAATCTCAGCGCAAGCGCCTGGAGACGTTGGAAAGGACACTTGGTCCCGATGTGGTCTATACGGTATTTGGCCCCGCTTACGCACGGTTTACTGCGCCCCACCTGTGCGGGGTCGCGGTCGGATGGGTTACTCATTCCACGCGGCTCGCGTTTTCAATTCTCCCCGGCTGGTTAAGCCGCTTACAAACTTTCCTCAAGTGCATATACAAGGGGCTCTGGTTGCGTATTGCAGATCACTGGATTGTCGAAGCTGATGCGGCCAGGCAGGGATTGAACAGGCGGCTGCGGATACCGCTGTCAAGGGTGACAGTCGTTCCCAATTCTTGTGCAGCGGTTTTCAACAACACAGGTCTGGATCCGGTTAGTCGTCCACAACTTTCTGACACGCTGCGACTGTTATATGTATCCGCTTATTACCCACATAAACATATAGAATTTATTCCAGAGGTGGCGGCCGCACTTACCGATATCGAACCTGGGAAGAGTTTTGAATTTATTCTTACTTTGCCGGACGATGATGAGAATACGGCACGGATTATGCAGAATGCAGTTGATCTGGGCGTAGGCAAACGGTTAAAGAATGCCGGTCGCGTCTCGCTTAACGGCGTCATCGGGCTTTATCGTGACGCGCATATTTGTTTCATGCCGTCATTGCTCGAAACATTTAGCGCGACCTATCCGGAAGCCATGGCTCTGGGCCGCCCGATTGTAACGACGGACCTGGATTTTGCTCATGCTGTTTGTGGTGATGCTGCCGAGTATTATTCGCCACTTGATGCGAGGGATGCAGCCCGTGCGATTCTGCGGCTTGCAGCCAGCGACCGGCTTTGGGATGCCAGGCAGAAGGCAGGTGCCCGTGTCCTGGCAGGTCTGCCGACAGCACGGCAGAAATATGAGCTCTACGTGGAGGCGATCCGCGCCGCTGCCGGGCCTCCGGCGGCACGTGTTGGCTGAAATGTGACGGAAAGTCGGCCAAACTGAGGGCTAAATCTATATAGTCGCCGTAGCCTGAATACGGTGGAAATGGAATAGGGACGCATGAAGCAAATCCTTCAGGACTTGAAAGATGGGGGCACTCACGTTGTTGATGTGCCTGCGCCTGCTGTTCGGCCGGGCCATGTGCTGGTGCGCTCGGCAGTTTCGCTGATCTCTGCGGGAACCGAAAGGATGCTGGTTGAATTTGGCCGGTCGAACATGCTGGACAAGGCGCGGCAGCAACCAGACAAGGTTCGAATGGTCCTGGACAAAGTTAAGACCGATGGGTTCGTGCCGACGATACAGGCTGTTCAGTCAAAACTGGATCAGCCACTGCCGTTGGGTTACAGCAACGTTGGAGTCATCCTGGAGGTCGGAGCCGGGATTACCGATCTTGCGGTGGGTGATCTGGTTGTATCTAACGGCCACCACGCAGAGATCGTCTGCGTACCGCGTAATTTGTGTGCAAAAGTGCCCCCCGGAGTCAGTGAGGAATCTGCAGCATTCACGGTTCTGGCCGCGATCGCTTTGCAGGGAATTCGTCTTATTACTCCCTCGCTTGGTGAAAATATCGTTGTAACAGGGTTGGGGCTAATTGGCCTGGTAGCTGTCCAGTTGCTGCGGGCTAACGGCTGCAACGTGATGGGTATCGATACTGACCCCGGTCGCGTTGCGACGGCCAAAACACTTGGCGCCTGGACCGTAGATTTGTCGGCGGGCGAGGATCCGCTGGAACGCGCCGCCGCATTTTCCAACGGCAGGGGTGTGGATGCTGTTTTGCTAACTGCGTCGACCAAGAGCGATGAGCCGGTGCACCAGGCTGCTGAAATGTGCCGCAAGCGCGGCCGCATAGTACTGGTTGGCGTCACAGGGCTGAAACTTTCCCGTGCCGATTTCTACGAAAAAGAAATAAGTTTCCAGGTTTCGTGTTCATATGGGCCCGGCCGATACGACCCGGCGTATGAGGAGCAGGGGCAGGATTACCCCTATGGCCTCGTACGCTGGACCGAGCAGCGCAACTTTGAGGCTGTGCTCGATCTGATGGCGGCCGGTTCGCTAGGCGTGGACAACCTGATTTCGCATCGCTTTGCAATCGATGACGCCGGGCAGGCATACGATTTGCTGACCAACGAGTCGCCACTGGGCATAGTGTTGCAGTATCCGGCGGCGGACCCCACGCGTCAGCTCGATAGCCGTGACCGGGTCGTTGTACTGGGCGATGGCAAGGGCCACAAGGCAACTAAATGCGTCATTGGGATGATCGGTTCGGGAAACTACGCGAGCGGAACCCTGATTCCGGCTTTTCGGGATGCCGGGGCCAACCTCGGGGTTCTCGCGAGTGCCGCCGGCGTGAGCAGCGTTCATTCGGGTAAAAAGTTTGGTTTTGAAAGCGCAACAACCGACGCCGACGCAGTCCCGGCTAATGAGTCTGTTGATACGGTGGTGGTAGCCACGCGCCACGATACCCATGCCCGATATGCCATACCTGCGTTGAATGCGGGCAAGCATGTATTTGTTGAAAAGCCGCTGGCTATCAATCGCGAGGAACTTGACCAGATTGAGGCGGCTTATGCGGCGGCTGGCGGGGGCCCGATACTGATGGTGGGCTTTAACCGGCGTTTTTCGCCGTTAACGGAAAAGCTCAAAGAGTTGCTCGATGCGAAGTCGGAGCCCAAGTCTTTCATCATGGCTGTCAATGCGGGAGCCGTGCCGGACGACCACTGGGTGCAGGATCCGATACAGGGCGGAGGCAGAATTATTGGTGAAGCCTGTCACTTTATTGATCTGCTGAGGTTCCTTGCCGCAAGTCCCATCGTTAAGGTCAGCAGCATGAAAATGGGTGTTGCCCCCGGGGTTACCATCAGGGACGACAAGGCAAGCATCAATCTTGCATTTGCCGACGGGTCTTTTGGAACAGTACATTATCTGGCTAACGGCCACCGTTCTTTCCCGAAGGAACGGCTGGAAGTATTTTGCGGCGGCGCCGTACTCCAGCTCGATAACTTCCGCAGCCTGGAAGGCTTTGGCTGGTCTGGCTTTTCCGGGATGAAGCTGCGTCGCCAGGATAAGGGAAACGCAGCCTGTGCCGCGGCATTTATAAAGGCTGTTAAAGAAGGTCTCGCGGCACCAATCCCGGCGGAAGAAATTTTCGAAGTCAGTCGCGCCACATTTGATGCGGTCGACGGGTTTTCGGTTTTCAGGTGACCCTGGGGCGTCTTGCTCTTTACCTGAATACAGTGCGCTGGCTGCGTCTGTCGCAGTTGGCATGGCTTGCCTATCGGCGCCTGCGGCCGATTATCAATCCTGCTCCCATCGACCTTGAAGAGCCGCAGCTTTCGGTAGCACACACACCCTTTATCGGTAGCCCACAGTCGCGGGAAAAGGAATTGCGATTTCTGAGTGTGAGCCGGCCCGCTGATGTTGCAAATATAGACTGGCACCCCACCGATGTTTCACGTTTGTGGCGTTACAACCTGCATTACTTCGATTTTCTCCGGTGGCAATCCATTCCGGCCGCCGACAAACCTGTATATATAGAAAGCTGGATCAGCGCGAACCCGATGGGTACCGAAGATGCCTGGGAGCCCTACACGGCCTCGCTTCGTATCGTTAACTGGATCAAGTATTTTCATGAGTACACGGGCGAAGTGCCGAGAGAATGGCAACTTAGCCTTATCAACCAGGTCCACTGGCTTAGCAAGAATATGGAGCACCATATTCTTGCTAATCATTTGCTAAAAAATGCCAAGGCCCTGGTAGTTGCCGGCACATGGTTCAAGGGGCCGCATGGCAAAGGCTTTCTCAAACAAGGTCTGGATACTTTTCTCACCCAGATCGGTGAACAGTTTCTCCCTGATGGCGGACATTTTGAGCGCAGCCCGATGTACCACAACATAGCGCTGGAAGATTGCCTGGACGTATACAATGTATTATTTGCCCAACCGGAACTGGCGGGAGAACAGGCACTGACAAGAATCCACGACGTTAGCCAGCGGGCGTTGCGATTTCTTGACGATATCCTGGCCGCTGATGGCTGCATTTACTTATTTAACGATTCGGCCCACGACATTGCTCCGGAGCCAGAATTGCTGATGGAGTATGGTCAGCAACTGATGCAATACGAACGTGCGCCGTTTCCCGCTATGCCGGTACGTATCAGCAAGCCGGACACCGGTTACTACGGATACAGGTACTGTAAAGATAGCCTGCTGATAGACGCAGGGCCTGTCGGGCCAAATTATCAGCCGGGCCATGCGCACTGCGATACCCTGAGTTATGAATACTGTGTAAATGGCCGTCGTCTGATAGTGGACTCCGGTGTTTATGGTTATGACGACGACGATACACGTAACTCACTTCGTGGTACGGCGGCACACAATACGGTCATGGTTGACGGTGCGGAACAGTCGGAAATCTGGGGTACATTTCGGGTGGCACGGCGCGCAAGACCCCGCCAGGTTGAGCTTTCACAGTTTAGTGATACGCAGATCAAATTTTCAGGCAGTCATGACGGCTACCAGCGGCTTCCGGGTCGGATCACGCATACTCGCTCTATTGAAGCCAGTATCGTGCAAGGCCTGTCTGTGAGCGATACGCTAACGGGTAACGGTTCCTGCCATGCTGAAAGTTATATCCATTTTCATCCGGATGTGGAGTTGGTAGAGCGTGCGCCGCACGAATGGGCTGTGTTCTGCAATGGCGAAGAACAGGCGGTGTTCACGGCGGCCGAAAATTGTTCTGCCAGGCTCAGCCGTGCGGATTACTGCCCCCGCTTCGGTATACGACTTGAAGGACCGCTGCTTGTGTTGTCCATGGATGGAGCCCTGCCGCTAACACTGGGCTACACAGTCTCAACTGGCGTTCTGTAGGCGCCTGAGGCCAATATCGGGTGTAGCCGGGCAGGAAGCGCCCACAACAACGCCAAGCCATTGACATAATCACACTGTTTGACAGCCAAAACCTGCTCTCAGCTACTATAATTGCAGGTCGGCAATCTGCCGGGCTGTTTGAGATAGGAACTAAATGTGAATGATTTCGCAGCAACGCCTGAAACAGGGAATCATACTCGCTTGGTGAGTGCTACCCCCCCGGGTGTTACCGCCAGAGTTTCAGCAAGAAAATAAGAATAAAGACGGCAGTCTGGTAGCACCCGAATGCACCCCAAGTTAACAACCCAGTCAGGATGACCTGATGGCGAACGGCGACCACAACACAATCGATCTATCCCGGCAGAACTGGTCGTGGCTGTTGCTGCCGATCCTAATTTTTGTATCCACACTTGTTCTTTTTCGTGATGGCCTGGGCCTCATGGTTACCTGGTGGGAAACCAAGCCGGAGTACAACCATGGGTACCTGATACCGGTAGTTGCCGCTTACCTGCTCTTATTGCGGGCAGATGTATTTCGTACAGCAGATATTCGTAGTTCCTGGGGCGGCCTGGGGCTGCTGATTTTCGGGCTAATGTTCCTGGTGTTGGGTAACTTAAGCGCGGTCTACGTTATCACCCAGTATGCTTTCCTGATTACGCTGGTAGGTCTTGTGGTGATCGCGTATGGCTGGAAAGGTGCATGGATTCTGTGGGCGCCAATCGCATACCTCTTCTTTATGATCCCATTACCTAATTTTCTGTACGATAATCTTTCAAATGAATTGCAGTTAATGTCCTCGGAAACCGGCGTGGGTTTTTTACGAATGGCGGGCATATCTGTCTTTCTTGAGGGCAATGTAATCGATCTGGGTGAATTCAAACTGCAGGTAGCTGAAGCCTGTAGCGGTTTGCGATATTTATTTCCCCTGATGAGTTTTGGCTTTCTATGCGCGTTTCTGTTTCGAGGCGCGGTATGGCAGAAGGCAATCATTTTTCTTTCCAGCATTCCGATTACGCTTTTAATGAACAGTTTCCGGATCGGAGTTATTGGCCTTCTCGTCGAACACTACGGTATTTCGATGGCTCGGGGGTTCCTGCACGATTTCGAAGGCTGGATCATATTCATGGCCTGCGTCGGCATACTGTTTTTCGAGATGTGGTTGTTTGCCCTGTTCAGTAAGCGACCGCTTGCCGATATTTTTGATGTCCGGGTTCCGCCCATGTCTGATTTTGTGGTGTTCATGCCACGAATACGGCCCTCGGTATACAACGCAGGACTGCTTGGACTGTTCCTGATCCTCAGCATTTTTACGTTTACGTACCAGTCAAGTGATGAGTTTGTTCCGGAGCGCAGCCAGCTAAGCACTTTTCCACTAGCGCTCAATGAATGGCGCGGTCAGGAGCAGGGCATGGCGCAGCAGTTCATCGAAAACCTGGAGCTTGATGATTACCTCATGGCGAGGTTCGTACGCGAAGGTGATCCGGCTTCGGTCGAACTGTATATCGCCTACTACGAGTCACAACGCAAAGGTGCATCCGTTCATTCCCCACGCGCTTGTTTGCCGGGCGGGGGCTGGACCATCGAGAGTTTCGACGAGTATCCTGTTACTAATGTTGGCCCGGAGCTGGCAACGGTAAATGTCAACCGTGCGGTCATCTCTTTAGGCACCAGTCGTCAGCTTGTCTACTACTGGTTTCAGCAGCGCGGCCGGAACATTACCAACGAGTACCTGGTGAAGTGGTTTATTTTCTGGGATTCGCTGACAAAGAACCGGACGGATGGTGCGCTGGTGCGACTCGTAACCGCGGTACCGGAGTCAATGGATATGGGCGAGGCCGACGAACGCATGCAGGAGTTTATCCGGGATATTGATCCCACCCTTGCGTATTTCATTCCACGCGGCATTGGGGAAAGCTGAGACTCTGACCATGACGGATAAAGTTGTAGTCCATCTTATTGCGGCAGCCCGGCCCAACTTTATGAAGGTTGCGCCTCTTTATCATGCGTTAATGGCTAACGATAATTTTGATGTTCGCCTGGTGCATACGGGCCAGCACTATGATGCAAATATGTCGCAGGCATTTTTTGATGATCTTGGATTGCCCCAGCCTCATCACTACCTTGAAGTGGGTAGCGGCACCCACGCCGAACAAACCGGCAAAGTCATGATGCGCTATGAGGAGACGGCAATGAAGGAACGTCCCGACTGGACGGTCGTCGTAGGTGATGTTAATTCCACGGCTGCGGTAGCAATGGTGTGTGCAAAATTACTCATACCGGTAGCGCACCTGGAGGCAGGGTTGCGCAGTGGTGACCGCTCGATGCCCGAGGAAATCAACAGGTTGGTAACAGATACCATTGCCGACCTGTTGTGGACCCCGTCGCCGGACGCAGATGAGAACTTACTTAAAGAAGGAGTAGCCCCTGCTCGCATCGAACTCGTTGGTAACATCATGATCGATTCATACGAGCTGATGCGCGAGCGCATTGAGGCCACCGATACGGCAGTTCAGCTGGGTGTCGCTGGCGAGCGTTTTGGTGTCGTTACCCTGCACAGGCCGGCTAATGTTGATGCACGTGATTCTCTTGAATTACTTACGAATCAGCTCCTGAAGGCGTCTGAGCAGTTAAAACTGGTATTTCCGGTTCATCCGCGCACTCGCAAGTCGCTTGAGAATCATGGCCTACTGGATAGTTTGTTGTCGAGCTCCCGGATTCATCTTGCAGAACCACTGAGTTATATAGAGTTTATGAGCCTGGTCCGCGGAGCCGTACTGGCGGTCACTGATTCGGGCGGCATACAGGAAGAGACAACCTACCTGGACATTCCCTGCCTGACCCTGCGTCCAAATACCGAAAGGCCTATAACAGTGACACAGGGCAGCAATCGCCTGATCAAGCCGGTGGAACTCCTTGATAATATACAAACAGTACTTGCGGGCGAATGGCCAGCCAGCCAGTGTCCTGACCTGTGGGACGGTCGGACCGCGCAAAGATGCGTAGAAAGTCTCGAAAAATATTTGAATGCTGCGTCGGCAGCCTGAAGGATAGTAGTTATGGGGAAGGTTGTAGTTATTAAAGCAGTTTTTCAGCGTATACCCAGGGTGCCGGTAGTTGTGCTTTTGGGTATCGTCGGGATTGCTTTACTGGCTGGATGTGAAAGCCCGGCAGAGCGTGCGGCTGGTTATCTGGCTAAGGCAGATCAGTTTTACAAGGACGAGAATCTCGTTAAGGCAGAGCTGGAAGTTCGCAACGCTTTACAGATCGAGCCGAAGAATGCCGATGCGCGTCTTTTACTGGCACAAATAGCCGAGTCGCGCCAGGACTATTCTGAGATGGCGACGCAGTTGCGAGCCGCGATCGAGTCCCGGCCTGATTTTCTGGAAGCACGGCTAAAACTGGGGACCCTCTATGTGCTGGGTGGAGCCATGGGACTGGCGGAAGACCAGTACGCTATAACGGCTGACCTGGCGCCGGATGACCCTGACGTAAAGGTGCTAAGAGCGAGGATCCTTGCGTCCCAGGGCGACCTGGAGGCAGCCGGAACAGAACTGAACGCAGCGCTTGAGCAGGATCCGGGCAACACCCAGGCGCTCGGACTGCTGGCCAGCGTGGTTGCGGTGGACGATCCCGATGCAGCTATAGAGCTTGTAAATAAGGGTATCGTTTCTACCGACGATACCAGCCCTCTGCAACTCCTTAAGATTCAGTTGCTGCAAAGGGCAGGGCGCAACGGCGAGGTAGTTGATGAATACCATTCACTGATAAGTGAGTTTCCCGACCGGGACGTCTATAGCTACCAGCTCGCCCGCTTTCTGGTAGGCCTGGGACGTAAGGATGAAGTAGAAGCTGTAGTACAGGATTTAATAAAGAACCGACCTGATGACAATCAGGCCAAGCTGGCGTTGGTGCAGTTTGTCAGCGGTATAAAAGGCGCAGTGCAGGCTGAGGCGCTGTTACAGGACTATGTAGATGCAGCTCCGGATGAGCACACGCTACGTCTCGCACTGGCTGCAGTATTGCAGTCGACCGGCGAGGAAGACCGGGCGATCAGCGAATACAAAACTATTGCCAATGCTGCCGGCAACGAAGATGAGGCGTTAACGGCAAAGGGCAGGCTGGCGGCAATACGCTTGGCGCAGGGTGACGAGGAAGCCGGCGAGGCATTAATTGAAGAAGTGCTGGCTATTGACTCTTTGAACACGCAAGCGTTGCTGCTAAGAGGCGCATTAAATTCAAATCGGGAAAAGTTTGGTGCCGCAGTTTCAGATCTGCGCACGTTGCTGCGAAAGGACGCCGAAAATGTGCGTGCACAATTTCTGCTCGCCCAGACTCATGCAAGAGCGGGCGATACCCTGCTCGCTAAAGACGCCTATCTTCGTGTGATCGAAATGAGTCCAGATAACGGCGTTGCACCCATTGAGCTGGCACGGCTGCTCGTTAGAGAAAAGGAACTTGAGCAGGCAGAGGAAGTTCTTAAAACCCGGCTCGGTTTGGCCCCGGGTGATATAACCGCGTCGCGTTCGCTGATTGCACTACTTATAACCAGAGAGCGTTATGCGGATGCTGAGAATGAAGCAGCGCGCCTGGCTAGTATTCCTGAGGCTCAGGCAATGGGCGAATACCTGAGGGGTAGCATCTTCCAGGTGCGTAATCAGCATAGCCGGGCGCTGAGCGCATTTAGCATTGCGCTTGACCTGGAACCAAACACTCGTGAGCCTCTTCAGGGAATGGTTGCCAGCCTGATTCGGCTCGAACGTGTTGATGAGGCTGTTGTAAAGCTTGAAGCGGTTATCAAACAGTTCCCGGATAATCTTTATGCGCAAACACTGCTCAGCCAGGTTCTGGCTGGTGCGGGCGATATTACTGCGGCGAAAGACCTTATAGAAAGCACTCTGAGCAGCAACGAAGAGTGGTTACCAGCCTATACGACACTTGCGGGTATGCAGGGCAGCGATGTCGATGCACAGATCAATATTTACAAACGTGGCCTTGAGGCCATGCCAGCCAGCCAGGAATTAGCCCTGCTGCTGGGTACCGCATACGAGCACGAAGGCAAATATGAAGAAGCAATTGCTGCCTACGAGAAAGTTCTGGCAGTAGATGCGGACCTGCTCGCAGTCAGAAATAATCTTGCTGCATTGCTTGCCGACTTCCGGACGGACGGAAGGAGCCTGGAAAGGGCGCTGGAGCTTGCAGAGGGCCTGGAAGATACCGGTAATCCCGTATTTGTCGATACTCTTGGCTGGGTACACTATAGGTTAGGAAATTTTAAAGTAGCTATTCCATTCCTTGAAGATGCGGTCGATCAGGCGGGCCAGGTACCGGTGCTTCGCTATCATCTTGGGATGGCTTATCTCGCAGATGGCAGAAGTATTCTGGCGGAAGAGCAGCTGGCGCTGGCGATGGCCGATGTTGATTTGGATTATACAGGCCGCAGTGAAGCTCAGAGCGCGCTTCGGGAATTGCGTAGCCGCTAGATCAAAAATAAATGGAAAATACTCAGACTACAGATCCGATTGTTACGGTCATTATTCCGACCTATAACCGCGCGAGCGTGCTTTATTACGCGCTGCACAGCGTAATCAACCAGACGGTAGAGAATATTGAGATCTATATCATTGATGATGCTTCTACAGATTTGACAACTGAGCTCGTCGATAGTTTTAATGATCCACGCA
>PBYE01000016.1 GCA_002729495.1 Chromatiales bacterium
CCCAAGGGTATGGCTGTTCGCCATTTAAAGTGGTACGCGAGCTGGGTTTAGAACGTCGTGAGACAGTTCGGTCCCTATCTGCCGTGCGCGTTGGAAACTTGAAGGAAGCTGCTCCTAGTACGAGAGGACCGGAGTGGACGAACCTCTGGTGTTCCGGTTGTCACGCCAGTGGCACTGCCGGGTAGCTATGTTCGGACGGGATAACCGCTGAAAGCATCTAAGCGGGAAGCCCCTCCTAAGATTAGGTTTCCCTTGACCCTTGAGGTCACTGTAGGGCCCTTGAAGACTACAAGGTTGATAGGCTGGGTGTGGAAGTTCAGTAATGGATGAAGCTAACCAGTACTAATTGCCCGTGAGGCTTGACCATATAACACTCAAACAACTTGAGTGCTTCATGCTCAATGCAGGCCAACGCGTATCGAGTTAACAATCGTGTTTCAGCTTTCGGTTGTTGATGAAGTACGTGAAGAAAATCGTAATCTTGATTTTCGTGTGTTCTGGTTTTTAGCCAGGCACTTTGAGACGTTAAAACATTTCCTTATTGTTAACTTATTCGAGTAAGTAGAATTTTTTTGCTTATTCAAAAGTTTTGCCTGGCGGCTATAGCGAGTAGGTACCACCCGATTCCATTTCGAACTCGGTAGTGAAAATGCTCAGCGCCGATGGTAGTGTGGGGTCTCCCCATGTGAGAGTAGGACACCGTCAGGCTTTATATTTACAGCCCTGCGACCGATATGGTGGCAGGGCTTTTTTCTTGTCGGTGATAACTCTCACAAGTTCGAGGCCGCTCCGGGCATCCATGCCCTCTCGCGGCACTCCCCACATCCTGTGGGTTGCCGGGGTTCTGGCGGTCTGGGTTTTCGAGAAGATAAACCAATTGCTGGCGGTTGCGGTCACTACCATTTTCTGGATTTCGTCCTACAGTTTTGTCTGCTACGGTACAGCTTTCGTGAGAGTAGATGCACCAATGCTTCTCATTATGGCGGTTGCCGCATTATGTGGGATCAAAAATTCCTCAGTTTGGTTTATCAAATTATATATGTGAAAGTATTTTCCGGGCTCTACATACAGGATGTAGGTACGATGTCCGGTGATGCGTTATACCGCCCACCCAAATTGGTGTGCCACACTATCATTATCTTCTTCTGCGGTTTTCTTATTACTTTTGGTCTTTAGCATGAATATCCGGCATATATCCGTCCTTGTTGCAGGCGCATTATTACTACTGGTAGCAATCAATCTGTTTTTTGCTAGCCCTGCGGAACCGGATCTCACCAGGAGCGAAACACTGACAACTGTCGCTGATACCCCCTCCGGCTTGACCGAAGGCGCAAAACTAACAGCTACAGTAGCGACCAGGGAACCAGCATCTTTCTATTTAAGCTCCCTGTACGACCTGAAACTGGAAAACCTTAAGATTGCGCCACCAGAGGATCGGCCCGTAGGTTCCGGCGGCGCGCTCGCAGTTATCGATGGCTCCCGTATTCTGCTGGCAGATCGCGTCGGTCAGTTTTACTTACTGAACTTCGACAACGGGATCAGCAGCATTACACTCCTGGAGCAGCTGCGCGCGCCCCTGAATCTGGATGCTTTTCAGGAAGACAACAAAAAGACAGACTCTAGGAACTTTCGCGTCACAGACATACTGCTGGAAGGACTTGATACTGATGAAATATATACCATCTATATGTCTCATCACCTTTGGAACAAAAAGGAAAAGTGTTTTACGTTGAGCGTCAGCGAAGCTCAACTCAATATGAACTCGCTTAACTCCCCGGTTGACTGGCACAACAGATTCAATACAACACCTTGCTTACCTGGCAGAAGGGTAACCGTTGAGTCGGGGGGGCGAATGGCTACACTTGCGCCCGACACCCTGCTGGTTACTGTCGGGATCATGCTTGATAAAGGCAAGTATTGGGGCATGGCGGCCAATGATTCTTTTTCATACGGCAAGATTATCAAACTGGACAAAACTACCTGGGAATCGAAGGTACTGACGAAGGGTCATCGCAACCCGCAGGGACTGCTGGTCGACGATGGCAAAATATGGTCTACGGAGCATGGTCCCCAAGGCGGCGATGAACTAAACCTGATCATACCCGGAGAAGACTATGGCTGGCCGACCTCAAGCTATGGCATGGACTATTTCACTAAATTACTTAAGGGAAGCGACACCCCGGGAGAACATTCGCTGGGTGTGCGGCCGGTGTTCGCCTGGGTTCCCTCAGTTGCCGTCTCTAATTTAATAAAACTGGAAGGTAGCGGCTTCCCCCTGTGGCGCAATGATTTTCTGGTGGGTTCTTTACGCGGTGGTGGCAATGGCAATTCGCTTTTCCGGGTCAGACTGCATGATGGTGCAGTTAGAGTTAATGAACGCATACCGTCGGGATTCAACATCCGCGACCTGGTGGAAATGCCCAATGGCTATCTCGTGCTCTGGGACGGTAAAAACAACCTGCAGACCATCACGCCCACATCGCAGAGCTTTTCTACCTGTACTGGCTGCCATACCCTCTTTGAGGGCTGGCCGGGCGGCATAGGCCCGAACCTGTTTGGTGTAGTAGGCAGACCCGTGGGCGCTATCGATGACTACGAGTATTCGTCGGCTATGAAAAAACTTACCGGCAACTGGACCCGCGAACAACTGGATGAATTCCTCCGCGATCCGCAACATTTTGCGCCGGGAACCAGCATGGAAATAGACGGCATTGAAGATGCAAATGAACGCCGCGAAATTATCGACCGTCTACAGAACCCGCTTCAATCGGTGCTGGACGTCAAAACACCCGGCAATTAGACGCTGTTAACGCGAGGGCCGGATCACTTCCAGATGTTCCCTTTCAACTGGCCTTCGGCCTTATACGTCATAGAAAATATGGCACGAACAAGGCCTCTTTCGCGGCCATGCAGAAAATGATGTAGATAGTCAGCACGGTCGACAAAGTGCCACGCACAGCCCCACCCATCAGGCCGCGGCTGGGCTCTTCTTTAAACCGGTCACGCCACACTTCGATGGCAACGTACTTGATGGTTATGACGGATTATTCATCGGTGGCGCGAGCGAGGCCAGCGTGATGGAACCAGGGCGTTATCCGTTTGTGCAGTCCTGCATTCAGCTTATCCAGTACTGTTTGGTAAATAATATTCCCGTATTTGCATCCTGTTTTGGTTTTCAGCTGGCGGTACTCGCTCTCGACGGCCGTATAGTGCGTGATCAGTCTGATTATGAGATGGGCACACCTGCTATTTCTTTAACGCCGGCAGCTCGTGAAGATCCCCTTTTTGCTGATGTTCCCGACGGCTTCCGAGCGGTTTCTGTGTACAAGGAAAGGACGCCCGAACTCCCTGTCGGGTGTGTGTTGCTGGCAGAAACGGAAGCCTGCCCGCATGCCTTCCGCGTTGCAGGAAGGGATTTCTGGGCTTTCCAATTTCATCCAGAGGTGGATCGAACTACGCTGGTTGAGCGCCTGACACATTACAAGGAGCATTACACGGACGATGACGCGCATCTGCAGGCAGTTCTTGATTCGGCTCAGGAAACACCGGAGTCCAATGATCTGATGCGAAAGTTCGTGGATCGGGTCTTGCTAGCTAATTGAATTTGATGGTGCCAACGTTAGTTTTCCAGCAAGAACTGCACGAGTTGCGTCCTTACTCCCCGGTCTTCAACCGGCCCGGGTTCCATCGCATTGCCGGGGCGAAGGTCTGCGGGCCAGCCAGAAAAGTATCAGGGGTCTCCGGTTGTCCTCCCTGCTGGTTAAAGCAACCGGACCGCTAATCCTAATATTCCCTGCTTGACGGCTGACCGGTGCGGGGCCGACCATTTGCCCGTGAGGACATCGTCGCGGTTGTCGAGATACCAGTCGTAGCTCTCGATCAGCATCTCTTCATTAGAGTAGCGAGGTTTCCAGCCAAGATCCTGCACCACCGTAGAGATATCGAAATAGTTGGTCTTGCCGTAGGCGAGATTGTGATACGCGCCGAGTGGTGACATTCCGGCCATGCTCATCAGTTTCGAAAAGAATACACCCGGCGCCATTGGCACGCTGCGTACTTTTGAGTGGGTGCCGGCATGACGACACAGCGCCTCAAGGGTTTCTCGCATCGTGCCGAAGCGATCCGTACCCACGTTGTATACCGCGGGCCCCGTTCGGTCGGCCGCCAATATACAGGCCCCGGCCAGGTCATCGGCGTGGATGAACTGGAACCGGTTGTCGCCGCTGCCAAGGACCGGGATATTGTGACCCTCGCGAATCCATTCGAAGAGCATCTGGAAAATACCCAGGCGACCGTGGCCGAGGATTGTTCTCGGCCTTACCAGGGTAATGTCGAGACTCCGGTCGTCAATGAATTTTCGGCACAGGTCTTCGCACGCAACCTTTGTGCGTCCATAGGGCTCCGCCGGGGTTGCTTCGGTTTCGGTTCTGATCGGGACGGTTTTCGGGACACCAAATATCGCGGTCGATGATGTGTAAATGACCTTGCGTATATCCGACGCAGCACATGCGTCCAGCAAATTCTTAGTACCACCGAGATTGACGTCCCGCATCAGTGACGGGTCCTTGGATATCGGCTGCTGCGCCACGTTGTGGTGAACCACATCCATGCCCGCTACGGCAGCCTTCACTGCATCGTAATCGCGTATGTCGCCCTGCAGCTGCTCGACCCGGTTGCCATGCTCGTCGCTGGTGACCAGGTCAAAGTTTCGCACCTCGTAACCCCTGGCAAGAAGCTTCTCTATAAGCACGTGTCCGAAGAAACCGGAACCACCTGTGACCAGAACTTTCATTATCGTCGCGGCACCCAAATGTCGTAGTAGTCGGTCGTTTCGCGCAGGACGAACCGGTCCTGAAAATTCTGCCGGAAACCGGCGTCAAACAAATATCCTTCTTTATCAAAACGCTGTAGCCAGCTTTTTAGTGTAAACGGTTGCTGATCGCGGGGTATCACCCAGAGTGCATCCGGGTCTCCATTCATGGCCGCCAGGGTTGCCTCCGGTATTTCTACGCCGCTAAAATCGAAATCCATCAGCGCGGCGGCATCCAGCAGGTATGGCTGGCCGGACAACACCAACCGTGTGCGATAGAAGGTACGCGGGTAGCGGGTACCATCGCCGTAGCCCATATGGATATTTTTACCGGGGTTCGCGGTAATGATTTGCTGCAGATCATCAATGACGAGCAGGGGTTTTTCAAACTTTGTGACCAGCGCAACGCCGAACCAGGCGGAATACACACCCTTAATCACCGCAACAAGCATAAAGCCGCTAAACGGCACCCAAAACCATGCGGCGGCATTGTCCCGCTGGGCTTGTTTGTACAGCACTACTGACAAAACGGCGACGGCAGGCAGAAAAGGCAGCAGGTGATACGGTCCGGAACCCGGTTTGGCTCCCGCGATCACTATAAGCAGCACCCCGACCGTTCCGGAGAGTACGATCAGCCGGTTGCGCCGCAGCCACTCAACGCTGCCCGTCCGGCCTGCGTACACCAGCATGCAAAGTACCGGCAGCAACAGGAATAACCCGGTGGCCGCGTTCTGCAGCAATATAACCGGGTCAAGGCCATGTGCGCCTGCCGATCGTACGAGTGCCAGGTAGTTCGGCAGCGAAACGTTCCCGAATACAAAAAACGGGGCCAGGGCGAGTACGAATGACACTCCACCAATTACGAACAAAGAGCGCCAGCCATCGCGCTGAAAATGCAACGCGAGCAGCGGCAGGTAATACGCGATCCCATGCAGTTTTCCATTCACGGTTACGCCCAGGCCGATGCCGCAAATGATTGCGGCAAGCACGGGCCTGCGGCAAAAGCAGGAGAAAACGCCCAGCGCAACAAAGACCATCATGATCGAATCGGACTTCGACCAGAAGCTGTAGTTGCGAAAGAACAGTGCCAGGGCTGCAAAAATACCCAGACCGATAATGATGTCACGGAGCTGGGCACCAGGCACCCGCCTGACCGACCAGCCGATGAAAACAAATGATGCCAGGAGACAGAGAATGCCGGTCAGTTTAAATGCGACGTCGCTGTATCCAAACAAACGATAACCGAAGCCATTGAGAATATAGTGCGCCGGCCCGTACAGCATCGAGTAACGGGGAGCTGCATCGATTTCATGATAGACGGGATCCCCCTGGTTAAAGAGGTAGGCGACTACCGCGGTATTAGGTTCGATATGGTCGAAATAGAGAGGTGATACGAGATAGGCCAGTGCATAACCAAGGTGGAGGACGATCACGGCGCCAAGCATGATGGCTATGAATAACGGCAGGGATTCCGCGGGCACCGGTACCCAGAGTTTTGTTCGGGCCAGGATAACCAATAGCGCCGTTATGACTGCGAACAGCAACAACGGCTGCGCAAGCAGCATCGGGATAATATTTGCTATCATTCAGTGTCCCGGGTGCTTTGTGTGCCGTGCCTAGCGGACGCCGGTTTGATAGCGCGGTAGGATAGCACGCTGCAACAATCTGTGGGGAAATCGCATTAACGATATGCGTTGTCACAACGCAGTTTCCAGTTTAGATACGATGCAAGTGTGTTGAGGGATAGTCGTTGAACAAGTTGTTTATTGGGTTAACTCTGGTGGCATTGGCATTTCTCACCTTTATTGCCGGCGCAACGATTACCCGATTCGAAATATTTCCGTACGGCTACCTCAAGGATTCTTTTACCGCAGCCGAGGCGCTGTTTGTGCAGCAATCCGGTGCAAAGAATCTCTGGCATGTCGGTGCCAAGCCGCCGACACAGGAAGATCTTGCATCGCCACCGGTGCGCGATTCCGAGGCCGGAGTAGGCCGCTACGATCCTTCCCGCGCCTTTAACGGCTATACCATTTATACACCCGTTCGTTGGCAGTTCCCCTTGCGGCTTATCGACATGCAGGGCAATTCCGTGCATGAGTGGCAAATGCCACTGGAGCAACTGACGGGAAAACGTGATACCGGTATTGATATTGAGCCACCGGCAAAACGCTTAACGGTTGCCTATTCGCGACTACTGCCCAACGGAGATTTACTGGCCGTGATCAGTATCGCGGCGTATACGCCCTGGGGCTGGGGCGTCGTTAAGCTGGATAAAGACTCGAACCTGCTATGGGAATACAAGAAACCGGCACACCATGACCTGGACGTGGACACAGATGGACGTATCTATGCATTACTTCACCAGGTCATTCGTTCACCATGGCCGGGCCTGGAACGTATCGCAACACCGTTTCTCGATGATCAGATTGCAGTACTCGGGCCGGATGGCAAAGAGCAGGCGGTCATTTCGGTTCTGGAGGCCATTCAGAATTCAGATTACAAGTCTCTATTGATGTATGCCAACCCGGACCAGGGGAAGGGCGATCTGCTGCATGTGAATTCAATTACCTGGCTGAATGCTGAAGCTGCGAGTCTTTTCCCGAATGCGGAGGCGGGTAATGTATTGATTTCGATTCGGCAACTCGATGTGCTCGCAGTTGTTGACCTTGAGACTCCAACGGTCAAGTGGGCCCTGCGCGGTCCCTGGCGCCTGCAGCATGACCCTGATGTTCTGGCTGACGGGCGATTGTTGTTGTTCGACAACCGGGGGGATATTAGAAACGGTGGTACGTCGAGGATTCTCGAATTCGATCCGCGCTCGTTAGAGATAAGCTGGGAATACCCGGGCGACCAGGATGAAGTCCTGTATACATCTATTTACGGATCGCAACAGCGCCTGGAAAACGGCAATACCCTGATATCCGAGAGTAACAACGGTCGTATTCTTGAAGTAACGCGCAGCGGGGATGTCGTATGGGAATACGGAATTCCTGAACGCAAGTTAGACGCCAAGGGCAATTTGGTGTCCACCGTCATTTTTGCTGAGCGCTTCAGTCGCGAGTCCCTGCCATTCCTGCAGGTTCCCTGATCCAGATCGCGCTTAGGCGCCCAGCGGTTTAGGAAGAGTACCCGATCGCTCGCTTTATGCTTCCGATCAGAACCTCCGACGATATAGGCTTCGTATACAGGGCAACGATGCCGGCCTCGAAGGCTGGCATGGTTAGCGGCCCATCCGGATGGGCGGTCAACACGATTGCAGGGATAGACTGGTTACGATCAGATAGTGTGTGCAACACGTCCACACCGGACATTCCCGGCAAATGCAAATCAAGAATGATGCAGCCTGGCGCATCGGCATCATCCAGGGTTGAGATGAAACTCTCTGCTGTTGCATAAACCATCGGCACCCAGCCGTTGGCGCCAATGGTCGCCGCAATGGCATCCGCTACAGCCAAATCATCCTCGATGATTGCAATGCGTTGCCCGTCTGTGATCGGCTGTTGTTCTGACGCCTCATCGACCATCCAGTCAGTGTAGGGTGGGGCAAACCTGCCTGAAATTGTGAAGATTACCTATATTTGTCCAGCCAGCCGGTAGGTCGAAATCAGCTCAACGGCCCTTTTCACGTATCAATGCGAGTAGTTCATCAGTATTTACAGGTTTATGGAGAATATCGCAGTCAGGAATGTCTGCCGCCGATATTTGCGGAGTAGAGGTATCACCGGTAATCAATATGGCCGGCAATTCTGTGTGCAAATACTTTCGAATCTTCTTAATAACAGTTATTCCGTTTGACCCGCGCAGGCGATAATCCGAAACAATTATGTCAGGGAGGACCCCTCCCGAAACAAGATCAAAGGCTTCATCTCCGTTTGCAGCCGGATAACCCTGGCAGCCTTCCGCGTCAAGCAACATCATTGTCGCGTCAATGATGGCCGAGTCATCATCTATTAACAATATTGCTAAGGACTTACTGTGCGCGGTTTTACTTTTATTTTCGGGTAGAGGTTCATCTGATATGTCAGCGTGGGCAACGGGAACCTCTACAGAAAATACAGATCCCTGGCCCTCCTTGGATTCGACAACTAAAGAATGATCAAGCAATTGGGCAATGTGATTAACGATTGCCAGACCCAATCCCTGCCCCTTGCCGTGCTCACGCCCCGGGTTGTCGAGCTGTACGTACTCCTCAAAAATAGATTCCAGGGCAGTTTCCGGAATACCAATTCCCGTATCCGCTACCTCGAGCCGGCATACGTCGCCTTCGAGCGCACAACATTTAACCGTGATCTCTCCTGACTCCGTATACTTAATTGCGTTGGTGATAAAGTTATCGGCAATGCTCTGCAACAAGCGTGGATCGCTGTTTATAACCAAGGGGCTATGCACAATTTGAAGCTCAAGACCCTTTTTCTGGGCCAGTGGCATGTTGTCAGCTTCCAGTTGGTCCAGCAGATCCTGTATCGGAAAAACTTCAAGCTCCGCAGAGATAGCGCCTGTTTCCAGTTTTGATAGATCGAGCAAGCGGTCCAGCAATTCACCCATAGCATCGAGTGAACTGCGCATTTTCCCCGCAATATCCTGAAGTTCATCGTCTTTTAAACGTATCTTGAGCACGGACAGATATAAGCCAAGTGACTGAAGCGGCTGCCTCAGGTCATGACTCGCGGTAGCGAGAAAGCGTGACTTCATGGCGGTAGCGGTTTGTGCCTCGTTCTTAGCGGCACGCAACTCCGACTCATTCGCCTTGTGCTCGGTAAAGTCACGAATGGCTGCAATTACAATTGGACGGCCACCCAGGTCTATAGGGCTGAGATTCACATCTATCGGAAATTCCCTGCCGTCCTTCGTGCAGCCATACAACTCAAGTCTTGCACCCATTTCCCGGATCGAAGGTGCTGTCGAGTAGACGTCTCGATGGGCTACATGGGCATCTCGAAATCGGCCAGGAATGAGGATTTCTACCGTCTTCCCGACCAATTCTTTGCGCTTGTAACCAAACAGCTTTTCTGCCTGAACATTGATGCGATCAATAAGACCCTCGGAATTTACAATAATTGTAGCGTCGGGTGCCGCATCTATGATGCGCTCAAGATCTGTTTTCTCTGTACGTTGATTTGTCATGGGACGAGGCTAACGGCGTTCATTGTTTTTTCTGTGTACATGTGTAGACATAACGATCATTTCCGCTGCATGGTTTGTAGCATACTGGACTATCTCTTCCGCCGGTCTGCCCACCAGCACAGTGCCCGTAACATCGTTATCGGACGCCCCGAAGTTTTCACTCATAAAGCTGTCCAGGTGGTTGCTGGCTGCTTCCTTCAACTCTGCGACTGTCGGCAGAGGTGGGGCCGTCATATTGAGCGAGCCATAGACAACCGGCTCCTCGACGACGTAGATAATATGAAGCTCGGCATCAAGTATTGCAGCAAGGCGCTTGGCCCAGGGGAAACTTCCCAGTGAAAAATCTGAGAAGTCCGTCGAACATATGATGGATTTTTATTCAGTCACTTAAATGTCTCCTCAGCAGCCCACATTGGATACAATATCACACTGCCAAAAGCGATTTGGTGCAGCTGTAGCGGAAAATACTTAGCATAATTATGAAGAAATGCTTAAGGACATACGGACGAGTTCCGCAAGCGAGCGAGCACCCATTTTCTCCATAACTCGTGATCGATGCACCTCGACCGTTCGTTGACTCAGCCCCAGGTCCATTGCGACAACCTTGTTTGCTGCTCCCGAAACCACGTGTTGCATAACTTCGTGCTCTCGCGGTGTCAGCATTTTTATTCGGCACTGTATATCCTCATGCTGGTCTGCGGCGTCCTGCATTTGCCGATGCACCTTCATGGCCTGCGAGATACGTTCCATTAACTCCTCATCGTGATAGGGTTTCTGAATGAAATCAAATGCGCCCTGATGCATTGCTTCTACGGCAATCGGCACGTCCGCATTACCCGTGACGAAAATGATGGGCATTGTGCAGCGCTTCTCAAGTAGCTGTTCCTGCACATCGACACCACTGGTGCCGGGCATCTGAATATCCAGCAGGATGCACCCACGCCATGCAGGAGAATAAGCCCCCAAAAAGGCGTCCCCTGACTCAAATGTTTGAACGTTCTCGCCAACTACTGTTAAAAACAGATTGAGCGAGTCCCGTATGGCCGCATCGTCGTCAACGACATATATGGTTAGTGGGTTGGTTTCTGCCATATCATTTCTTCAGTTCCAGTTTGGTTATTGAAACAGTGTTGCAGGCGTGCGGCAAGTTCTAATGGCAGTGCAATACCAATGCGGGTGATTGAACCGCACAGATACAACGCTGGCACAGGGCTATTATCCCGGATTCGGGGCTATCCAAAGCAAAAACTGCGCATTCGCCGAGCTATGCATTAACCTGCTATAACGTAAAGCCGCAGACCGTTCTATCACTGCAACGATTCTGTCTGAACTCATTCTTACAATGGCTGCTTCTGCACATAAATCGATCTACGCGGCGCTGGCTGGTAATGCCTTAATCGCGATTACCAAGTTTGTAGCTGCTGGAATTACAGGTAGCGCAGCCATGCTTGCCGAAGGCGTCCATTCGCTGGTAGATACCGGAAACCAGGTGCTGTTATTACTTGGGTTGAAGCGGTCGCAGCGCGCGCCAAGTCCCGAGTTTCCTTTTGGCCATGGGAAAGAGGTTTACTTCTGGTGTTTCGTTGTTGCGATGCTGGTTTTCGCGCTAGGGGCCGGCGTATCGATCTACCATGGCTATCATCAGATTCTCGACGGTGAGGCTCTGGAGAATGTACTGGTTAACTACGTAGTGCTCGGCATGGCAATTTTGTTCGAAGCAGCAGCGTTCTATGTAGCGTACCGAGAATTCTCGCAGCACAAAGGTGAGTTGGGAATGATGGAAGCTGTGAAACGGGGTAAGGACCCGAGCCTGTTCGTGGTTTTGTTTGAAGATGGAGCCGCAATACTTGGCTTGTTAGTCGCTCTTGCCGGAATCAGGCTCGCCGAAATCACAGGTAATCCGGTGTATGACGGTGTTGCATCTGTTGTGATTGGCCTGATCCTGGCCTTAACGGCAATATGGCTTGCCTACGAAACGCAGAGCTTGCTAATCGGCGAAAGTGCCGCCACCTGGATCACAGATGAGATTAGAAAAGTGCTCAATAAATCTGAAAGCATTGTGTCAATCAACGAGGTTGCAACCTTGCACATGGGGCCGGCATTCATCCTGGTCACTATCAGCGTCGATTTTGTACAGGGCCTTAATTCCGAGCAGGTTAAATCGGAAATCACTCGCTGTACCAGGCAAATCAAGGCGGTTGACAAGTCGGTTAAGCGCGTCTTTATTGAGGCGGAACGCTCAATCGACCACCAGAGCGACTGAATACAACGTGAAGGCATGGCCTGGCCCATTAAAGAGCGGCCCTGTTAAGCGGGGGCTGTCAGACCTGTGCACGGTCGCCGTTTCAGGTCCCCTACGGGCCGGCAGGACTTCGACGATCCCAACCCGCTGTTCGGGGATAAGCAGGACAGCGATACTTACACTGTCGATGCCAGCTTTCTGTACACATTGCCGATAGAAGGCGATCGGTGGCAGCTTGGCGGCAATATATTCTTTGGGGAGATTGATTCGGACATCAACTTCCACGACTCCGATGCCTATAGGATTGTCGGTGTGATCCGGTATAACTTCGGCAACATGGAGCAGTAGGGCGTCGTCAGGATAAGACGCTGGTTTGGCTGAGCTTATACGTCCCAGTCCCTGCGCAGCGCATCGTCTGCCTCTGGCGCAACCGCGTGCAGCATCGGCATCGGTTTGTGTTCCGACCGGGAAACCGTTAGAGCTTCCTCGAAATTATATGGCTTTCGTTCCTCGTTGCGATCGATACTTAGTCCGGCAAAGTTGAACAGGCCCGTGTCTGCGAGTTGACTGGGTGCAATGTTCCGGATAGAACGAAAAATAGTATTTAGGCGTCCCGGTGATTCCCGTTCCCATTGCGCCAGCATCTTCTTAATATTCTGGCGCTGCAGATTTTCCTGTGAGCCGCAGAGGTTGCAGGGGATGATTGGGAAGTCCCTGATTCGTGCATACTTGCTGATGTCACGCTCACAACAGTAGGCCATTGGCCGTATGACAATATTGCGCCCGTCGTCCGAGCGCAGCTTCGGCGGCATTGCGGCCATTCGGCCGCCGTAAAACATATTCAGAAACAGGGTCTCGACTATATCGTCACGATGATGTCCCAGGGCGATCTTGGTACAGCCTGTATCTTCTGCACAGGCGTACAGTGTTCCGCGCCGCAGTCGTGAACACAGCCCGCAAGTCGTTCTGCCTTCGGGGACTTTTTCTCTAACAATAGAATAAGTGTCTTTCTCGACGATGTAGTACTCAATGTTGAGGCTATCGAGGTAGTCGGGCAGGACCTCTTCGGGGAAGCCCGGCTGCTTCTGATCCATGTTGACTGCAACCAGTTCGAATCCCACGGGCGCGTTGTGCTTCAAACCCAGCAGGATATCCAGCAATGCATACGAATCTTTACCACCCGAAAGGCAGACCATGATGCGATCGCCGTCTTCAATCATCTGGTAATCGGCGATTGCCTTGCCCACGTTTCGGCGCAGGCGTTTTTGCAGCTTGTTGAAAACTGTTTTCTTTTTTGCGGACAGGGATTGCATGATTCAACTCAGGAACGGGCGTGGTGGTTAAGCAGTTCGTCGTACACGCTGAGCACATCGGCCGGTAGTGATACCCCGTCTACAGAGCTGCTCGCCTGGTTGCGCAGATCAGGGTCGAAAAACTCACCACCCCTGGCAGCCAGGGCCGGGTCGAGACCCAGCGCGATGAGCTTATCGAGTACGTCGGACAAGTAAAGTTCATCGGGCTGGTCAAAGTCGGTTAGTGCAATCCCGTATTGTTCCACAAGCTCAAGCAGCCGTTCGTTGTATATACGCCAGAGTTCCCAGCCATCTTCCGGCGGACTCTGATCACGATTTCTAAGCGACAATGCAACGCGGTGCGGGTGACGGAAAGTCCCGATAAAAAGTGGTGACTCGATTGCCTCCAGCCAGAATGGGAGAGTAAAAAGTACCCTGGTATCCTTGAAACCCCAGTGTGCGGCAATCCTGCCCTGAAGTTCCTGAATAATTGAGTCACGTTCGTGTGCCTGTTCGGGTGTCCACTTACTTACCACAACCGGGCGGTTCCATGCGCTCTTATTAGTATTCAGCACCGCATCATTCAGATTCACTATACGGCTGTTCTCGCGATTACCACGCTTGTTGTACAGGTTCTCGGTAAAGACTTCGCCCAGTTCTACACCGAGTCCCTGCATGATGCCGGTCAGACAACTGGTGCCGCTCCGGTGCATTCCAAGTACGCAAATACAACTCATTGTTGATTAATCTTGATGTGGAAATCTAAAGTCTGGCTAACAAAGCGCGCAATGCATCCAGCCAGTAAGTTTGTTCAATACCGAGAAGATCATTTGTCAACTCATTGTCGAGCACACTGTAGGCAGGCCGGATGGCCGCCGCATTATAGTCGTTGCTCGATACCGGAATAAGGGTTGGTGAACGGTTGATCAGCCCCAGACCTGATGCCTCGGCAAAGATGGCACCGGCAAAGTCATGCCAGCTAACCTTACCGGCATCCGAACAATGCAGAATACGGGCGGCGGGTTTAATTTCCGCAAGTTTCCATATGGCATCGGCAAGATTACGTGCGTAGGTGGGTGAGCCGGTCTGATCACTCACAACTTCGATCTGCTCGTGTTCCGTTGCGAGCCGAAGCATCGTCTTTACAAAATTCTGCCCGTATTCGCTGTAAGTCCAGCTCGAACGAATGACCCAGGAAGAATCACAACCGCCGAGTGCTGCTTTCTCGCCGCCTAACTTGGTTCTTCCGTAGACACAGAGCGGGCCGGTTGGATCATCCGGCTTGTGTGGGCTGGACTTCTCTCCGTCAAACACGTAGTCGGTCGATACCTGTATAAGCTTGCAGCCTGCCGATCGGCAGTACTCGGCAATAATTCCTACAGCGGTCTCATTGACCTGTGTCGCGGCATCAACATCTGCCTCGGCACGATCAACAGCGGTGTACGCAGCCGTATTAATAATAAGTTCCGGTTCAATACTGCCCAGTCCGCTCAGCAGCAACTTGCTATCGGCGAGGTCCAGTTCCGCAATATCTGTTTCTACCAACTCCGTATCGGCCGGCACGGATTCCGTGAGGCAGCGACCGAGTTGGCCCTGAGCGCCGGTGAGAAGAACTTTCATGCCTGATCTTGAGCTTTCCGGAAAGAATAGGATGCTGTTCAGCATAGCATTGGTGCAGGAGTATTACGTATGCCAGGTCCATCTAAATTCAGTTTAACCACGCTGGCACATTCAACGATTGCCATCGCTGCGCTCGTCGTGGCGCGAGCGCCCCCAGCTGCAATCTGTCTTTGACCAGAGTTGTCGCAGGATGGGCACAACTTCCACAATACGCTGGTCAGCCGGTGGGTATCCGAGCGCCGGCTCACGCGGTTCCCGCTGGCCGGTCCCCCAGTGGCGCAACAGCATATTAAAGTAACGCGACGTATTGATTCTCTTGCGTCGCCTGCATTGAAAAACCCGGCGCTCAGCTAGCGACAACTGCCGATTCTGGTCTTTCGAAATGCCCGGTAACGGATCAGTTAACGCATACCAGGTATCGGCCAGGTAAAACAGCGGGATCGCGAGCGCCCCACCCAATAAGCGGGTTGCCAGCCGATCAAAAAAGCCCCGGTAATGAACCCACCGGCCGATCCCCGCCTCGGCGCTGAAACCGCCCAGATGCCGAAGCTGCGGAAGGTCTTCGGAGCGAAACCGCGCGCCCTTCGCATGCATAAGCGACATAAGCAACTTGCCGGTGTCGTAATCCATCTTCTTTAGTCCCGCGTTGTCCAGGGTCTCCCGGAGTTCTTCTGGTACTTCGTCCCAGCGGTAAAAGCGAAAACCGACGCCGGTCGCCTGCTTTATCCTGGTTAGTAGCGCATTGGAGTAAATTGCAAAATAAGCACCACCGAGCTCTTTACCGTCCGCCGTGGCGAAATACGAGCCCTGCAGGCGCTTAAATCCATCTGGCAGAATAATATCCTCGGGTGCATGCCAGAGTGGGCGGCCCGATGAAAACACATCGCATTGCTCGAGGTGTTTCGCTATCGCTTCGTTACACGGGCCGGTTGTTAGAATGTCGGAGTCCATGAAACAGAACCAGCTCTCATCGGTACGTTCATGAGCCCAGTCCAGGATGATGCCATGTTCCAGCATCTCGTCTTCAGAGGCCACCATGTATTCCAGTCACTCGTTTCCAGCACAAAAATCTCTGAGCAGTTGTCGCTCTTCTTCGGGACAGCCGTTTACGATCATCCGGAAACGCCAGTCGGTCCAGTTAAGGAAGGTTGTGACGAACGGACTCAGATACTTTGCGGTATCGGGTGTAAATACGATATTGAACTGTAATTTGGTGGTATCCATTGACTCGCACGATTTTAACCCAAAAGAAATGGGTTCCCTATGGAACACTCGGCTCGCATCACAATACAATCTGCTGACGTTCCTTACAGGAAGAAGACAATCTGAATGACTAAGGTAGTCTGGCAATCCGACCCGGCCCAAATCGCTGCGACAAACCTTGCACGGTTCGGCAAGGCCGCGCCTGTAAGGACAGATAATTACGATGCCCTGTATCGCTGGTCGATCGGTAGCCCCGAAGAATTCTGGGCGCATGTGGCGGACTTTACGGAGCTAAAGTTCAGCAAATCTGCGGACAGAATTCTGGCAGATGGACAGCTCATGCCGGGTGCGCGCTGGTTCGAAGGAGCCAAACTCAATTTTGCAGAAAATATCCTCAGGGGTGACGATGACAGGGCGGCAATCATTTTTCATGACGAACGGGGGCGCCGCACTGAATATAGCCGCGCCGACCTGCGTCGGCGATCGGCTGAATTGGCCGCGGGTCTGCGCAGGCTGGGGGTAAAACCGGGAGACCGGGTGGCAGCGGTTCTGCCCAATTGTCCGGAAGCGGTCATTGCTGCACTGGCATCTGCTTCGATCGGCGCGGTTTTTACCTCCTGTTCGCCGGACTTCGGTGAGCAGGCGATCCTTGAACGCTTCGGGCAAACCAGGCCGAAAGTTTTATTTATATGCGACGGCTACAGTTATGGCGGCAAACGGATTGATTGCCAGGACCGATTACTGGCGATCGGGCAGCAGTTGGAGAGCGTAAACAAGATAGTCATCGTTCCATTCCTCGATGAGCAACCGAATACCGGCGGCCATGCAGGCGTTATCTTGTTAGCCGATACACTCGAACCGGGTGTGCTGCCCGATTACAGGCAACTGTCTTTCGACCACCCGCTCTACATACTTTATTCGTCCGGGACCACGGGTAAACCCAAGTGCATCGTGCACGGTGCGGGCGGGACGCTGCTGCAGCATACGAAAGAGCAGGTATT
The DNA here is from genome assembly GCA_002729495.1 of Chromatiales bacterium. Classification (GTDB taxonomy): domain Bacteria; phylum Pseudomonadota; class Gammaproteobacteria; order Steroidobacterales. The sequence continues at coordinate 17,293 of PBYE01000016.1, forward strand.
GCATACCAATCTTTCTGCCGGTGATACGATTTTCTATTTTACGACCTGTGGCTGGATGATGTGGAACTGGCTCGTCAGTGCCCTGGGCACGGGCGCAACTATCGTGCTTTATGACGGTTCGCCCATGTTTCCCGATCCGTTGTCGCTCTGGCGTATGGCATCAGAAGAGTCAATTAATGTTTTCGGTACCAGCCCGAAGTTTTTAACAGAGGTCGAGAAGTCCGGGGTGCAAATCAGCGAGGTGGGTAAATTTAATTTGCTGCGCACGATCCTTTCAACCGGCGCCCCCCTGGCTGAATCCGGTTATAGCTTCGTAAACAGGCAGTTTGGAGATAAGGTACAGCTAAGTTCGATATCAGGCGGGACTGACATCATTTCATGTTTTGCGCTGGGCAATCCGATACTGCCTGTACACAGAGGTGAATTGCAGTGTCTTGGACTGGGTATGGCCGTCGAAGTATTCGACGAAGAGGGGCACCCTGTCAGCGAACAAACAGGTGAGCTGGTTTGTACAAAGCCCTTTCCGTCTATGCCAATTGGTTTCTGGGATGATCCGGACGGATCCGCTTATCACGCTACATACTTTGAACGATTTCCAGGCGTATGGGCGCACGGTGATCTTGCCGAACGGACCAGCAACAACGGCTTGGTAATACATGGCCGCTCGGATGCAGTGCTTAATCCCGGAGGCGTGCGCATAGGCACTGCGGAGATCTGCGGTCCGGCCCAGACGCTTGACGAGGTTGCTGACAGCATCGCAATTGCACAACGTTGGCAAGGTGATGTTCGTATCGTCCTGTTCGTTGTGCTTACCGAGGGCTTTTCGCTCGATGATGATCTTGAGCAGCGTATACGCGATGTCATACGCAGCTCGTCCAGCCCGCGACACGTGCCCGCGTGTGTGCTTTCGGTTCCGGAGATACCTCGCACACTCAGCGGTAAAGCTGTAGAACTCGCGGTACGTGCAATCGTTCATGGTGATCCGGTCGGCAATATGCAGGCCATCGCCAACCCCGGCGCTCTCGAGCACTTTCGCGACCGCTCCGAACTGCGCTGAACCGGACTGTGGCCATATCACGGGTGTCTGTTTACCCGGACTGGTTGTGAATGCCGGGAGGTGGCAAGGTATACAAAGTCGGAAAGGGAGAGCGGTGTAATGCAGCAGTTACTGAGGGCGCCTCAAGCGCCGTTGATGTTCAGCTTGGTGGCAGCAACAGGCCTCTGCCTGTTTATATTTGCTATCGCCGTATTGATGCAGCCGGCGTCGTCCGTCGTCAGCCAGGAACGCACAGCTGAGCTGATCTGTCTGCAACTGGCCTTCGTCCCGGAACGGGCAGCTGCCGTCTTGCTCAATTTTTCTGTGGAAGAACGGAAGGCAATTACCCAGCTGCTTGTCCCTGGCGATATCGGGCTGACATGGGGAATGGGCCTGACCCTGGCGGGGCTGATCTCTTTACTTGCCATGCGACTACCGGGTAACTGGTTGCGAGTCGGCGCATTTATTATGTGGGCCCCGTTTGTATCGGCAACCTTTGATTCTATCGAAGATATTTTTCTCTTCACAATAGTCAGTCAATTCGTGGTTGACGCGGCAGCCGCAATAAACCCAACACTTACGTTTCTGGCCAGTACCGCCGCCACGATCAAATTTATTGCGCTTATCGTGGTAACGCCCGCGTTCGGTATCGCAGGGATAGTGAAAGGCCTTTCGGTTGATCGCAGTATTTCGGCATTGATTGTTTACCTGCTGCTGGCATTCGCCATCATAAGTATTGCGCCAAGTTCCTACCAAGGCATTGCTGCCTGTTTTTAAAGCGATCCACCGCGACGTGTATTCGAGACCTTTTTTGCCAGAACTATGCGGCTAATATCCAGACATCCGCTCCTCAGCTTTTTCGTCCTGAGCTATCTGTTTAGCTGGCTCATCGGAATTCCGCAGTTGTTGTCCGCGCGGGGAATTGTTGGGCTGCATATACCGGAAGCAGTGGAGGCACTCGCTGCGTTTGGCCCGTTTGCCGCTGCAATTGCCGTACTTTTGGTCTGCGGCGATCGGCGCGGTATAGATAATTTGTTTGACAGCCTGCGTGCCTGGCGGGTGTCGTCGCGCTGGTTTACTTTCGCCTGTGTGTCACCATTCGCTGTGATGTTCGTGGCGCTCGCTCTGACCGACGGTACGGAAGCGCTCTTTTCCGAGCATTTGGCTGCCGAATTGCTGACCGGTAGTGCGCTCTTTGAGCTGCTGATCGTGAGCGGCCTCGCCCAGGGGTTGGGTGAAGAACCGGGCTGGAGGGGCTTTGCGCTGCCCGTCCTTCGGAAACGCTTTGGCCCTTTGCTGGCAAGCCTTGTCATATTTCCGGTATGGCTTTGCTGGCATCTGCCCTTTTTCCTGGCCCGGCCCGAATTTCAACTGGGTGCCTGGATAGGATTTTCCATGGGTATTTTGGCCGCAGCGGTGTGGTGTACTTTTATATATGATGCGACGCGCAGTGTGCTGATGCTCGTCTTGTGGCATGCGTTGATAAATATTACCCGGGCTGTTGCACTGGCGGTATCCATGGAGGCTTTCCTCGCGTTCGGCCAGGTCGTATTTACCGTTGCCGCTATCATCGTCATTTACTGGCTCATAACACGACCGCCAACATACAATGAGCCGGGTGGCGACAACCCACGGCAGCAGACGTTATAGAATGGCACCGGGCAGTACATGCCTGACAAAATCAACGGAGCAACAAATGAACGAAGAAAATACAGTAGCCACGCCGGAATTCGACTCGGCGGGGCTGTACCAGGAAGAATCCTTTACCGACCGCAGGGTAGGCACAATCAGGCAGTTGACGCCGGTTGATGCAAACGGAGCGACAGACAGCAGCCGCCCGGTGCTGTTTACGGGGGCTACCCAGGTTATGACGGCTGCAGGCCCTATGCCGCTCAATTTCGATATACCCGGAGAGACGCTGGAGGAAGCGGCCGGTAATTTTGGCGAGTCCGCGCAGAAGGCTGTCGAAGACATGGCGGCAAAACTGGAGGAAATGCGGCGTGAGGAAGCCTCGTCCATTGTTGTGCCCGGTCAGGGCAGGGGTTCGGGAGGCGGCTCGGGCCTGCTTGGAGTCTGATCCGGGAAATAACAAAATAACAGCAAGAATAAGAGGATAAAGAAATGGGTACTCGCCATGAAAATATTCTTGGAACAATAGGCCGAACACCGGTTATTCGTATCAATCGCCTCGGTCCGCCAGGTATCAACCTGTTTGCGAAAGCCGAATCGTTTAATCCACTAAGTTCGGTTAAAGACCGGCTGGCGCTCGGCGTCATCGAGGCCGCAGAAGCCAGCGGTGAACTGGAACCTGGCCAGACCGTGATCGAAGCGACCAGTGGCAACACCGGTATCGGCCTCGCGATGGTATGTGCAGCCAAGGGCTATCCCTATGTATGCGTCATGGCTGAGAGCTTCAGCGTAGAACGGCGCAAGATTATGCGTTTCCTCGGGGCAAAGGTCGTGCTTACGCCCGCTTCCGAAAAAGGCAGCGGCATGATTAACAAGGCCAAGGAGCTTGCGGCTGAGCACGGATGGTTTCTGACCCGTCAGTTCGAGAACGAAGCCAATGCAGACATGCACAGCCGTACCACCGCGGTGGAAATCCTCGAGGATTTTGCCGATCAGCAACTCGATTACTGGATAACGGGCTTTGGTACGGGCGGTACGCTTAAGGGTGTAGGCCGGGTATTGCGGGAGAAGAGTCCCGATACAAAAATAATATTGTGTGAGCCTGATAATGCACAGTTGATTGGCGGCGGTATCGCCCAGGAGCGATTCGATGACGGCTCACCGGCCGCAAGCCACCCAAGCTTCAGCCCTCACCCGGTGCAGGGTTGGACACCGGATTTCATTCCGCTGCTGACCGAAGACGCCCTGGGACTGGAGCTTGCTGATCGTATTTTGCCGATTAACGGTAATGATGCGCTGAATGCCTCGCGCGATCTCGCGCGCAAGGAAGGTATCTTCGCAGGGATATCCAGCGGTGCGACGGTCGCCGGGGCGCTCAAGATTTGTGAAGAAGCCCCGGAAGGCAGTACGGTGCTTTGCATGCTGCCGGATACCGGCGAGCGGTACTTGTCGACGCCGCTGTTCGACGACATCGAAGCCGACATGAATGATGCGGAAAAACAGATTTCCGAATCGACTCCAAATTATCGCTTTGGCTAGTTCTTTCCCCGGCAGACGCTAACGGGTGCAGCAACTGTCGCAAACCGGCTCAGGGAGCCGGCGGGTAGAACCAGTTGGCCTGGCGGCAGTTCTTAGTCAGAGTGATGTCTAGCGTGAAGTCACCTGCAGGCGTCTCTTCCGTATAGGCGAGACCGCTCGGATCGGTACGTTCCGTCGGCGTACAGAAGACTCCGTCACCGTCGGCGTCCAGCCAGGCACTGACTGCCAGTCCGCTGCCCATGTGCAGCGGGTACTCAAAGGTATGGCTGAACTGCGGCCCATCGCTCTGGAAATCCACGACTTCCTCAAGCGGATGGTTCAGATTCGGGTCGTCTTCCAGTGATTCCAGCACATAAATCCGGTAGCTAATTTTGCCACCTGGCACAGGGCCGACAAGCATCTTCACCTGGCCGCTCAGGTTGACGGTTTCGTAGCGCTCTGCCGGTGGCCGCGCGAAAAAGTCGAGCACCAGGAACAGTACGACAATGACCAGCAGTCCGAGCCCGATTTTTTTCAGGATTCGCATTTCTACTCTCCCTCCTCAGCTGCGGTTTCGATGCCGGGAATTTCGATACCGAAAACCTTCACAAAATTGCCGGCCAGCACCTGACGCATTTCGTCCTTCGTATAGCCGTTGCGTTGCATGGCAGCCACATAGTTGGTCAGGTGGCTCTTCAGGTAGCCGGGGAACTGCACGCCGTCGGAACCGTAAATGACTTTGTGCAGAACGTTCTGGTCTTTCAGCCGAGTCACGAAGTCATCGATTACTTCTTCGCCACGCTCTGCGCCGAGCGCGCCCGGTTCCAAGTAAACGTTCGGATAGCGCTGTGCCATCAGGATGGCCGAATTCACGTAGGTCAGTGCGCGAATGCGGGTGTCGTAGCCGGTGTGACCCAGGATGAAAATTGTATCCGGGTGAGCCTGGATCGCGCTTTCCAGATACATCGCATCAGCGTATTCCGGCTCGTAGCGCGTACCCGGGTTCGGGCTGGTGCCGGTGTGGAAATAAATAGGCTTGCCGTACTTGCCCGCCAGTTCGTAGATGGGCCAGAGGCGCTCATCGTCCAGCCTGTACTGCTGGTGCGCATGCGCAAGCTTGATTCCATGCATGCTGTCGATGGTTGCTAGTTCCTCCTCGAACTTGGCCAGCCGTTCTGCTTGGTCAACATTCCAGCGATCGAGTCGAATCGTCGCGAAACCGTACAGACGGTCTTCATTGCCGGCAATCTGTTTGGCGACGAACTCAGTTGTCGCATTACCCGTGGTGTTGGGGCTGATCGTGGCAAACACGCCGGCACCGTAAATACCCGCGCTGTTCATCTGCGAAAGAATGTTGCCGGGTCCGAGGTTCAGATCGGTAAGCGGGCTCATGAGCCAGTAAAAGCCGCGCGGTACACGCCCGCCGAGGCGTTTGCGAAATCCGGGCGGCGTATTCTCCCAGGTGCCTGAATGGGTATGCAGATCGACGACCTGGATCCTGGATCCGTCAACCACTATGCCGAACTGTTCGGGTGGCTCGGTAGAGCATGCACTGAGGAGGGCTACGGCAGCCAGCAGACTGAGTCGCGATTTCATGGGGGATAGTCCTTCGTACCTTGAAGCACGTTTTTCCGTTTTTATGTCCGGTCGAGGATGCGTGTATGCGTGTGTTTGGTCAAGATATACAGGCCCGAGGTATCCGAACCATGAACCGGCTGGCCCCGGACGCACAGGAACCACAGGGATGGGATGATAGCCGGGCGTGAGGGCGTCGGTTAGTATTCTGTCCAGTATCGACCGTCGGTGAAAGCGTATCAGCAGGCATCCAAATTTTTTTATCGTAGGGGCACACAAATGCGGCACTTCGGCGCTGTTTGACTATATTGCGCAGCACCCTCTTGCATTCTGTCCTGACGAGAAAGAGCCATGTTTTTTTGCTTACGATTATCCGGAACTACGTGGCTACTACACGTACGAGGATTACCTTGCACTTTTTGCCGATGCAAATGAGAGTCATATTGCTGTAGGCGAGGCCTCGCCTGTCTATTTTCTCTCCAAGGTCGCTGCGGGTGAACTGCACAAACATTATCCGGATGCCAGGCTGATCATCATGTTTCGCAATCCGGTCGATATGGTGCACTCCTTTCATTCGCAAATGCTGATTACCCTGAACGAGGATCAGCCTGATTTTGAACAAGCGTGGCGTATGCAGGATGAGCGGATGGCTGGAAAAAATATTCCACATAATTGCCGTGTGCCTGAACTGTTGCAATATAGGAACGTTGGCCGGATGAGCAACTACGCGCAGGCCTTTCTGGAATTGTTTCCTGCGGAGCAGGTTCGACTCATTATTTTTGATGACCTGAAAAATGATCCTCGCACGGTATTTGACGACACCTGTGCTTATCTCGATCTGCCGATTCTCACAGATGTAGATTTTAGAATTGTTAACGCCAATCGGGCCCACAAGAGTAAGTTACTTGCAAGACTGACCGACCGACCTTTGCCGCAATCGATAGAAAATGCGAGTGCAGCCCTCAAGCGGGCAATAGGATTGGGTGATGCGAAAATCCGCCGTGCGATAAGCCGCAGGAATATCGTGGTCGCTCCCAGAAAAGAACTGTCGCCCGATTTCCGTCGCGAGCTAGTAGCTGAGTTCAGTGATGAAGTGAGCAGGCTGGAAACACTTACCGGCCGCAATTTGCAGCACTGGCATCATTAGAAAAGTCTGCTTTTTTATATTTGCACATAAATTTATGCGCAGGATTTGCCATACGCGCCGTCCAGGCATAAAGTAACAATACTTGCTCGCCGCAAAACAACAACATGAAAAGGCGGGATAACAAAAATGTTACAGATGGAGCTGAAAGCATGTCTCTCGGAGGGAAACGCAACAAGGTGCGCTCAAGCTGGTGGTCGTCGGTAGAAACGGCCAGCAATTGGTTGCGTACGATTAAATCCGGATCGAACGACGAAACTGAAACCCGGTGTGAACCTGCAACAGACGTTCGGGCGAGTAATCAACAAGTCCGGCAAGTCAAAGGCAAGTCGTTCTAGCCTTTTTCGCCCTGGGCGTATTCGCTCCCCGCATCTTTTGGAGCCGGACAGCGTTCAGGTCGCCCGCATGGCTGCAACAAATCGCAGTGCTACAATCTACCGACGTTTATCTAAGGTGGGTTGACGATTGCTCGAACTCGGCTTCAAGGTTTTTATCAGCTATCTGGTGGGGTCACTGAATGGCGCGCTCCTGGTAGGACGGTTGTTTGGCGGCGTGGATATACGCAAAGTCGGCAGTGGCAACGCGGGCGGCACCAATGCCTTGCGAACCCAGGGATTGCCGTTCGCGCTGCTGGTGATGGTTGTCGATATTGCCAAGGGAATTTTGCCGGTAATTTTTGTACCGTCCCTGGTAGTTCCGCTTATACCTTTAGACCCACACATTTCACGCGAATGGCTAACATTCGCATGTGGAGCAGCAACCATCTTCGGCCACTGCTATCCGGTATGGTTCGAGTTTGCCGGAGGCAAAGGGGCGGCTACTACGCTCGGCGTGTTGGCCGGTATCGCTCCAGGCCTTGTCGTACCGGCAGGTGCGGTCTGGATCCTCAGTCTGCTGATTAGTGGTTATGTGGGCCTTGCGACTGTTCTTGCAGCAGCTTCACTACCTGTGTACGTGCTGTTAACCGCCTGGCCACAAGAGTCCGGCATGGTCCTCTTCACCGGTATCGTTGCGGCTTTTATTGTTTATACACACCGTTCCAATATTCGTAGCCTGCTGGCAGGCGAAACCAGCCGCGACATCAGTTTCAGCCTGTTCGGCCGGTTCGGATGACGCTGAACGAATGTCTGCGCAACAAGCTCTTTTAGGTCTGTTGGCTGACGGGGGTTTGCATTCAGGCACCGAACTCGCGCGTTCATTGGATGTCACCCGCGCGGCTGTCTGGAAACATGTAAAACAATTGGAGTCACTTGGGCTGGAAGTTGGCGCAAGCAGGGGTAAGGGTTATCAGCTGGCTGCCCCGCTTGAATTGCTGGACAGAGCAAAGATCGAATCTGCTCTTGATGCAGACACGCAAGACAGACTTGACTCATTCAAGTTGTTATGGACAACCACTTCCACCAGCGATTACTTGCTGGACAAAGTTGCCGCCGAGCCACCGAAGTTGCAGGCGTGCCTGGCGGAATACCAGGCGGGCGGACGAGGCCGACGTGGCAGAGCGTGGCTGTCGCCTGCAGGTCATGGCCTGTGCATGTCCGTTGCGCGGTTGTTTGTTACCACCCCTGTCAGTTTGTCATGCCTTGGTCTCGCGGTAGGTGTGGGTACGCTGCGCGCCTTGCGTGCCTGTGGCGCTCATACCGCCCAACTGAAGTGGCCAAATGATGTCGTCATTGCGGGGCAAAAACTTGCGGGCGTATTGATCGATGTTCGTGGTGAGACCACCGGGCCACTACGGGTTGTCGCAGGGGTTGGAGTAAATTACCTCCTGAACGATACAACCTCTGATGCAATTGCTGCTTCCGGGGGGATTCCGCCGACCAGTTTGTCGCAGTGTGTTGAAGATGGTCCGCCCGCCCGAAACTATGCTGCAGCGACGCTGCTAAATGAAGTCTGCGGGGCGCTCGAACAGTTTGCGGCAGCAGGCTTTGCCGCGTTTGCAGACGAATGGCATGAAGCAGACTATCTGCGCGGACGGGAAGTATCGATTAATGGCGACCAGCAAATCGCCGGCATCGCGCAAGGTATCGCTGACGATGGCAGACTATGCGTTCAATCAGGTGGGCAGACACACTACGTCGTGACAGGCGACGTTAGTGTCAGGTAGCGCTTTAGCGGTCAGGTTTCGATGCGGCTTTTAATAGATATAGGTAATACACGAATCAAATGGGCTTTTGATTCGGGCAACGATCTGCAGGATGTGGGCGAAGCTGTTCACCGTGATATGCCTGCCGCCGCTGCGATGGCGTTCGTCTCTGAGTTGACTGAAACGCCTGATGCAATTTTTGCGGTTAACGTGGCTGGTATAGAGTTGGAAAAAGGTTTGCAGCAAGCGGTTGCCGGGCGTTTTGGAGTACCTTTGCAGATGGTACGCACCTCGGGCCAGTGCGGCGATGTAACCAATGGCTATATATCTATAGAACAACTGGGTGCCGATCGTTGGGCGGCGCTGGTCGGTGCCTGGCACCAGTGCCGCGGGTCAGCCGTAGTTGTCGATGTGGGTACCGCTATAACTATCGATCTTGTGGCCGCGGACGGCCGGCATCTCGGCGGCATCATAGTGCCGGGCATAGATCTGATGAGGGCTGCGCTGAACAGTGATACCAGTGACATCAGTGGCTTCGCGGGCAACAGCAAAGGCCCGGTACCTGGTCACGACTGGTTCGGTCGCGACACACTGTCGGCCGTGCAGCGCGGAACACTCTTCAATGCCCGCGCAGTTATCGAGCAGGCAATCGAGGAGTTTGCCGGCGAGGGCAATACACCTGCAGTCTTCGTGACAGGCGGCGACGCCCTGTTAGTGACCCCGCTGATCAGCGTTCCGGTCGAGCATCGGCCGCTGCTCGTTCTGGAAGGTTTGCGTTTGCTCATTGGCGGGGGCGCTGATGCGTAATGCATTTTTGCTGCTCCTGTTACTGAATATTCTGGCCTTTGCCTTCCAGAGTTGGATCATCGAGCCGGATGAGCCGGTGGATGCTATGTCCATAGACCAGGACGTGCCCGGGCTAATGCTGGCGGAAAGCCGCGATGAGCTACCGGCTGAGCCGGTTGTTGAAGAGCCGGCCCGCACCGGGAATCCGGGCTATCGATGTTTACGGTTAGGACCGTTTGCGCGGGAAACAGATGCTGACCAGGTGCGCCTGAGTTTGCAGAAGCGCGAAGCCACGGTCAGGCAAACAGCTGAGGCTGGGCGGGTCTGGGTGGGACACTGGGTCCAGGTTGCCGACCAGGGCAGCCGCGCCAAGGCTGAGGCCGCCCGGGATAAGCTGGCTGCAAACGGGATCCCGGACGCCTATATCGTGCCGGGCGATTCGGATAACCGGATATCCCTGGGGGTGTACCGCCAGCGTGCAAGCGCAGATCAGACCGTGCGCCGGGCGCGGAGCCTCGGATTTGCCACTCGTGTGGATGATCGCTACCAGGCTGGAACTAATTTCTGGCTCCGGGTGCGTCTGCCGGGCGACCGGACGCTTAATCCCGGGGAATTCAAGACGGATACGGGTCAGATCATGCGTACCGAGACGATTGCCTGCGCGGACGCCGGTATATAGTCGTCCGTTAAGGCAGATATATCGCACGGAAGGGTGGAATCTTCTAGAATCCCCGTCCGGTAACGCCTCCGGTAGCCATATAGGCGCCTTTCGGCGGTCCCGGGCCATAATTGCCGGTATAGCTCAGTTGGTAGAGCAGGGGTTTTGTAAACCTCAGGTCGGGAGTTCGAATCTCTCTGCCGGCACCATTCAATGAGCCCATTTTTCGGGCGCTCGCCCGAAGGGCAAGGGCCCGAAAAATCTGAGGGCGAATTAATGCCGAGAACTCGCTTCGACGCGAGTTCTCGGCATTAATGACCAGCAGCTTTCGGCACTAATAGCACCCCGAAGCGGCTTCTTATGCTCGCAGAGCGAAGCGCCGCGTAGCGCGCCGAGAGCTCGGAGAGTGCCGTGCGAAGGACTAAAAAAACCTCCAAATGTGACCAGAAAACACATCAGAAATCAGTCTAAAAACCAACCACATCTTGCGGCAATGCAATATCGGCTAAAAAGCCCGTGCTGTGGTTGACAGAGCCCATTAGAGGGTCGACAATGCGCGGCTTGCATCGCGGAGGGGTACCCAAGCGGTCAACGGGGGCAGACTGTAAATCTGCTGGCTCAGCCTTCGCAGGTTCGAATCCTGCCCCCTCCACCAGGTTTCTGGCGGAGGGATGCAGTAGACAATTAGTTTTTTGACGGAGGTTGCTCAGGTTCTCAGGATCGGGCTGCGACCTCCTGCACGTGTTATTAATCAGGGCGGCGATTCAGGTAACACCAGTTTTTTTGTTTGTGCGCAGACGGATGCAGCGTGCAATAAAACAGACGGTAAGGTTTTTATAAAGCAGCTTGATTAGAAACTCGGGCGAGTGTTTTAACGAAGCTGCAGGCGTGGGATTTGGCTTAAGGCGACATCAACTGCGGGTGTAGTTCAATGGTAGAACCTCAGCCTTCCAAGCTGATTATGTGGGTTCGATTCCCATCACCCGCTCCATAGCAGAGGCGGGAATGAGGGATTGGCAATAATTGTCAACCAGTCTGCCCACGTAGCTCAGGGGTAGAGCACTTCCTTGGTAAGGAAGAGGTCACCGGTTCAATTCCGGTCGTGGGCTCCAAACAAGTTATTTTTTTAACCAACATTTTGGAAAATATTTTTTAGATTTAACCAACATCAGGATCCGGAGATCGACCGATGGCTAAGGAGAAATTTGAGCGGACGAAGCCCCATGTCAACGTGGGGACGATTGGTCACGTGGACCACGGTAAGACGACGC
>PBYE01000017.1 GCA_002729495.1 Chromatiales bacterium
ATATAACAAAAAAAGGGCTTCTGTTTTATCAGAAGCCCTTTTCTCTTACAAACTAAGACTAAATCTTAATATTCTTCGTTAGCTAACTTCTGAAAATAAGAAAGTGTTTCAGTAGATTCCCCTGAAGCCTGTGCTGGAATATCAGGTTCATCGCTTTCATCAAATGGTGTAGCTATATCTTCACTATCATCAATACCAATACCCAATACTCGATTGAGCTTGGCTTTCAATTCACCATAACTCTTAAACTTATCAGCTGCTAGGAAATCATTCAATAGATATTGCTTTTCCCATACTGATTGAAGTTCTTCATCACTCCCAGCTAAAGGTGCAATCGGATCGAATTCAGATTTGTCATAATTGACAAATCCTTCAACCATTCTGACTTTAATTTTGAAATTAGCACCTGTCCAAAAATCAAAAGGATTAATAGGCGATTCGTCCTCAAATTCTGGATTCATTACATCATTGATTTTATCAAAGATTTTTTTACCATAACGAAAGATTCTAACTTCACCTTCATTTTCAGGATTAGCTGGATCTTTAACTACTAAAATATTACTATAGTAATTCAAGCGACGTTTTTGTTTACGTGCCTGATCTTTTCCAGCCTGTGTACCATTGTTCCACAATGATGTATTGTATTCTGAAACTGGATCATTTTGTTGTAAAGTTGTCAATGAATTTTCAATGTACCAGCCACCTGGCCCTTGAAATCCATGATCCCATACTCGTACCCAAGGTAAATCTTCACCTTCGCTCGGAGGTAAAAATCGAATAACTGAATATCCATTACCAGATTTATCACGTTCACATTTCCAAATGCGATCATCCACGTAACTAGTAACCGTTTGAGTTTTTTCTAATTCAGTTGTTAAATTAGCGAGTTGAGATTGACGATTCTGCTTCATTTGTGCAAAACTAGACATATGTATCCTCTTATTCTTTATATTGCTGCGTGTAATTGCTTATTCATTACTACTGTATTGCGTAGTATATTACGATATTTACTTTCATCAACCTGAAGAAATTTTGAATACTTCTTGCAAGTCAAGCTTGTTTGTGGCCATCGACGTGTTTCTTTTATATCTGTGTCGAATTGCGGAATAAAGTCTAACAATTTATCCATTATAACAAATGTTTCAATAGATATATCATCAATCCTTTGTAAATCAAACAATACTGGCCATCCAGATCCATTAACAGAAAATAAACTATTGAAATTGTCAGTTACTTTATTCAATGATTTAATATCATTTTCAAATGTATAGCTCATTCTCTGTATACGTTTTTTCCATTCTTTGTATGTATCATCTGCATCATCTCCGTACAATTTATTAAATTGTGATTCGGAAACAAAATGTGAAACAAACAAACCCAACAATTCACTTGAGCGATATTTTCTACTTAATCGCTCAAAAAAATGACAATCTTGCCTTTTATTAAATGTAGTCTCTTTACATTTAACTCCACCTGTTCCTTTAGTCATATCAAAATGTTCACTAGTAAAATGCAACTTCACAGACAAATAAATCTTATAAACTTCAAACGCTGTCATATTGGCAATTCAACTGTATTATCTACAATAAAATTCAATTTCTTAGCTTCAGTTTCAAGCTTATCCTTTAACTGTCTATTAACCAATTTTGGAATAATTGATGCATCAATATCTTTCTGAATGCAGTATTCCAAAACTGCATCTATATAACTCGATTGATTTACTCTAACCATTTTCTCTATTTCAAGTGAAAAGGATTTTGAAGTATGTGAGTTAGTCAACTCCAAAAAATCTTTTTCACTTATTCCATTTTTCATTATACTATATTATACCATATCCAGCTAGCGTTTGTCAAGGCTATTTTTTAGCCTTGTAACAAATGCAATACATTAGCAGACAATTGCTGTGCTTGAGCCATCAATGCGATAGCTGTTTGCTGTTCAATCCTGTAGCTGGTCAATTTAGCCATTTCTGAAGCTTCATCAAAATCATTGATACTAGCAATAGATTCTTCATTAATACTAATCATACGTTCCATATGAGAAATAGTAAAATCGAACCTCTCGATTTTAGCTAACTGATTGGATCGTTCACCCTCTAATGTGGCCAAAGAAGCTTCCAATCGTGCCACTGCATCCTGAGCATCAGTAACAGTATCCAATTTTGAAGTAACAACTATAATACCCTGATCGTCAGTATAACCACCGAGTTGTAATCCACTCCACGTAAGATCACCTAATTCAACACTAACAGATTGATCAACACTAACACCATCAATGATAAAACTCTTAGTTCCAAAAGTACCATCAATTAATTCTGTTCCGTCATATTCAGTGTTCTTAGCAACATAATCAATCTCTTTAGCCAACTCATTGTATTCATCCATCAATGCTTGTCGCTGATTTGAAGTCAATTGATCATCTTGAGCTTCAGTAGCAACTTCTTTCATTTTATTAACAACAGCTGTAATCGCATCAGTTCCTGCCAATGCTGACTCTAACAAATCCTGATTCTGCTTGACCACCTTATGGGCTGCCTGTAAAGTATGAATAGTATTATTGATCCTACCCACTCTGATTTTATCACCCGATCCTAAATCAGCTGTTCCAGATGCCAACCTAGACATAGTTTCCTCAACCATTCTAGTAGCTTCTTGATATCTACCTAAAGTTTGTGCGGTTATACCACTTAACATACAACTTACCTCTTTCATTTCCTATACTTACGTTTATTTAAATTATTATCTGACTTAACAGATTTAGAAATACTCTTAACTATCTTTCGATTAGTCTTTTGTCTTTGCTTAATTATTTCTTGATAATTTACATATATCCTTTCAACTCCAATAAACATAATCAAATACTCTTATGCTTGAACATCTAAGTTACTGCCCCATTTTCTTGGCGCCATAACGCTTTGAGTTTCCCCATTAGAAACTTTATGTTTTTCTCTTTCATGAGTAGATATTTGAGTTTTCATATGAGTTCTAGCAAGCTGCTTAGCTGACTGAACCTCTTGGAAAACTCTATAATAATCCATGGCACTCATTTTCTTTACACCATACGTGTCTATCATTGTTCCCCCTCTTTCTCAATATATTCTGTAATTACTATTTTTATAGCCATAGAAATCCACTGAGAAATAATATTCGAATCATCAGTTTCCAAATGTGCAACAATTTTATTATACAAATCATCATCTAAATCAATATCAACCTTTATCATCTTTTCCTGATCTGAATTTTTCACATAATCCTCAAACAGATCAAGCACTAATAATACTTTCCCATGATTTTAAATCATTCCAAATACCAGTAGGATAGTTAAAATTATATTTTTCAGCTATTTGCTTGCCCATATTGGTAGCAGGTACTTCAACACCTTCAAAAACAAACGGAGTATTTAATTTTTTAACATGTTGACTATAAGCTTGAGAAATTTTACCCAGACTAATTCCAGAACCAATACCAAATGTATCACCACTATTTTCTAAAATTTGAATTTCATCTCCAAATAATTCTTGTATACGAATTACTGATCCATCTTGTTTCCATTTCTTTGTAAGAAATTTACATTTACCAAAAAATTCTTTAGCAGACATAGTATCAGGTCTAACCGCAAGATATGAACGTTCAACCACATCAACTAATTTATCAGCTGGGCACTGATCGTAAGGAACGTTCTCAATAGAACATTCACGCCAATGCCCAACCAATTGATACACACCCATTTCTTGACGATTAAACCAATGCCTCAAATCACGATTTCTTGCAATATTTTCTTTCTTATCAAATTCACCACGATAAGCAGTAATGATAATGAAATCTTCTTGATCTACTTTAACCTTCTGAATAATTCTAGCCAATCCAGCTTCAGTAATTGCATTATTATTTTCGCTGTCAGGGCCCCAATCATCATAAGTTAAAACATTTGCAGCATATAGATAGTGTTTAAACGTTTTCATTTATTCCCTCTATTAATAATCAACCTTAAATTGATTATTCCTGGCGTAATACTTTCGCTCTTCTGCTTCTAAATATTCAGCAATTTCTTCAACTAGAACATCAGTTTTAATATGTGAAAACTTATCTAAAACAGATCCTATAAATCCATCTATTTCATCTCCATATTCCCATCCAAATTCAGTAGACATGTGAACATAAGCCATAAATTCTGACAAGCCACAATTAATCTTCTTTAATTGTTCTCCTATAAATTCTTTTCTTGAATCTTTTTCATCTAAATATACTGGCATGATTTTCTCCTTTATGTTTCGAGAACTTCTACTTTATCAGCATCTTTTTCTTCTATGAATAAATGCCGTAATGATTTACGTTGACGTTCTTTCCTACGTTCCTGTGCATCATAATAATTCGAGCCATCATAGATAAATTGTAATTCATGATGCTCGAAAAATTCATACAACCTAGACGGATGCGTACCAAATCCCATCCAAGTCATAACATCTATACCAAACCCCAATTGGATACTAGTAATACGAGAACACAAACCTAACAATGTTCCATTTTCACCATGAAATACACCACCGCCTGAATTGCCAAAAATGGATGGAGCATTATACATAATATAAGACTTCTGGTCAATCATTTCTCGCAGATATGTCAATTCACCCTTACTAGCAAAAGGATCATGTAACAAGCTACATCCACTTGTCCAAACATCATCAAATAACTGCAAATCGTCAATACCGTCTTTTGGATAAATTGATGCAACATATTCTTGTGGCCTACTGTTGCGCAATTTAATCGCTGCCAAATCGTGCCCTTTATCATAAGCTATAATTTCTGCTTGTGAACTATTAGCTGAAGATATTTTAGAACCATCATAATCAAAAACTTCATTCGCAACTTCTTCTTTAATATCCTTTTTAATTTCTCTTTTCAATAATGAATCCCATTCATCTTTAACAGAAATAGCACCATCAATAACATGCTGACATGTCAATATGATATTGATATATTTTCCACTATCTTCTGGATCTGGTTCACTGTATACTAAAACACCAGAACCGCCAGCTTTTCCAGCCTTTACTCTAGTCACTGGATACAAAATCTTTTCATGTAAATCTTTTTGATTCATGATTTCTCTCCTTTATAAATCGACCACATTACAACACATAAAAAAGTCATTATCAATCCTGATGTATAATTGAAAAATAGCCAAAATGCATTCAAATCTTTCATTAGGACATACCCCAAACCACAATAATAACCCATCCCATTAATTATCAACATTATCAAACTAACATCTCTTGAACTTTTTCGTCTAACCATCTTTATCATTTGTGGAATATAAGCCACACTAAATGATACCGAAAGTACTATTCCTAAAAAATCTTCCATATTTAAGTAGCGCCGGCCACTTGTATCTCGTAGGACGGCCGGCTATCCTTCATCACATTCGCTTGGAGTGTACTTGGGAATGTGATTGAAAAATGGTCAATTTCTGTTGACAGGTATTGACCAAACCCCGGCTTGCTTGTTTCTTTTAAGCAGCCATTGGTAATTGGTTATTGCCAATTGTTTGTTTGCAACTTTCTGGCTGTTGCCACCACAGGTAATCTTGTTCTTATCATTGTCATATCCTGTCGAATTCCAATTACAGCCCCATAATGGTGGAGCTGGCCGGAGTCGAACCGGCGTCCAAAATACCAACAACTCAAACTCAAGCGATTACAAGTCCATATGAGTATTAAGTTTTTCATCCGAAGTAGTGATCTTCAATCCACTACTATCATTTTCTGGTGCATCTAATTTGATATTATATCCACTACTCGGTTCTGGCTTCAACTTTTCAATAAGAGCATCCAATAATTTTATTGTTTCATCATAGGTCGGAGTCACGACTTCAAGTTCAAATTTAGGATTCAACATATCAACTCTTGCTTTAAACATATATACCTTTTTCTCTTTACCTATATTATACCATATTCAGCTAGCGTTTGTCAAGGCTATTTTCATTCTTTTTGAAATTAGTTTCAAAATTGCATTGCGTAAAGCTATATATTGTATCATAATGTTATTATTTTTCATCAGTATCACCAAATTTTATTACACCATTATCATAGGTATCAAGATTTCCTGCCTTACTTCTAGCCATTTGCTTCTGACTATCAGACATATTATTCTTCCAAACATTCTTCGCCTTGCGAATCCGTTTTTTCCTGTTCTTGACACTCCGATTCTTCATCTTCATATCCCTCCATTTCTGAATCACACCATCCTATTGGATCATGCATATATTGAGATCTTTTTCTGGCTCTTCTTTTAGCTTTCAATTGTTTCCTTTCTTCATCTGTTTCTTCTTCATGCAAACCATTTTGTTCTTTAATCAATTCTTGCGCAACAGAAGTAACTCTACCAAATTTCAATAACAAAGCAAATACGCCAGCTGCTCCTGCACCGCCTACGCCCATCATAACTTCTTCGCCTATACCTTCAAACTCACTCAATATTGGAAGCAACAAAGTTATAGTAGAACCGACTCCTGCATATTTGTGCCATCCCCCTTTATGAGTTTCTTCGACTCTTTCCTCCATTCGCTCAGAAGACTGTGCACGATCAGCTGACATACAATTACAATTATATAGGCAGTTCTATAAATCTTTTATATACGTCTATAACGTCTACTAATTTTTTATCCCAATTATCTCTATGCTCTATAAAAATAATAGGATCATCACAATAAACAGCCATGATAATAACTATTTGAGTTATAGGAATTTTTGTTCTTTCTTCCCACATTATTGCATAGGCGCAAGACTGTAAAAAATAATCAGTGATCCATTCTTTCTTTTTAATTTTACTAGAGGTTTTAAAATCAATTACTGACAACTCCCCATCGTATTCAGCAATACAATCAACTCTACCAGCTAAACCTAAATGCTCTGAAAAAAGAGGAACTTCTAATGCATTGATATTATCTATTCTTTCTAATATAGGTAATAGAGTATTGAACATATCAGCACCCGACAACCAACCTAATTCAGCACCCTGTATATCTGATAATTCACTCAAATCTACTTTTTCATTTCGCAGATGCTTTTCTATTATACCATGCACAATTGTACCTGCTCGGGATGCACGTCTAGTTATAGAAGCAGCTTTCTCTTGGCCAATTCTTTTTCTCCAATCAGCTAAACCTTTTATCTTCCCTGGCTGTTTAGATAAAACAGATGTAATAGATGGCATCTTATCAATATCACCGAACTGATAATATCGCATACCATCTTCATTGGTCACAGTAGGCTCTAAAAATTGTAATCCGTCTATATGATTAAACATCTAAATTAAAACACCTCCTGATCCAGCCCCGAATAAATTTAACTTGACTAGTTCTTTTAGTGTATTTAGCACCATCAAAAACCAAGTTCCAATAAAATCCAGATCGTTCTACCTTCAATTCCCAATCTTTAAGATTAGCTGCAGCTTTGATTGTATTAGGGCCAATTCCACCATCAACTGCGATTTGATTCTCAGCTTTACGCTTATTGTTACATCCTTGCTGCAATATTTTTACTGCACCACCTTGCCCATGATTGACAACCATATCAAAATATGTTTCACGAATTTCTTCAGGTAACTGCTCGGCTCTACTTGGTTTCCAAAATTTTTCAAAATAAATCTCTTTTGCCATTTCTTCTGACATTTCTTTTATTTCTTCTTTATTACATTCATACCCTACATGATTTTCATATACCTTTTGCGTCACGCCCCAATTGGTGGCACCACCCCTATCGGCTGGATCATCTACATACCCACCTTCATGTTCTAAAACAACTTCTATAATTTCTTCAAATGTCAAATTGGCCATAATTCCTCCTAAAAATACCTTGACTTCATATCGCTGCCAGGCATATTACTTTTAATATCTTTCATCTTATCAATCACATCAGATTGCGGCCGTTTGATACCCAATCTGACACTGTCACCCATTCCAGGCTTCCCAATCATTAATACAATTGCTTTTTCATCACAAGTAGTACATTCAAATTTAGTTGGATCTAACCTATTAGCAATAGGCAACGTCTGATCTAAATATAATTCACCGCATTTTTTGCATTTATAATCATAAGTAGGCATATTATTCTATTCCAAATTCTGTATCATCTAAATCTTCTGTTTTGATATTCATATCCAATATTCGTTCTTCATCGTCATCATCGCCCAATTCTATATCAACATCTCTGCCTGTTAATGCTTCTACGATTTCTTCAATCACAGCTTCAGTAACTTCTTGGATAATATCATCAACCAAATTACTTTCTTTAATTCTGTCAATAATTAATTCAATCAAATCACTGCCTTCTTCTAAAAACTGCTCCATGATTTTATCAATTATATTATCTACTAAACTTCCCAATCCCAATCTCTTTTTTAAATCTAACCTTGCCATAATTTTCACCTATACCCTAAAATGATTTTTCATTTCTCTACGATGCCAATCAGCACCTTCTTCACTATACTTTACTTGATGC
>PBYE01000018.1 GCA_002729495.1 Chromatiales bacterium
AGATCGCCGATACAAAAGTGCAAAAATAACATTTGAACACACCTTGAAAGAGAGCAATGTCGAACTTCCTCAAAATATTTTGTCTGGAATCGATCAATGTGTCACTGCTGATGCTAATACTGACAATGCTACACTCAGCCTCGAAGATGCATTTAAGGCTTTTTCTCAACGATCACCAAAGCTAGTTAGTGTTCTTGTTGTGAATGAGAATACTTTGGGGCAGGAAATAATGAAAGCATTGGAGATAGGAAATCCAGTGGATGCCGATAACAAGCGATCAGATGCTGTTGATGTATTTGCTGGTTACCTTGATGATTTGCGCAATGCTCTGATGGCGTTAATGCTCAAAGTTAACGAGCGCATGGATGGCGTCAAGAATACCCGTGAGTTTGCTGATAATGCTAGGAAAGAGTTGATAGCCGCAATAGATGAGTTCTTGTCGTCATTACCGTCACAATCAGTAGATATGGAACAAGTGCTTAACTTGCTAAATAGTATTAGTGAAGGTCAAAATCAACAACGAAGGATGAGTAAATCGCTTATCGATGAAGGTGAAGACGTTTCAGATGGTGATGAATACAGGGATGAATTTGCTGAAATGCAGGAGAAAATGGAGGATGATGTTTTGCAGCACGCTAACTTTAATGACGACCTCAAAGGAGACCTCATTAATGAAGTGGATGCCGACGCTCAACTTGTAAATAAAATTCTTGAGTTGGAGAGAGAGCGTCAAAAAGACGCATTGACCAGTGCCCTTGCCATTGAAATCCCTGAGAGTGAAGATGAAAATGCCATAGATGAAAAGCATGCCACTGAAAAGGAAGAGCTCGAAAAGAAACTTGAGTTGGAACGTAGCAGTCGGTTGAACGCACTTATGAGGTCGAATACTGCGGTCGAAATTTCTGACGATGAACGTTCTGTGTATGAATCTAAAGTGGTAACGCTATCAAGCACCAGATACGCCGTAAAAATGCGTCATTTAGGAGCTCTGGCACGCATCAAGTTTTTCTCATTGAACAGTAAATTCAAGGAACGTAGATGTGATAAACTTAGACAATATCTGTACAATGAAAACCGAACTAGGTCAGCATCATCACCTGATGTGGCCAGGTCTCCTTCTGCTTCAAATTTAGGACGGTCGCCTTCTAAATCGAATATGCTTCGACTTCATTCATCACGAACTCAAGTAGAGAATAGAGATGTTTCGTTGGAGAAGCTTATGACAGGTCTCTTCGAAGAAGAGTCAGCCGATATTGAGAGATTGTATTCTGAAATTGTAAAGGAACGTACTCGCGTTGAAGATTTTGAGGGGTCTATTCGGGAGAAATGGTTAAACAACCTGGACGATGTTGACATCGAACATGAAGTCACTGTTCTCAAAAAGGAGAGAGAGAATGACTTCTCGTTGTTGAAATCAGAACTTGACTCGTTGTTTACAGAATCTTCACAACTTCTAAATGACGAACTCAGTGTAACAACCGAATTCATTCGAAAGCGTATATCACATTTCGACGACACCACTCAAAATGAAATTTTGAACTTTGTTGAAATAGAGTCACAGTGTCGTAAGGAGTATGTTTCAGAAGGTATTGCGACCCAAAAGTTAATTTTGGAAGATGTTGGTAAAAAGGTTGATGAGATTATTTCGTTAGCAACTTCATGGGGGCCTATGGTTGATATGTCGTCCCAATTGAGTAACCTACACGATCGAATGATTGTTGCATTGCACTCATACCATGATGGGTGCATGCGTTTGCAGTTAGGCGAAAACAGTCTTCGTGCAGAGGCCGCTGAAATGAAATTGTTCAGTGATCTCAATAGACAAGGAGCTACCGAGCACGAAATCAGTCGCTTTGTTCATGACCAACGAGAAAATGAGAAAATGGATACTTCGTTGTTGATTCGAAAGCTTTCCATGCAATTTAAAAAAGAAATTGAAGATGAGAAATCTCGCCAAGAAGGTGCAGCTACAGATTATGAACGAGAATTGGTATTAGCATCCGAAATGAATGCAGCAAGAGAACTTAAGCTTCTTGTCATGATTGAGAAATCTCGTCGCAGTATACTGGGAGAAGTTATCACATCATTACTTGCCAAGAAAGAGTTTATGGTCTCATTGTATCGTAACAAAAACTTACCCGAATATGTTGTGAAAAACGCAGAAATTCAAATCGACGCGGAAATACAGCGCGAGGAATGCGAGCTGAATGCTGCTTACTCATCGCTTGCTACGGGAATGCTATTGACCCAACAGCATGCCGCTTGTATGGTTGAGGGAATAGAACCAAACCTTGCAGCTAGCTTTACGGCATTTGATGCATCCCATTGTAAGCAGATGAGTTATTACCGTGAATCGTTTAGTGCTGAAATTCTTCGACGGACACAAAAAATAATTATTTCTGGCCATGCATTCCGAGAGTTCGAAAGCAAACGCTTATTATCTCTTAATCGGCCGGCAGAGGAATTAACTGCACTCTATGATAGCATTGACGAAACTATAAAACAGGATGTGGAGGAAGCTGAGAAGAGTACCGGCGATGAGTTTAGACGGATGGAATCTCAAGTTAAAGAACACACTGATGACAAGAAGAAAGTGCTTAATAGCTATTCTGAACGTGTCCAGAATGCCAAGGATAAATATATTTCTGAGCAAGAAGCCACTTTAACGAAGTATGAATTAGATCGTGTCAATGTCAGGCAGAGTTTGTGTGACAACGATGGGCTTCTAGAATCCACACTACTCAGCATAGATCAGAAAGCCGCTGGTGCGCTAGCTGCGTGTTCGGTTTCGTTTCATGCAGAGTTGTGTGCCGCTTTCCAATCAGCATTGACCCATCAGTTATCACTTGAGAAAGTTGAAGACAATATTCGTGAAATGAGAAATAGGAAGCAACAAGAAGTGGAAGCCCTTGAGAATTCAATGGAGTTGCTGCGAATCCAGAAGTTAGAGGACTTGATAAAATCTCAAAGGGAGAGACGCCAGGAAGTTGCATCCAAGAGAGCAGAACATGAACGAAACCTTGTTGGCCTTGAAGAGCAATTGAAGCATAGGCGCGAATCTGCCAACAAGCATCTGCAAAATAAACTTGCCATGCGACGGCAAATACGTGAAGCTGAATTGCGTGAAGATGGATTGAATCAACTACAAGCTAAGCAAGTCGCACAAGCTGAATCTGAGACTTATGAACAGTCTCAAGAACGAGATTTGAACAACTTCCTTCAGGATGAAGAGCGTAGTCTTCGAGACAGCATTCACAAGGAATTGGATAATGCGGAGGCTGAACTTGCTCGTAGATTAGAGCTGTTTAAGTCTTGCATAAATGGCGGACTTGATGAATTTCGCGAGAAAGAAAAGCATTACTTGTCCGAAGAAGCTAGTCGACAGCGCAGTGTTATCAAAGAAGGTTACATTACTGAAGGTTATTCTCCAGAAGAAGCGGAAGCCATTGCTGCGAAACGCGCCTCAGAATTTGAAATTAATCAGGGTGAAGCAATCGAAGATTTTGTGGAAAAATTGGACGAAGAAACGATGGATAGGGTTGTAAAGGAAGCTGACAGAGATTTGTCTCGGTGCAGAAAGGGAAATGCAGAAAAGAAGCGCAGAATGCGTGAAAAACTATCAGAGAAAAAGGCTGAATTGAAGCGCAAGAAGTCTGACGAAATGGCTAAACGTCGTTCAGGACGCGAGAGGGAATTGCAAGAGTCTGGGACGTCTGAAGCTGAGGCGAAGATGATAGCAGAAGCTGAACTATCATCTCAAGAAATTGCTGATATGCGAGAGATAGAAGATATGCTTTCTGCTGAGGAGAAGGCCGCATTAGAAACAATTGATGAAGAGACGGCACTTGATGAAAGTAATATTATGCGCACAAGGGATGATACTCTTGCAGCCTTGAGAGATGGACTTGCAGCTGTGAATAGAAGAAAGCGCAAAGAGTTAGACGAGCAATTGAGACAGAAACGTATCACACGACAGAAAGAGTTAGAGGAGAAAGGCTTGTCTGAAGAAGATGCAGAGTCTATCGCAGAGGAAGAGTGTGCGATAGACAGCGCAGACTTGAATGCACTGGATCAAGAAATGCGAAAAGTTAAGGACAATTTATTGGCAGCAGTAAACGATGAATTTGCAGATAGAGTACTACAATCCAGATTAGATTACGAAAAAGCTATTAATGGGTTGGAAGTTGCTTTTGAAGTGAAGAAAGCCGCCGTAAAATCTGCTACACAGGAGCGTTTGAAGAAAAGACGAGAACAAAGAAAGCGTGAACTCTTGTCGAGGAGTGACAAACCTTTGTCAGAGGTTGAAGCGCAGGTTGCGGTAGAATTTGAAGATGAACAGGATATACTAAATCAGCTCGATGATGAAATTGAAAATGAATTTGTGAACGCAGTAGCTCGTGAACAGGAAAGTATATCGAAGTTTGAATCATCTCCCGTCGAAGTTGAACTGAAAGAGAAGGAAGACAAAGAGTCTCAGGAACTGCGATCACGTCTGCTGAAAGATGAAAAGGAATACCTTTCGCGTGAAGAACAAGACTCTTACTCAAGTGCTGCGGCTGCCAGAGATGCTGCGAAACGAACTCTTGAAGAAGCCGAAGAGCGTGTTGGAGATCTGCGGAAACAATACGAGGAAGAGATTATTCGGCTACAAAATGAAATGCTGGAACTCAAACGAAAAGAAATCGAAGCATTTGAAGCTCGCCTGAAACAAGAAAGTAGTACTCACGAGTCGGAACTACAAACTTCTGGCGTCGGAGATGATGAAATGAGGACGAAGTTAGAAGAAGCCAGAGCGATTGACGAGAAGAGACGACAAGAGCTGACGGATCGTCTGAATAAAGAAGAGATTGCGGCAGTTGAGTCCAAGAAGAAGGAGTTAGACGAAAAAATTCGAAAAGAATTGGATGCAGAATACATTCAAGCAGCTGAAAAAGCTGCTCTTGCTGCGTCTGAACGATCGAACGCTCAGAACGCCATAAATAGTCTACGTGAACAGCACGAAGCAGAATTACGCCGGCTGCGTGATCAACTTGCTTCAGATCGCAAAGCCCAATGTTCTAACTTGAAGTCGAGGCTAAACAAGAAGGCCAAAAGGAAGAAACAGCTGGACTCTGTTGTCGAAGAGATCGAAGTTTCTGATGTAGAAGCAGATGCTGTTGAACCCATACAAAACAACGAGGAATCGGAAACATCGAAGTTACTAACGGAACTTGAAGAGAAGCACGCACAAGAGATGGAGGCTGCACTGCTAGCAGCACGTGAAAAGGAGTTGGAAGCTGCTGCTGCAGCGGCGCGTGAAGCGGCATTGGAGACAGAGCGAGCTCTCAAAACACGAGCTGAAGAAGAAGCGAACCAACGAAAAGTACAGCGCCTCCATGAAATATTGGAGAAGGAAGATAAGAAACGACTAGAAGGAGAAGCAGCCAAAATCCATGGAGGCAAAGAACGCCTTGAAAACCGTTTGGCTGAAAAAAGAGCGAGAAAGGAGCGCGAGCTAAAGGAACAATAGGAGCGTGCTCTAGCAGAGCTGGCGAAGAAACAAGCTGCTGAAAAAGAAGAAAAAGAGAAATTACGCCAAGCTAAAATGCTTTGGACAGAGAGGCTACAGGAAGCTGCCGCGGCAGCGGACAGCATGGATCTTGTCGATCGTGCGAAGGAAGACCACTGTTTCAGAGAAACTCTTGGAAAAGGTCTTGTGCCAGAAAATCATCTCAGTGAAGCCGCCCAAGCAATTTTACGAGATCGGCACTCTGCAGAAATGTCTGATCTTCTTAAAAAGCACTTCGATCAACGAGTGAATGCGCTGAAAACTGCTGTAGAGACTGTCATGCAAGAAAAGGCTGAAGCACGTATTGATTTAGTTGACAAGCTTGTTTCGAGAAAGTCAACAGATGATTTCATCAAGCTCTCATTGAATGATTTAGATACAAAATTCAGTAAGAAGCAAGCAGAAGCTGAGGAGCGTGCTGTGCTTATGCTAGAGCGAGAACATACGCAACAACAAATGTCGCTTCGACAAAAGCAGCTCGAAGAGGTCTCTGTTGCGATTAATATGTACTCAGATCCGGAACAGTTGGCAAAGCTGAATGAGCACATGGGAAAAAGCCAGGTCGAGATTATGGCGGAGTATCGTGCCCGGTTGGCCGCGGAGAAAGCTTCAGCTGCAGAGAAAATTCAAAAGGAGCGAGAAGAGACAGAATCACAGCTCCGTAGCCAGCACGAAGAGCACATTCAAAAGATGAAGAAGCAGTTAGAGGAAGAACAAACCAAGGAGACTTCAGAGATTGAACTGAAACGCCAAAACTTGTTGAAACAGAAGGAGGAATTCGAAAAGAAGCAACAAGACGAGGCCGGAAAGCTCCACAATGAGGAAAAACAGAGAATATTAGCTAAGTTTGAGAAAGACTTAAGTGCAGTTAATCAATCTCTAGATCATGAAAGGTCTCGGCGGAAGTCGAAGCTTGAATCACGCCTAGCAATGCAGAGGAAGACTAAAATGGCTGCCAAGAAGCAGGTAGCGACTTCAGGTATGTCATCATCGACGGCACCATTGCCTACTGTTGACGAGAGATCGGATACACAATCTCAAAAACCTTTATCAACATCTGGAAACATTCTACAAAGCGCGGATATGTCACCTGCTGTGGCACAAACGATTCAACTTATTGATGCAAAGTTAGAACGTATCAATAAAGTTATAAGTGTGTTGGAGAATGGGGGGGCGTTGTCACAAGGGGGGGGCTTGGATACCGCTAAAATAGAGCGAATTGATCGTATCATGTCCGCACTGGAAGTTAGTGGCATTCTAAACAAGGATCCACAAACAGCCTCGCAATCTACAGTTTTACCAGAGAAGAAGGTGGAGTCACCTCGAATATCTCCTGGTGTATATGTGGACTCAAGTAATCCGCCTCAGGGTGAGGCATTAGTTGTGGTTAGTGATGACAAGTTGTCGGTACAAGAACATGCCCGGTTGGACTTCGGACGTCATTTGGCGGAAATGATTGGTTTAACACATGTCAAAATTGAAGCAGCAAGTTCTTTGCCTCCGTCTGATTTAGCAAACAATTCTTTCAAGAACAGCTATCTCTACGACGAAAGCTCGCAGGTCTTGTATATTCACACGACTCGTCTTTCCTCATCTGGTGACTTTGGATTAGTTGCTATCCATGCACTATCTCACATAAAGGTTAATCCGTCGGATATGTCCGACGATTCCAACCCTCAATTCACGGCTGAATTCTACACTAACTTGAGAATATTATCTCAGGATTTATACAAACGATCTGCTGCTGCAGGATCTTTAACTGGCAATGCTCCTGTTGTGTCAAGCCCGTTAGACAGACGAGGGGCCTCTCATTTGCGACGTTCAACATCTACGGGTCGACGACCGAGTATTTCTAGTTCAGGTAGTCGTCGATCACCTGCTCAAGCTGATTATTTCTCTACCCAAACGATGCACGAGCGAATTAAACAGTATGCCCAAGTTGGTGGAATACCATCAGAGTTTTTAGATAGATATGTACAAGAGAGTAAACCCGAAGAGGAAAAGGAAGAAATTCATGTAACTTCTTAGTCATTATTGTTCTTTAGATAAAAAGTAGGACGAAATTAGATTGAGAAGATAGAGTTCGTTTTGTATGCATATGAAATTTTACTACTTATAACTATTATTCCGAAATGCTAAAAAAAAAAAAAAAAAAAAAAAAAAAAAAAAA
>PBYE01000019.1 GCA_002729495.1 Chromatiales bacterium
ACATAAACATAAACATAAGCACAAACACAAACCCTAATTAAGCAAACAAAACAAAACAAAACACACAAACACAAACACAAACACAAACACAAACACACATTGCGCACACAGACAAACGAATGCACAACACAAACGGCCAGACGACCGAAAACTGCGACCCTGGAAACAGTGGGCACTGGCCCACGCCACGCACACAAAGCTTCGCACTACGCGTCACCGCCCGCGCTGCCCGCGCAAGGCCAATGCGCACCGCAACCCGACGACCATTGCGCGAACATGTCCCGGGTATAACCCGCGAAATCCACCGGCGCGCCGCACGGGCCTGCGTAAGCAACAGTCGGTTTGCAACGGGCCCCGGCGTCGACGACCCACCCGCCTGGGCAAAGCACTGCGAAATCACGCCTGCATGCAACGCACGGCCACCACGCCAAACACATTTCTGACCAACGGTCCTTCGCTGCCGCTGACAAACCATCAAAGCTGTGCGCACCGCCGCCACACGGCCCCTGATAACCTGCACCTGGGGCGCACTTGCCTGCGCCAACTGCTTCGAATTGGTCCGGACACGGCTGCGCGAAATCGCGGTCGCACGATGCAATCGCGTGGTGCCTCGCAGGTTCAACGGTCCGACTGACTGCCGGCGACACGGGCCCCGATTGCGCGCCCAACTGCCGCATAATCGCGCTTGTCGCTTCGACGTCCCCGCGGGACTCGTGGAGCTCCACCGGCGCATGTTCGAAGACGCCGGTAATTGTGTCAAGTGCTGGCGCCGCCGGCGACAAACGCAACGCGCCGACAAGAGAAAGAACCAAGAACGCCGCACAAACACGCATCGCGACACACTGACTGGCGAAACAACGGTCGGCACAAACGACTTGGGACCTCGCAAGAACGCCAAAGACGAAAAGACACAATGCGAACCGACGACGAACGTTCACACACGCATGCGCGCAACACATACACGCGAGCCCGCGGAAACGTGCACCATGGAACGCGACGGACATATTGAAGCAGCACTGGCTGCCGCGCACACAGAAACCGACTAACGCTGCTTGAGGTCTGCGAGCCGCTGCGCTGCGTAAGCGCCAAAACTTGATGATGTGTCCGACACGTGGGCGCCCGACTTGTGCAAATTCAACCAGACCATTGGCGCTTGCGTCTCGCGGTCGAACCCGCTGCCGCCGCCGGACGAAGAACCCGCAGACAGGAAACCAACACTCGACACACCTGCCACGCCAGCACCGCCGGACCACAACGCGCCACGCGGCGCTGCCTCCAAATGAACGTCCACGCGCGTGTGCTTGCTGACCGCTGGCACGCCGCAAACTGCCAAAGCAAAGAATGCCCGCACGCAGAACGACATGTCGGAACGAAACCGCGACAACGCACGACCGCACGTAAACAAACCCAACTTGCCTGAACAACGCTACGCGTGCACGCAACACCAAAAACGCAACACACAGTGCAACCACAACGCGCGCATGGCCCGTCGCAACGACACAGCCGCACCCGCGTGCAACCGGCAACGTCACAAGCACAGTTCAAAGGCCACTGGGCCTCGCGAAAACACGCCGAGAACTCACCCCGACGCGGCCGCAACCATGCCACTCATCCGCTGCAGCAACTTCAGCTCCAACTCCACAATGTGCTTCCTCAATTGGTCCTCCGCTGCGTCGCGACGCCCCTCCATCTCTGAAACTAACCCTGCGACCGTCGCGAAAGGCTCGGCCGGCG
Organism: Chromatiales bacterium; assembly: GCA_002729495.1. GTDB lineage: Bacteria > Pseudomonadota > Gammaproteobacteria > Steroidobacterales. The sequence goes on from PBYE01000019.1 coordinate 1,735, forward strand.
GAAGCAAACGGACGTCAACAGCAGGCTCACCCGCAACGCCTGAACCAAGAAACGCAGCGCCACGCGCGCGCAACGCCGCCTGCAACCGCGCAACGACCACATCCACCAGCAGACCGAGTTCGTGGACACCCTGATCGATCAACATTTGCTCCTCCGCGTTGCGAACGCGCTCCACCACTGCGACCTTTTTCAACACGGCATTGCTCACGGGGCTGGCCGGCAACACGTGCAGAAGAAACCCGCCCTGCGAACCGACGCGCTTCCTCGACGCGCCCAACAGAGCAACTGGAGTCCGCACACCCGGCGCAGAAACCGGAACAGCGTTGGCGACCACGCCCTTGATTCGAACCTCTGCGTCCCTGACAGCCTCTTCAAAAGCAGCGTCCAAGCGGCGGAGACCTGCCGCTTCCGCAGCCTCCCTGGATGCATCCAACCCATCGATTTCGGCGCTGACCTCCGGCAACTGCGCCTGCGGCGGCGACAACCGCAAATTCACCACTGGCGCGGCCCCAACATGATGTGCCGCAAAGCCAAAGGCGAACAAACAAACGCGCAACATCGGACGCACGACGCAACACGACCGAGACAAGCACAACACGGCGCGAACCGAACCCTTCGAACCACAAGCGCACAACAAAGACGAAGACGCGCACAAACACACCCAAACATGCATTGCCACAACGCCAACCGACCGCACGAAACGCAAACGCGCATCACAACACCAAACGCGGACCCGCTGAAGCAAGCACTGGCTTGCGGAGATCAAGCGCGCCACGATCACGCCTGGACATGGCTCGGGAAGACACCAGACGACAATTGCATCGCTACCGCGTCGGGCCCATAGACCCTGGACGGCCGGGGCAGAACGACTTCGACTTGCCCACCAGAACCAGTGATTTCGCTGGAGACCTCTGCGGCCAAAGGCATGCCCGACAACAACGTCAACAATGATCCTGCAAGGGCGCGGTTTGTTTCGTCGGTGCCCGTGCGCTGCAACAACGTCGCAGCCGTGCGCGCAGCACCAGAAGCAGCAATCGCACTCCGCGCGCCGGGGTCGGAAGCAAGCGATACCAATTCCTCAAGGGCACGCCTGGCAACGTAACCGCCCGCGCCCACTTCGGCAACAAACTCACCAAGCTGGCGGCCGGAACCGCTGACATGCGAAGACGCAACCTCGGCTTCTGCAACTGGCTCGTTGACAGCCCTGGCTTTGCGCAATCGGTCGCGACCTGCGATGCCTGCAACCCGCTCTGCCAAACCACCCGCAACGGACAGAGCACGGGCCTCCTGTGAACGCTGCTGGCCGACGAGGCCCTTCAACAAACCGAACTGCTGATTCACCTCCGCGAGGAGAGCTGCTTCCTCGGCGAAACTGAAGCCTGGCCCGGGCACGTGCACGACAACCTCTGCCTCACCTGGCGGTACCGCGTCGCCACGCAAACGTTGCCCTGAATGCAAAGCAGCCGCTGAGAAACCGTTTGCGTGTGTCATTGCCTGCACTGGCGCTGCCGTCGTCAATTTCGCCTCCAAACCGAAATTCCGCTGCACGAGCGCCGCGCCATCCTCAACGCCAACCGCTGGCACGTCGTAATCGATGTTTACAGATATGGGCTCGCCGGCTTGCCAAGCGGACTGCCCGAACGCCTGCCCGGCAACCAAAAGAACAAACACGCGCGACGACAAAACCATGCCGGAACACGAACTGGCGAATGCGACCGTGGCACAACGAACGACTCCCGAACGCGCACGACCAAACACAACCGCGCGCTCGCGACAACCCATGAGCGAAAAGCTGAGCATGACCAAAACTTGCACTGCGCCACAAACCACAGCCTGCCCGAACCGACCACGCACGCGAAACACGCTCACGTTCGGAACCCCCACTGGGGGGCGCAGACCCGACGAAGACACGCATCAACCGATGACAGCCCGCGCGTCGCGAGCCAACGCATTCGATGAAGCAACCATGCTGGCGTACATTGCCTCATCTGCTTGCTGTCTCTCCTCCACCGCCGCAAGCGCGTCGGAAACACCATTGCGCAAAGCAACTGCGGCATTTAATGCTCGACTGCCCGGCTCCACCAACCGAACGTTCGCAACTGCGTCTGATGCAGCCGCATTCGAAGTCTGCAGAAAACCGGCGCCTGCATCGCCGCGCAAAGCGCCGCGAACTTTTGACACCACCCGGCCGGCGCCAACGCACGGCCAACACGCGGAACACCGCTGCTCAAAGTCCTTCTTGTCTTGCAACGCAAATGCGAAAAACGAGCCATATGACGGGCACGTGCCGCTGTAACCGGCCGACGCTTCGCAAACTCCATCGCCAACGCTGGCCCACGAAACCGGACAAGCACTGCCATAATCACGCACGCAACGGGGGCAACGACCGCCCGCAGTCAAATCGATGGTTTCGCGCTGCTGCTCCTCGAGCCCGAGCCTCCCCTTCAAAGAGGCAAGCATCTCCGCATCCTGCCTTGCAATGTCGCTGGCAACTTGCGCCGAAGTTGGCGCTCGCTTCGCCGCAGCCACGTAAGCATCAGCTGCGGCGACGGCACCCTCTGCAATCGCTTGCAAATCTTGCATCCCGAACTGCCCCGGCGCAACCGTTGCCAAAGCAACCCGCGCCAACACGGCCCGCGCAATCAAAGACAACATGACGACCGGAAAACGCAACGACGCCAACAAACGACCACACTTGCAAACCGAACCCGGCTGAGCCCGCGCGCACACATGCCAAACCCGAGAGCGAACAACGACCAGAGAATGCAAATGAACGCTGCCAACACGTAACGGACGTCAATCGCGCGCGCGCGACTAAGACACCAAACGCGACGAGCGGCACGCATCGACACAACCGTACGAATCATGAGCAAGCACTGGCCTGCGAACGGAAGATCTGCTTCACGCTCCCTGTGCACCTGCCGCCGCGAGAGACGCCAACTCTGATCTCAAAATGCTCTGCGTGGCTCGCTTCTCCGCGTCGAGCATCCGCTGCCAAGCCGCAGCGTACGATTCCTTGGCGGAATTCCGTTCTGCAACGCCGGCCGCCTCAAGTGCAGAAACTGACTGGGCAACATCGCCCATCGCCTCCTCTGGCGGTCGCAATGTCAACGTGTAATCCGCCTCGCCGCCCCGCACGTCCGCAAATGCAACCGCGCCGTTTGCTGCTGTGCTCCTGCGCTGGCCTGCCGAGAAGGCTGACGCAAACTCATCGCCGTACCCGTCCTCAAGCGCAACCTTGCGCGCGATGTCCGCAATCGCGCCCGCCAACTCTGCTGCGAAATCGCCACCGGCCTCGCGGCCACGAAGCGCGACGGAACCGCAAGCGCAACTCAACGCACACATGAACCGAAACATCACGAGCCACACGGACGCGCGAACGACAGCGAACAACAACGACAGTACTGACTTCCAATGCCTGCTGCAAAACGCACGGCAACCGAACACGCGAGCACTAGCACCAGCACTCGTACGAGTCAGCACCAGTACTAGTACTAGCTCAAGTTCTACCACTAGCACTGCTACTCGCACTAGCAATAGTACTGCGAACGAGTACTGCGGGCTCGGTAGGTAATATCGTTGTGTACCTCTGAGCGCGTTTCGGGCTAGCGAATTTGCGAGCTTGTTTTGTGTTTATATTAAGGACACCAAGGAGGTACACTATAATGGCCCCCCCCCTCTCGGGCGATCATTTTTTGAGAAAACGATGAAATCTAGTCATGCAAGCTCGGTACGTAATATCGCTGTGTACCTCTGAGCGCGTTTCGGGCTAGCGAATTTGCGAGCTTGTTTTGCGTTTATATTAAGGACACCAAATGCGCAGATCAGATTCAGATCAGAAAGTACCGTACTACAACAAACTCACTCGAATTCCTCTGGGCGGAATTCTCAATTTGACCCAGTCTGCCCAACGCATACTCTTACGCAAGCGCGCGCGCCCGCGACAGCACGCACGACACACGCGCACGCACGCGAGCACGCAAGCAAGTCCGCACGCACGCAAACACACGACCACTTCGTCTAGCATAGCAATGTGTGTGGCAACATGGGTTCGAGCCTCGTGGGGCCGCTGCTTATGTGCAATGCTCATGCTCTTCTCGGCATGCATCTGCAAAATTCGCAACCGGTGCCAGCGACGGCGATGGCGTTCACGATCTCCGCGCGCGTTTGCGGCCCCCTGGCCGAAAATAGCTTTCTGCTAGTCACGGCTCAGCCAACACAAGCAAACGCGGCCTCACGCGCAGCGACGCACCACAAATGCGTCGGGACAACCTTACCAATACCGCGGCACGCCTCCCACCGAGCTTGCATGGCCCAACTCCTGCCTGAAATGTTGCGCTCGGCAGGGACGAGGCCTGATGCAGAACCACAAGCCAAGCCACCATACGGCATGGCAACGCTCAACCCAGGCGGGTGACGAAACATCGTCGAGGAGATTTGGAAGCTGTCAACACACCCATGCGGAGCAAGCAAAGCCGCGCAACCATCGGTTACGAAAGCCGCATGGTAAAGCCGCAACGTGAGCAAAGCATCGCTGGCTGCACAATGCGCCCGACCACTTCGCGGCACGCCGAACTCCGAAGCGAGCGACCCGAGAGAACCGTACGGCAAACCGTCACGCAACTCACACCGGCACGGGAACAGACCATCCACAAGCGATACAAACCCATCAACGGTTTCAGGCAAAGATGGGCCGTGCAACAACTTGATCAAATACGCGTAGTCGTATGCACCTGCGAAAGTGACAATTTGACATCGCGGCTTCGCTGCGTCCAACATTGGGAGGAACAGTTCCGCAAACCGTCGTCGAAAAATTGCATGACGGACGCCACTGCAACGATGGCAAGCGAAATCCAACCCTGCATCGTTCAAAAGCGCCACGGCCGACCCAGTGTGCAAATCCGAGAGCAAGTCAAAATGCAGATTGAACCCCCACAGCCCGACGACGGCGCCTTCATGATTCGCGACGGCGATGCCGATTTGAATCGGGCTCAATAGATTCACATTTGATCTTAACGTCTGGTATTGGCGGTCCCGCGGCGCCCCGCGCAGGCTGTCCACAAAGAAACCCGGAAATTCGACATCGAATGCGATGACGCAAGCTCCAAGACCCTGTATGAGATTCGTGAGATTCCAAAGTTCTTCGTCGAAATTCGGTGCCCAGACCTCCGTCGCCTGGCACTCCGGAAACGAACGCGAGGAAAGATTTGACATGTAAACAGAGAACGGCGTACGTACAATGAATTGTTTCAAAAACGCAACTTGAGCGGCAACGCCCGCCGTCGCCAATGCGCATCGCGAATGCCGATCTGACCACCACCGACCATTTCAAACAGGAGCTGCTGCTCCCACGAAACACTGGCGCCATCAATCAACGAAACGGCCAACCCGACCACAAACGAAGCATCGCACTACGGCAGCCGCACGTGAAGCCGCGCTGGGGCCGCCTAACATCAAAACAGCGTGCCCCCCAACCAAACGCACACAAGAGCCAAGACCTGTCCCACAACACAGATTTGACCGATTGATTCCCCGCAGTCCGACGATGCACTGCACGCCACGCTCGCAATTCCAAAACACTGTCGCTTTCCTCCGCTCGCCTTCGCGCATGCCCGCTCGCTCACCAACCTGGACGCGGCCAAGGACAGAACCGCCTCGTCTCTTCAACAAGCCAGCGAGCCGCGTGCGCAAACCATAGGCCACGTCACATGCACACGACCTGATATCTTGGAGCCGGCGGTGGCGACGCCAACCACCAAATAACTAAAGAATAGCCGCGCAAACATCGAATCGCAACTGCGAAAACGA
>PBYE01000020.1 GCA_002729495.1 Chromatiales bacterium
AAAGGAGAATTGAAAGATAGGCTAATAACCAATCATTTGATTCTCCTTTACAATATTTTCGGTGTGGAGCCAGCTACAAAAATATTATTTTTTAAATTGGATGAAAAATATTGGCCATTACTGAAAACGTTTTTAGTTGGACTTAATGTATTGCCAGATGTTATTACAGGCATAAGTAACAAAGATATAAATACTGTTGAGATAGAAATTGATCAAAATATAGTAGAAAGATTGAGGCAGACATGGGAATTAAGAGATTTATAGATTTTTTTTATGAAAATGCACCTGTGACTAGTGTAACCACTGGTAATGTTCCAAGTTTAACTAATCCATCAATCCTATCAAAGAAATCACGAAAAAAATGGATCGAGCAGAATAAAAAGAAGAAGAAAAAGCGTAAATCAGAGGGCAGAGAATGAATTCTGAAAGATCTGAAACTGATTTCATCCGAGAACAATTAAAAAGTATTTTCAAGAAAATTGAATCTCTTGAAAATGAAATAAGATCATTGCGTGAAAATCATATACATCATTTAGATCTGAGAGTTGAACGCATGGAAACTTCATTAAGCATAGGCTGGAAAGCTATCCTTTTTGGTGCAGGTGTTCCTGCTTTTATTAGTGCCATATTGTCAATTATAAATTTAGTAAAATAAGCCTTGACAAACCCCACCTAGATATGGTATAATATATACTATGATTCACATTGATATTAACTACATCAACAAACTATCTGTAAGATTGGGCAAATTTCAACGCAAGGGTGACTATCTGTATCAATTTCGATGTCCGTATTGCGGCGATTCTAAGAAAAATCCAAATAAGGCTCGTGGTTTTTTCTATAGAAAAGAAATTGATATGATTTATAAATGTCATAATTGTGGAATCGGTCGTAATGTGTTCAATTTTTTAAAAGATTATGATGTCGAATTACACAAACAGTACATTGTTGAGAAATTTAAACAGAATAATGATAGAACCCAACCTGTATACACATTTAGTAAACCTAAATTTAGCAAAAATATTGAATTAAAATTAGACAATTTGATACCAATGGGATCTCTGCCTGATAATCATGAAGGGAAAAAATATCTTGTCAACCGAGGTATTACAGAATATTCAGATTTGCATTGGACTGATAATTTTCATGCTTATGTAGATGCACTTTTACCTAACAAGTATCCAAACTTAGGTACTGAGGGTAGAATCATTATTTCGTTTTATACGAAAGATTCTAAATTAACGCATTTGCAGGGCAGAAGTATAGATCCATCTATATACAATCAAAGATATGTGACTATAACAGTTGAAGAAAATAAACCAAAAATATTTGGATTGAATAGAATAGATTTTAGTAGAAAGATATATATAGTGGAAGGGCCATTTGATAGTTTATTTATACCAAATTGTGCTGCGTTGGGTGGCGGAGATTGTGATGTGTTGCCAACTGTTGTACCAAACGATAAATCAGTCATTGTAATGGATAATGAACCTAGAAATAGGGATACTATCAATCGAATGAGAAAGTATATATCAATGAATTATACTATTTGTATTTGGCCAGAGAATTTGAATGAGAAGGATATTAATGAAATTTTTTTATCAGGAATGAATACAAAGAAAATACTAGATCTAATAAATAAAAATACCTTCAAAGGTATGGGCGCTAATTTGGCGCTTAGTAAATGGTGTAAATGTTAATGGGAGAACAGATTAATGGAAACAAATTTAGAAGTATTGAGTGATTTAGTTCATCATATGAAATACGCAAAATACTTAGGAGAAAAGAATCGTAGAGAAACGTTTGAAGAAACAGTAACAAGAAACAAGAATATGCATATTAAAAAATTCCCTGAGATGAAGGGTGAAATAGACAAAGCTTATCAATATGTGTATGATAAAAAAGTAATACCATCAATGAGATCAATGCAATTTGCTGGAACAGCTATAGAAGTAAATCCAACTAGAATGTTTAATTGTTCATATTTACCTATAGTTGAACCTGGCGCTTTTTGGGAAACAATGTTTTTATTGCTGTCTGGTTCAGGGGTTGGGTATTCAGTGCAAAGGCATCATGTAGATCAATTGCCAGAAATCAGAAAACCAATAAAATCCAGACGATATTTGATACAGGACAGCATCGAAGGATGGGCAGATTCGATCAAAGTGTTGATGAGAGCATATTTTGATAATAGGTCATTGCCGTTATTTGATTTTAGGGCTATAAGAGAAAAGGGTGCACGCTTGGTTATTAGTGGTGGCAAAGCTCCTGGCCCTGAACCATTAAAGGTATGCTTAAATGAACTTCAAAGAATATTGAATTTGAAATTAGATGGCGATAAACTGACTCCATTGGAATGTCATGACATAATGTGTATTATAGCCGATGCTGTACTGGCAGGTGGAATACGCCGATCTGCTTTAATATCACTTTTCAGTATTAATGATGAATCTATGTTGAATTGTAAAGCATTGCATAGAGCTGAAATCAATGAAGTAATAGGAAAAGTGAATGGTAGTTACAATGTAAGTGTTAATGTATTTCGTGAAGATGAATTTCATGAAGAAAAAAATGTATGGCTACCAAAAGAAGATTTCGAGAAGCTGAAAAAAGAAAATGTATTGCAATGGTACTATTTGTATGGATACAGAGCACGATCTAATAATTCAATGGTGGTAGCCAGATCTTTAATCACTGAAGATGTATTTAAAGAGAAATGGGATGTTATTAAAAAATCAGGTAGTGGTGAGCCAGGATTATATTTCACTAACAATGTAGAATTGGGTTCAAATCCATGCTGTGAAATTAGCCTTAATGCTAATCAATTCTGCAATTTGACATCTATTAATGTATCTACAATTGTAGACCAACAAGATTTAGAGGAACGAACAAAAGCAGCTACCTTGATTGGTACATTACAAGCTTCATATACTGATTTCCATTATTTGAAGCCAGAATGGAAAAAGATCACAGAAAAGGAATCATTATTAGGTGTATCATTAACAGGAATAGCTTCAATCGACCATACACAGTATGATTTTAAAAGAGCGGCTGATATGGCTACTGAGGAAAATCAAAGAGTGGCCAAGAGTATAGGTGTCAATCCAGCCAAAAGGATAACATGTATTAAACCAGAAGGTACTGGCAGTCTGGTATTAGGAACTAGTTCAGGTATACATGCTTGGCATAATGATTATTATAACAGAAGAATCAGAGTCGGTAAAAATGAAGATATTTATCAATATCTCCTTAATACTAATCCTGATATAATAGAAGATGAAGTATTTGGTAATAATGCTGTTATAACGATTCCAGTGAAATCACCATTAATGGCCATTACTCGAACAGAACATGTTGAAGATTTATTAAAGCGTATTAAATATTTTCATGAAAACTGGGTACAGCCTGGTCATAAAGGGGGTATGAATACTCATAATGTGTCCGCAACCATTTCTATTAAGCCCGAAGAATGGGGTGAAGTTTCTGATTGGCTATGGAATAATCAAGATTCGTTCAATGGCTTGTCATTTTTGCCATATGATAATGGTACATATGTTCAAGCACCATTTGAAGATATTACGGAAAGTGATTATGAAAAAAATATTATAAATATATCAAAAATTAATCTTGAAGATGTAGTAGAAATTGATGATAATACTGATCTACAGGGGGAGTTGGCTTGTAGTGGAGGCTCTTGTGAGATAACATAATGTTTGATTTAGATTGGTACAAATTGCTAGTATGGAGTTTTATACTGTCATTTTGTGTTTTTGCTTGGGCAGTGGGTTTTAGATTGGGAAGTGGTTTAGTTAGTAAATTATTTGGAGGTTAGTTATGGGCGTATATCAAAGTTTGACAAAAGATTTTTCGAGTGATGTGAGCTGGTTAAGAAAAGAGCTGATTAAAAAAGTACTGGATTCATGTGATTATCTTGAATCTTATGAAACGTTTAATTTTTTTACTACAACTGTATCAGGAGAAATGATTTCTCAGGAATTTGTTAGTGAATATTTAGAATTGATATTTAGAATAAAATCAGCATTGCCCACTTCTACAACTGAGGAGATTAAAGGTGATATTTTGGCTGAAATAGTCCAAAGAGAATCTGTATGGGCTGATGGATGGGCTAAGTATTTTAATCATAAAAAATTAGAAGAAGACGTTATAACTGCCACAGAAGATATGACAAAATCTTACAAAAAACATGGTTATTTGATGGAAGCACGTAAAGAAGCAGAAGAAGATTTTGCAAATTATGTAGCTAAAATGAACGCTAAGTATGCAGATTGCTAAAAGGAGGTAATAGTCAATGTCAGAAAGTATACGAGATTCTGATGATATAGAAAATGAACTATTAGAAATAGCCCAAGAGGCACATGAAGAAACTATTGAAGATGAGCTTAGGTTGAAAGCTCAAGAATCACATGATGAGATTAATATGGAACTTTTGAACTTAATAAGATACCGTACACAAAAAAATTGGATGGCTACGGCAGGCATTGTTGGTATTTTTAGTGGAATTTTACTTTTAATGATGATTCAAATAGCATTGGGTAATGATATTAAAACAGAGTGGAAAGAAATTTTGCTAATAATGCTAGGTGCTTTTGTCGGAAGTTGGGGAAAGGTAATCGACTATTGGTTTAGTAATTCAGAAGCAGATAATGCTTTATTGCAGGAGGGAACAACCAAATTTGCCAATAATGGACGACAACGATAAATTTATAGCTGATCTCATAGGTACAATAATTTTCTTAATTTTCATTTTAGTTTTTGGCCTTTTCTAAAGAGGCTTAAGGGGGCATCCATGATCCTTAATGGCGAGCGTTTCGAGAGTATAAAAGATTCTGTATATAAAAATGTAGAATGTTGTAAATACGCATTACAAGAAAAAAGGCAAATAGCTTTATTAGGTAAAGGTCAGTTTATTGTTGGAACAGTTCGTACTGTTCAATGGGATGATTTTGAGGATAGGGTAGTTATAAATACTAAAAACGGTGACAGTAAATCTTTTTATGGTAGTGAAATAACTACTGTTAGGCTAATCGAATGAAAACTTATAAAAATTTCCAAACTCTTTTATTTGAAGCTGCAGAAAAAACAGAGGATTATGCGTTTCACTTTTATCCGCATATTCCTTTGAGTAAAAAGATGATTCAGCGGATTGAGGGGCAGATAAATTTGCCCCTCTATGCTGTGCATATCACATCTTTAGATAATGTAAGTACACTTATTCAAATACAAAATTCTGCTCGGCAGATATCTGCCATGACAAATCCAGGCCAGCAGCTGAGTTCTTTAATCGAGGGCGGTGTAGCTACAGAAGGTGGTGTTTGGACAATAATCTATGGATATCCAGTGATAAGTGCAGCTCGTGATTTTTGGACAAAGTTAGATAGACAAGGTCGCAAATGGATGAGCTTGGAAAAGTTGCGTTATCAATCTAAGCATACAGATGACCCAGAAGGAAATGTTGGAAAAATCAATGATTTGTTAGGTGATATATATCAGTTAAAAAAAGAGATATTGATAAGGGGTTGGAAAAGATTCAAGAAGGATGAATGGCTTCAGAATTTTGCATATCATTATGCTCATGATTTTAAATCAGAAAGGTTTAATCCACTTGATTTTCAAGTTGGAAAGCAAACAGAGTTAGCTAAATTTTGGGCTAAGATTCCAAAGCCTTTAGATATACATCTTAAATATTCAGAATCTATATTCGCAGATGGTCGGAAAAGATATTGGTTAGCGCCTACTAAGATAACTAAACAAGCTAAAGGATGGATAATAAAGCAGTACTTTGATGGAATTGAGAAATTACTCAAAGCAGGCGGATATGATGCTATTAAAGGAATTCTTACAGATCCAGGCGAGGACTATAGAGCATGGAATGAAATTTTATTGAATGATTTCCGAATTGTATTGATGGGCGCGACTAATTCTCACATAGGACTTGAATTAGAAGGAAAAGGAAATAGGAATAATATTCCAGTAGATGCAGTATATGGTGAAGAACCTGTTGATGATTGGGAAGTTGATGCCTATACTACAAATAGGCTAAAAGAATATTTCGATGCAGTCGAAAAGAACACTATGGCTGATGTTATGGATTTGGTAGATGATGCAGTTTTACCATCTGAAAGAGAAAAGGATCTTGGCGTAGATAAATTTGAGGCTGATGTACCACAACTGAACAATTCAGATGCTATACAAGGATGGAAAAAGGCTGGTTCACTTGTTGTGATACCTTATTGGAATATGAGTGGTGATTATTTAGATTACACCACTTACAAAGAATGGCGAGAAAATTCTGCAGGTCAACTCTTCCCATCTACTTTCAGAAAGGGTGATTTGGTAAATCCATTTTTACATCAAGAAGTTGGAGCCATAGGATTAGCATCGTTTTTCTATCCATATGCACCAAATGATGCAACTCAAGAAGCTTTTAGTATGTGGCGAGAAGTAACACAAAAAAATTCATATAATATTATGATAAAAACTACAATGGGTGGCTCAGCAGCTGCTTATGGATTAGCTATAGCCTATGGTGTATTTGGTGATGTTGATGCTGAACAAATAGTATCAGCTGCAGTTGAATCGTTTACTAAATTTGAAGATAGTATTTTTGAATCATAATGAGATTCAATATATTAGGTCATAGTGTTAGTATTTGGGTTATAGGATGGGTATTTATATTTCTTATCTTTTTATTGTTGGTATATCTAGCTAGGAGTGTTTGTTATGTATATTAAATTAATTGCTACGTCAGTTTGGGCTGTCTGTGGTTTGGCCACAGTATTATTTCATATAGTTGGCTGTGATTATCAAAGTGATAAGACTACCAGTGATCAGTCAGCTGAACTCAAAAAAGAATTAGATTGTAGAAAAGAAGCAAAAAATGATTAAATATATAACAGGTTTTTGTATATGGATAATTGTTATGTGGTTAGCAATAATGTCTACAGGTTGTGCAATAAAACCAAAATTTCTTGTAGAAGAATCCTTACAGCAAGAAGCTAAAAAAGAATTAGATGCTAGACAAGCGGAATGGAATTGGAAAAATCGTCATCGTGTAAGACAAGAGAGAGAATTTTGGGAAGAACGACTTGATATATTACCTCAGCAGGGTATTGCGAAAAAACAACAGATTAGACGCATGAGACAATATCGTAATCCACAGTTGGGTATAGGTAGAAATACCTATAATCCAAATAAGAGTGGTCAACGTAAGCATATAATACCTAAAAGGTATAATGGAATCGCAGTTCATAGAAAAAATTATTGGTCAAAAACTACCAAATATCCACAAGAGGAAAACAAATAATGGAGTTGAAAAGGATATTATAATGAAACGGTTTAGTCAGTTACGTGAAGAAATATCAGGTGTTGCGTGGCAGAAAAATCTTTATGATCTGATTTGGCAACCGAATGATCAAAAAATGGGGTATATTCCTTTGTCCAAACAGATGCTTCGGAGATTGGATATAACTGGTCAAACACAGAGAGAAGAATGGGCTATTCACGTAACAGACTATAGGGGTTTACTCAATGTATTGAAAATGCAAGGATCTGCTAAAGCACTTTCTACCATGACTCAAGTAACTGATTCTGAAATGGCAGTAGAATATTTCGGTTCTGATCCAATGGGATCTGGTGGTATACAGACCAAAGGTGGAGTCATTATTCAGTTGTCTGGTGATGTAGTAGCTGCTGGTGCACAGGATTTGATGTCTGCTCCTGATAGTCAGGGTCGTAGATGGATGGATAGTACAGGTGTATTAGGTGCTCTTACTGGTGCTAGTGATGAAATCAGGACAATGGAAAATATGATGTCTGAACTATTCAAGAGAAAAGCTAATCTGATTAAAAAAGAAGTTGGCAGTTTCTACAGTGGTTTAATGATGATACGTTGGCCCGAACCAGATAAAATGGAAGAAAATGAGATAGAAATACCCACAGCACCAGATAATAGTTCAGATCGTGAAGCAATGAGATGGATGCATTGGTTGGGATCAGGTCATTCTAGTAAGTATATTAAGTTAGCAGGTACAGGTAAGTTTAGGAATGATAAAGCTTTACTCAAGTATATTAGAAAATATGTAGGTACAATGGTCGGTCTAACCTTTGATCTGATAGAAAAACATCTATCACAATCACATTATACAGAGTTTCTGAAAGATTTGATAACGGGGGAAAAGGGTTGGACAACGTGGAATGAGATTGTTTTGAATAGAATTAAGGTCAAAGAGGTATGGATACGATATTCAGAGACATTTAATGTGAATGCATTGAGGGATATAGTAGAGAAACAGAGTATTGATGTTACAATAATAGGAGATGGATTTGATGATCCTATTGATTGGGATCAGAATATTAGATGGATTTTCCAAGATATGGAAGTTTAGAGAGTGACAGATTTTGAACTTATAGTAATAATAGTGATAGGCGTTTTGATTATATTGAATAATAGTCAGTAGAGGGTATATAATATGAAAAAAACAAGAGAACATTCAGTGACTGCTGACCTAATCGGTTTAGCCGTCTTTGCCGTTATTGTTCTTTCTACGATGATAGATTGGGATGTCATTTTTAAATAAGGTACAGGAAAAGTTATTTATATTATTCTTAAGCATATTATATGATATGTTCTGGATAATTGGATTTTGTCAAGGATTGTGGAGAAAATATTTCGGTGAAGACGATTAATATACAAAAGCATGGACATTGGTTTAAGACAACTGATAGATGTTGTTTTAATTGTAAGCATTT
>PBYE01000021.1 GCA_002729495.1 Chromatiales bacterium
AAGGTGTACGTAAAAGCATCTTCATGCCGGCCAGGCAAGCTTCGCACATGTATCACTTATCCATCGGCGTCCTTTATGGCACGTGTACGGGTATGTTCGCCAATTAAATGCAGAAATAAGAGCAAAACAAGCAGCGACAGCCCCATTGATCCACCGCCTCCTCGACCAGATGATTCGCTCCAGTTAACCTGCACCAGTTGGGGTTCTGTTTCCAGTCGATCCTCGAAATTCGATAACTCAGCCGACAGGTTGGCAGTCATATTCGCCATTGCAGCCGCAAAGCTGTCTGTTCGTCCCTCTCTTATTGCTTCGATACTTTCGACGGCGGTTGACTCAGGCTGGTGTTTGTCTACACCCGGGGCTCGAAACAATAACTTTCGGGTTTTGACGTCAAACACCGCAGTATCGACGGCTGAATATAGTCAAGGTCTATAAAAGCCTCCTTAACTTTAGCAAGAAACTCCAACTTCGTAGCTTCTGTAATAGGTGATTGCTGCCAGCCCGACTGCGGGACAAACGCGATCCCTACGCGCAATGGCAACTCCAGATGAGGTATTGTTTATTCAAAGTCCGGGGGAATCTCTCCTTTCGGGTACAGGTAATCGACAAGACTGCTTGAGATGCCACCCCTGGTCCCCGGCGCGCCAATCTGCCAGAAAGACGTGCATGAAATCAGGAGAGCGGCCGAAGCCGCAACAAACAAACGCAAAGATAGTTGCGTCATCAATAATATTCCCAATTATCTGTCTGCCGACATTGCGTTGCCCCGACAGATTCAGCCTATTGCCTTGAAGCCCATATCGCCAATTTATGGCGGATGGTCTTCTGCGAAACCTGGTCTTCGGGGAGTGGTTGAATCAGTTTGTCGTGTACCAGCAAGCGATAAATGTATTCCAGCTTGTCGTTCGCAGAATCAGTTGCTTCGAACTCAACAACCCCTCGTTTTTCACCGTAAGCGACGCCGATAGAAATCGCTTTTTTTACCAGTTCTTTTTCGTTTTTCAGCTTCTTCATCGGGATGGCTTAAAAAAACCCGAATGCAAACTATACGTCGAGGTTTTCTACCGTTAACGCGTTACGCTCGATAAACTCGCGGCGAGGTTCAACATTATCGCCCATCAGGGTTGTGAAGATTGCGTCGGAACCGACGACGTCCTCAATCCTTACCTGCATCAGGCGCCGGGTGTCGGGGTTGATAGTTGTGTCCCAGAGCTGTTCCGGGTTCATCTCACCCAGACCTTTATAGCGCTGTATGTTCTGCCCTTTGCGGGCCTGCGCCATCAACCACTGCATCGCTTCGCGGAAGCTGCCGATATCCTGCCGCAGGTCGCCGCGCGCTATGTATGCACCAGCCTCGATGAAGCCATTCAGCTCCTTGCCCAAGGCGGCGATTTGCCGGTATTCGGGCGTGCCAAAGAAATGGATCGGGATGTCTGTCGTTTGTTCTATACCGTGCTGGCCCCGGCGCAAAAATAACCCGCTAATACCTTCTTCGCCTTCATTCACGGATACGCCCCAGCTGCCGCCCTCGCCATTTATTGTGCCCTGCAACGCTGTTTCCAGCTCGCTGGCCCAGCCATTCATGAAACCTACATCTTCGATGTTATCGGTGTCGACACCGGGTACAAATAAGAGCTGGTCGAGCATGGTGTGAGCATAACGGGCCGACAGCCGTTCAATAATTTCCATTACGCTCATGTATTGCTGCGCGAGCGCTTCGAGCGCCTTCCCCGAAATTGGCGGTGCTTTGGCAGACACGTGTAGTGCTGCTTTTTCAAGCGCAACATTTAACAGGTATGCATTTAGTTCAGCATCATCTTTTACGTAGCGTTCCTGCTTGCCACGCTTTACCTTATAGAGCGGTGGTTGGGCAATATAGATATGGCCCCGCTTGATAAGCTCTTCCATCTGCCGGAAAAAAAATGTAAGCAACAGTGTGCGAATGTGCGAACCATCAACATCTGCGTCAGTCATGATAATGATTCGGTGATAGCGCAATTTTTCGATATTAAAATCTTCCCGGCCTATACCGCAGCCGAGCGCTGTTATTAGCGTGCCAACTTCCTGTGACGACAGCATCTTGTCGAAACGGGCTTTCTCCACATTCAGGATCTTGCCTTTAAGCGGCAATACCGCCTGGGTACGCCGGTCACGGCCCTGCTTCGCGGAACCGCCGGCTGAATCGCCCTCAACGATAAAAAGCTCTGACAAAGCAGGGTCTTTTTCCTGGCAGTCGGCCAGCTTTCCGGGTAAGCCGGCAATATCCAGCGCGCCTTTGCGCCGGGTCATTTCGCGCGCTTTGCGCGCCGCCTCACGTGCTCGGGCAGCTTCGATAATTTTCGAAACCATGGCTTTAGATTCAGCCGGATGCTCCAGCAGAAAATCTTCCAGCTGCTGGGCAACCTGCGTTTCCACGATGCCCTTTATTTCACTCGATACAAGCTTATCCTTGGTCTGCGAGGAAAATTTAGGATCGGGCGCTTTCACGGAAAGGACGGCAGTCATTCCTTCGCGGGTGTCATCGCCACTGGTATTAACTTTATCCTTGCGTGCACTGGCTTCTTTTTCGATATAGCTGTTCAGCGTACGCGTCAGCGCGCTACGGAATCCGGCCAGGTGGGTTCCTCCGTCACGCTGCGGAATATTGTTTGTGAAGCAGAACATGTTTTCGGCATATCCGTCGTTCCACTGAATTGCAGCTTCGACGATTACGCCATTGGATTTGCCAGAAAAATAAACCACGGTCGGATGGATCGGGGTTTTATTCTGGTTCAGGTATTCGACAAACGCCCTGATGCCGCCTTCAAATTCGAAGGTGTCCTGGTTGTCGTCACGTTCATCAAGCAGCTTGATGCGAATGCCGGAATTAAGAAACGACAACTCCCGCAACCGGCTCGCGAGTATGTCGTAGTGAAATTCGATGTTGGTGAAAATTTTCGGGCTGGGCTTGAAGCGGATTATTGTGCCGGTCTTGCCGCTATCACCAGTCTGTTGCAACGCAGCGACCGGCTCGCCCATGCTGTAACTTTGTTCGTAAGCCTTGCCAGCGCGATTGATCGTAAGGTCCAGTGTTTCTGACAGGGCGTTTACCACCGATACGCCGACCCCATGCAAGCCACCTGAAACCTTGTACGAGTTGTCGTCGAACTTTCCGCCTGCATGCAGCACGGTCATGATGACTTCTGCAGCGGAACGCCCCTCTTCGAGATGGTCATCGACCGGAATACCCCGGCCATCATCGCTGACGGTTACCGATTCGTCGGGGTGAATCGTGACAATAATTTCGCTGCAGTGACCAGCCAGGGCTTCGTCGATAGAGTTGTCGACAACCTCAAAAACCATATGGTGAAGGCCGGTTCCGTCATCGGTGTCACCGATGTACATACCTGGCCGCTTACGCACGGCTTCGAGGCCTTTTAAGACCTTGATACTACTGGCTTTATACTGGCTTTCCTTAGGCATACAGGTTCCCTGAAGTTAACGTTTCATTATAGCAGAGGAGAGACCTTTCCATGCTCCACGTGGAACATCTCACCCTGTGCAGACCAGGGTAAATCCTCGGGTTCAAGCGCGGTAACAAACATCTGTGCCGGCATTTCGTGCAACATCTCGAACAGGCGCTCCCGGTTATCACGATCAAGCTCAGCGGCTGGATCATCAACCAGCAGGACCAGCCGGTCATTGCCTTTTGCTGCAACGTGCCGGGTCTGGGAAATCACCAGGGAAGCGGCGAGCATTTTTTGCTGACCACGGGACACCCGGTGCCGTGCTCGCCGGTCATGGACTTCGAGCAACAGATCGGCCCGATGCGGGCCCGCCTGCGTGGATCCGAATGTCCGGTCCCGGTCCCAGCTGTCCTGTAGAGCTTCAGCCAGTCCGGTTTTCGGCGACCATCCACGTTTATAGGTACAAATAGCTTCAAAAGGCAGCTTTTCATGAATAATAGACGAAAATAGAGGTAGATAGTCCTCCAGGTACTCGCTACGATACTGATCCACCGCCTCACCATGCTCGGCGAGCTCTGTATCCCAGGCTCTAACGGCCTGCTCATTGTCGCCCTGGCGCAATGCTGCATTCCTTTGCCGTAGTGCTTTCTGATACCGGCGCCAGGATTCCAGAAAGGCCTGTTTCACGTGAAACACCCCCCAGTCCAGAAATCTGCGGCGATACTCCGGCCCTCCCTGGATCAACTCATGGACTTCCGGATCGATCGCCTGCACCGGCAGGAGCCTGGCAAGATCCGCGCCATTGCCGTTCTCTGCGTCAACCCGCACCTGGCGACGGCCGATACCCACTTCCACCCCCGTGCGGTGGCTTTCTTCGGCAAATGTGACGTCCCCAAACAGGGTGAAGCCTTTTTGTCCCGCCTGGATCAGCTCCCTGTTGCCGCTAGCCCGAAAGGATCTGCCCCGGCCGAGGTAAAAAATACCCTCGAGCAGGCTGGTCTTGCCGCTGGCATTCGGGCCGGTAAAGAGATTGAGGGTCGGATCCGGCGCCAGGTCGACTTCGCTAAGACAGCGAAAACCACTGGCTCTGAAATGTTGCAGGCTCACCGACTGGCCGCCCGCCAGGTGTCGTCAAAGCCGCATCGGCATGACGACATAGAGACAATTCTTGTCACTCGGCGCCCGCACGACGCAGCTGCTGCTTGGATCCACCAGGCCGACCTCAACATTGTCATCATCAACCGCCGCGAGCGCGTCAAGCAGATAATTTACATTGAAGCCGATTTCCATTTCGTCGCCGGCATAGACAACCTCTACTTCATCCTCTGCTTCTTCATGATCGGGATTGTTCGCCAGGACGCGAATCTTTTTCCCTTTGAACTCCAGCCGTACGCCTCGGTACTTTTCGTTTGACAGTATTGCCGCCCTTTGCAGGGCCTGCCGCAGCGCGTCACGACTTGCGCTTACCACGTTGGACTTGGTTGCAGGAATTACCCGGTCGTAGTCCGGGAAGCGCCCGTCTATTAATTTAGATGTTAAACGTATATCGCCAACAACGGCCCGTATATGATTTGCCCCCAGGGTGATGTGTACCTCGCCGTCGCCGTCAAGCAACCTTTGCAATTCCAAGACACCCTTACGCGGCACGATTACCTGGGTTTTAGCGCCATCGAGCGCTTCCATGTCGATATCGCAAAGCGCCAGGCGGTGACCATCGGTTGCGACCGCGCGTAACTGCTTGCCGCCTGTTTCAAGTAACAAGCCATTCAGGTAGTAACGCACGTCCTGCTGTGCCATTGAAAAGTGAGTCTTTTCCAGGAGCTTGCCCAGGTCAGCCTGGCTGATTGTCAATTCCCGATCGACATCTATGTCGTCTACGACTGGAAACTCTGCCGCGGGTAGCGTTGCCAGTACAAACTTACTATGGCCCGACTGGATGGTAACCCGATCGCCCTTCAGGGCTATGGAAACCGCCGCACCCTCTGGCAGTGCCCGACAGATGTCCAGCAACTTACGGCCGGGTACAGTAATTTCTCCCGGCGCCTCTACTGAGTCGCTCGCGCTGTTCGCCACCAGTTCGACTTCCAGATCCGTAGCGGTAATTGCCAGATTCCCGTCTTTCGCTACCAACAACACGTTTGCTAAAACCGGCATGGTTTGTCGTCGCTCTACTACACCGATGACCGCTTGCAAAGGTTTTAAAAGAGATTCACGAGAAGCGCTAAGTTTCATTCCACATACCTGTAATAAATAAACTAGTAGTATTTAAGTTAGTAGTAGTTATTAGGTGCCCGGTCGTTTGTCGATAACCATAATATCGCCTTATCTTTCAATGGCTTATTCACTTTTTGCCTGTGGAAAACCACTCACCTAAACCGCCCGCACTATGTGGACAAACTGTGTTCCGATATTCATCCAGAGTTTATCCACAAAAAATCTTTTTGTTGCCAACAGCTGGCTAACAACTACTGTACTTTGCTAACTCGATAACGTTCGCAACAGGGCCTGGTAATCTTCGCGTATCCTGTTTTCCGATTCGCGCAGTTCTTTAACCTTGCGACACGCGTGTAATACGGTCGTGTGATCCCTGCCGCCGAAAGCGTCGCCAATTTCCGGAAGGCTATGGCTGGTTAATTCCTTGGCAAGACTCATTGCCATTTGCCGAGGCCGGGTAATTGACCGGCTTCGGCTCTTCGACAGCAGATCACCCACCCTGATCTGAAAATAACTGGCTACGGTCTTCTGTATATTGTCAATCGTAACTAGTTTTTCCTGTAAAGCCAGCAAATCACGCAAGGCTTCTTTTGCAAACTCCAGCGTGATTGGCTGACCGGTAAATAATGAATTTGCCATTACCCGACGCAACGCGCCTTCTAACTCACGAACGTTGGAACGTATGCGCTGGGCAATAAAAAATGCTACATCCTCAGGCAGGTCCACTTTCTCTGCGGCGGCCTTGGTCATCAGGATAGCGGCGCTTGTTTCGAGCTCCGGTGGCTCGATTGCGACGGTAAGGCCCCAGCCGAATCGTGATTTCAGCCTTTCCTGCAGACCGGAAACTTCTTTTGGATAACGGTCACAGGTTAGTACGACCTGGCGCTGACCTTCAAGTAAGGCATTGAAAGTATGGAAGAATTCTTCCTGCGATTGTTGTTTGCCGGCAAAAAACTGTATATCGTCTATCAGCAAGGCATCGAGTGACCGGTAGTTCTTCTTAAACTCGCTTATGGCATTGTGTTGCAACGCCCTCACCATATCGCTAACAAACTTCTCGGAGTGCACGTAGGCGACACGGGCGCCTGGCCGACGCTCACGGATCAGGTTGCCGATAGAGTGCATCAGGTGCGTTTTGCCGAGGCCGACGCCGCCGGTAATAAACAGCGGGTTATAGGCTAACCCGGGGTTCTGGCCCACCTGGAACGCGGCCGCCCGCGCAAGCTGATTGCTTTTGCCTTCGACGAAGTTAACAAAAGTGTAGGTCGGATTCAGTACCCCGCCGGGGACCGGCATCTCTTCGGCAGAGACGCTATTCGCAATCACGGCCGGCGAGGCGGTATCCGTACCTACCTCGATACGCACTGATCCGGCAGGCCAGTCGGTATTACCATCGATCACCGCGTCTATATGCTGCTTGCAGTTCGTGTTAACCCAGTCAACGATGAAGCGATTCGGGGCCAGCAGACGCAGGCTGTTGGCCTCCTCGATGGGTTGCAGGGGCCGGATCCACGTGTTGATTTGTTGCTCTGTAAATTCCGCCTGGAGGGCCTGGAGACATCTATTCCAAATGGTCGTCTGCACGAGAAAAGGTCCGGAGCTTGAGACTCGTCTTGTTATTTATGAATTGGCGGACGGGCAAGTCTATACTGCCTGAACAGAGTTATCCACAGGCGTCGAACTATTGACATGGCGGGGTCTCCCGCGTAACCTTCCGCGCTCTTTTTTGGGATGCATGCCTTTGTTTCCCGTCAAGATTCCACCGAGAGTTCGCTAGAATAATGAAACGCACATATCAGCCAAGCCGCATCAAGCGCAAACGGACCCACGGATTCCGGGCAAGAATGGCCACCAAGGGCGGTCGTCTGGTTTTAAAACGACGGCGCAAAAAGCAACGCGCCCGCCTGAGTCACTAGCGGTCCCTGCGGGGGATGCGGCGACGGCCAGCCAATCTTTCAGTTATAGCCGTCTTTCCAGGCTCACGACCCCGGCCCAGTATCAACGGGTTTTCAGCGGGGCAAAGCGGTCGGGAGATCGCTACTTCACGGTTTTATATCGCGGAAATGAGCGCGCCGCGCCGCGCCTGGGCTTTGCGGTCGCAAAAAAGCGAATCGCGAAAGCCGTTGGCCGAAACAGGATTCGGCGCCTGGCAAGAGAAAGCTTCCGCCACGAACGCAGGACGCTGGGCGGCATAGACATTATTATCATGGCCCGGACGGCAGCAGCGAGCGCTACCAATGCCGAGTTATTTGCCAGCCTCGCACAGCACTGGGACAGGTTGAGTAAGGGCGAAAGTACCGGACACCGGCACGGAAACAAGGACAAAAAAGCTTAATGGATAACCAACGGATCATTCTTTGGGTGCTGTTCGCCGGGCTGGCCTTTCTTACGTGGTCCAAGTGGCAGGCAGACAACTTGCCACCACCGGGCAGCGAAACATTGCCGCTTCCTGTTGCAGAAGAGAACAGGCCGGCGGTTGATTTACCCGCCATTGACGGTGATTCCGGGGAGACTCCTGCCGTAGCGCCTGCCGTTGAAGTGCCGGCGGTAGCCACCGGCGCGAAGCCGGCCTCGACAATCAAAGTTGAAACAGACCTGCTGGAACTGGAAATCAGCACCACGGGCGGCGCACTGGTTAGTGCGCAGCTAAAGCAGTACCCGAAAAGTAAAGATGCGCCCGACGTGCCGGTACAAATACTTCGCAACACAACCGACGACACCTATGTTCTGGGCAGCGGCCTGGTCGACGGGTCGCAAAGTGGACCCACGCACCTCGCAACCCTGGCAGCCGCTAAAAAAACCTATACGCTTGCAGAAGGCAGCGACACGCTGGAAGTGCCCCTTAGCTGGACCGACGGCAACGGTATCAGCGTCGAAAAAATCTATCGCTTCCGCCGCGGCAGATACAACATTGACCTGGACTACCGGATACGAAATAACAGCCAGGCAGACTGGCGCAGCCTGAGTTACCTGCAAATTCGCAAGACACACAACCCCCCGGAAAGGTCGATGTTCAACGTCGATTCCTATTCCTACAACGGGCCGGTTGTGTACGACGGCGAGAAGTACGAAAAAATTGATCCAAACGATTTACAGGAAGAACCGCTCGACATGCAGGTGCCGAACGGCTGGATAGCTGCAATCGAACATCACTTCCTGTCGGCAGTCGTGCCGCCAGCGGGTGAAACCTACAGCTACGACGCTCGCTATGAGAAGGGTATTTACACCGTGAGAGCCAGCGGACCGGCGATAGCCGTGCCGGTGGGTGCCGAGGCTACCTTAAGCGCGCAACTTTTCATCGGCCCGAAGTTGCAACGGCAACTCGAGGAAACTGCAGAAGGCCTGGAACTGACCGTCGATTACGGCTTACTGGCAATCCTGGCGCAACCTTTGTTCTGGTTGCTGGAGCTCGTACATGGTTTCGTCGGCAACTGGGGTTGGTCAATTATCCTCGTAACTTTTTTGATCAAGGCGGCATTTTACAAGCTGACCGAAGCCAGTGGCAGGTCGATGGCAAAAATGCGCAAGCTGCAGCCCCGGCTCAAGGCGCTGCAGGAACGTTACAAAGATGACCGGCAGGCGCTGAGCCAGCACATGATGGATCTGTACAAACGCGAAAAGGTAAACCCTGCGGCCGGGTGTCTCCCCATGCTGATACAGATCCCGTTTTTTATAGCCTTTTACTGGGTGCTGCTGGAAAGCGTGGAGATGCGCCAGGCGCCATTTGCGCTCTGGATTTCGGACCTGTCATCCCGCGACCCTTATTTCGTATTGCCGCTGTTGATGGGTGTTGCGATGTTCGTACAACAAAAACTGAACCCGGCACCACCGGACCCTGTGCAGGCGAAGGTCATGACCATTCTTCCAATTATGTTTACCGGCTTCTTCGCATTTTTCCCGTCAGGCCTGGTGCTGTACTGGCTTACCAACTCGGTTCTTTCAGTTGCACAACAATGGAACATCAACCGCAAGATGCATGCCGACTAAGCCCGGCCACCGAACAATCTGTATGGCCGGTAGTATTCTGTTGTGATGGCCGCCTTTAATTCGGACGACACTATAGTTGCACGCGGCACCCCGGCCGGGCGGGGCGGTATCGCGGTGATTCGCATATCCGGCCCGCTTGTTGCAGAAATGGCGGCCGCGCTGTTAGGCGAGCTTCCGGAGCCACGCTACGCAACGCTTACAGACTTTCTTGATGCAGGTGGCCAGCCTATAGATAGCGGTATCGTGCTGTACTTTCCGGCCCCCAATTCTTTTACGGGCGAAGACGTACTCGAACTGCACGCTCACGGCGGTACAGTTGTTTGCGAAATGTTGATCGAAAGGGTTTGCAGCCTTGGTGCGCGCGTCGCGGAAGCCGGTGAGTTTTCCAGGCGTGCATTTCTGAATGACAAGCTCGACCTGGCACAGGCGGAAGCAATAGCTGACCTGATCGACAGCTCGTCAAGGACAGCGGCACGCGCAGCGCAGCGATCAATGCGGGGCCGGTTTTCCGATATTGTCCTGGCGCTGAATGAGCAGGTAACAGCCTTGCGAGTGCATGTTGAGGCCGCCATGGATTTTCCGGAAGAAGAAATTGATTTTCTGCCTGACGAGGCGTTGCTCAACCGACTGGACTCAGTGCGCGCAAGTTTCGAAGATGTGGACAAGACAGTGACCCGGGGGTGTCTTCTGCGTGACGGTGCGACGGTGGTTCTGGCGGGCCGGCCCAATGCAGGCAAGTCGAGTTTGCTGAACGCACTGGCCGGTTATGACGCGGCTATCGTTACAGAGATAGAGGGCACAACCCGCGACTTGGTTCGCGAACATATAGAACTGAACGGGCTGCCCCTGAATATTATCGACACGGCAGGCTTGCGTGTCGCCGGCGATGCGATCGAAGAAGAAGGTGTGCGCCGGGCGCAACGCGAACTTGGTTCCGCAGACCATGCGCTGGTCGTTATCGACGCCAGCAGCGCCAACCTGGCCGACGAACTGCTCGGGGAACTGCCGCCCGACCTTAACTACACAATCGTGCGGAATAAAATTGACCTGACAAATGAGCAGCCGGGCATCTCTGCGAGCAATGAAAGAACCGTTTCAATCTCTGCTCTTAACGGCACCGGTATAGATGAATTGCGCACGCACCTGGAACAGCAACTGGGATATGAGCCGGCGGCAGAAGGCGGAGTCACTGCCCGCCGCCGCCATCTCGAAAGCCTCAGGCGTGCGCGCAATCATTTCGATGCAGCAGCCACTTTGTTGGCGCAGGGTGAATTGATGGCCGAAGAATTGCTGCAGGTGCAGAATGCGCTGGCCGAAATAACCGGGCAGTTTTCCAGTGATGATTTGCTCGGTGAGATATTTGGAAGCTTCTGTATTGGCAAATAGCCCCCGGGATTCATTAGCCAGCACCAATACATGAACGTAGTGGCCTGCAAACTTTGACCTGCGGCACCCTGTGGCTAACACTTCGCTTACTGCACCAGGGGAGGCGAGAGTATGGGCCCGAATAGACTAACCATAACAATCCTTGTTCTGACATCCGCGATATTGATGCCAGCTCACGCGCGGTCGCCCCTGCCGATCGATACACAGGAATTTACGCAGGAAAATTTTGAACATTTTTTTGGCTTGCTTGAAGAAGGCAAAATTACTGCGGAGAAAATGGTCGAGTTTTGTCAGGACGAACATCTGGGCTTTACGTTTATCGGCGAGAGCCTGGCGCACGAAGGGGAGCGCCAGCGTATCGACTACAACAAGACAGCGCTGAATATGACGGTGGACGGCCGGCCGTTTCGTTCTCAGTACCGAGCGCCTTCATTCGGTGAATGGACACGCGAGGTATTCAAACCACTTTGCCCCGGCCTGTATTCCTTCACCGTGAATTATGAAGTCACCCTGCCCGAAGACGCCAGAGCGCAGGATTTCGCGTTGCAGATTTATATGCAGCGTGAAGGTGATACGCGCCCCGGCCTGTTGTTGGTAGAGTCGCACCCGGCTGGCTCAGCCGAGTTTGCTGCAGGCCAGGCTTCGGTTGTCGTGCCGATGGAAACCGGTGATGAAATTTCCACCTGGACAGCGATTGCAGGTGATGAAGGGGCCCGCACTATCACTTCGGTTGCGCTGAGCGGCTATAAAATAGCGCACCTCCCGGAACTGGTTAAGTCCTTCGACATGGATGCCTGGGATCAGGCGATGCGCGAAGTCGGTTCACGGCTCGGTGCAGCCGTACCAACTCAGTAGACGAAGGACGACAATTGAAGCGCGGGCTATTTTTCATACTGATATTTTTTATGGCACTGGCCAATGGGGCCAGCGCGCAAGCGTTGCGTACCTCTTTCCTCAAGTCTCCGCAAACTCCTGAACTTGGGGGTGCCGCAACAACAGATCGCGCCGATATCGTCGCCTTCAAGCAAATGATTCCGAATGCGGGGCCGATGCGGTTCCCGCAATTTATGTTTGGCCAGCGGCTATTTGTCGCCGAATGGGATCCGGCGCCCGGTGAAGTCCCGGACCAGGATGGCCTCGGCCCGACCTTTAACGCGATCGCCTGTGCATCCTGTCACATCAATAACGGTCGCGGCTTCCTGCCGGCAGACGGGAAAGACTTCGACTCGGTGCTCGTGCGCTTAAGTATCCCCGGCGATGATGGCCACGGGGGGCCGAAGTCGCTGGAAAATTACGGCGGCCAGCTCCAGCATCGTGCAGTTGCAGGCGCTAAGCCGGAAGGCAATACGAGCCTGGACTGGACGTACTTTGTAGGTTATTTCGCTGACGGCACACCGTTCAGGGTGCGCAAACCTGCCGTAGTTTTCAGTCAGCTCGCCTTCGGCGATCTGCCGGAAGACACGATGGTGTCGCTGCGAACGGCCAACCCGGTGATCGGGCTTGGGCTGCTCGAGCTGGTTCCGGAGGTTACGCTTAACGAGCTTGCAGATCCCTACGATAAGAATGGCGATGGGATTTCGGGCCGGATGAACATTGTCTGGGATGCAAAACAGCAAACAAATGCACCGGGACGCTTCGGGTGGAAGGCTAACGTTCCGACAGTCGAACTTCAGAATGCCGGGGCGGCGCTCGGCGACATGGGCATCACCACTGAAATTAATCCCAAAGATAATTGTCCGGCGGCGCAGGATGCATGTCTCGAAACAGCAGCGCTGCACCCCCCCGAGGCCGAGTTTCGTTCCGAGTTTTTCGAGCAATTGACGCGTTACGTGCGGTTAACGGCAGTACCTCGTCAACGCAGCACCAACGACGTGGAGGTCCTGGAGGGCCGGGCAATCTTTTACAGCAGTGGCTGCGTGCAGTGTCATATGCCGACACTTAAGACCGGCAACAGCGAAGAATTTCCGGAACTGGCGAACCAGACTTTCCATCCGTTTAGTGATCTGTTGCTCCACGATATGGGCGAAGGCCTTGCAGACGGCAGGCCAGACTATCTCGCATCGGGGAGCGAATGGCGTACGCCGCCGCTTTGGGGTATTGGTTTGACAGAAACGGTTTCCGCCGGCCAGGCAGGTTATCTGCATGACGGCAGGGCGCGCACGCTCGAGGAAGCGATACTCTGGCACGGTGGGGAAGCAAAAACTGCCCAGCGACGGTTCCGGGCCCTGAGCAAAGCGGATCGAAATGTGTTGCTGCGCTTCCTGGGGTCGCTGTAGCGATCAGTCCTTGCGCAGTATGCGCAGGTTAGGGACCGTTCCTGAATCCCCGGCCCAGTCGCGCTTGCTGGCGCGCACACAATTCCGACCATCGCGCTTGGCTTTATAGAGCGCCTGGTCGGCACGCGTCAGCAATTCCGGTACGGTTTCTCCAAGGCGGTACTCGGCAACACCTGCCGAAACGGTTACATGATAGCGGTCGCGAAATCTCTGGTCCGCAATTATCTCGCGGATTCGGTCTGCACAGTGCTCAGCGCCAATAAGGTCTGTTCCAGGTAGCACAGCAATAAATTCTTCACCGCCGTAGCGACCGAAAGAACGCTTGTGCTCGGTTGCGTTAACGGTGTCCATGCCACGGAGTTCGCCTTTAACCCGGTTCGCAAAATCACTGAGTATCTGGTCACCGATCAAATGGCCATGACGATCATTGATGCTTTTGAAATGATCAAGATCAAAAAGCAGTATGGAGAATATACTGCCCGATCGGTTCGCACGTGAACGTTCCCGGGCAAGCACTTCCATAATATGGCGGCGATTAAAAGATTTTGTCAGATGGTCGACTTCAGCAATTCGCGTGACCCGTTCAACAACCGTCTGCAGTTCTTCATTGCGGAACTGGAGTGAGTAGCGCAGCTCACGTAGTTGACGGGCGAACATGTAGACCCAGCCGATGACAGCTATCAGTACAAGAAAGCGAATCACGTCCGCCAGAGGTACAACGGGGGCGCCTACAGACAGCATTTTTACCGCCACAATAAATATGTAGCCGAGCGAGGCGGCAATACCAAGCTTAAGCACCTTTCTTGTGTTCAGACGAAACATCGCGAACATGAGCGCCGTCATGTACATGCCCAGAACAAGATCGCTGGCGCCGTGACTGAAATAGAAATAAGCACTGGTCCAGGCGACGGCCATGATGGTCTGATACATCGCGAGCAAGTGTTTTAACCCCTTGCTGCGTGGCTCGGAGTGGATAATGCTGGCGAAGAAAAAATTGGTGCTGGCGATGCCGCCGAGCAGAAACAGGCTGCCTCCACGGCTGATGGTTGAATGACCGAGAGCAGCGCTGAGCGCGGCCAACCCTAACCACAGGACATAGAACCACATTAACCCGGGTACAGGAGACACGGGCGAGGTGGGGCCGGGTAGTGCGCTTGTGGGCGCTTTTTGTTTCTTATTGTTGTCGCTCATGAGCCTCTGGCATGACACGCTATCAGGCTGCGCCGATGCAATTGAATTGTTGCAGAACCGCAAAGCTATTGCCGTGACCCGCTACCGAAGTTATGACCGTGCCGGGCGCTTAAGTTAAACGCGCAGGCAGGCAATCAAATGCTTAAAACTCTGGTGCTACAATCGCGCTCATTTCGGGATTCGCGAAGCGTATAAAAGGCAGAAGGCATACATGCAACTCGTAATGACATTACTGGTGCGCGATGAAGAAGATGTATTGCGGGCCAATATCGAGTTTCATCGGGCACAGGGTGTCGACTTTTTTATCATCACCGACAACAAGTCGGAAGATACGACCCCCGAAATCATTCGTGAGTACGAAAGGGAGGGGATTGCCCGCTACATTCTTGAAGCGGACGATGACTACAACCAGACTGCATGGGTGACCCGCATGGCGCGCCTGGCGGCAACGGAGCATGACGCCGATTGGGTAATTAACAATGATGCGGATGAATTCTGGTGGCCGCGCAGAGGCGACCTGAAAAATACCTTCGCAAACCTTGCGAGCGATGAGAATATTGTCATTGCACCACGCCATGATTTTATTCCGCTGGCTGATGAACGTGATGTATTTTTCCGCGACATGATATACCGGAAGAAAGTATCGCTTAATACCCTCGGCAAACCCCTGCCACCTAAAGTTGCCCACCGGGCCCACAGTGATGTTGTCATACCGCAAGGAAACCACTGGGCAGAACTTCCCGGAGAGAGCAAAGTTGTGGAACACATAATCGATATCTTCCATTTCCCAATTCGCAGTTATGAGCAGTTTACAAATAAGATTATCAAGGGTGGGCAGGCCTACGAACGTAACAAAACCTCTGCGGCGAATGTCGGCGGTACCTGGAAAAAACTTTACAAGGAATACCAGCGCAATGGCCTGGTGAGTTTCTACCGCAAGCAAAGCTTTTCGGCACGGCAGATCGAAAAAGACCTGCGCACGGGCAGCCTGGTTTCCGACTGTCGCCTGGCGGACTACCTGCGCACAGTTGGTGTGGCCTGAATCACCAACGCGGGACGCGCCAGAAAGCACGATGTAAAATGCCACCCGCGCAATACGATATAGCCCCATGAGTACCCAGGATACATACGATGTAATAGTTGTCGGTGGCGGCCATGCCGGTACCGAGGCTGCAGCTGCAGCTGCACGAATGGGTGCGCACACGGTATTGCTGACCCAGAACCTCGAGACTGTCGGTCAGATGAGTTGCAACCCCGCGATAGGCGGCATCGGTAAAGGACACCTCACGCGCGAAATCGATGCGCTCGACGGCATCATGGCGCGGGCGGCCGATGCAGCGGGCATCCATTTTCGAACACTGAATGGCCGCAAGGGCCCGGCGGTCAGGGCAACGCGTGCGCAGGCTGACCGCGCACTGTATCGGCAGGCTGTCCGGCAGGCGCTTGAGCAACAGCCCAATCTTTTCATGTTTCAGCAAGGTGTCGAAGACCTTATCGTCGAAAACGGCGAGGTAACCGGCGTTGTGACAGCCATGGGCCTTTATTTTCGTGCTCGCGCGGTCGTGCTGACCGTCGGTACCTTTCTCGACGGCCGAATCCATGTGGGTCAGAACCAGTCTACGGGTGGACGGGCCGGCGACCCCGCATCGATCGGACTCGCACATCGACTTCGTGAACTTGCGCTGCGGGCAGGTCGTTTAAAGACTGGTACGCCGCCGCGCATCGACGGCACCAGCGTCGATTACAGCGTCATGCAGGAACAACCGGGCGACTCACCGAGACCCGTATTTTCTTTTCTGGGCAGCCGGGCCGACCATCCGCAGCAAACGATTTGCCACATTACGCATACCAACGCAGCGACCCACGACATTATTCGCGCAGGTTTGGACCGCTCGCCGATGTACACGGGTGTGATCGACGGTATCGGCCCGCGTTACTGTCCATCGATCGAGGACAAGGTTGTGCGTTTTGCCAACCGCGAAAGCCACCAGATTTTTCTGGAGCCTGAAGGTCTGTTTACCAATGAGCTCTATCCGAATGGCATTTCAACCAGTTTGCCGTTTGACGTACAGCAGGATTTAGTGCATTCGGTGCGCGGCCTTGAAAATGCACGCATCACACGGCCGGGTTACGCAATCGAATATGATTATTTCGACCCGCGAGACCTGTGGACCACGCTGGAAACCAAGGACATAAAAAACCTCTGGTTTGCGGGCCAGATTAACGGCACCACGGGATACGAAGAAGCAGGCGCGCAGGGAATACTGGCAGGCATCAATGCCGGCCGCCGGGTGCTCGACCGCGAAGGCTGGTGCCCGGGGCGGGATGAAGCGTACATCGGCGTTCTGGTAGATGACCTGGTGACGCGGGGCACGAGCGAACCCTATCGTATGTTCACGAGCCGCGCGGAGTATCGGCTGCTGTTGCGAGAAGATAACGCCGATGCGCGCCTGACGCCGGTGGGACGCGAACTCGGCGTGGTCGGAGACAAGCGCTGGCAGGTATTCGAAGCCAAGCAGGACCGCATCAGCCGCGAGCAGCAAAGACTAGCCGCGCTTACCGTGCGTCCAGGCGATCTGACAGTGGAGCAGAGCCAGGTAATAGGCCGTGAACTGTCGCGCGAACAGAAAGCGGACGAACTTTTAAAGCGTCCGGAAGTTACCCATGCGTTTATCGAACAGATTTCGAGCATCGGTCCGCGACCACGGCCGCCAGGCGAAAGTGCAGAGCTTACCGAACAGATAGGTAGACAAATTGAAATTCAGGCTCGCTATGCGGGGTACCTGCGCAGGCAGGAACAGGAGATCGAACGCAGCCGCAATCACGCAACAATGGTATTGCCCGACCACATCGACTACGACCAGGTGCTGGGATTGTCGAACGAAGTCCGGCAAAAACTCCTGGAGATTCGGCCGGCGACGCTTGGCCAGGCATCACGTATTCCCGGCATGACTCCGGCAGCGGTTTCGCTGTTGCTTGTGCACCTTAAAAAAGGCAGGCTGAAAAGCGCGTGACATTCTTTGCCCGTCGATGCGAATCCAAGACAGCGACAGTTATTGTGCTGGCTGCGCTTCTTGTTCTTACCGGCAATGCATGCAGCAATAAAAATTCGCCGGCACCCCGGGATTACGGCGAGATCGGCGGGCCGAGCGGCACCGAACTGGCAATAGTACAGGTGCTGCAGAAAGACAACGGGGCCGAGCCACAGACGCTGGACCCGCACCGGGCGACCGGGGTTCCAGAGGGCAACATACTCCGCGACCTTTACGAACCGCTTGTTATGGAAGAGCCGGACGGCACACTTATACCGGGCGCCGCAAGTGGCTGGACAAGCAGCGACGAGGGGCTGCGTTACGAATTTGCACTGCGGCCGGACGGTCGCTGGAGCAATGGCGACCCGGTTACGGCACATGATTTTGTATTCAGCATGCGACGCGCCCTCGATCCGGCAACCCTGTCAGGTTATGCGAGCATTCTTTACCCGATAAAAAATGCCGAGGAAATCAATCACGGTGAACAGCCGGTAGAGAATCTCGGCGTCCGTGCGCTTGACGACTACACGCTGGAAATACTTTTGCGCGGACCGACGCCATATTTTATCGGACTCCTTAATCACAGCATGGCCTATGCGGTGCATCCGCCAAGTGTGCTGGAACATGGCGACCGTTTCGCACGTGCCGGTAATCTTGTTGGCAACGGTGCCTACGTGCTTAAAGACTGGGTTGTACAGTCGCATATAGAACTCACCCGCAATGTACGGTTTCGTGATAACGGCGACACAACCATAGATACCGTTTTCTACCATGCTCTTGAAAATTCAGATGCTGTGTTCAAGCGTTACCGGGCTGACGAAATTGATCTGACCCAGGGCATACCGTCAAAACAATTCAAGTGGATTCGCACAAACATGGCCGATGAATATGTGCAGTCGGCATACCTTGGTTCTTATTACTACGGCCTGAATGTTACGCGCCCGCCGTTTAAGGGCCAGCCCGGATTACGCAGGGCGTTATCCATGGCCATCGATCGCGAAATAATTACGGAAAAACTTTCCGGCGCCGGCGAATTGCCGGCATACGGCTGGATTCCGCCGGTGCAGGGTTACGAGCCGCAGCGGCCCGAATGGGCCGAGTGGACGCGCGAAGAACGGCACGCGGAAGCGAAGCGCCAGTATGCCGAGGCAGGTTACAGTGACCGCAAACCGCTTGTTGTAGAAATTCTTTACAACACCTCGCAGGATCATAAACGCATTGCAATCGCAATCAGTTCGATGTGGAAACAGGTTCTGGGTATTCAAACGCGCCTGCTGAACCAGGAATGGAAGGTATTCCTGCAAACCCGGGCCACACGATTTACCACGGAAGCGTTTCGGGCCGGCTGGATTGGTGATTACAACGATGCCTACACGTTTGCGGAACTCTTGTATTCGAATAACGAACAGAATGACCCGGGCTGGGTAAACGCTGACTACGATCGTTTGCTAACGGCGGCATCGATGGAGCGCGACCTGGAAAAACGTGCGCGCCTCATGGAGCAGGCGGAACGAATTCTGCTTGACGAAACGCCGCTAATCCCGATCTATTTCTATGTGAGCAAACACCTCGTCAAACCATGGGTCGGCGGTTTTGTGCCGAACATCATGGACCATGTGTATACGAAGGATCTGTATATCCTGAAGCATTGATGGACGGCGGGGCCGCTCGTCTTGATGCGCATGCACATACCGCGCAGAATCGCACCATGCTTTCGTTCGCCTTTCGCCGGTTCCTGAGCGCAATCCCGACGCTGCTGATCCTGATCGCACTGGCATTCGCCTTGATAAGGGTCGCGCCCGGCGGGCCCTTCGATACGGAAAAGCAAATCCCGCCGGAAATCGAAGCGCGGCTCAACGAGGCCTATCACCTCGACGAACCGCTGTACCAGCAGTTCGGACGCTATTTGACGGGGCTGGCGCAGGGTGATTTCGGACCGTCATTTCAATACAAGGATTTCACTGTCACCGAGCTGATCGCCGCAGGATTTCCGGTATCCCTGAAGCTCGGCGGCCTTGCAATGTTGCTCGCCCTGCTCGTTGGCATAAGCGTCGGCACACTTGCGGCACTCAGGCAAAACAGCCGAACGGATCATGTCGCCATGGCCGCAGCAATGACGGGAATATCGATCCCTAATTTCGTACTAGCGCCGCTGCTCGTGTTGCTGTTCGCAGTCACGTTGCGGTGGCTACCGGCGGGTGGGCTCGGCGACGGCAGCTTGATCAACCTCGTGTTGCCGGTCATTTCGCTCGCGTTACCGCAGATTGCGTATATCGCCCGGCTTACCCGCGGCAGCATGATAGAAGTGTTACGCAGTGACTTCATTCGAACCGCCCGCGCGCAGGGGCTGCCCGGTCGTGAAATCATCCTCGGCCATGCGCTGAAGCCCGCGATGCTGCCGATCGTTTCCTACCTGGGCCCGGCGACCGCGGGGATTATCACGGGCTCGGTCGTCATCGAGCAGATATTCGGCGTGCCGGGGCTGGGCCGTTACTTTGTACAGGGCGCACTGAACCGCGACTACACACTCGTTATGGGCGTTGTCGTTTTCTACGGCGTATTAATTATCATGTTCAATTTTCTCGTCGACCTGGCTTACCGCTGGCTCGACCCGCGGGTGAAGTTGTGAACGAGGCGGTCAGGGGTAACAGCCTGTGGGCCGATGCGCGGCAAAGTCTCCGGCGCAACCGGGCGGCAATGACAGCCATGGCCATCATGGCCGTCGTGTGTGCACTGGTTTTGCTTGCGCCCTTACTCAGTGCTTACGAGTTCGACTCCACGGACTGGGATCAAATCTCAGAACCACCGTCACTGGTAACCGGTCACTGGTTCGGCACGGACGACGTCGGCCGCGATTTGTTTGTACGTACCCTGTATGGCGGCCGCATCTCGCTACTCGTCGGGCTCGCGGCAACGCTGGTTAGCCTGGTTATCGGTATAGCCTGGGGAGCAACCGCGGGTTACATCGGCGGGCGTACCGACCAGGTCATGATGCGCACCGTCGATGTGGTGTATGCCATGCCGTTTATGTTTTTCGTCATCCTGCTGATGGTATTTTTCGGGCGCAACATACTGTTGATATTCGTCGCGGTCGGCGCCGTGAACTGGCTGGACATGGCACGTATTGTCCGCGGCCAGACGCTGAGCCTGAAGAAGAAAGAATTTATAGAGGCGGCACGCGCGGGCGGCGTGTCCAATTTCAATATTGTGCGCCGGCATATTGTCCCCAACCTTCTCGGCGTCGTCATTGTCTACGTCACACTGACCATTCCGCAGGTAATCCTTGTTGAATCATTCCTGAGTTTTCTCGGGCTTGGCGTGCAGGAGCCGATGACCTCGTGGGGCGCACTCGTTAACGACGGTGCGCAGGCGATGGAAAGCGCGCCCTGGGCATTGATTTTTCCGGCGCTGTTCCTTGCGTTGACCTTGTTCTGTTTCAATTTTCTGGGCGACGGCCTGCGCGATGCGCTGGATCCCAGGGATCGCCGGGCATCCGGATGAGTGTACAAATGGCTGCAAGACCAAACGATGATCCGCTGCTCCGGGTAGAAGGCTTAAGCGTGAGTTACCCGGGCGGTCAGCCGGACCAGCAAACAATTCACGCGGTACGCAACTTAAGTTTCGTAATTGCTGCGGGTGAGACACTCGGCATCGTCGGCGAGTCGGGTTCGGGTAAAACCCAGAGCGCGTTAAGCCTGATGGGGTTGTTGCCGGAAACCGCCCTTAAGGCGGGCAGTGCGATATTTGCAGGCAGGGATTTGCTGAGCCTGGACGATGGAAAGCTAAATCAAATTCGCGGCAGCGCCATCTCGATGATATTCCAGGATCCGATGACCAGCCTGAACCCACATATCGCGATCGGCCGGCAAATGTCACGGGTTTTGGAGCGGCACCAGGGCATGTCGCGACGGACTGCACTGAAAGTGGCGGCAGAAATGCTCGATGCCGTGCGTGTACCCGATGCCGCAGACCGTCTACGTCAGTATCCCCACGAATTGTCGGGCGGGATGCGCCAGCGAATCATGATCGCGACCGCGTTGTTGTGTAAGCCGCAGCTCTTGATAGCCGACGAACCGACGACCGCGCTCGACGTTACGGTTCAGGCGCAGATCCTTACGCTGATGCATG
This sequence comes from Chromatiales bacterium, assembly GCA_002729495.1. Lineage (GTDB taxonomy): Bacteria > Pseudomonadota > Gammaproteobacteria > Steroidobacterales. The sequence goes on from PBYE01000021.1 coordinate 21,661, forward strand.
ATCTCCAGCATGAACTTGGCACAGCAATTTTGCTGATCACTCACGACATGGGTGTCGTTGCCGGGCTTTGCGACCGGGTACTCGTAATGCGCGATGGGCAAATGCGTGAATGCGGTTCGGTGAACAAGGTGTTTTACGAATCGCAGGATAACTACACTCGTGAACTGCTGGCCGCTGTGCCGCGCCTCGACGAAGTGCAGCCTCGGCGGCTGGCGGTAGTTGGTGATTCGGAGGCTGAGGCAACGGCAGACATTGATAGTCGCCCGGTGGGCGACACCATGCTTACTGTCGACAAGCTGGAGGTACGGTTTTCTGCCGGCAGGCCCGGGCCTTTCAGACCGGTGCAGTTTTTGCATGCGGTTGCGGGTGTAAGCCTGGAACTCGGACGCGGGGAAACATTAGGGATAGTGGGCGAGAGCGGTTGTGGCAAGTCTTCCCTGGCGCGTGGCGTACTCCAACTCGTCGATGTGCATGCAGGGCGCGTCACACTGCTCGGCGAAGAGCTCGGCATGCTGGACAAACAACGACTAAAACAGCGCCGGCGACAGATGCAGATAATTTTCCAGGACCCGCTCGCGTCACTCGACCCGCGTATGACGATCGCCGATATTGTTGCGGAACCGCTGCACACTTTTTTTCCGACGATGTCACGCACGAGACAACTGGTAAAGGTGAAAGCCATCCTGGAGCGTATGGGCCTCGAAGCCGGATACATGAACCGGTATCCGCATGAGTTCTCCGGCGGCCAGTGCCAGCGGATTGGTATCGCACGTGCGCTGATCGCCGAGCCGGAACTTGTTATCTGCGATGAACCCGTGAGCGCGCTGGACGTGTCGGTGCAGGCACAAATCGTAAACCTGCTGATGGACCTGCAACAGGACATGGGCCTGGCCCTGATATTTATTGCGCATGATCTGGCGGTCGTGCGGCACATCAGCCACCGGGTGATGGTGATGTATCTCGGTCGTATTGCCGAGGTGGCCGACCGCGATGCCCTGTACAACTCGCCGCGGCACCCCTATACGCAGGCACTGATCAGCGCGGTACCTATCCCGGATCCCAGGGTCGAAAGAAATCGTGACCGAACCCTGCTCGCAGGTGATGTGCCGTCGCCGCTGGAGCCCCCGTCGGGGTGCGCATTTCGTACCCGCTGCCCGTTGGCGGATGCTCGCTGCGCCGCCGAGACGCCCGGGCTGCGAACGGCGGGCGAGTCACTGGTCGCGTGTCATCACGCGTGAACCTGTTAGCGACGTGCGACAGAACGGCGACGCTGTTGCCGAATACCGCCAGGTTGCGAAAGACCGCAACATTGCCCTGTCCGCTAAACGAGTGAATGCGGGCGCCGAAGTAACGCTCCAGCGGAAAATAGATGCCTGATGTTACGAAATAATTTGTCCGGATATCTGTATTTTCGCCGCTTGCAATATCGTGAATCCGCAGGCTAATGATGTCGCCACAGTCGTAGCCCGATTGTTCGGGCCTTTCAGTAAAAACACACTCCTGCTCAAGTGGCCCGCCCGGCGACGTGGCGACCAGGTTGCCGTCCGCCGACATCAGCGCGCCGCTGCAGTAATTAATTCCCTCCGGATCACCCTCAAAAACGGTGATTAGTTCGTCTGTCAGGCGATCCTTGCGGTAAATATTGCAATTCCCGAGGGGAAATATCGGATTGTCGAACCCGATCGCCAATAGCTGGGGATAGTTGGCAAGCAGCACGTAACGCCCATTGTCACTTACGTCCAGCGCAGAGAAATCATCAAAGTAGGGCTGGTCATTTTCCAGCGGCACGCCCGCGCTGTCGCTACTGATTAAATCAGGCGATGCAAATGAAGTCCCGGTGAAAAATATCGTGGCAAGTAATGCGGCTGCCGACAAGCGCTGGATCCCTGTCCCCAAAATATATCCCTTATTTTAGTGCTTGCTGTTGTTATTCCGGCAGGTGCCGGGTTTTTCTAAGCTGGGCTAAGGATATAAAAAAATTGACCTGTGTCAACACTGCCGCGGTGTCGGCACCCGCATAGAATTTGTTGTTTAATGCGTTCTGCAGGCAGATTAAGGAAAAAATATGGACACATTCCGGGCCTTTCGGATTCATTCCGAAAATGACGAGATCGCTGCAAGAGTTGAGGAAATCAGCCTGGACGACCTGAACGACGGTGAAGTTGTCATCAAGTGCGCGTGGTCCTGTGTCAACTACAAAGATGCGCTGGCGGCCACGGGTGCGGGCAAGATACTCCGCACTTACCCGCTGGTCGGCGGCATCGATGTTGCGGGTACGGTGGTTTCATCGACGGACGATCGCTACAGGGAAGGCGACGAGGTAGTCGTGACCAGCGCGGGACTCAGTGAGACACGAGACGGGGGATATGCTGAGTACGCACGCCTGGCCGGTGATTCCGTAATACCGTTGCCGGAAGGATTCACTACGCGTGACGCGATGATTCTGGGAACTGCAGGCTTCACCGCTGCGCTCGCGGTGCATCGCATGGAGCAGAATGGTCAGAAACCTGGGAACGGACCAATTGCTGTCAGCGGGGCAACCGGCGGTGTTGGAAGCGTTGCGATCGACCTGCTCGCCGGTCGCGGCTACGAGGTACATGCCATAAGCAGTAAAGTCGATGCCGTGGATTACCTTAAGGGACTTGGTGCAGCGGAGGTCATCGCCCCCGCCGAAATCGATTTCGGATCGCGACCGCTGGAAAAAACTGTCTGGGCCGGCGCGGTCGATAACCTGGGCGGTGACATGCTCGGCTGGTTTACACGTACAACTAAATACGGCGGCAATGTCGCCAGCATAGGTCTTGCGGCCAGCCACAAACTCGAAGCCACGGTAATGCCCTTTATCCTGCGCGGCGTTAACCTGCTGGGCATCAACGCGGTTGATACGCCCCGCGATCTGCGCCTCGAAGTATGGGGGCGGCTCGCGACAGATCTGCGCCCGCAGCGGCTTGAACACATTGTAAATGGTGAAGTGGGCCTCGATGACCTTGCTGAGGGTATGCAGGATTGGCTGGACGGCAAGGTTACCGGCCGAAGGTTGGTGAAACTTGCGGGCTGAGCCGTAACTTTATAGCCTGCAATGCACGGGCGGAGGGTCTAGAATAAGCGGGCGACTGGCATCGGGTATTGGTTATTGGGTTTTGGGCGGAGCCTTGCTTGTGAATGGCTTTGGAAAAATCTTTCTGGTCAGCATTAGCGCATTGCTGGTTGCATTCACTGCAAACGCGGTGGATGAATACGGCTGTGCATTCCAGAACGTTATCAAGCTTCCGGAAGTTAATTTCCGTACAGATTCTGCCATGCTGCTCGACGGCGCCGATGCAGCGCTCGCGGCTGCTGCTGCAACACTGATCCAGAACCCCAACATTTATGTCGAGGTGGCGGGTCATACGGATTCGCAGGGCGATCCGGGCTATAATGTTGGCCTGTCGCAACGGCGTGCCGAGGCGGTACGCAACTACCTGGTTATCGCAGGTGTCGATGAAAATTGCATTACCGCCAGGGGCTATGGTGCAAACGAGCCTGTTGCAGATAACGCAACTGCCGCGGGCCGCGGCGAAAATCCCCGCGTGGAACTTCGCGTAACCAAAGAGTAGTCACTGCTGGTAGTAACCGGTAGTAAAACATACGTTTTTTTAAAGGGCCAGTTTTTTCTTCCGGCCCTTTTTTATTTTTCCTGTGTAATGTCTGCAGATGACTTTCTCACATGAACAGATCCAGGCAGAGCTTATGGCAGGGTTGCCGGATCTCCGGGATGTTCCGGTAGATGTGGAGCTCACGACAAAACTAACGACGTTCCTTGGGGAGCTACAGCGCTGGAATAAAGCCTATAACCTGACCGCGGTGCGTGATCCTGGTGCGATGGTTAGCAAACACATTTTTGACTCACTAACTGCCCTGCCCTTTGTACACGGCAAAACCATCCTCGATGTTGGTACCGGTGCCGGTTTACCGGGCATACCATTAGCCCTGTGCCTGCCCGGTTGCCACTTTGTGCTGCTGGATTCAAATGGTAAAAAAATTCGTTTCGTTCAGCACGCGATAGCCGAGTTGGGGCTGACAAACGTCGAAGCCCGGCAATCCCGGGTCGAAGAACTCGGTAACGAATCTTTCGATACGATTATCTGCAGGGCGTATACCTCGCTTACCGGGTATGTGCAAAGCAGCGGCAGACTCGTGAATGACAGTGGCCGACTTGTAGCAATGAAGGGCAAATATCCACAGGCAGAGCTGGATGAACTGCCTGCTGAATGGGGCGTGGCACGACTGGAGCAGGTGACCATGCCCGGCCTGGAGGCAGATCGTCATATCGTCGTTCTGGAAAAGAACTAGTTGTTGCCGGACACGTCTATACTGGTGACGGAAAAGAAAACCAATAATGTTTGGCTTCGGCAAAAAACAATGGGTCTGCACAGTGTGCGGCTACAACATGATCGGAAAGCGGCCGGCCCGTTGCCCTTTCTGCAGCTCGCTGCACAAAGATTTTGTGGACTCAGGCGCCGCCTCCCGGCATTACTGCGTCACCCCGAAAGCAGTAACGGATACCGTAACCCAGCTTAAATGCGTGCCGCGCCTGGGCCTTGGGCATGCGGCTTACCGTATCGATGCGGACGGCGGCAGCGTGCTGATCGATTGTCCGTCCGCGTTCAATCGCGATCTCGATCCGGTCGACAGCATAATGTTCACCCACAAGGATTTTATTGGCGCGGCCAACCAGTACCGGGAAGCATGGCAGGCGGAAGTCTGGTTGCATGAAGCGGACGCAGAACTGTCCGAGGTCGCGGAGCACTCCGTTGATCATCGATTTACAGGAACGGTTGAGAAGTTCGGGGTGGAGGGCGTGCATATAGGCGGGCACAGCCCCGGGTTCACCGTCTACCTCTGGCAGGAGGTGCTGTTTATCGGTGACTACGTTTATCCTCCCGGTGCCGCCATGAAACTGAACCCGCACGGGCCGCTTGCTGCCACCCGTGACGGCGCAGGCCGCCTTGTCGACGTGGCGACCTCCCGCCTGCTGACGACTGTTTGCGGCTACAACTACGTTACCGATTTTGCAACCTGGCAATCCGCATTCATGCGGCTCGTCTGAACCCGTGTCAGTAAAGCCAGTGCCAGTGGGCAACCGGCGGCGGAACCGTTTATGATGAGGCTTGATCAGGGACTGGTAGCGGGTTTCCAGTGGGACGAATTGTTGCTGTAACCAATCAGAAGGGCGGCGTTGGTAAAACCACGACGGCCGTCAACCTGTCTGCTTGCCTGGCAGAGCTCGGTAGAAGTGTCCTGTTGATAGACCTTGATCCACAGGCCAACTCGACCACGGGATCCGGCGTCGAAAAGTCTTCCCTCGAACGCACAACCTGCGAAGTGCTGCTCGGCGAGGCACGCGCAATAGATACCATCATTTCCGTGGAGCAGGGTGGTTATGCACTGATGCCTGCCAATCCCGACCTGACGGCTGCGGAAGTTCGGCTTCTGCAGGAGATTGGCCGCGAAATGAAACTGCGCAAGGCGCTGGAGCCGATCCGCAGCATGTATGACTACATATATATAGACTGCCCGCCGTCGATCAACATGCTTACGCTGAACGCATTAACGGCCGCAGACGGGGTACTTATTCCGATTCAGTGCGAGTACTACGCACTCGAGGGTTTGTCGTCATTGCTTGAGACGGTCCGGCAGATTCGTAACAGCGTTAACCCCGGTATCGGGATTGAGGGCCTGTTGCGCACAATGTTCGACCCGCGTAACCGGCTCGCGAATGAAGTTTCTGCGCAGCTTATCAAGCATTTCGGCAACAAGGTTTACGACGCTGTCATTCCGCGCAACGTGCGGCTTGCGGAAGCGCCGAGTTACGGCGTACCGATACTGATACACGATCCCCGCTCGCGTGGATCGATCGCTTACATGGAGCTGGCCCGCGAAATCCTGCGGGAAGAGCCTGCCGCCGTCCAGGCGGGAGCGGCGTGACAGCTTCGGCTGTGACGATCTGATTATTGCGGCAACGCACTGTTGTCTATTACATAAGACAAGTTAGCCCCACTTTCCGATCCGGGGTATGTTAGCCAGGCTAAAGTTTTCGAATAAGATGCTTCCGGCAACCGGGTCTCTCTCCATGTTTCTCGTTTCCTGGGGTAAGAAAAATAAAAAAAACTCACACTAACGCTCACTTTATTTCTTACGTGTACCGTTGTTCACGCGGCGCCGGTCCTGATCGATTTCGAGGAAGTCACGCCGCAGTATTCGTTCAGTGTACCCATAACGGTGGATTCAAAAGGCTACACCTTTGACACTACGTCATTTATGGCCAGCCCTCCTGAATTCGGCGTGGGGTCATCCGGGGTATGGGTAAGCTCGGATTGCTTTGCCTGGGGCGGAGGCTGCGGTTCGCAAATTATCATGGACAATACCGGCGGTAGTCTGTTTGCGATCCTCTCGATCGGGGACTCGGAAGGAGATTTTAGCGGCACGCTGTTCGGGGGCGGGGTAGCCGATCTTTCGGTGGCAATCGGTACCGGTGACTGGCTGAATCTTGAAACTTTCCGGGTGAGGTCAATCTGTCCGTTGACGCCGTGCGGATACATCGATGCGTTGTTAGACGACGTTACGGTTAGAACAGTGCCCATACCCGCGGCCGCCTGGCTGTTCGGCTCGGCCCTGGCGGGCCTGGGCTGGCGACGGCATAGTCGGTATTGACCTCTAAGCGCCACTAAAAAGCTGTAGGAGTCGGCTTTAGTCGCGAACCTGCCCAGCACAAGTCGTATGATCTATTGCTGGGCTGTTAATACGGGAATTAGAAAGCTTTTCCGTTCCAGGTAGTACTAGTTGTTTCCGTGGGTTCGCGGCTAAAGCCGCTCCTACAGTTGGACGGAGGCTGGCAATCACATCCAACATAAGCCTCCGATGTGACCGGAGCCCGGTCGTGACTTAGAATGGAACTCTTGATTACGCGGGGGTTTGAATAGCCATGGCAGCAAAGAAGACCGGACTGGGAAAAGGACTCGATGCCCTGCTTGGCCCCGTGGATATGCCGCCGGCTTCGCCAGGCGACGATATCCAACCGGGCCTGACCACCTTGTCGGCTCCCGTCCCGGCGCCCGGCAAACCGGCCACGGGATTGCGCAACCTCGCCCTCGACCTGATGATGCCGGGAGCCTTTCAGCCACGCCGAGACATGCACAAGGAAACCCTGGAGGAACTGGCGGAATCCATCAAGGTGCAGGGCGTTCTGGCGCCGATCTCGGTACGGCCGCTCGGACCGGGCGGAACCGGCCCGACCCATTACGAGATTATTGCCGGCGAGCGCCGCTGGCGTGCAGCCCAGATGGCCGGCCTGGATTCGATCCCAGTCGTTGTGCGTGACGTTGATGACGAAGCTGCGGCTGCCATCGCACTTATCGAAAACCTCCAGCGCGAGGACCTCAACCCCCTTGAAGAGGCGCAAGGTCTTAAGCGCCTGATCGAAGAATTCGAACTGACTCACCAGGAAGCGGCCCGCGCAGTCGGCAAATCCCGCGCGGCCGTATCTAACTTAATACGATTGCTGGACCTTGAACCGAAAGTCCGTGAGTTCCTGGCCGGCGGGGAGCTCGACATGGGGCATGCCCGGGCATTGCTGGCATTGCCGGGTGGTCGCAGCCAGGTCGAGGTCGCGCGCAAGGTCGTGGCCCGCGGCCTGTCAGTCCGGGAGACTGAATCGCTCGTTCGGCGCCTGCAGGCCAGGGCCCAGGCCGGCGCCAGTACCGCCAAGCCCTCAATAGACCCGGATATCCGGCGCCTCCAGGATGAGTTGCGCGACAAGCTGGGCGCCAAAGTTGCAATACAGCACACTGCTAAAGGCAAGGGCAAGCTGATCATCAGCTATAACAGCGTCGACGAGCTCGACGGCATCCTGGATCACCTGAAGTAGCTGTATTTTTAGACCGGGGCAGAACCCGGTCCCTCGCTTAGGCCTTCGTCATGCGCTGGAAGACCGGGCGCTGCCCCGGCTTTCGGGCCTGTGCGTGACTAAGGTATTCCCGCCACCCCGTCGGAACTCGCCGGACGTCCTTGGAGGGGGGGGAGGGAAACTCGGACCCGAACGCAGGCTTGAACCCCTCCCAGTAAGTCCATACAATTCGCGGGTTGAGCGGCGAGGGCTGCCGCCCGGATGCCACCTGCAGCCGCGTTAGAGTCGCAGATGTGGCTTTTTTTTGTACCCGTGAATAGCCCGCAAAAGATGGGCAAAACACAAACATTCCAGAAGGCTCGACTTGCTGTTTTCCGGCTCGCCGGATGGCAGCTGGCACTGACTTTTGCACTCGTTGCAATTGCGCTTGTAGTCGGTAGCAGTAAGGCAGCAATGTCTGTTTTTACCGGCGGCCTGATTGGAATGCTGGCAGGGATTTACCAGGCGCAGCGATTGTTGCGTGTTGATGCAGGAATGCATCCCGAAGCCTTCTTACGAGGTTTATGGATAAGTGAAACCCTGAAAATAGTACTGACCGTTGTGATGTTTATTGCAGCGATACGGTTGCTAAGGGTGCAAATGGTGTCGACCATTATCGGCTACGCGGGAACGTACATCGTGTACTGGCTGGCGCTGGGAACGCGTTATCCATGGTTTGAAACCATGGCGGAAAGCACACGGGAAAAGAACTGGCCGGAAGCCTGAGAGTATTTACCGATCCGGTCGAGATAGACGAGCTGAATAAAACGACTTTTTAGTATGGCAAGCAATAGCGGCGAATATATAGAGCATCACCTGCAAAACCTCCAGGCGTGCACTGTAGATGGAGAGTGGGTAACTAATCTTGGCCAGACCAAGATTTGCTCAGGAAATATCTGGGCGGTCAACCTGGATACGATGTTCTTTACCGTGACACTCGGTGCCTTGTTCTGTTTTCTTTTCTGGCGCGTAGCTAAAAATATCGAAACCGGCAAACCCGGCAAATTGCAGGCGATGGTTGAAATGGTCGTCGAGTTCGTTGATGGCAGCGTTAAAGATACTTTCCACGGTAAAAGTCCGGTGATTGCGCCACTGGCGCTGACTATTGTTTGCTGGGTTTTCCTGATGAACCTGATGGACCTGATCCCGGTCGATTGGTTGCCGACCGCTGCGCATCTTGTAGGCATTGATTACCTGAAGGTTGTGCCGTCGACAGATCCGAACGTCACGTTCGGCATGTCGATCTCGGTATTTTTTCTTATCTTGTATTACAGCTTCAAGATCAAGGGCGTAGGCGGCTTTGTAGTGGGCGAGCTAATGCTTAACCCGCTCAATCCAAAAGAGCTTGGCATCCCGACCTTTGGTTTCAGAATTCTGTGGTTACCAATAATGGCCTTCAACCTGATACTCGAAACGGTTGCGCTGCTTGCCAAGCCGCTGTCGTTATCGCTGCGACTGTTTGGAAACATGTATGCAGGCGAACTCATGTTTATTCTTATTGCCCTGCTCGGCCTGTATCAGCTTCCGTTGCATTTTGGCTGGGCCGTATTTCATATCCTGATAGTCACCCTCCAAGCATACATTTTCATGATGTTGACCATCGTGTATCTGAGCCAGGCCCACGAGGCACATTAGGAAATAGAGTTTTAGTTTTTTAACTTTTTTATTGCAAGAAAAAATGCTTTGTAGGAGCAAATGATGGAATCTGTAATTGGTTTAACAGCAGTCGCCGTAGCGATTCTTATTGGTTTTGGCGCCCTGGGCGTCGGCATCGGCATGGGCCTGTTGGGCGGTCGCTTCCTGGAAGGATGTGCACGTCAGCCTGAACTGGCCCCGATGCTGCAAACGAAAATGTTCCTGGTTGTCGCATTGCTCGACGCCGTGGCCATGATTGGCGTGGGTATCGCGCTGTTCTTCGCGTTTGCAAATCCCTTTGTCGGCCAGCTTCAGGCTGCCCTCGGCGGCTGAATCGGCAGTCGGTTCAGGCAGGAGGCAGGCTTAAGCCTGGCCTTTTGCTATTAAGGAGTTGGAATAGTGGAACTCAACATACCTACATTCCTGGGTCAGACAATTGCCATGATCGTATTCGTATGGTTCTGCATGAAATTCGTGTGGCCGCCCATCATGAATATGCTGGAAGAACGCCAGGCGCAGATTGCTGAAGGACTCGCTGCGGCTGACAAGGGCAATCGCGCCCTTGAAGAAGCTGAAGTTGAGAAGCAGTCGATCCTTGACGAAGCACGCGGCCAGGCTCGAGAGATCATCGATCACGCGAACACACGCGGTGGCAGTATCGTCGATGAAGCACGCACGGAAGCGGGTTCTGAAAAAGAACGCATTCTGGCAGCGGCCCAGGCAGAAGTAGAGCAGGAAGCCAACCGGGCCCGCGAAGAACTTCGTGGCCAGGTCGGTGTAATTGCTGTCGCCGGTGCAGAGAAGATCCTGCAACGCGAAATTGATTCGGCGACCCACAAAGACCTGCTCGACAAGCTGGCAGCGGAGATCTAGTCAATCATGGCTGAAAATGTTGCCATCGCACGTCCCTACGCACAGGCAATTTTTGAGCTGGCGAACAGCGCCGGCCAACTTGTTGCGTGGTCCGATGTATTGCATGCGGCAGGCGCGGTCGTCAGTGATGAGAGTGTCGCCGGGCTGATCGGCGCACCCGCAACGGATGAAGCGAAACTTGCGGAGATGATCGGCGAGATTGCAGCCAGGGCAGCAGACGTCGGTGATGCTGGCCAGGTGACCAACCTGGTTAAATTGCTGGCCGAAAACGGGCGCCTTACCGCCCTTCCTGAAATCGCGTGCGCCTACGACTCGCTCAAGGCGGAGGTCGAAAACCGCGTCGAAGTGACCCTGACCGCCGCCAACCCGGTGGACGATATACAACAGGTAAAAATTATCGAAGCGCTTAAGAAACGTTTCGGGCGTGATGTCAGCCTGACATTTGAGCTGGATGAATCGTTAATTGGTGGCGCACGTTTGCGCGCCAATGATCTGGTAATTGACGGGTCGGTTAGTACCGGCCTGGAAAAACTCGCCACTACTTTGGCGACTTAAAATACTCGCTCCAAGCGAAGAGGATTGAGAGATGGCTATCAAAGCTTCTGAAATCAGTGAACTGATTAAAGAGCGTATCAGCAACTTCGAAAGCGCTGCCGAAGCCCGCGACGTGGGCACGGTCATTGCCGTGACGGATGGTATTACGCGCATTCATGGTCTGGGTTCAGCGCAGTACGGTGAAATGCTTGAGTTCCCGGGCGACACTTTCGGCCTCGCACTGAACCTCGAGCAGGATTCAGTCGGCGCGGTGGTGCTGGGTGAATACAAGCACATCTCCGAAGGCGACACGGTCAAAACAACCGGCCGCATTCTCGAAGTGCCGACCGGAGAAGCGCTGCTCGGTCGAGTGGTTAACTCGCTTGGCGAGCCGATCGACGGTAAGGGTCAGATTAATGCCGAGTCTTCATCGCCGATTGAAAAAGTTGCACCCGGCGTTATCGAGCGTAAGTCTGTTGACCAGCCGGTGCAGACCGGACTGAAGTCCATTGACTCGATGGTGCCGATTGGCCGTGGCCAGCGCGAACTGATTATTGGTGACCGGCAGACCGGTAAGACCGCAGTTGCCGTGGACACCATCATCAACCAGGTAGGTACCGGCATTAAATGTATCTACGTGGCGGTTGGTCAGAAGAACTCGACGATTGCCAACGTTGTTCGCAAGCTTGAAGAGCATGGCGCAATGGAACACACCATAGTCGTTGCCGCCGCCGCCGCAGAATCTGCCGCTATGCAGTACATTGCTCCTTACTCCGGTTGTTCCATGGGCGAATATTTCCGCGACAAGGGCGAAGATGCGCTCATTATTTATGACGATCTCACCAAGCAGGCCTGGGCATATCGCCAGGTATCACTGCTGCTGCGTCGTCCGCCGGGGCGCGAAGCGTATCCGGGTGACGTGTTCTATCTGCATTCACGCCTGCTCGAGCGCTCTTCGAGAATTAACGAAGCCGAGGTAGAGCGCATTACCAACGGTGCCGTAAAGGGTAAGACCGGTTCACTGACAGCGTTGCCGATTATTGAAACCCAGGCGGGTGACGTGTCGGCGTTCGTACCGACCAACGTGATCTCCATTACCGACGGACAGATCTTCCTCGAGACCGATCTGTTCAACGCGGGCATACGCCCGGCGATCAACGCCGGCCTGTCGGTATCGCGTGTCGGTGGTGCAGCACAAACCAAGATCATCAAGAAGCTTGGCGGCGGCATTCGACTTGCGCTTGCACAGTACCGCGAGCTTGCAGCTTTTGCACAGTTCGCATCGGATCTCGACGAAGCTACCCGCAAACAGCTTGAACGCGGTCAGCGCGTGACAGAACTCATGAAGCAGAACCAGTACTCGCCGCTATCGGTTGCCGAGATGGGCTTTTCGCTGCTTGCTGCCAACGAGGGCTACCTGGACGATGTAGATGCCAACAAGATCGTCGATTTCGAGGCAGCCATGCACGCTTATCTGCGTGAAAATTTTGTAGAGCTGCTCGATCAGTTAAACGAGAGTGCGGACTACAACGATGAAATTGAAGCAGCTATGAAAGCGGCTGTCGAAGATTTTAAAAAGAATGGCGCGTACTAAGAAGAGTTTTGGTGGGGACAGAGCCGCTGCTGATACAGGAAACGGATTGACAATATGCAAAGCAAGCATGTCATTTCCAGCTTACCAATGAAAAGTGTTGCCTGATACCAGTTGTATGGTTATTAATTTATAGATGGCTAGTTTAAAAGAAATTCGTACCAAGATCGGTAGCGTAAAGAATACGCAGAAGATCACGGCTGCCATGGAAATGGTTGCAGCAAGTAAACTGCGCCGTACGCAGGAGCGTATGCGACAGACTCGGCCGTATGCGGACAAGATTCGCACAGCCATCGGACACCTTTACCAGGCGAACCCGGAATATAAGCATCCTTACCTCGTCGACCGTGACATCAAGCGTGTTGGCTACATCGTGATCACGACCGATCGTGGTTTGTGTGGCGGCCTGAACGTCAATGAATTTCGCTTGCTGCTGAACGAACTGAGGGAATGGAACAACAAGGATGTCGAAGTTGATCTTTGTCTGCTCGGCTCGAAGGGTGTGCAGTTTTTTCGCAGCCTTAAGGTAAATGTTGTTGGTGCCATCTCAAATATTGGAGAAAATCCAAAAGTCGCTGATCTGGTTGGCACGATTAAGATCATGCTCGATGCCTACGAGACGGGCGGCAAGGAAGGCGGTATAGATCGCCTGTTCCTCGTGCACAACCATTTCGAATCGACCATGAGCCAGAAACCGCAGTCAGTGACCCTGATTCCGGTTGAAGCACCCGATGCGGATGATCTGCCGCAACACTGGGATTACATCTACGAACCCGAGGCAACCGAGCTGCTGACCGGCGTGTTGCAACGGTATATCGAATCACAGGTCTATCGTGGTGCCGTGGAAAATGTGGCCTGCGAAATGGCTGCGAAAATGGTTGCGATGAAAAGCGCAACAGATAACGCGGGCAAGCTTATCGACAACCTGCAGCTCGACTATAACAAGGCGAGGCAGGCAAATATTACCCAGGAAATTTCTGAAATCGTTGGCGGTGCTGCCGCGGTTTCCGAGTAACAAGGAATCGCGGCTAAAGCCGCTCCTACAGTAATTTGAATTTTGATCGATATTGGATCGATCGTAGAGGACGAAACAAATGAGTTCCGGAAAAATCGTACAGATTATCGGCGCGGTTGTGGACGTAGAATTCCCGCAGGACCAGTTGCCGAATGTCTATGACGCGCTTTACATGGAAGATCGGGGGCTGACCCTCGAGGTGCAGCAACTGCTCGGCGACGGCGTCGCACGCGCTATTGCAATGGGCCCGTCGGAAGGCCTGAGTCGCGGTCTGGACGTCAGCAACACGGGATCACCGATAAAGGTACCTGTTGGCCAGAAGACCCTGGGCCGGATCATGGATGTATTGGGTAACCCCGTGGATCATGCGGGGCCGATCGGCGAAGAAGAGCGTTTGCCGATTCACCGTCCGCCCCCGGCTTATGAAGACCAGGCATCCTCAACAGAGCTGCTGGAAACCGGTATCAAGGTGATCGACCTGATCATGCCCATCGCCAAGGGCGGCAAGATCGGCCTGTTCGGCGGTGCCGGCGTGGGCAAGACGGTGACGTTGATGGAACTTATTAACAACATCGCGAAGGAGCATGGCGGCTTCTCCGTGTTTGCCGGTGTGGGTGAGCGTACACGTGAGGGTAACGACTTCTACCACGAGATGACCGACTCGGGCGTTATTGACAAAGTGGCACTGGTTTATGGCCAGATGAATGAGCCACCGGGTAACCGTCTGCGTGTCGGGCTGACCGGTCTGACGATGGCCGAGTACTTTCGTGATGAAGGGCGCGACGTGTTGATGTTTATCGATAACATCTACCGTTACACGCTTGCCGGTACAGAGGTGTCTGCACTGCTCGGACGTATGCCGTCCGCAGTGGGATATCAGCCGACGCTGGCCGAGGAAATGGGTGTGCTGCAGGAACGCATCACCTCGACAAAAACCGGGTCTATTACTTCCTTCCAGGCGGTGTACGTACCTGCCGATGACCTTACCGATCCGTCGCCTGCCACGACCTTTGCTCATCTTGACGCAACACTGGTGCTGTCACGACAGATTGCCGAGCTTGGAATTTATCCGGCGGTGGATCCACTCGATTCAACCAGCCGTCTTCTTGACCCGAACGTCGTCGGCGCCGAGCATTACGAAACCGCACGAGCCGTGCAGGGCGTGTTGCAGCGCTATAAAGAGCTGCAGGATATAATCGCGATTCTCGGCATGGACGAGTTGTCCGAGGAAGATAAACTGGACGTGCAACGCGCACGCAAAATCCAGCGTTTCCTCTCGCAGCCGTTCACCGTTGCAGAAACTTTCACCGGTTCACCCGGCAAGTACGTTAGCCTGAAAGACACCATACGTGGATTCAAGGGCATTGTTTCGGGTGAGTACGACGATATGCCTGAACAGGCTTTCTACATGTGCGGCACGATAGAGGAAGCCGTGGAACAAGCTAAAGATATGTAGTGGCAGTAATTCGCACCGTGTTGTAGCTCTTTGAGCTGAACAGCTACGTAAGGTAAGGGATCTAGTAAATGGCAACATTGCACGTCGACATCGTTAGCGCCGAGGGAGAAATTTTCTCCGGCGAAGCCGCCATGGTTTTTGCGCCAGCCAAGATGGGTGATGTGGGCATTGCGCCACGTCATGCTCCGTTGCTGACGGATCTGCGTCCCGGCGACTTGCGGGTGCAAACGCCCGAGGGCGAGGAAAAGTTTTTCTTTGTCACAGGCGGAGTGCTGGAAGTTCAGCCACATATGGTTACCGTGTTGGCCGATTCGGCCATGCATGGTGATGATCTGGACGAAGAAGCCGCCAAAGCGGCCCAGGAAGCAGCCGAGCAAATGCTGGCGGGTGCCACCGAAAAACAGGATCTCGAACATGCTCGTATGCAGCTGGTCGAGGCCGCAGCGCGCTACAAAGCCGTGCAGAAGCTCAAGGGCCGCAAGGGCTAAGGGCTGGCCCGAGTCGCTTCGCGACAATTGAGACTTGCGTGTCTGAATATACGCCAATTCGGTTATAAACTGTCGGGCGTTCCGAACGCATCGACTGACGGGAGATAATACCCAGACCGTGGATATCAGTATTGTCATACTCGCAGCGGGACAAGGTACCCGCATGCGCTCCGCGCTGCCAAAGGTTCTCCAACCGCTGGCAGGACGCCCGCTGCTGGATCATGTTATTACCACGACCGAAGCCCTTAATCCGAGGCAGATTTGTGTGGTTTACGGCCATGGAGCCGAGCAGGTGCTCGACCATTTCACCGACCGCGACATCCAATGGGCATTGCAGGAACCGCAACTCGGTACCGGGCACGCCGTGCAGCAGGCGATGCAGCATCTCAAGGAAGACGAAACCGTCGTGGTGGTTTATGGCGATGTGCCACTCGTATTGCCCGCCACGATCGAAAGCCTTGCAAAAGCTGCGAGTGACGGCCCCGCTATCCTGACCGTAATCGAAAACGATCCAACCGGTTATGGTCGTATCGTGCGCGACCCGGCCGGCGCGGTAAGCGAAATAGTCGAAGAAAAGGATGCGACCGATGACCAGCTCCGCATCAACGAAGTCAATACTGGTTTGCTGGCCTGTCCTGTGAAGTTGCTCGGCCCGTGGCTTGATGCGCTGAAGTCCGATAACGCCCAGGGCGAGTATTACCTTACCGATGTCGTGGCAAGTGCCGTGGCGGATGGCGTGAGTGTAGCTGCAGTTACTGCGGATTCGGCCACCGAGGTTATGGGCATCAACGACAAGGCGCAGCTTGCAGATGCAGAACGTGCGTATCGCGAGCGAGAAGCGGCAGGCCTGATGACTGCCGGTGTAACGATAATTGACCCCGCACGCATTGATGTACGTGGAACGCTAAGTTGCGGTAGCGATGTGCTCATCGATATAAATGCCGTTTTTGAAGGTAAAGTAGAACTCGGCGATAACGTTAGCATTGGACCCAATTGCGTAATAAAGAATTGCCGGATCGATTCCGGGACTACTGTAAACGCGAACTGCGTACTCGAAGATGCCGTGGTGGGTAAAGATTGTGACATAGGGCCGTTCGGCCGCCTGCGTCCCGGTGCTGAAATGAAACAGGGCGCCCGTGTCGGCAACTTTGTTGAAATGAAGAAAACTGTGCTGGGGGTTGGCAGCAAGGCCAATCACCTGACTTACCTTGGCGATGCGGTGATTGGCGACGGGGTTAATGTCGGCTGCGGAACCATTACCTGTAACTACGACGGCGCGAACAAGCACCAGACCGTAATTGGCGACAATGCATTTATCGGTTCTGGTGTCGAACTGGTCGCGCCCGTGAACATCGGGGCCGGGGCCACGATCGGCGCCGGATCAACAGTCAGCAAGGATGCGCCCGGGGGCGAACTGACCCTGGAGCGCGCCAAGCAAACTACCGTCAAGGGCTGGAAACGTCCAATTAAAAAATAATTAGACTGGATTAGTCCGTCTTTCAGCAGACCGTGCAGAGCGCTACTGCTGAAGAATAGTTAGGTAGGAATAACCCGTCTTGCAGCGGACAACGCGGTGCGTCGCCGCTGAAGAACTCCGGCAGCAAGTATGCTGTCGGACGAAACATAGCGTAATGGGACTTTAGTCGCAGTGTGGCAATAATGGCGTGGCTAAAATACCCACTTTGGCGCTAACATATTGACCGGCAACTGGAAAAGTTATGTGCGGCATCGTAGGAGCAACAGCAGAGCGTAACGTCGTCCCTATCCTGATGGAGGGACTGCGTCGCCTGGAATATCGTGGTTACGATTCCGCGGGCGTGGCCGTGCGCCACGACGATGGTGTGCTACGCCGCCGTTCGGTTGGCAAAGTTGCTGAACTGCAGGGTGTGCTCGATGCGGAGCCCATGGATGGCCGCACCGGTATTGCTCACACGCGCTGGGCAACGCACGGCGGACCGAGTGAGAGTAACGCCCACCCACATATTTCCGGGTCTGATATTGCGATCGTGCACAACGGTATTATCGAAAACCACGAAGCGCTCCGTAAGGATCTTTTAGAGCACGGTTACGAATTCAGCAGTGAAACCGACACAGAAGTGATCGCACACCAAATTCATCATCACCTCCAGTCATCAGGCGACCTTGAGGCTGCGGTAAAGAAAACAGTCGATGAGCTTGAAGGTGCCTACGCTCTTGTAGTGATGAGCAAGAATGATCCGGGGAAACTGATCCTGGCCCGCGAAGGCTGCCCCGTCGTGATCGGCGTGGGTATAGGTGAAAATTTTGTGGCCTCAGACGTTGCGGCTTTGTTGCCGGTGACACGTAAGTTCATGTTCCTGGAAGAAGGTGACATAGCGGTCGTAACACGTGACGGCGTCAGCGTAAGTGACGCAAAAGGGGCTTCTGCCGATCGTCCCGTTAGCGAAAGTGAATTGTCCGCTGATGCGGTTGAGCGCGGTCGTTTCCGTCATTACATGCTGAAAGAGATCTACGAGCAGTCGCGTGCAGTGGCCGAAACACTGGCCGAACGAATCGCTGACGGCAAAGTGCTGGACGGTGCACTTGGGCCGACCGCCGGCAAGATACTCGGCAAGACTCAAGCTGTGCATATCGTGGCCTGTGGCACCAGCTTCCATGCCGGGCTCATCGCGCGTTACTGGATAGAGGAGTACTGCGGCGTACCCTGCACGGTAGAGATAGCGAGTGAATACCGCTATCGATCCGTTGTTGTGCCGGATAACAGCCTGTTTATAACAATTTCACAAAGCGGCGAAACCGCCGATACCCTCGCGGCACTCCGTAAAGCTAAAGACAGTGGCTATATCGCCACGCTGGCGATTTGCAACGTGCCCGAAAGTTCACTCGTACGTGAATCAGAACTGGTATTGATGACGCGTGCCGGACCAGAGATTGGAGTCGCATCCACCAAGGCATTTACGACCCAGCTTGCGGCATTCGCGCTCGTTACTCTTTCACTGGCTCGCCACCACGGCATGCCGCCCGAACAGGAACGCGCGCTTACAAAGCAGTTGCTGGAATTACCCGCACTGATCGAGCAGGTGCTCGCGCTTGATGGGCAGATCGAAACCATGTCCGGGCATTTTGCTGAGAAACATCATGCTCTGTTCCTCGGCCGCGGAGCGCAGAACGCGGTTGCGATGGAGGGTGCGCTTAAGCTAAAGGAGATCTCCTACATTCATGCCGAGGCTTACCCCGCGGGTGAGCTCAAACACGGGCCGCTGGCACTCGTGGATGAAGATATGCCGGTGGTGACAATTGCGCCTAATGACGATTTGCTGGAGAAACTGAAGTCCAATTTGCAGGAAGTGCGCGCCCGCGGTGGCGAACTATTCGTGTTTGCAGACCCGAACGTGCATATCGATGAGGGCGATGGCGTGCACCTGATGCGCATGCCAACCCATATCGAGGATTTCCAGGCGCCGATTCTGTACACCATACCGCTGCAGTTACTGTCGTATCACGTCGCCGTGCTGAAAGGCACCGATGTCGATCAGCCCCGCAACCTGGCCAAGTCGGTTACAGTGGAATGATTTTGTATGTAACAGTTTCTTCGAAACGACTACATTCCTGACTTTTACCCTCTCATTCCAATCGAACGACCTTACCCACCATCAAAGATACTCAAAACGACAACAGGTCGTTTTTGAGTTGATCTGGTATATCCATGAGACCGAGGGTCTGGGATATCGAAAGATATCTCAGAAGTTGAATAACTGGGGGATTAAGACGGAAAGAAACAAGGCTTGGTTCAATACATCGGTATATTCGATACTGAAACGGAAGAATCAACGAGAATATCGGATACAGAATCAACGTCAGGTGGAGTATCGCCGTTGGGTTCAAGTTCTACTTTGTTTTACCTTTGATAATATTTTTTCTCAGCTACCTGGGAATGGTGCTTAGGAAACTCAATTCTTCCGGCATATAACGCTGACCCCACATGAGCGCCGGTGAATAAGTGTTATCAGGTCCGCCACGATCGGGATTAACGTATTCCCAAACAATCTCGCCTGCGGGCGAAACTTCCAACAACCGCCCCCGATCAGATTCGGTAATCAAAGTATTGCCATTTGGCAATCGCTGCTGAGCCGATCGAACTCCGCTCCAGAAAGGATCCTCCGGTGTGCCATGATATTCCCAGACAACATTACTGGTTAGCGGATCAAACTCCTGTACCCGCGAAATGCCACCTGCGGCCATCCGACCGCGATTGTCAAAAATAAGCATGTTGCCATTCGGCAGAAAATCAGGGTCATGCTGACCGATCCATGTGCCTCGGCGCGCCCACGTAACCTGCGCCACAACCGAATCAATCAATGCAATGACTCCCGGCTGACGCATAGAGATAAGAATGTCTCCAGGCTTTGCGTAAAGATGGGTGCGAGCACTTTGAGCGTGTCTACCTGACGCAGCAACTTGCCTTATGCGGTGGCAAAGTTGGCAAGCTGGCCGGGCGCGTGGGTATGGAGCGAACCCATCTGTACAGGAAACTGCGTGCCTTAAAAATCGATTTTGGTCAGAGCAGCATAGACGATTGACTGCTTTCAAACGGGCGGTGACGCCTGCACCCTTGCAGAACGACAGGCGAGATGTGTGTGGTTTCCACGTTACTCAGGAATGCTTGACTAGCGTGGGCATCAAAGGCGCACACGAAGAAAGAATTAAGAAAGCCCTGAGCTCAGACTGGCGAACGATAGCGCCTTGACCGCTCATTGTCGCCTATTTGATGCAGCACCCCTCTCATCCCTATATTGATGCCCATCTCATTTGGCATGTTTCGGTCTAAGCTGAGTCGTTTGTTTTTTTGTGCGTTGGAGGGCTCGACTACGTTGCTTGGGCGTCATATTTTCCCAGCGATTGCGCAACTCGATGCGTTGCTTGGGACTCAAGCTTTGGAAGTGCTGAAAATTTCTACGAACATTCTTCTTTTGCTTAGGGGTCATCTTCTGATAACGAATAAATTCCCGGCGAATTTTCTGGTGTTGATCCGAGGTCATATTCTTCCAGCGGGCCAGTCGTAGTTGCGCTTGTTTACGTTGTTTCTGGTCCATCTTTAGCCAGCGATTAGCACCCATTGCCAGGCGGTTCTGGCGCAGAACAGGCAGGGCATTCCAAGTTCCGGAGAATTGACCGAGTACGGTTTGCTGATCCGCACTGAGATCATTCCAAGCGATGGCTTCTTCATCGGCTAAGGCCAGGTTGCCAAGCATTACAAACAAAAGAACAGCACCTAGAGAGAGCTTACTTAGCATTCGTAACACTTCCGTTTGTCGTCTTTTCTTCCAGTGTGTCATCATCACTCTCTGTGGCAGCGTCGAAAAAGTCCTGCCAATCATCTTGATCTTCCCAGCTGCCTAAAAACTCCAGAAGTTCGACATCAGGTACTTCTTCATCCATTTCACCTGACGAAACAGCGCTGAGCGTGCCGATAATCGTTGCCAGTAAGCAGAGCCCACGATTCAACCGGGGGCCTCCAATTCTTCTGTTGTCAACCAGGCAAAAAATTCCAACTCCTCAATCATTTCAAGGTCGTCTTCGCCCATGAGTAATTCAAAATCCACAGATTGATCATTTAGTATGTCCTCAGCGATAGCTATTGAACCGATAGCTGTTGGGTCGACAACTATTGGCGAGGATGGTTGCAGCAGCAGTACCGCGACAAGGGCAGCACCTGCCGCCGATGCGGTTGGCACTAACCAGCGCAGGGCTAAGTATCGCTGTCGACCAGGGAGTTCTTCCAAGGCGCGCTGCCGTGCCTGATTCAGACGTGACAAGGTAGCTGCATCCAATTGATCCACACTTGCGCGTAGCTTTTCACTGGCTTGTTCAGCTAGTTTCCGTTCTTCGCGATTCAGTTCGTTGTCAATTGTCATGACCAGTGGTCTCCAAGTACTGCCCTTAGGCTGTGCACGGCTCTATGATAATGCGTCTTAACGCTGCCTGTTGAGCAACCCATTGCTTTTGCTGTGCCAGCAACGCTCATGCCTTCTAATGACCGCAGCAAAAACGCTTGTTTTTGGCGATCCGGTAGTTCTTCAACCGCGTATTCCAAAGCCTCCATGGCATCGTCCAGCGCTGCGCGTTTGTCCGGGGTAGGGTTATAGGTATCCGGCGCTGCAGCGATGGGATCTGGTTCATCATCTTTGTTATATCCAAACCAGGTAATCACGTGCCGACGGACGGATACAGATTGGCTGCGCTGATGATCGATAATACGATTGCGCAGAATCTTGTAGAACAATGCTCGCCATTCTGCCTGGGGTCGTTTCGCATAATTTCGCACAAAACGAATCATCGTGTCCTGAACGATATCCAGCGCGTCATCCCGGTTGCGAACGGCGATATCGGCGAAGCGAAAAGCACGTCGCTCTATATCCTTAAGGAACTGGTCCATGAACTGCTTATGTTCCAGCGTCCTGTCCTCCTGCAGTTGGACCAGGTCCCCATAGGACATCGTAAGTTCAGTTTTACCACAATTCATACTACACCAAATTCAGGTTCTCTAAAGGGTGGTAACGTGCCAGGACGGAAAAGGTTGACAAGGAATTTATGGTTGATTGACCTTCAATGCTGAAGACGGCTTAGGGAGTTCCGCAGGAGCCACTAAGAGCAGTCTATGCAGACAATGGTGGATCAATTGCTTTTAGCCTAGGAAAGAGGCCAGGTGCTTTTCACCAGAACCAGAAAAACCGACCACCAATAAAAACCAGAGCGTCTTCCAGATCACCAGTTTCAATCCCAGCACTCAATTCAAGGTTAGTGGTTTTGGAGAGCGGGAATAACACATACCCCAACCAGATGGTGGTTTCGAAATTATCGATTACTTCCTCTGACCAATACCAATCCACTCCTGCCAGCATCACATCGAATTGATAGCTCACGCCAGCATTGAGAGAATGATCCTGAAAAGAACCCAGCACATCGGTAGTATTCCCTGCTATTAATCTTGCCGGGGGGCGTGCTTTAACCGCTAACAGATCTCGGGTTGGCCGCAACACAGAAATGTCAGGTTTCTTCTTGACAGGAAGATCAGTTTTCTTACTGGCTGCAATGCCAGTTATTTTTTTGGTAGTAGTTGAAGAATAGTTGCACCGCAGGTTGTCGTAATCGTAATGATCACCGCCCACATAAACCCTCCACCGCGCACCGGTCCAGCCCAGGTTAATGCCGAGAATGGCCTGGTCCCACTCGCAATCAGCCATCATGGGCAGTTTCGACACCGAACCGGGAGTCTCATTCACAAGAAACGGGTCAAAATCCTCATGGCCCACCTGTGCGATGAAATCCAATCGCCATGGTCCAGGCGTGAAGGCCATGGCACCACTAAAGCGTGTTCGGTTCCCGAAGTCTTCCGTATCAATCCAGCTGGCCCCGACAGTAAGCGCGGCCGGACCAAAATCGTGACTGACCAGTAACGATGTATAGCCCATCTTGTAATCATCAGCATTGTTGGCATAGCTGATATCCAGACCAACAAGCGTCGACTCCGATGGCCAGTATGACAATCCGGTCAGTAGGAAAGAACCACCGTCACCATCAATTTCAGCTCCGGCATATGATGACCAATAATCGACGTCAGGCTCTGCTGCCACCAGCGGTGATGTCAAGCATGCAACAAGACTAAAAATTATTGAGCCTGGCAGTCGACACTTTACTCTCATGGCTGATTTCACTTGTGACCAGTTCCTGTAACGATCCCAACCACTAAAGCAAGGGTTGGAATTCATTGTGACTTGTTCAGGGCGGGTATTTCAAGCGCGTAGTCCTCTAGTTTTAGTCTTTCTGATACCGGTTGTAGGAGCTAAGTTGTCGCCTGCTAACCAGAATGGCCCCATGCAGCCACCCGGCTGTTTATTGAAAATAAATACTTATCCTTGTCAACCATTGCTCCGCTAATACGTTGTTCCATGTATGTCGGTTAAATCCCTTACATACGGAGCAGGCTATGTTTAATAAGATTAAGAAAGTGACTCAACTGAGAAAAATTTTTCTCTTAATGCTATTGGGCGGTATGCCTGTTTTGTCAGTGGCACAGGTTTTTCCAGTTTGTCCAATACTAACCAATGTGAATGTGGATGCACGCCGGTCATTGATGGTGACCGAAGTCAATGTGGTTAGACGTGCTATTTCATTGCGAGAAGTGATGGATAAGCTAGTCGATGACAGCGGAATTGCCGGCCTTAATCGGCGTAGACTTTGGGCTCAATGGTGGGACACTCAGAACGCTGGGCCTGGTCTCGGTCTGGGGGCCAATTGTGACGACCGGACCGACCCACTGGGTAATCCGACACTCAATGGATTTCCCCTGGATTGTCCGCGCAATGAGGGTAGCGAGGTGAGCAGTAATCCATTTGATCCGAGCCAACCCGGCTTTTATTACCCGATTGCGCTGGTTAATCGCCTCGATCTTGCCCCGGAGGATGGTTCAAACTGTGGCGAGTACCGAGCAATCTTCGCGCGAGATCCGGCTGCTGGAGATGGGCGGAACTTTTTGATTTTTGAAGCCAAGCTTCCCAATCCAAACCCTGATTGCGGAATTGACGGTTGTCGCGGAATCGCGACCTTCTGGGCCAAACTCTCGCGCGTGAATGATCCCGCCACCCGCGCGCGCATGCTGCATAGTTTCTATTTTGAAGGCTTGCCGGCACAAGGGGTGAGCCCAGTGATTGATGTACGTAATTTTGGTCCGGGAGCTGGTCAGATTCGTACCAATCAGTTTATGTCCGGCCCCAATTCTCAAGAATGGCAGTTGCGCGAGTTTAAGCTGGCGTTATTGCAAACACAGCCACAGGGTAGGCAATCACTTCAGTTTGTCCCAGTAAGCACCAAGACTACACCGTGGGGTGAATTATTCAGCGAACAGTTCAATAGCCCGCTGACTGTACCGTTTATGCGTCATTACATCACCCAGGTGGATGAACTTGATGCCCGCAACATTACACAGCTCGCATACGCTGTACCCAATCAATTTAACAGCGGTCAGAGTACAGAGCAGCTGCCTTCAGAAAGCGATTATCTTAGCCATTTTAATTCAAGTGGTTTGTTTTCCCGCGCAATCCAGGCGCGCCTTAATCGCATTGGCAGCAATCTGACTCCTGATGAAACGGTCAAGCGTGCGCGAACTCAGAGTTGTGCGGGTTGTCATGAGCTGAGTAACAACGATGCACTTGGTAATGGCTTGGTTTGGCCGTCCTCACTAGGTTTTGTCCATATTCACGAACAACTGACAGAGCAAATCAACGGTACAGATCACTTCCGTATCTCTCCGGCGTTGGCAGATGTGTTTTTGCCGCATCGGGAACGGATATTCGAATCCTACCTCGGTTCAGATTGTCAGTCTTGCCCCCAACCCTTGATAAGCGGAGGTAACGCCGATGAGGGGTTAAGCATTATTTCAGTTCTTGTGGATGACGGGGTTAATCCGCTGGCATCACAGCTTGAATCACTAGATGCCACTCTCAAGTTCGGGTGGCCTAGCGATACCCTCGGAGGTCCTGCGCAAACACATTAATATCCGTAGGACTTGTTCAATGATCCGGGACCGGGCATGCCTCGTCCCGGATTTTATTATTCACCATGCCTGGAGTTCATTACGATTCCGTTGCAGTTATTGAGCTATCACGTAGCCGTGCTCAAAGGCACCGACGTAGACCAACCCCGCAACCTGGCGAAGTCCGTAACCGTCGAGTAACTCTCGGCGGGCTTGATTGCAGGGGTACGGCTGTGAAGGGCGATTGCCTGTAGCTGTTCCGGGCGCCGGAAGCGACTCCTTCGCTCAATCCATTCTGGCTGTTCGTATATTCTGTCGCGCTGATGTTTTTGCTGGCAGTGCTGCTTGGCTTCATGGGCTGGAAACAGGAACGGACGCTGAATGTCGTGGCTGCCGTGTTCCTGGCTTTCGTGTTGCTCCTGTGAGCGGATGACCTGGGAGATCTCTGGGATGCCATTCAAGCCGGCCGCGAGACCATAGCCAATATGCTGCTCCTGGATTCCGCCTGCAGACGTTCATTTAGGACGACTATCTAACAATTTCTCCGTATGAACCGAGACGCTCGTCAGCGACTTTCCTCCGCGGCAGCAGCAGAATACTTGCTTCCCGTTTAGCAACAAAATGATAACGGATGCTTCTTTTTGTCCTAACCTGCGTGCTGTTGGCCTTTCTCCTGGGCAGTTTGGCATGGTACAAGCAAAGGTCGGCGCGGCTGGAACGAATCGCCGTTGCCGCCGCAGCGGGCCGTCGCAAGGACTTCCAGGCGATCGAGATAAAGCCGGGGGCGGACTATTGTGCAGCGGTTAAGGAGCATTGTGACAAGCGCATCCTGCTGGAAAGCTCACCACGACTACCACTTGAAGGGTGCGACCGGGTCGGCGAGTGCGAGTGCACATATATAAACCACAACGACCGCCGCAATCATGAAAACCGCCGTAATCCTTACGGGTCGCTTTCACAGGGAAGTTTCGGTTTACATGACGCCAATAAGCGTAGCGGTTTTGACCGGCGTGGCTCGTCCGAGCCAGAGCCCAACGAGATCGATTTCAACGAGTAATTGCTGTTCAGCCTGCGTAAAGCCGGCCAGAGATCGCGTAAGCGCCTCGCCGGGGTGCTAGAATTGCATCGTTTTCAACGGATGTAAGCAGTGTCTGAACAACCTATATTCTGGCTGGGCGGAGCGCCCGGCCAATCCAAAGATAAAGGCTTTGTCGTTCCCGAAGCAGAGCGTTACGAGCCCGCGCTGCGTGATGCCTGTGAGGCCTGTGGCTTTCAGGTCGATGATTACGTCGCGGCCCAGGGCGGTTTCGGCGGCTGGCTGGTGCATCTTGTGCGCGGCGCATCGCGGTACCGGGTTTTCTGGAGCGGCAAAACCAATCAACTGAAATTTGAATCAGCCCACTCGGGCGGGGGCTGGAACGAAGCTGGTGTCACCGATATAGAAGATGCAGGTCTGCCCGCATTTGTTGAGGCAGTTAAAGCACTGCTCAGCGATCGTAATGGTCGGGATAAGGTAGACGGTTAGCACGAATGGCAGATCCCGGGAACAGCAAAGTAGTTGTACCGGAACCTGAAACGGGCCAGCTTGATGGTCACTTCAGTCCCGCGGCACGCGAGCGTATAGATACATTCCTTGCGTCCTTTGTCAGTTTTAAACCCACCCTTGCGCTGCTCTATGGCGATGCCGGCGGTTCCGAATCCGGCTCCTGGAGTATGCAGGTCGTGAGCCCGGACATCGTCGATGAACTGGCACATATATATTCAGGATTCGGGGCCGTGGTCTGTTACAAGCTCGACGGCATGCGGGTCTTGGTGCCCCAGCTTGCACATATTGAAGAACTCGATACAGGCATGCTTGAAT
This sequence comes from Chromatiales bacterium, assembly GCA_002729495.1. Taxonomy (GTDB): domain Bacteria; phylum Pseudomonadota; class Gammaproteobacteria; order Steroidobacterales. Next base: position 48,549 of record PBYE01000021.1, read on the forward strand.
TCAGCGGTGACCGATTAATTGCCGGCCAATTGGTGCCCCAGTAAGCGCATGACTACTGATACACAGCAACCTCGCTTTGCAGATCCCGCACTCCTGGCAGAGTTGGGAATACCGCCGGAATACGGTACCGATCCTTCGCTGGCGACCTACGCCGAAGCCACAGACCTGGCAGAAGTCGGTGAAAATATTGTGGGTCGAATGCAGTTGCTGACCCCGGCTACAGCCGATGCATGGCAGGCGATGCACACGGCAGCGAAAGGGGAAGAGATAGAGTTGCTGATTGTGTCCGGGTTTCGCAGCATCGACTACCAGGCCGACCTGATCCGGAGCAAACTCGATTCGGGCCAGTTTATAGAAGACATACTAAAGGTTAACGTCGCGCCGGGTTACAGCCAGCATCACACGGGTGACGCCGTCGATATCGCAACACCCGGTTACAAGCCTCTGCTGGAAGAATTCGAGGAGTCACCAGCCTTCGGGTGGCTGCACGAGAACGCGGTTCAGTATGGTTTCATGATGTCGTACCCGCGCAATAACCCGGAAGGCATCGCGTACGAACCCTGGCACTGGTATCGCAACAGTATTTAAAAAATGATTAAAAAGACCAATATTTTTTCAGGTAAATGGAATGAAGCAGGTCATGGCGAAAAATTTCAGCGTGGCCATATTCCGCTGACAAACCTTAACGATGACAACCTGATTGGCTGCGGCGCTTTTTGCGTAAAGCCCGGCAAGCGGGCATTTCCCAGGCATGCGCACCTGGCTAATGACGAGGCTGTCTACGTGGTGTCCGGGAGCGGCATGCTTACGGTTGGCGACAAAAACCAGGCGTTGGTAGCGGGAGACTTCGCCATGCTGCCACGGGGCGCCGGGTTTGCGCATGTGCTGGTGAACGATGGCAAAGATGATCTTGTTTATCTCTGCATGTCGAGCATGATCATGCCCGAAGTTGTCGACTACCCGGATTCGGGCAAGCTGGGAGTGCTGGGCTCAAAAGATTTCTGGAGCGGTGATGACGCAGGTGTAAGCGGGTTCTACAGACTGAACCCGGTGGACTATTGGGACGGAGAAGACTAAAGCCAGGGAAATTAGGGGTCTTAAGCTCTAATCAGCATATATCGAACCGATAGGTAATGTACTGATTGCGGAACTTGTTCACGTTTATATAATCCCCGCGTTAGGGGATTTGTTTCGCAGCAATTTATCGTGCGCGATTCATTAATTTCTGATTTTTTTATATACGCAGGCACTTCGTCCCATAAGGGGCGTGCTTATTTAGCAGGTAATTTTTTAGGGGAGCTCGAACTAATGAAACGCTTATTTGCATTTGTTGCAGTATCAATCGGACTGATGGTGGGCGGTATCGCCCAGGCATCGGCGCCGGTTTATGATTATCTCGAATTCGCCTGGGGTGACGGCGAAATTGAATTCGGGATTGACGGCTTAGGGTCTGCAGATATCGACCAGGACGGCTTCGAGATCGAAGGCAGTATGACCATACTCGATGGTGATATGTACCTGGTTGGTTCGTACTACGATGTTGACGGCGATGAATTTGGTCTTGATATTGATACGGATGGGTATGAATTCGGCGCAGGCTGGATTTTTAACAGCGGCGACAACACAAGCTACGACGTGTCCGTTCGCTTCCGCGATGACGAATACACACTGTCGGACTGTACCGTCATCTGCGGTTTCGGTTTAACCGATGACGCAGACGGTCTTGGCTTTGTCGCAGGCGTGCGCAGTAATGTGACAGACAACGTGGAGTTGTTTGGCCGTATTGGTTACTACACCAGTGACTATGAAGGCACAGTAACGCTGGATCTGGGTGCCGTATTCGCTGTAAGTGATAACTTTGCGATTTCGGTGTCATATGAGGACTTCGATTTCGATGATGACGGTGTCGAGATTGAACTTGATCTGTTCCAGATTGGCGCTCGCTGGTATTTGTAAGTAAGACAGAACAAGGTCGGGCGGTGGAAACGCTGCCCGGCTTTTTTGTGAACCGGTCAGGCGGACGCTTCGCTTAACACCGGGCTGCCGCGCAGCGCAAGTATCCTTTGATTGACCAGTGCATTGGCTTTGGATACCGGATTATCATTCACGGTAAAGCACGGCGGCGAGCGTCGTAATGCAGGCCACTCGCCCGTCTCTATGACATGCTCCAGGTATGCAATATTGCGCTCGATGAACTCGAGATAGGGGTTGCGTCCGTTATACACGGCTTCGATGTAGCGAAAGGCCTTGTCGAAATCCACATCGAGCCGTTTTTTCAC
>PBYE01000022.1 GCA_002729495.1 Chromatiales bacterium
AACGCACACTGATATACATGTAGTCAATGCATGGATTTCTCAACCAAGTGAGCTATTCTTGACGTTGCAGCTCTTATTTCCTCCGCCAGCTTTCCCATGTATGTCCTTTGTTGCTGGCGACGCGTGCGTCTGAATCTTGAAAAGAGCCACCAGGTCTGGGGTAACCTGACGGGAGCCGGCATAAAGCCCCACCTATTGGCGCTAGCACAGCTTAGCAGCCATTCAGGAATCACAGCCAGTCCAGGGTGGCAGCAGCGACCGTTAGCCGCCAACCATCGTCCAACTTCAATCCGCCTTGCATTTACGCCTTCAAGCTGCCAAACCTTGTTCATCACTTCATATCATTTCCAAACATCAAGCATTTCTATTCTTCCATAGATGCCACAGCGCTCACTTCCTGCTTCCTGACTCTTCTCCCCTTGGTCGCGACGCAAGCCTGATCACCGCCCGCCGCAGCGCATACGCTTTAACAGACCCCCGCCTGTACACACACACGCCATCCTCCACTACGGGCCTACTACGTAGACGGCTCCATCGTGGGACGCCAAGGAACCGCATCGCGAACACGCACTGTCGATAGTCGATACTTGATCGCTCGCTCGTCTTCCGTGCCACGGCGACAAGTGTCGTCGTCGAATATCAGAAGGCTATGGAGCCTACAGAACGCTCGAGATTAACGTTTCTGGATCTTCCATTGGAAATACAAAAGGAGATTCTCTTCCAGTGCGCGCAATCCGACCTCATCTGTGTCGCTCTTGCTTCAAGACATTCTCGCGACCTCGCCGCTTCAATTCTCTATCGCGAATTCAACATTATCTTTCCCGACGATGAAGAGGTCCTGCTGGATAAGCCCATCGACGGGCTCGCCGGTGGCCTCGATACGTTGACAACGAGCGACTACAACTACGCACAGCACCTCAGAGAAATCTCGATGGATACTCTGAGTCTTGGGATGAAGGGGGAAATGTCGTACCAGCCATATCTATACAGAGCAAGCTGCGGAAAGTTCTTCAACACGCTGCTCTATCTGACTTTGAAAAAGGCCAAGAAGTTAGAAACATTCAAATGGAATATCCGCGTCGAGCTGACCCGACAAGTGTACCGGGAGTTGCATCGCATGGGCAGCCTGAAAAACCTCCACCTCCGTATGCAAGCTGGCGAGTCGTACTACATGCCCCCTCCTCCTCTACCGGCTGCTCCTGTACCAACCGCCGCCGAGGTATGGACGCCCGATCACTGGTCCGGCCCGCCGCCCGCAATGCCATCCACGGTGTCGTTGCCCCTGACAGTGAACCTTCCGCCACTGCCCGGGCCGCCTCCTGCTCTGGTACCGCCTTCCAAGAAGCTACCGAAGAGCCGGGCTGCTCGAAAGGACAGCTTTTTCAAGGAACCGCCGACCGTGTCTGGGTTCGCCAAGCTACAGTCGCTTGCGGTCCTGGACATTGATGATCTTGATATATCCACAGAGCTCGCTGCCTGTGTCAAGAAATCGTCAATGACGCTGAAGAGGCTGTCACTGTCCTTCTCGTCCAGCCTCGCGACGGACGCTCGTAGGCCACCACAGGACTCCGACCCCGATGACTCAGATATCGATGAAGAGTTCACTGTCAACGGTCATGGGCATCATCATCACCACCACAACCACGAATCGACCAGTGCCGCCAAGGTCTTCCGCGCACAAGAGGAGCGCAAGGTGCAGGAATCATTCCTGGCACGCATTTTTGAGGTCGAAGCTTCCCCATCATTAGCCGACCTCGCAACGGCCGCGTCAGATGACAAAGGGTCTCCAGGTGGTGCTGTCGATGGACCATCGGACAACCAAGAGACGCCAGCAACAGGAGCCAATTCCCGGGAACTGGTCCGACAGTTCCTCCACGCCGTATCGAGCAATTTTACGACACTTCCAAGCGGAACGCAAGAACGCGCGTCCGCGTACCGAACACTTCTGAACGTGCTTGAAAAAGCAGCACTGGAATACATGGGAGCTACAGGGCCCGAGTCGCTTGGTATCACCTCGGACAATGTGAGTCAGGCCCTGGCAGTGGAAAACGAGGCAATCAGCGATGGGCGAGGGGAGAACGGAGGCACCTTCGACCTGGAGCAGAGCGGCACGGCTAAGGAAGCCACCGACAGTTCAAATTGTGCCGAACCCCTGGAAGCACAAAGTCCGAGCCGAGACGACCCTTTTGCTACTGGATCATCATCACTACCGAAATCAGGAAACAGCGAAGAGAGACTGCGGTCGAAGCATGGGTTCTATGTGCGCCAGATGGAGACACTCAGCAACCGGCTGAGTGAGCTACGGATAGAAGGCAATGACCAGGATGCCAGTGAGATCGACAGTCTCGTGGGACAGCTTGCGCAGGCTGAACGCGACACGCGGCAGATTGAGCACCAGCTGCAGAGCAAAGTCCCCGAGGGCCAAAAGGGACCACTGGAAGCCGGTCACGATGTGCGCGACTACTTGAAACAAACAAGAGGTCACTCCCTCGAGTCTCTGAGCATCTACCTCATCCCTGTTAAAGTATCCGTTCTGTCGCGTGCGGTTGACCTGCGGTGTCTCAAGCAGCTCACCCTGCTCAACGTTGGGAATCAAGCAGCCATTTGGGCTGCGCTCACAAAGGAAAACCAGCATTCGCCGTTACCACTCAGGAGTGTCTTCACAGACCATGTGAGCGACGCGCTCCTGACATGCCTGTCGCAATTACCGGCGCTACACGATTTGTTCATGGTGGAGCAGAGCATCAAGAACAAACCGGAAAGCCTGGCGCCGCGCACAACCGTGACGATTGAGCAGATCAAGAAAATGGTTCTGCAGAAGCACATGCGCACACTTCGGCGCCTAATGATTAAGGATGACAGCCACGGATCCAGGAAGTGGGACATTACCGACAAATTGATGAAGCTTATATGCTTTGGGGGAGAGCGGTTGGAAGAGCTGGCGATCTGCCTCAACATATCTGCGGTGCATACTATGATCCAGAACATCAGCCAACTCAAGCAGCTGCGCGCTTTCCACATACTGCGGTTCAAGAACAACGACACATGCGTGTGGGTGATGCGGGAGATTGTCAAATTCGTGATTGACAGCTTGGCGCATGTTCCGGAATCGAAGCTCGAATACGTTGGCATGGAGGATGATCGTGTTGACCGCATTCTGCGGTTCTCGCAGACAGACATGGATCTTGTCAGGGAGGAGAGAAGGAGGGCAAGGAACAAGAAGGGCAAGGCAAAGGCGCCCATTGCGTTCGTGCCCAGTCCACCGTACAATGCGGGCTACTATTCCACAGATTCAGTGCTGTTGTCTTCAACGAGCGACACGGAGAGTGGCAGCGACGAAGACTTTGACTGCGATCCCAAGTTCAAAGCAGTAGGGCCGCTACGTTTCAGCGACATCTGGGGTGTCAAGATCTTTGAGAAGGAAATACTGGAAGCCCGACTGTAGGGCTGATTTGGAACCCGGGTCGTTGTATAAAAAGCGTTGTATTTGTTGACAGAAGTGTAGGTTTAGGCTTACCTGATACTTGGGCTGGCACTGAAGCTGTCAGCACGTACTAAGTACTTGGGAATGTAATGTCGATCACGGAGTATGGAAATGCTGCCAGCGCATCAAGTTAAACGTGCAGCTGCATGACGCACGATGAAGCAGTACACTGGCGTGATTACGAAGCTGACGAGTGACGAGGAAAACTATTAATGGCTTCTTCTCTTCCAATGCTACTGTGGCCCGCTGCTAACGCATAGGTTGGTGGCTGCGTGGTCCCTGACAGGAGATCCGCACGGGAAGGATGCGGGGAGGAATGCAGTTTGCAGAGAGCGCTGCTGAAGGCTGGTGATATAAGCGCATATATTCCAGTCTCAGAATATCTCGCTGCTCGCTTCGAGTTTTGGAACATGATGTCGTGCCTGCGTATGGCTGCGTCGCCAAGGTAGTCTTATGGATCGACGATCCCACTTCATCAAGGCCAACTACAGTAAGAGTCAACCCGTGGATCCCCGATCGAAGGCCGAGTGACAACAGCAGCAACATATCCCACACATTGATCTTGGAAAGGCAAACCGACGATCATCGTCTGCTCGAGCTGCCCCCGATAGCATTGGCCAAACTTGGCGCACCACATTCACGACTCGAGTTGTTGGGCGAATTCGCCTTCTTGGTGAGGCCTCACTCTTATCAACACATTACAGGACATCAGGGCTGCCCACAGTGGTTTAGTTTCTGCCGCGTCCTTATCAGCGCCGCCAAACTGTCAAGAGATAGTAACCTTGCCCTCGATCGGATAAGAAGAGGAGGTGGGAAAGCAATGGCGCATGTGTGACAGCCATGGGAGCTGTAGCTTGGATTGGATGGGACCCCGCCCCCGCACCCTGGTCCTGCCTGGACCCTTGGCTTGACCCTTTGACCTTGGGCCTGCTTCTGAATTCTGGGCACAATCGGCCTTTGAGGAGGCACTGATCTGATGGCAGCACACAGCTTGCGGATACAGTCACGCGAGTCATCTTGACAATGGCTGGTGATCATTCACCATTCGTCGCTCCTCGCGCTGTTGAGGGGGTCCTCCCACCCAGAGGCTTGGCTGTGATGTGGCCGAGACGTATTTGGGTCTGGTGACTCTGGTCCCAGCCAGATCCTGACTTTTGTTCTTATGAACTGGTCTCATCACTTCTGGTATCATTATCCTCAGTTCAGGCTTGCGAGAACATTTTAACTCAGTCTCCGCAACGGGGTATTGTTCTGTGACGTTGGCGCGGCCCAAAAGATCGACGCCACCTCTGCATACTCGAGCTGCTCTCCAAAGTTTTGGCAAGACGCGATCCGAAGAAGCAATCCTCAACTGAGCCACTGATCATCATCACCTGCCTCCCTTGCGTGGGGTCTCGCTATGAATCGACCTTGACCGAGAAGCTCAGCCCAAATAGCAGCTTTTCCACATCATCAAATCGAAGGATGCTCATCAGGTTCGCACGATAGCCAGCTGCTACCCTCACTCGACTTGGCTTACACGCATCCAGGCGACTTGACAGTCCACACCACTGGCAACTTATCCAGATCCAACATTCGTCATCATCGAGCCACAACGACTGAGAGTTCACGAACATGAGGCATCTTTTTGGTGTTTTCGGCGCAACTTTTGGGTACCAGTATGAGGATGCTGCGCGACTCCTGTTGCAGCCATCATTTCTTGTTGCGCAACGGCTGCAGCAACCTCCACAAGACTCGACACAGGATTGCACAAGGGTCTTTCATACAAAGCGCAATTGTTCACCGACACCGTCGAAAAGCCCGGATGTTCTACATCTCCCTGCGGACTTCTTCTTCCTTCTGTCCGACCATCTCGACACACCATCGGCACACGCACTCTCCCTGACATGCCGCGCATTCTACAATCTCGGTCTTCCCAAGACGCGACATAAACTTGAGGATCAAGACAAGCGAGCGCTTCTCACCTTGTTGGAGAGAGACAGCGTCGGCGACGACTACTACTACTGTCAAAGATGCAACAAGCTGCACACCTACCGGGACACATATGGCCCTCACTCAGTCGAGGAACGCATTGACAAGTCGCAAGCCTTCGTCTGTGGCATGCGCGATCGCTTCACGCCCATGGGGAATGCATACGACCTCGGCTATCATCACGTACGACTCGTCATGAACCGCCACTTTCACGGCCACGGCGGCATTCCCATCCAGGCAATCTGTCTCCAGCACGAGGCGCGACGCGAGGCCATCACCATTCGCTGCTCGACAGCCGCCAACATTATCGACAACGAGCTGTATCTGCGACGCTCCTATGACTTTGTCCTCAGCAACGCGGATGTCCCCGCATTCCGTCGATGCACCGGGCACCGCGATTTCCGCCTGTGCGAGCACACGCCCTTCTTCCGCAACTCGTCCGTCTACCACCAGGATCTGCCCGAGCTTCAGAGAAGGCCGCGCGCGCCGTCGAACAAGGACGAGTTTGTGCCGTGCACCAGCTCACCGGGGTCCTGTGGTCTCTGCCTCCTCGACTACGACGTCTCCATTGTGCGCATCGACAACGGCGCGGCCTGGAAGGTCATGATCGAGGCGTACCACTTGCTGGGCGCCTGTCGGTCCCCCGACGACTGGAAATGGGCGCGCTTCACGGAGAAGACGCGCCCGCACCTGTTCCTACCCAACCGGCCGAATCGACGCGGCAGCGGCTACGGTCCGGGTGTGGTCAAGAAGGCCTGGGTGCAGGCGGGTGTGGCGGGCATCGTGGACGGCACTGATGTGCGTCTCAAGCACCATTCTGTTTGAGACTTGCAAGGACCTGCGCAAGTCTCTTTTCTCTCGTACATATTGACGACGCATATACCATCTTTTTCTCTTCTGTATTACCAGGCAGCATTGAGGGGATCAGCATATTGGAGTTGGGGTAATTCCATCGGGGAACAAGTCTTTTCAAACATGTACGATATAATATCCGCCTGCTTCGAGGCACATCAAAAGTGTTGGATGATTTGAGACATTGAATTCATCTACCGTATTCCTCCATCTCATGTCAACTTCATAGCGCCGTTATAGCTGGTACACTTTTCCAACACGCGGAAAGACTGCAGGTCCATCAATAGGGCCGCGTCTTCCACTCTCGCCATGAACTGAAACTATGCACATGGGGACCGCCAAGAAACTAATAATCAAAAGGATATGCTATGGTGCGCGAGCGCGCGTCGCACTTTGTAGATTGGCGGGCCGCGAAGCCAGGTATAGGGGGGGGGGTTGGTTGGTTGTTTGGTCGTGAGAGGCGTTGTCTGTCTGTCTATTTACAGCCTGGAGATGATGGCGTTGGCGTACTCGTGGGTCTTGGCCTTGCCGCCGAGGTCGCCGGTGAGAGCCTTGCCCTCGGCGAGGGTGTCGAAGATGGCCTTTTCGATGCGGTTGGCGTGCTCGTTCAGGGACATGTGACGCAGCATCATGATGGAGGACAGGAGGAGGGCGGTGGGGTTGGCCAGGGCCTTGCCCTCAATGTCGGGGGCGGAGCCGTGGACAGCCTCGAAGATGGAGCACTCGTCACCAATGTTGCCCGAGGGGGTGAGACCCAGGCCGCCGATCAGACCGGCGCACATGTCGGACAGAATGTCACCGTACAGGTTGGGCATGACCAGGACCTTGTCGTTGTAGGGGTTGGGGTCGGTGACCATCTTGAGGCAGGTGTTGTCGAGGAGCTCGGCGTCGAACTCGATGGAGGGGAAGTCCTTGGCGACGCGCTCGGCGGTCTTGAGGAAGAGACCGTCGGACATCTTCATAATGGTGGCCTTGTGGACGACGCGGACCTTCTTGCGGCCAATGGACTCGGCGTGCTGGAAGGCGAAGCGGAGGACGCGCTCGGACGCCTCGGCGGTGATGAGCTTGATGGACTGGACGACGCCATCGACGACAACGTGCTCGATGCCCGAGTACTCACCCTCGGTGTTCTCACGGATGAGGACGGTGTCGACGCCGTCGTAGGGGGTCTTGTAGCCGGCAACCGAGCGGCAGGGGCGCAGGTTGGCGAAGAGGTTGAATGTGCGGCGGAGAGTGAGGTTGAGAGAGACGTGGCCCTTGCCGACGGGGGT
>PBYE01000023.1 GCA_002729495.1 Chromatiales bacterium
CAGTCGCGGTCGGCGCGTAACGGCGCCCGGCCGTAGCATTGTTCAGATATCCCATCTGGTCCATCTTGTGCCCAGAGGAAGCAATTGCTGTTACGAGATTTCCCATCTCGGCTTGGAGGAAGCAGCCCCTAATACCTCTGGAGCAGTCGAGGCCTCCCCTCTGCTGCGCAAATGCAGGGCAATCGTATACGAGGTGTGTGATAGGAGCGCCGTAACCATGAAGGTCGATCCTGTGCCCACAGAATCGGCACCATGGGCGCCCCCCGTCAATTTGTTCGTCTTCCCAATAGGCGTGGGCGTCGTACAGTCCCAGCTGCAGTAGGTCGTGCATCTGCACAACTCCCGTTCGTCCACCTATCTGAGGACGCTGTTTGGCGAAACCGTTCGTAGTGAGGGCCGCGAAAGAGATGTCATCGTCTTCACACTCGAGGAGGGCTCTTCTGCGTCTGTGAAACACCTCCTTCTTCACAGCTGCGCGCGCATCCTTCACCGTGGCTTGCACAGGGGCCCCCACGCCGCTCTCTGTGCAGCCGGGAGGTAACCCCGCGTCGGCTATACCACCTGCTATGGCGTCCGCGGCCTCGTTCCACATGATGTTCGCGTGACCTTTCGCGTGCACCAACTTAACCTCGGCAGCCCCGGCAACGTCGTTGATAGCGACCGCGGCAGCTTCTTCTAATTCCCTATCGTACTTCCGGGTTTTCAGCTTCTCGATGCTTGAAAGCGAGTCAGTGAAAATGACAACGCGGCGGGTGTCTGTCGTCACATGCGCAATTGCGGCGTTCAGGCCGGCTGCGATGCCTCGGAGCTCCACATGGTAAGACTGCTGTAGCGGCGAGCTGGCAGCTCCTCCTGTTTCCAATGCCCCCGGCTGCTTGTCGCTCGCAAGGACATACGCGTGCGCTGCCGCATGCTTTTTCACCGAACCATCCGTAAATACGCACAGATCGCCACTCCGTACCGTCTTCTGCACGTCCGTGTCACTGAGAACACTTTTCCCCCCGAAGGATACTTTGTCGTTCCAATTACAGAACACGGCGTTCGGGCTCGCAGGCTTGAAATTGCTCATCACGTACTGGCCAGGCGGCATTAGCCTTTCGTAGTCGGCCGCGTACCGGGTGCCTCCCGCGAAACCCAGCTTGCGGAGGCGAGCTTCCAGGGCAGCGCCAGACACATACCCGTGCTCCTGCAAGGTCATACACCCACTCCGGTAGTAGAGTAGACCTAGGGGCAGCCTGCGCGGTAGGCGCAGGCAGACCCGAATGCTTGCGGTAAGCTTCGTCTGCAGTGCTTCGAGAGGCCGCTTCGGCGCGCGCTGAATCCACACCCCCCCAGCGTATGTCACCAGCGACTCTATAATGGTTTTATAGAGCAGCAGGCCGGAGCTTTGGTCTGCCCCCCACCTCTGGGCTGACAGGTACAGAACTGCACGGCTGCGAGACGTGACTTTTTGCAGAACGCGCTCTGCGTGTGCCTCGAATTTCAGCTTCGAGTCGAGGATGACGCCGAGAACCCTGGCGGACGCAACACATTTAATGCTCTCGCCGGCGATTTTCGCGCGCAGTTCTGGCAGAACGAATTGCGCTCGGGGTCCGCTGCTGGGAGCTATCGGCAAGATCCAACACTTGTGTGTTGAAAATTTCCAGTGCTTTTCTAGCCCCCACTGGGAAATCAGGTCGCTTACGCCGGTTATGACTCGTTGGACAGCGGCGAGGTCTTCTCCCACGCAAACCACCGAGACGTCGTCCGCATACCCCATGGGATCAGCCCCCGTGATCTCGGCGATCTTCTGCAGCAGGTCCTGGATGCAATACAGGAATAGGCTCGGGCCAAGAACCGATCCCTGCACACAGCCTGCGTGCTGGTCGTACCATCCGAAGGTGTGGTCCCCGGAGTTAGTCGCAAATCGCAGCTGGAACTTGCGATTCGTCACATATTTGTGACAGTAGCGGGCGATGTGCGGGTCAACCCCAGCGCCGAGGAGCGCGGATGCCACATGAGACGCACGCAGCCGGTCGAACGCAGCCTTTATGTCAATAGAGATGACCGCGCACTGCTTTCCGTCACGCCGAGCTTGTTCGCACTTTTCTACCAGTTGCTGCAATAAGGCTTCCGCGTTCCACCCCTTTTGGAACCCATACTGGAGCTGTTTGTTGTCAAAGGTCGCCATGAGTCTCTCTGTGACCACTTTCTGCACCACCTTGTCTGCAACGTTGATGAGGCTGACCGGCCTGTACCCGCCGCCCTCCTTTTCAATGGGCACGATGGTGGCCTTTTTCCAGCCCCGCGGCACCTTCCCCAGCTTCAGCGCATTTGTTGCCAGTCGGGCCATGGATTCCCGGAACTTTTTGGATTTCCCGGCGCAGATTATCTGTTTTGTCGAGATACCATCGGGCCCGCCCGCCGCTTGCGGTTTTAGGGATAGGATGGCGGTCGTAATTTCGGCATCCGTGACCTCGGGCGGGGCTTCTATCGCAGCGCACCTTGAGTCGAGAAGCTTCCGACACTTGCGTCTTTCCCCCTCCGTCTCTTTTGCGTCGCCGTGCGCGAAGAGTTCCCTGAGCTTTTCCGCCGCAACGCTTGGCGCGTCAGGCCCCGTGTAAAGTGACGTGGGGTAGTCCCTGTTGAGCAGCTTCAGCACGTCATAGAGGTGTTTGGGGTTGTATCCGCCCTTCTCCCCAAATTGCCCAATAAGATGCCGAAAATGCTCGTTGCGTTTCGCGATCAGCTCCTGTCTGCTTTCCGTCAAAGCCACGGCGGGGTCGTCCGTGTCGAGCCACTCTTCCCCTATCCAGTTTTGTGATTTTTTGGAGGCCGCGTTGAAACGTTTGCCCTCCTTTCCGGTCGCCTCGTGCACGGCTCCGCGGATATGGTCCGCAAGCCTGTCTATGTCGTGCGCTGGGAGCGAGTCAGGGACCCCCTCAAGCATAGTGTCGAGGCACGCAGCAAACCGCTCCTCGCATCCATTGGGAATGATGCTCCGCATGCGCCGGGTCCTCTTGCCGCCGGGGTCCTCCTCCTTCGTCCGCAGGTCGTAAAGGAGCGGGTAGTGCACCCCCGACACCAGTCGCGGCACCACTTCGTGTGCCTCGCCCAGGGCGCCGGCGGTGCCGAACGTGAGGTCCAGCACCGAGCCGTTGCTGGTCGTTGGCTCCGTGCTGTTCGCAAGGATGAGACGGTGTTTGACCAGGACTTCGTAGAGCGCGTCACCTCGCCGGGACTTCATGTGGCAGCGCCGCGTCGGGTCCATGCGGCTGTTCCACAAATCGTGCGAGGCATTGAAGTCGCCGCAAAGGACGAGTTCCCCCTTCCGACTCTCCATGGTGGCCGCAACGAGCTCGTCAAGTCCGCTGAGGGAGCATGTCGGGGGGGCGTACACGTTGACCATGGTGACGCCGCGGACTACGGAGCGGGAGTACTCGAAGTCCGTCCCGATTGTCCCGTCCCTTCCCAAGTCTGCGCTCTCGTAGGGCAGAACGTCTCTACGCACAAGCGTAGCAACCCCTCCGCCTCTTCTGCCACGCTTGGGGACGCCCGCGCCGGGAGCTGCGTCGTCTGTGACGGCGCACGCGCCCTGGGGGTCGCCCGCTTTCCGGGGCTGAAAACTGACCACTCTGTAATTTTGCAACAGAGTGGTGGCAAGTTGCGCCGTGGTCTGCACCTCGATCTCTTGCAACGAGAGCACCATCGGGCGGTATGCCATACAAATAGCTTCCAAGACTTCCGCGTTTGACTGCAGGCTCGTGATGTTGAGCTGCAACACTGTGTCCCGCCCACTGAGGCAGGACCCCGCTAGTCATAGCGGTAGCGGCGATGTCATTTGGGTAATCGGCAACTTTCCCCAAATGTTTTCGTACTTCGACACGTCAACGCCGTGGACGTCCTGGAGGTGCTTCTTCGCGTTCTGGGTCACTGCAGCCGTGCTGCCCGCCTTGCTCAGGGTTTTCCAGCACAGGCTGCAGAGCAGGTCTGAGTCCGCCACCTGGGTGACGCCTGCGCACCTGTTCTTGTGTCCGGCGAGCTTGGATTCGGTCTTATACCGCGCGGCGCAGCCTGCTTTCGTGCAGTAGAACCAGTCTTTCGCCGACCTGTTCTGCCATGCTGTATTCCCCCTTTCAACAACGAGACACTCGACTTGGTCGTTGGTGATTTTGAGGGCCCGCTTTTTGGTGGCTCGCGACTTGACAACCGGCTGGGGAGCAAGGGATGCAGCCTGTGGTTGTGATGCCGGCTGACTTTGGGCCTCTTCCGCGTGGTCACCGGCCGTGACAACGAGCGCCTGGACGTTGCCATTTGCCGACGCGGGCGGCTCATTTTCAGGCGCGCTCGGGCTCGCCCCCGTGGTATTCGGCCCTCCACCGAGCAGGTCCCCCAGCAGCCGGCGTTCCTCGGTGGCAAAGTCGACTGGAGGGGGCGCTGGCCCGTTGCTACTGCTACTGCTGGCGCTTGCCGTAGACTCCGGCTGTTTTCCCTTCACCGCGGCGCGCCTCGCTCGTTTTTTGTCAGGCGATTCGGGATCAACCTGTTGGTCTAGCGGCTGCTGATGCTTGGGCGCGGGGAGAGCCTCCGCAGCTGCTTTGCTTCGGCCACCCTGCGGGGTCTTGTCATCCGAATCCAACGGAGTCACACCCTCCGAGGCGGCTGCGGCCGCTCCGTTGGGCGGGGGCTTCTCGCCATTGTCCGGTGAGTCAGCTTCGCGCTTGATCTTCTTCTTGTCCGGTTCGCCAGGTAGCATGTCTGACGCCGCAGCATGATTGGCATCGTTGCTCTGGTCAGCTTCGGCTGCGGCCGCCGCCTCTCTCATCCGCTCTATTTTGGCATCGCGGATGTGCGCATCCCCATCGAAACGCAGCTTGTTCCGCGCTTCTGGTAGCATCAGGATACCCAGGAGCCAATCTCTGGTGACCTTATCGCTGGCTACGCGGGGGTCACACATTCCTTTGGTGTTCACGGAGCAATGCTCGGTCCACCTCGGGCTAAACCACAAGTCTCGCTGAAAAGACTGAATGTTGGCATCCAGACATGCTTTTGGGGCCGAACTTATCAACCTCCGGAGCTCCACGTGCTGCGGGTCGATTGCTGCTGCGATGGCGTGATGCCGTGCCAGCTCCATGGCCGGCCTTCGGGGGCCTACCGGAGGCACCGTCACCCCGTCATTCCGTACGACTACTATAGTCTTGGGCGGTGGCGGCGCTACTTCGAGGGACGTGCTTAGCTGTCGGCTGAGGACCTTGCCACGGGCCGGTTCAACGTCGATCCTGTCCAGTACCAATTCGCGCCCCATTGTTTCCCACCGAGACGCGGTCCTTACTGCGGCGTTGGGCGCGACTGAGAAACTCGCGGTGGTGAAGACGCGGGCGGGCGGGCGCTGGCAATCCACATCCATGACAGATGGTTCTTTCCGCAGTGGTTCATGCATTGCAGTGTTCCGCTGGCAGGTTTCCTCCACGTCCATCTCCCCCGCGGCAGGGACTCGGCCTTGCCCATTGTAGTGTCGTTGGCGCGTCACTGCGTTGCCCGTGGTGTGCAGCGCACGGGGCGCGGTTGGGCGCTGGCCGCCGAGGATTTCAGCGCTCCGGCAGCGTAACGGGTCGGCAGCGACATATGGGACGCTACGCGCGGCAAAACGCCGCACCGCAGGCGGCCGGGAGGTCCCGCGTCCCCGACGAGCCCCCTCAGCCGGCAAGGGCGCATTTTGATGATGAATTTTCCATGCATCCACTTCCCCCGGAGTCCCATGCCCCGTTTGGGACCACCTAATGACGGGCTTGTCCCCAGTGCAAGTCGTAGTTGACTGGGGGTTGTAGTCCTTTTTTTCAGGCGCTGGGATTTTCTGATGGAAGCCGATAGCAACGCAGTCGTTCCAGTCGTAGTAAACTTTGGCGTCAGCGTATTCGTTGAGCTTTGCTCCATAGGCGTCGGCGAAGCTTGCGGCGCGTGGGTCGCTTGTGCTGTTCTCGGCACGTGGTGCATGGTGGGCCACTTGCGTGGCGACGGTTGCTTGGCCAAGGGGCGAGATGTCCACATCAACGTCATCGCGTGGCACGTGAGCAGCAATTGCGCTTATCGTATCACTGCAGGCCTTAGTCGCAGCGTCGGCGAGTAATTCACCGTCAGCGTAAACGTAGCTTGCAGCGCTTGGTTCGCTTTTGTTGCCCGCGCGTTGTGCGTGGTCGGTTTCAATGTCGTGCCCTCGGCATCGTGTAGCGGGAGTGCCCTTTATTTTTGCAGCAGCAACAGAACCTGCACCTCCATGACCACCATCAGGCTCGATAGTCGTTACCACATCGGGGCTGTCATCAGCGGCGATTCCGCTGGAAGATCCGTTGATAGGGGGGTCGTTCCCTGCATTCGTATCCCCCGGGCTCCATGGGGTCGTAGCTGGCATCGCTTGCGTAGGGGGCTCGAAATGCTGGCTGCTGTATACGTAGGCGGGTTGCATATTTCGAACATGGTGGCTGAGGTGGTTCGCGCGCCCGTAACCGTAGGTCGTCCGGACCCCAAGGGCTCCGACGACAGCAGCTCTGGCCCCGCTTAGCGGGGCTCCAGCCCCACCGAGAAGAGGACCCCCCGAAATGAACTCCTTCCCCCCCCAGAAGGAGTTCCTAAAACGTAGACCCCCCACCCCTTCAGAGACCATACCCTGGGACACAACACATATGGGCCGCCTGATCGGGAATAGGTTTGGGGCGCGTAGCGTGCAGGGCGGCGCTCCTTGCATCTGTGACCGTGGATCCATCGCAGTTCCGCTTCCGCAGGTGGGTCTGGTACTGCAATGGGGGGGTGGGTAAAGGGCGCTGAGGAGGGGAGCAGGGCTGCCAAAGGGGAACTGGGCTCCGCTATCTGCTGCAAACCCGCTCCAGGCCGGCTGCAATGTTGGGGGGGACATCAACGAATCCGCACTGTGGGTCCAATAAGGGGAGAGATCCATGCCCTCACTACCATACGGCTGATACCCCCCAGCCCTGCCCCCCAATAACCCCTTACCCAAACCAAAACCCCCCCGTCCTAAACGCGGCACGCGCACAGAGGGCAGCAACGGCATTGATAAATGAGGCAACCAAATCCCCATTCGGCACACACTTCGTTCGCAGTTCTGAGGAGGCAGCGCGTAGTCGCATCGGGCAGCTAACGTCGAGGGTTTCCTGGGAGGGGTCGCACTAGGGGTTAGGGGGTACCATAAGCAGCGGGAGAGGTCCGCGAAGTCACCGGAGTGACAGCTGTTGGAGGGGGACGCATCAAAGGGGGCGGAGGGCTCACACACTCGGGGCTCGCCGTAGTCCCACTGCGTAACGCAACTGATTTGGCTGAGGGAATCCAAGGAATCCAGGGAGTCGCCTGCGGTCGGGACTTCGCGGGATCTAATCAAACCAAAACCCTCACCAGGGTTCATAGCGCCTGATCCTTGGGGAGTGCTCGCAAACCCCCCACCCCCACACCCCCCCAACCCGGTACCCCCATCACCCCCCACACCCAAACCCCCCCCAACTGCCACACAATCCCGTATACCAGAGCTATCCACACTGGGGTCGCATTCGTGGAAAGCACTAACCGTGCTTGGTCTGGGATATCTGATCGGGCCAGCGACCGTGGTGGTAGCACCACCAGCACCTCGGGCGCCAACCATCGGCAAAAACACAATTGCCAAACCGAATCGACACATACACAATCTCGAACACAATCATGGATCTATATAATTAGTCGTACATGAATCAGTGAATGAATGGGCCGTGCAAGCGGCGATTCAGAATCTCACTTACAATGGGCCATACAAAC
>PBYE01000024.1 GCA_002729495.1 Chromatiales bacterium
CTCGTGGTAGGGATGGAACACTGGTCTTTGTTCCTTCCGATGGGTTACTCGATTCCACGTATGAAAAGTTACTCGATAGTGGGTTTCGCGAGCTGGCCTAGTTTGTATTGTCAGGTTTACTGTCAAGCTAGACATACTGCCCGACCACCGATCGCAAACTCACCCCCGTCTTTTCTAACCCTAAACTGGCTTCAATATCATCAGGGCATAAGCGGGGAACAGAAGTAAAACATGGCCCATCTGCAGAACAACCTGCATTCCTGATTTAACTTCGCTACCGCCTTTCGCAACAACCATACGTGCCGGTTTTGTTACCCATACAAGGGCTGATACATAAAAAGCCATGATCATCAGGCTTAGCCATAACCAAAGTTGAGACAAGGGAAACGAGTTCATAAATGCGGCTGTCACGCCTGAAAGGGTAATAAACAAAGCCACAATAATTTCGAGCAGTCCAACAAAATTAGCTGCTTTTACGAGCGCTATGTTTGCCGGGTCAATGGCCGGTTTCACCGCAATCAATACAGCAATCACCACGGAAGTTATTGCCAGTAAAAGCAGCAACATGCCCCCACCGCTATGAGCCAGGGTCAATATGGGATCAGCACTCATAAATAAAACTCAACCTTTTGTTCCTCAACCAGGCCAGGGGCCCCTGTAATGCCTTGATTCTCAAGCCATCATAGCAACGGTAACAGCGAGCGGAATGCGTATTTGACACATGGTCGGTGTTGTCATTTTTGAGGGCAGCCGGAGTTGTTCTGCCGTACGCTGGGGCCTGCCACGGTTTCTATTGCTCTGCTGATATGCCAACACAACCCACCCCAGGCACCGACCGCAAACTTGGCCCCTTCTTCCTGATGCCGGGCATTACCCGCATCAACGGGTTGAGTTATTTCATTACGGCGATGATTGCCGTGCCGATGATGGCGGCGTTGAGTTTTCTGCAGCCGATCATGCTGCGCCTCCTGGACATAGACCGGGCGGTGCAGGGCACGCTCAGTGGCGACCTGGTGTTCTACCAGGAAATTATTGTGCTCGCGACCACACCTTTTATAGGTGCGCTGGCCGATAAGGTCGGCCGCCGGCCGCTCGTGATGCTGGGCGTTGCCTTGCTCGGTCTCGGCTACGCGTTTTATCCCTTCGCCGAAGACGTGTTCCAGATGTATGCCTACCGCACGATTTTCGGCCTCGGCATTGCGATTGTCGCGACCAGCATCACGATTGTTAATACCGATTATGTACAGGATCGCAGCCGCGGCAAGTGGGTGGCACTCGCCAGCCTGACGCAGGGTATCGGCATCTTCGTGGTGTCGCAGTTACTGCGCACCTTGCCCGCGAGCATGGCCAAGGACGGCATGTCGGAGCAGGACATCGCGTTCTCTTTGTTCTGGGCCTGCACGGCGACCTGCATCACGCTGTTCATTATTGCCACCACGGGCTTAAGCCGCAGCAAACCGCCCGAAGCGCGCGAGCGCGATTCCGTTATCGAACTTGTGAAGGCCGGTTTGAAAACAGCCCGCGATAACAGTCGCGTGTTGCTTGCCTATTCATGTGCTTTTGCTGCCCGCGGTGATGTGCTGGTTGTCGGGACTTTTACCTTTTTATGGACATTACAAGGAGCCGAAGACCAGGGGCTGGGCCTGGCCGAGGGTTACAAACGCGGCGGCATGATCATGGGCGTCATCCAGGGCTCGGCCCTGTTATGGGCCATGTTCATGGGCTTCATGCTCGACAAGATAGACCGTGTGACCGGCGTGATCATCGCGTTCTCACTCGCGGCCGCGGGCTACACCGCATTTGGGTTTATCGATGATCCGTTCTCGAGCAGCGTAATTTTGCCGGCGGTCATACTTGGCATGGGCGAGACCAGCACCATTATTGCGGGCAATGCGCTCATCGGGCAGAGCGCGCCGCCGGCGCTACGCGGCGCCGTGCTCGGCAGCTTCGCATTGTGCGGTGCACTCGGAATTCTTATCGCCACCTCGATCGGGGGCCGTGTGTTTGACCTGATCGCCCCGGGGGCACCGTTCGTGCAGATGGGGATAATCAATACACTGGTGCTGAGTTTCGCGGTGTACGTGCGGTGGTGGGGGAAGTCATCGCGGTAAACAACATCGAACCGCAATCTCCGTAAGCTGCGCTTCGGCGCCGCTTAGGTTATAAAAGCGATTGATCTGCAATTGCCTGTATTGGTTTGGGGGAATCTTTAATGAAGTGGGAACGAATTCTTAAAGCTGCGCCGTGGTCCAAGCGTGCGATGCCCCGCGGCGGGCAGATGGACGGCTATTTCTACATCGTTAGCGGTCGCGCCGGCCCGTTCACAATTTTCAGCGATACGTGGCGCAGCGCCGATGGCATCAGCTGGGAGTGCATGTCCAGGAAATCCGGCTGGGGTAAACGCTGCTACCCGGAAGTCGATGTCGTTAAGGGTCACCTGGTACTGAACGGCGGCCAGAGCTTAAATACTTTTTATAACGATGTATGGCGTTCTGCCGACCAGGGCCGTACCTGGGAGCAGGTCTGCGCCGACGCGCCGTGGGGTGTGCGGGCCGGTCACCACAGCCATGTCATGGATGACGAGATTTACATGTTCGGCGGCGCGCGCAACTCCAATGACCGGATCTTCTATCCCGAACTCTGGGTCAGTTCCGACCTCGGCGAGACCTGGGAACTGCGGGCCGAGTTGCCCGAAGACATGGGCCGGGCCGGCATGCAGGTCTGTCACATCGACGGCACGCTGTATTTCATGGGCGGCGATCACGACCGGCCGGTGTTCCTGCCCAACTGGGAAGGGCGTCGCAACGACGTTTGGAAATCCGAGGACAAGGGCGCGACCTGGGAACTGCTCGGCCACGCCCCGTGGATTCCGCGTACCGGGCACCAGGCTGTCGCGCACAACGGCAAGATCATCGTGATCGGCGGTCACATTCCCGGCAAGAACAAACAATCGAAGATACAGTCTATCGCACACGACATGTGGGCCTGGGAACCCAAAAATTGTGGCGAGAGCATGGACGGCTGGAAACTGGTCACCAAAAACGTGTGGGGTTGCGAAGACAACCCGGGTCGGGATGGCAAGAGCGATTTTCGGATCGAGGTCCGTGACGGCAAGGTATGGACCTTCGGCGGCGACCGGGAGCGGTTTTTGCCGTGGCCAATGGATAACGATGTCTGGGTTGCGGAGTTGCCGGATTAACAATTAACAGGAGCCGAACCACGAGTTATTCTACAGCCGGTTCGACCCTGGTAATTACGAGTAATATTGGATTTGGTGAATCAGCGGGGGGCGTTCCATGTTGCGTGGTTTTCTGTCAGTAGTATTTTTTTGTCTGATTGTCGGCATTAGCTGGGCAGGCGGTCACGACCAGTCTTCGTTCGAGAAAGAGTCGTTCACCGAGGACGATTTTGCCCAGTTTTTCAGCCTGGTAAAAGATGGCAAGATTGCCGCCGCCGATATCAGCGAGCGCTGCCAGAAGCAGGGCATAGGCTTTACCTTTGTCGGTACGGATATCACCCACGACCAGGAGCGCCAGCGAATTTTCTACAACGTGTCGAAGGAAGATTCGTCGGCCGACGGCCGCACACTGCGCGCCAAGCATTTCAATGCATCGTTTGGCGAATGGACGGGTTCGGTGTTCAAGCCCCTGTGCCCCGGCATGTATACGATCGCAGTGGACTACGCCCTGAAGGGCAAGGCCGAGGTGGTGGTGTATCTGCGGCGCGACGGCGAGGAGCGTCCCGGCCGCCGGATCATCGGTTCAACGACGGGCCACCTGTCACTGGCGTTACCGCTGAAGTCGCAGGTAGAACTGTCCACCTGGACCGAGTCCGGCCGTAAACGTACGCTCGAACAGGTCACGTTGACCGTCGTTAAAGTCCAGCACCTCGAGGACTACGTGACGGACGTCGACATGGATCAGGCTACGGAAGACATCGCGTTCTTAAAACGCACCGCGCAAGAGTAAGCGCAGCTTTTAATCAGAAAAACTAAAGCGAGCGCAGGAACGTTACAAGTTGTTCGCGCTGGGCTTCACTCAGAGCGCGGAATCGTTCCTTCGCACCTTCTGCCTCACCGCCGTGCCAGAGTATCGCCTCGGCGAGGCTGCGCGCCCGCCCGTCGTGCAAATAAAACTCGAAACCCGCGACCTCTTTAGTCAGTCCGACACCCCACAACGGCGCCGTGCGCCATTCCTGCCCGTCGGCCAGGAAATCCGGCCGGCCGTCTGCCAGGCCGGGGCCCATGTCATGCAGGAGTAAATCGGTAAACGGGTGGATTGCCTGGTTCGCAAGTTCCACCAGTTCATGTTCCCCGGTTTGCAGTGTGGATACATGGCACCCAACGCAACCGACGCCGGCAAACAATGCCGCGCCGGCCTGCACATTGCTGTCAGCCGCGTTGCGCTGCTTCGGCACGGCGACCAGCTGCGTGTAACGGATCAGCGGCACGAAAAACGCGGGCACGATCTCCGGCGGATGGCTGACCCTTTCCGAAGTTTCAATACATGACTGCTGATTGGGTAAACAGTTCTCGTCCGGGAACACTGGCGACGTGATCCCCATGTCGCCGATGGCGGCACCGGCATTCTGCTGGCGCAGGCTGGGCTGATTGGATTTCCAGCCGAAGCGACCCACGGAAGTTGTTTGTCTTTCCACATCCCAGACCCGGTTCACTTTGCCGCTGATGCCGTCGCTGTTCGCATCGTCCGGGTCTGCCAGCGCTTCGAGCGTCGCATCCGGCACGGCTTCCAAAAGCCCCAGACCAATCACCGGGTTGGCAATGCGGGCCGAGGTAAGTGTTTCCGGCGGCAGTTCGCCGAACGCCAGGTCGTCGAAACTTACCGTTGGCTGACGCAGGGTATAGGCGGCGCCATCGGCATATTCGCCGGGCACATCCTGCCAATTGATTATTACTCTGCCTTCCGGCGAAACGCCGTCTACCGCCCGGTCCTGCAATTGGTCGCCGTAACCCGGCACGCCGGCCGGCTCGCCGTGCGGCCCCGCGCCCGCAATGCTGATGCGCACGAGCATGGACTCCAGCGGCTCGCCCTTGTTTTCCGGTGGCCTGCCGCGGCCACTGTTGACGTGGCAGTCCGAACAGGCGGAACGATTGAATATCGGCCCGAGGCCGTCAGTCGTGGGCTGCGAGCCCGGCGCCGGCGCCCAGACGGTGGTGAACAGTTGCTGACCGAACATGAAGCGCGCCTGGCTCATGCCCTCGGCATTGGCGGCAATCGATTTGAATGCGCGCCCGCCCGTGATATCGACCGTGGTGGCTCCGCCGAGATCGGGCGAGATGGTGTCCGCGCCCGCCGGAATGGCAGGGGCAAGCAGCGCAAGTAACGCGAGTAGCAGGCAGGCTTTATTCATACGGCCATTATTGCCTAATTTACCGGGGGTGTCAGACACTGCGGTCAGCCGGGCTGTTACACTCGGGCCGTGTAAAGCATGCATGGAAAAGACATGCCCGCAGAGGTCAATAAACAGCTCATCCTTACTGTCATTGATGTGATATTCAATCAGCAGGATCTTGATCGCCTGGAAGAATTTTTTACTGATGATTTTTTCAACCATGACGGTTATCCGGGTGCACCAACCGGGCCCGCTGCCTTCAGGGCGTATTTGCCGATGTTCAAGGCCGCCTTTCCAGATCGCCTGCTTACGCCGGAGTTCACTTTATGTGACGGTGACAAGGTAATTTCACGCACCATCACCGAGGGCACGATGACCGGCATATTTATGGGTATTGAACCAACCGGCAAGAAATACCGCATTACAGCGACGGATACCTACCAGGTGCGCGATGGCAAAATCTGCGCCCGCTGGGGTAACGAGGATGCGCTCGGGATGATGCAGCAACTTGGCCTTATTCCGGGTGGCTGGCGCACGGCGAGCAATGACGACGTGGGTTCGCTGGAGGGCGACTACGGCGAATAGGCATTGGTGCCTGGCACCAATGAACAGGCGACAACTATGAATATAGAAATCATCATCGGCCACGAGATGCATCCGCAACAGGTCGCGGAATTCGCGGTCGAGGCCGAAGCTGCCGGCGTGCGCACACTCTGGCATTCCAATCTTACGGACGGGTGGGATCCCTTTGTCGCACTCGTGCCCGCGGCCATGGCGACCAGCCGCATCAAACTGGGGCCGCTGGCGCTCAGCCCCTACGAGATGCATCCACTCAAGATCGCCTACGCACTCGGCAGCCTGAACGAGCTCTCGAACGGGCGTGGCGTAGTCGGATTGGGCGGCGGCGGGGCGATCGCAGCGGCAATTGCCAATGTCGACGATGGCGTCCACCTGGATTTCAAAAAAATGCGCATCGTGCGCGGCGTGCGGGAGGGGGCCGAGATCATCTACCGGGTGACGTCCGGTGATTATTTCCCGCCGTACAGGGGCGAGGTCTTCCAGTTTAACCGGCCGGTCAAGACCACTTTTCTCAAAGCCTCCCGGCCGCAGATCATCAGTTGTTCGATGGGTCCGCAGATGCTGCGCATGGGAGGGCGCATCGCGGATGGCATCCAGGTGGGTGACGTGACGGCTGGACGTCTGCCTGAAGTCATGCAGGATATCCAGGCCGGCCTTGCGCAGCGGGAATACCCGGCAGAGGATTTTCGTATCGGTAACTTTTGGGCCTGGCACATTTACAAGGATCGCGAGAAGGCGATGCATGAGGCGCGGGCCAAATTATTCGCGCGCGCCGAGGTCATCCCGCCGAATATCGGGCTGGATCATCTGCTGGAACCCGACGAGGCGCAGATCGTGCGCGATAACTTCCGCAATTTCATCATGGCCGACATCGACGGTTCCGGTGAGATAAAGGATGTACCGCCGGAGCTCGTGCAGCGGATTATCGATGAGGTCTGCTCGGCAGGCGATTTCGATGACATCGACCGCGAGATCGAGCGCTTCCGCGAAATGGAGCGCGCGGGCCAGACCGACCTGGCCCTGCGCGTGTTCGACGACCCCTTCGATTCACTCAAGGTCATCAAGGAACGCGTGATCCCGCACTTTTCGTAATACCTGAACGCTAATTCAAATTATCGATTCGCCGGAAAAATATGGGTGCAGCCATAACAGTGCGCCGTATGCGACCATGCCTGCGATCACGACCACCAGGTCCTTCCACAGTGCATATTTTTCTGAATCCCCTGTCTCACCGCGCCTGTTCAGCGACCAGATGCTGATTAATGCGTACCCGGCGAAACCCCCGAACAGGAGTATGGAGTCAAGGTCGCCGTTGGCAAACAGGTGACCTGCGCCCCAGCAACTCATACCCCAGAGCATCGGGTGACGGGTCAGGCGGCGGAGGTTGGTGGGCAGGAACAGACCCATGAACAATATGCACCCCAGCAGCACGAGCATGCCCGTAGTCCTTGCTCCCCAGTCCGGCGGATCCCACACTTCCACTTCTGGCGCGATGATTTTGCCGGCGATGATGCCCACCATCCCGGTCACGGAGGTTGCGATATAAACACCGCGGAAGAGTCGTTCGCCGAGCTTGGCGACCAACTGTTCGCGTATGCCGAATACGCCCGGCGACAGGTGTGCGCTTAAGAACAATACCCAGCCGAGTATCAGTAGCCACATGTTGGCCTGCCTCCTCGCAGGCAGCAGGGCTTATAGCAGGGCGGGCGTCAGCCCGGTACCGTGCGCCGCCCCGCCCCGAATATCTTGCAGAGAATAAATACCAGGATGCTGACGATTATCACCAGCACGAACTCGACCAGCGGAATCAGGCCGGCCTCAAAGGAAGCCATCAGGCCCTCGGTATTGGCGTAGATAACGGCCACGATCCCGATGTAGAACAGGCCAAGGATCCAGCGCGTGGTTTTACTCAGTCCCAGGCCGTGCATCTGCGTGATGACAAACATTCCGAGGAACCCGGCAAAAAACCGCGGCCACTCCTGGCCCGCCAGGATCGCAACCATCACTCCGTGTGCGACCACCGAGATTTCTGAAACCACGCTCCAGCGCGGATTCACGTGCATGCGGGTAAAGAACAGGCTGCCCTGGAGCATGAGCATAAACATGTACAAAAAGCCCAGCAGGTGACCGCCCGTGATATCCATCGGGTGATACCAGAACGTATACAGGATCGCCCAGGAGAAATAGTAGCCGTGGTATTTGCGGATCGCCTCGGTGGCATCCCGGGGCAGCGGTAGCCTGGCACCGAAGGCCATCCCGCGGCGCTGGTTCTCCATGATCAGGATGGCAACCAGCATGATCACCACGGATGCCTGCGAGCTGAACTCCGCAACGTCCTGTGCGAGTCCGTCGTACCAGATATGTGTCTGCACCAGGTGCACGAGGATAAAGACGGCGTTGGTCGCGAGCGCGGCAATGTTGAACCAGTGCAGGTTCGAGCTGTACTTGCGGTTACTGTTCTTGGCACGCCAGATCAGGTACCAGATGATGACCTGGTGCAGAACGTAAGCAATCCACGCCGATGCCCGCGACCAGAAGGTCGGTTCCGCCAGCTGCCAGAGGTACCACATACCCGGGATGAAGGCGCCATCCTGCCGTTCGGCAAAAGGAGGCGGTTCGAGCCAGAGCTCGCCGGTTAACCAGATGAGCCCGACGAATGCGAAACTGATTCCGATACAGAACCAGAGTGCCCGGCTTACGTCAATCGCGGTATCGGTAGTTTCTTTCATGGATGTGTGCCTGGGGGCAAGCCGATCTAATAAACTAAAATATCAGGCGTGGCTAGCGAGCAAAGTAACTTATTGTAATGGTTCTCACAGCGGCCGAAAATCATTGTTAGCAGCCACCAGCATTCAGGAATAAGGGCAAGCCCCTCTAACCAGCGGTCAACCGGAGATTACGTGTGGCTTCCCGGAGTTGGCCTCGTCTAGGATGTACCGTCTGAAATATTGCCCACACGGGTAAGTCACAAGGTTTTTAGCCCATGCAATTGCCACCATTTGAATACATCAGGCCTGAGAGCCTTGCCGAAGGCCTGCAGGCGCTGGCCGAGCATGGTGACAAGATCGCTATCATGTCGGGCGGGTCGGACCTTCTTATTAATATGAAGTTTCGCCTCGATGGGCCTGAATATCTCCTGAGCCTGAACGGGCTGCCGGAATTGCAGCTAATCGAAGAACTTGATGACGGCAGCCTGCGCATTGGCGCCGGTTGCAAGTTAACCGAGCTTGCCAATAACGCGTTGATCAAAGAACGCTATCCGGCGCTGCAGGCCGCGATCTTTTCCGTTGGTTCGCGTCACGTGCGCAATATGGGGACAATCGGCGGCAATATCTGCCTGGATACCCGTTGCTGGTACACCAATCAATCAGAAACCTGGCGCGACACCCGCGACGGTTGTTTCAAGACCGACAGCGAACAGTGTCATGTCATCAAGACGACCACCAAGTGTCATGCTTTAAGCAGTACCGACAGTGGGCCGATGCTGATAGCGCTGGATGCCAGCGTGGTGCTGGCAAGCCAGGCGGGTGAGCGGGTTGTGCC
Organism: Chromatiales bacterium; assembly: GCA_002729495.1. Taxonomy (GTDB): domain Bacteria; phylum Pseudomonadota; class Gammaproteobacteria; order Steroidobacterales. Next base: position 9,475 of record PBYE01000024.1, read on the forward strand.
GGTGCGGGAGTTTTACCAGGATGACGGCCTCGATCACACGGTACTTGAACCCGGCGAAGTACTGGTTGCGGTTATCGTGCCGCCACCGCGGGGCCGGGCGGTATTTGCGAAACTCGCGCAGCGCGAGGGGCTGGATTTTGCAGCCGGCAGTTTTGCCGCCGCTGTTAGCGGGAGCAACGAAAAGCTGGATTCTGTATGCCTCGTAATGGGCTCGGTAGCGCCCGAACCGCGGGTTATGGAACAGGCCGGGAAGATTCTTATGGATGCCGGCCTGACCGATGAGTCTATCGACGCGGCGGCCGGTGCTGCACGCCTGTCTTTGGACGAAGTTACTAACTTGTTTACACCACCTGGCTACAAAAAGCGTTTGATCAGGGCACTGGTTAAGGATGCACTGACAGAGTTGCGCGATCAGGCGGTGCGAGGCTAATTATGGCAAAGCAACTGATTACTTTGATAGTTAACGGTGATTCTTACGAGGTTGCCGCAGCCCCGCACCAGACCCTGCTCGAGGTTATGCGTGACATCCTGAACATGACCGGCACCAAGCGTGGTTGCACGGCCGGAAGCTGTGGAGTATGCACGGTTAATGGCGAGCAGGGCGAAGCGATCCTGTCCTGCCTGGCACTGGCGGTCGAATGGGACGGCAGGCCGGTGACAACTATAGAAGGGGTGGAAGAGGGCGATAAACTTCACCCGGTGCAGCAGGCCTTTCTTGAATACGGAGCGGTGCAGTGCGGTTTTTGTACGCCAGGGTTAGTCATGTCGGCCAAGGCTTTGCTGGATGTGAATACCGATCCGACCGAAGCCGATATCAATGAGGCCATGGCGGGCGCGATCTGCCGCTGTACGGGCCACATCAAGGTCAAAAAGGCGATCAGGGAAGCAGCAAAAGCACTCAGAGAACGCGAGGTGAATGATGGCGCGAGTTAAGGAAGATACCGCGGTCGTCGGTAAGAACTGGGCGCGACTCGACGGTGCTGACAAGGTCAGCGGGCGTTCTATATTTGCCGACGATGTGCGGCTGACGGGCATGTTGTACGGCAAGGTGGTGCGCAGCCCGCATGTGCATGCACGCATCCTGAGTATTGATACCAGCGCGGCGGAAGCATTGGCGGGCGTGAAGGCGGTGATCACACCGGAGGATGCGAAGGATATCTGGCTCGGCATCAATCAGCCCCTGCTGCCAACCGAAAGCGTCATGCACGTGGGGCATGAAGTTGCTGCCGTTGCGGCCATCAGCGAAGAAATTGCGGCCAGGGCGGCGGCGCTTATAAAGGTTGAATACGAACCGCTGACCGAATTGCTCGATGTCGAGAAAGCGATGGAGGACGATGCTCTGCAGCTGCATGAAAAGGCTAAGGGCAATATCGCGTGGAAGCAGGAAGAGGAGCACGGCGATCCCGATGCTGTCTTTGCCGCGTGCGACGTTATTCGCGAAGACACTTACATTACCAATCCCAGCCACAATTGTTTTGCCGAATACCATGTCTGTGTCGCTGATTTTTCCAGCCCGGCCAAGCTCAAGATGTGGACGCCCACGCAGACTGCCATGTTATTCCAGCAAAGCCTGGCAGCGGGCTTCAAGTTGCCGGTCAGTGACGTCCGCCTGCTGACACTGAACACGGGGGGTGGTTTTACCGGCCGAACCTCAACCCGGCCACATCATTTCCTGGCGGCGTTGTTGTCGCGCAAGGCAGGCCGGCCGGTGCGGCTGCGTTCAGCCGGTGACGAAGAATTCATCATGTCCCGGGCCGGGGGCAGGGTTACTTACAAACTGCGCTCCGGTGCTACTAAAGACGGCAAGCTTAAAGTTATAGAAGCGGATTTGCTGTTCGACACCGGTGCGTATATCGAATCGCAGATGATTGTCACAACACTCACATCAAAATATATACATGCGTTGTACCCGATCGAGGCGTCACGTTACCGGGGCAGGTTGATACATACCAATAACCTGCCGTATTACTTTCATCACGGTGGCGGCATCGCCCAGTTCCAGTTTGCCCTTGGGCAGCATATGGATGCCCTGGCCCGGGACCTGGGCATGGACCCGGTGGAGTTCAATTTGCAGAACGCGGTTGAAGAAGGCTACACCACCATGGACGGCGCTTTTTACGCGAGCTGTGGTCTCAAGGAATGCATCGAGAAAACGGCTGCACTGGCCGGCTGGAAGGACAAGTACGGCAAGCTGCCTAAATTTAAGGGTATCGGCATAGGTATCGGTGCCATGGCCTCGGGTGCCAAGGGTTTGTTCAGGCACGATACGTCGGCCGCGTTCGTCAAAGTGACCGAGGATGGCAAGGCCTCCCTGTTTGTCGGTATTCCCGACATGGGGCAGAGCTCTCATACCACGATGGCGATTATTTGTGCCGAGGTGCTGGGTATTTCGCCGGAAGACATCAACGTGGTATCGGGCGATACGGACAGCGATCCGCTGGATGTGGGCGCATTTATTCAGCGCGGTACCTTTAATACCGGTAACGCTACCAAGAACGCCGCGATGGATGCGCGCGATCAACTCACGAAGAAGGCCGCAGAACTGCTCGAAGTGGAAGAAGCTGTGCTGGTGTTCCGTGACCGCAGGGTTTACCCCGAGGGCCAGGAAGACAAAGCGATCCCATTTAAAAAGGTGGTGTATGAAACGCTGCACAGCCAGGAAGGCCGCTTCGTTATGGGACGCGGTTTTTATAGCTCGCCACTGGAAAAAGGCACCATGGCTTATTCTTTTGGCGCGCAGATCGCCGAGGTGACGGTGGATCCGGGTACCGGCGTGGTAACCGTTGACAAAATGACGGCCTCACATGACGTGGGTCGCGCGATCAACCCGCGGATTGTCGAGGGGCAGATGGACGGGCAGATTTTCAGTGGCATGTCGCAGGTGCTGTACGAAGAAATCCTCATGGAGGATGGCCAGGTGATGAACCCGTCCCGGCTCGATTACAAGATGCCCCGGGCGTTCGAGATGCCGGAAGTCGAGCACATTATTGTTGAAAGCATCGACCCCAACGGGCCGTTCGGCGCCAAGGAAGTCGGTGAGGGGCCTATCGTGTGCACCATGCAGGCCATTGCCAATGCGGTCACCAACGCGATTGGCACCCAGGTGAAGGAGATGCCCCTGTCGCCGTGGCGGGTAATCAAGGCGATAAAGGACTGACGCGAAACGGTTAACGCCGACGCCTTAAGCGTGAGCAGCAGGGCTGGTTGCCGCGATGCTTTATGCCCGCTTCGCTCCCCCGGACACGGCCCTGGTTTCCTGCGCCATTTCCACAGGCTGCAATTGTGTCATCAGTCTGCAATGGCCGACCCACGCACAGTGTTCAGGGCCGAAAGGCATGGTGTAGTCGGTCAGCGTATTTGTTTCATCCTCGAACTCTTCGGGGCACATGACCTGTTCCACATGCGAAGCTGCCACGGTTTTCATGTATGCGGATAACCCGACAACCTCTTGAAGGTCTTCGGCTGTAATATCCAGTGTTTTCGCTGTGGCTACATACTTCTTTAAACTTGAGGCGCAATTAACGGCGAAGGCACTACCCACGGATACGAGCGCCTGTATGCGTGGATTATCATGCTGACTGAAGTCCGGTTCCGGTTCCGCTGTTTCGGCAAAGTCTGACAAAATATACTGCTCGACAGCATCTGTAGTTGACCGTCGAATATTGGCGGCAGTTTTTATCGCATCAGCAACATCTTCGTCGGTCACATGAAGGGCGCGCGCTACAAGCATGTTTTCTCGCAGACATGTCTTGCATCCGCAGGCGACCGCAACAGCAATCGTGACCAGTTCTCTTTCCTGGGGCGTAATAGACATAAATGGCCTTCTCCGGGTATGTAGTTATAAATGCGCGACTCATAATACACTTGGCATCACGCGGCTAACGGAGAAAGCCGGGAATTGACCGCTGTGTTTCGGTATCTACTTATTCAGGCACAGAAAGCCGCAGGCGCAGGAAGCCACAGGCGCAGGAAGCCATTTCAGGCCATGGTGCGTAAGGTACAGGTCGGGGCTTCAGACAGGGCCCATCGTAAGGTACAAGTGCACGATGCCTGGGAAGGGTACAGGTCTTATAGGATAACCTACTGAAAATAAAGTAAAAAATACTGAAGGTACAGAATTACTGTATTCCTTATTCTTCACAGTTCTCATCGCATCCGGCACACTTGATTGGCCGTTTCTCATTGTCAGGGTGATGCCTGTTCAGCCAGAGCTGAAAAACAGCCCAGAATACACACAGGGCCACCATGCCAAGTAATGCAAAAATGTAGGTCATCATCTCAGTATATTAAACCTGTTAATCAGGTCGCGCTGAACAACCCCGCGAAGCCCATGAATGCCATCGAGAGTATCCCGGCGATGATCAGGTTCATCGCGATACCCTGGATCAGTTTAGGTATATCGGATAATTCGGATTCTTCCCGCAGTCCTGCCAGTAACAGCAGTGCCAGCGTGAAGCCGATACCGGCACCCAGCGCAAAAACGATCCCCTCCACCAGTCCATAACCCCGGTTTGTAGCGAAGATTGCCAGGCCAAGTATGGCGCAGTTAGTAGTGATCAGCGGCAGAAAGATACCCATGGCCCGAAACAGGGTGGGACTGATTTTCTTGATGAGCATCTCTATGAACTGGACCGTGCTGGCGATAACGACGATGAAACTGATCAGGCGCAGGTAAGGCGCGTAGATCAAGACGTAGGTGTTTAAAACCCAGGCACAAATTGCCGTAATCAACAGTACAAAAATGGTTGCCAGGCCAAGCCGGAGCGAGGTTTCCAGGGAATTTGATACGCCGAGGAAGGGGCAAAGACCGAGGAAATAGGCCAGAACGAAATTGTTGATCAGCAAAGAACTGATGAAGATCCAGGCCAGGTTATCCATCAGATGCCACCCTTTCCGCCTCTGCCACCTGTTCGATGAACTTGTCTTTCTGCTGGGTTACCCAGTTAAAAAAGAGCAGGATGAGCCCGAGCGTCAGGAATCCTCCCGGGGGCAGAATCATAATCACCCAGGGCTCGAAATGTTCGCCGAAGAGATCCACGCCGAATAACGATCCGTTGCCGAGGATTTCCCGTATGGCGCCCAATGAGAACAGCGCCACCATGAAACCACCCGATGTGCCCAGCGCATCCATTACCGCCAGGCGTACCGTGTTCCTCGAAGCAAAAGCTTCCTGCCGGCCCAGGATCATGCAGTTAGCCACGATCAGCGGAATAAACGCGCCGAGTTCCTTGTGTACCTTGGGAACCAGCGCCAGCAGCGTGTAGTCGGCTACGGTCACGAAAGTCGCAATTATGATGATGAAGCCGGATATGCGTACCTGCTTGGGAATCCATTGCTTAAAACTGGCCACCAGGAAGCTCGAACCGACCAGCACGAACAATGTCGCCCCTCCCATCGCCACCGCGTTGATGGCTGAATTGGTGACTGCCAGCATCGGGCACATGCCCAGCACCTGGACAAATACCGGGTTGTCACGCCAGATACCCTTGATGAATGTTTCGTAGGCTTCGTGTTCGTTCCTGGCCATTATTTATTTCGTCTCGTCAGCCGCCTGTTCCGGCTTGGTCATTAATGGTTCCGAACCCGGCTGCGGCAATCGTGTCGACCAGGTTGTATGCGTTTCATTGATAATCCTCACCACCGCTTTGGATGAGATAGTCGCCCCGGTGATCACATCGACCTCGTTAGGCAGGGACTTCTTGCCCTTCTTTACCGGAATAATTTCGGGTTCAACTGACAGCGCTTTAAAATTCGCCACGAATTCAGCATCCTTGTAGATCTTGTCACCGAGGCCCGGCGTCTCGCGATTCTCCAGTATTTCCATGCCTGTCACTACTTTCTGGTCCGGTTTGTACCCGTACAGCAACCCGATGATGTCCTGAAATCCAGGCCCGGCACCGGGGATAGCGTAACCGATAAAACTGCCATCTGCGTCGTAACCGCCATAAACGGGTTGTTCATCTTTCTCCGTTACCGTGGTCGGAACAAGTTCGCCGTTCTTGTACACCAGTTTCTGCATTTGGGTTACACCCGGAACAACCTTGAATACCGCCTCACGCAATTCCCGGGCCTTGTTGGCCGTGATCGTCGGCAGCGTGACTTCATAAATGCCGATGATGGCAACCCCGGAAACCAACCCCGCCAGGGCGAGGGTCAGCACGAGTCGGGTTGAACTCACTGCAGGGGCTTCAGGTGGCTTATCCGGGCTCATAAAGAATCAGCTCAGCGTCCGAAAATTCGCGGTTGCGTGTAACGATCAATCAGGGGAGTCGCCGCGTTCATTAGCAGAATGGCGTACATCACACCCTCCGGCAATCCACCGAAGACGCGAATCAGGACGACCAGTACCCCCACACCGATACCAAAAATCCACGTTCCCCGTGGCGTCAGGGGTGAAGTCACGGGATCGGTTGCCATGTAGATGGCGCCCAGTAGCAACCCCCCGGAGAATATCGAGAACAGCGGGCTCGGAAAGCGCACGGCATCAACCAGGGTCAGGCCTCCTGAGAACATGACCACGGTGAGCAGGATGCTAACGGGGATCCTCCAGTCCAGGTCACGCCGGATCCACAAATAGATCCCGCCGAGTAACAGCAGTACGCCGCTGGTTTCCCCCAGGGATCCGAGCGTATTGCCGAACATGAGGTTCGTCAGTGGCGTTACCTCCTGTTCGAATTTCATCAGGCCAAGCGGCGATGCAGACGACACTATATCGACCTTCGTCTGCATGAACGGTAATGCCAGGTTGCTGGCGCTCACATGGAAAAAACTTTCGGACCCCCTCAGGGACGTCCAGGTCGTCATGGGGATGGGAAAGGTAGCCAGCAGGAAGGCACGTCCGAGAAGTGCCGGGTTAAACAGGTTGTGGCCCAGCCCTCCCCAGATCACTTTACCCAGGCCAATGGCAACGACCCCGCCCAGGAACGCCATCCATATCGGCAGCCCCGGCGGCAGCGTCAAACCCAGCAGCAAGCCGGTCAGGATGGCACTGGCATCGAGAAGCGATTCGCCACGCTTTTCAGATATGGAAAAAAACCACTCGGTCAGTACCGCCCCTGCAATACAGGCACCGAGCACCAGTAACGCGCCCAGGCCAAAAAACCACAGCGCCGCAACGGTAACCGGCATCAGTGCATAGAGCACATCCCGCATCGCGCTGGGCGTAGTCATTCCCTGGTGCAGCAGCGGAGCATGCAAAAGCAGAAGATCCGGGTCTTTCTGTTTCACTCCGGGTTCTCCTTGCTGGCGCGAAGCGCATCCTTGCCGGTGCGAATAAGCTGCACGATCGGAATGTTAGAAGGGCAGGCAAACGTGCAACAACCGCATTCGACGCAGTCCATAACCGAATACTGCTCCATCTCGTCATACATCCGTGCCCTGGACAACCGGGCAAAACGGGAGGGATTGAGAAAATAGGGACAGGCTTCCAGGCAGCGGGCGCAGCGGATACACGGATACTCTTTCGGTCGTGCCGTTTCCACCTCGGTAAATGCCAGGATCCCGGATGTTCCTTTCAGGACAGGCACATCAAGGCTTGCGGTAGGCCTGCCCATCATCGGCCCGCCCAGGATGACCTCGCGCGTCTCGTCTTTAAGACCGCCACAAAAACGCAATACTTCCCTGACCGGGGTTCCCAGCGGCACGATCAGGTTTGCCGGATAATCGGCCCCGGGACCGGATACGGTCACGATGCGTTCTATCGACGGCAGTCCGCGTAAAAAGTAATCGGCAATCGCCACGATGGTGCCGACATTATTGACGTTGACTTCCACGTCCCTCGGGAGTTGACCGGCAGGAACTTCCTTGTCGAAGACGGCTTTAATAATCATCTTCTCCGCCCCCTGGGGGTACTTTACCTTCAGCGGCACAATGCGCACCGGCTGATCCGGTTGGATGTGCCGACGGAGAATCTCGATTGCATCGGGCTTGTTCATTTCCACGCCGATAATTGTTTCTTCGGCACCGAGTTTTTGCCGTACGATCTCTGCACCCAGCAGCAGGTCCTCGGGCCGTTCCACCATCAGGCGATGATCATTGGTCAGGTACGGCTCACATTCAGATCCGTTGATCAGCAGATGGCGGATTTTCACTCCGTCAGGGACCGAGAACTTCACATGAGACGGGAAAGCAGCCCCGCCCATCCCGACGATTCCGGCCATCTGTACCGCGCCGATAAAATCCTCCAGGGAGAGTGACTGCCAATCCACGCCCGCAGATGATTCCAGCTGCTGGGTGGCATAGGGGTCGGCGGCAATCTGAATAGCCGGAGCAAACACCCCGTCAGCACCACGCACGTCACCGATCTCACTAATCGTCCCGGTTACGGGGCTGTGCAGTGCCGTGGACACAAAGCCACCGGGCTTTGCAATAAGCTGTCCACGATTCACCCGCTCGCCGACCTCCACGACCGGCTGGCTCGGCACACCGATATGCTGACCCAGCGGCATCACGTAATCACTGACGAACGGAACCCGCTGGATTGCCAGATCTTCAGTTTGCTTTTTGTGGTGCGCCGGATGAACCCCGTGGTCGAAGTTCCGCCGCAGTAATCGCAGGGTATTCATGATCGGTAAACCGGTTTACGCCTCTTTTGCAGGCCTCTGCCTGGCATTCTTTCGTGATGACCGGAGTCGTTCAGCTCCGCCTGGACTCCGCCAGTTCCATCAGCCGGCCGCGAATCCTGGCGGCTATTTCCATCTCTACCGTCTTCTGGAGTTCTTTAATTTTTTGCTCAGACTCCTGTTTCTGGGCATCGAGCTCTGCCTGATGCTCGCCGGCAACTTTTGCCTGTATTTCCTGCTCCACCTTGGCGGTGAAGGGTGTCACCCCCCCCGCCAGTTCCTGCAAGGTGCGCCAGATCTCTATGCGTTTCCCGGCCATCTCGACCAGGCCGGCACTGACCCGGTAGCGAATCTCGTCCGGTGCTTCGCCCACCGTTATAAAGGGGGTTTTTCGTGTTCGGCTTTTGGCATCCAGCTCGAGAAACTCGCCCAGCTCAACCGGTGCGCTGTCATCATCACTCAACACCGAGAGACATCCGGCAAAGCGCTGCTCGGTCAACGCCCAATGGGCCGGTGTCAACTGTTGTTCGCCATCACCCCCTGAAACCAGAATCTGCTGCGGTTGCGGATTGCCATCCAGATTGAGCCGCGTGCCGAACACCCCTTCGGCAGCCGGGTCGTAGCGAAACAAAGGCATCGCACGGGAAGCCACGGCCAGGCGTGCCTGCTCCGTCGTACGCTGCGTTGAGAATCCGTGCCGTTCGGGGCTGGGCGCATGCACATTAATAAGAGCCGGCCCGTTGAACCTCAGCGCTCCCAGCACACTCTGACTGAAGTGATCCGCATCAGAAATCGATGTTTGTGCGATATATGCCTCGTGTTGCGCAAGTGCCAGCAATCCGAAGTCGGCACGTGGATCGTTACGGGACGCCTCGGGCGCGCCTGAAAACCGCCGGCTTGACAGACCGAAGTCCAGCGCATCCAGAACCAGTATTTTTATTGGCAACCCGGAGTTCAGCAGCCAGATGACCTGGGCCAGCCCCCGACCCGCCAGAGATTCATCACTGCCGACCAGTAACAGTGGCGGACAAAGCTCGAGTTCTTCCTCGCTGAGATCTTTCCAGGTCAAGCGGGTCAGGGCTTCCCGCTGCAAGTCGGCACCGCCGGCCGGTCTGTCAATTTCAAGTCGCGCCTGGCGCAACGTTCGTACTACGTCGGCGGTCGCGCCGAGTTGACCCTCCAGTAACCCGGCTGCGAGTTGCGCCGCATCACCTGTCATGTCCAGAACAACAGGAGCCTGGAATGGATTATGGGGGAACGTCCCGGCCCAGTCGGCCATGCTGCCGGGCGCCACTGCCAATCCGAAGCGCGCCCTGCCGAGGCCATGTTTACCACTCAACAACCGCCAGCGATAATCGGTTAGTTGTTTTGACAAATCGATCAACCTGAGCACATCGGCGGTATCGATCGAATGATCCGCAGACACGGTTTCAATTTCATCGGCCAGCGTTTTCAGATCAACCTGCGGCGTGACAATACGCGACAGGGTCCGGGTGACCGTATCCAGATCCTCGACCGGCAGAACACCCGCAAGCGTCTCTTTAACAAGTGCAGTCATTTCCTCGCTGGTCTCTTCCAGTTCCCGGGCAAAGCGCTGCACCGCCGGTTGCTGCTGATACTCGGTTAGAGCCAGGGCCAGCCGGATGGCCAATTTCTCGCCGGAGCCGGCCTCTGCACGGTCACCGCCCGCCACGGCAAACTGGCAGTAGCGTGATAACAGGGCTGCCGCCAGCAGACCAATCTCGGGATCTGCGCTGATGCTCTCGATGGTCTCGCCTGATGAATCCGGCGTCCGGGTCCACGTTTTCCAGAGATTGCGTGCCTCGTCCAACCGTTCCGCATCCTGCGCTGCGCCGGCGAGCGCCCCGGGCTCACATGCGCTGAGGCACAGGCCGCAAGCTTTACAGGCGCTCGGATTAATGGCGAGCGACAACAGTTCAGCGCTGTCTTTTTGCTTTGCTTCGGGCGTATGAAAGAAGGGTTGCGTGACCGCCACCGGCAGCGAACCGAGTTCAGTGATAATCGCTTTGAGCCCCTCATCAATTGCCTGCTTGCGGTCCTCCGACAACGTCATCTTCTCACCGAGCCACGCGAAAGCCTCCTCGAGCATCTCGCCCGCCGTCGACGGCGGGGCTTCCGCTCCCTTGTTCTGGCTGATCACCCGGGCAGCAAGCTGTGAAGCTACCGGTCGCACCGCTTCTGCACCGGTACAACTGATGCCCGCGTCTAGCAGGGAAGCAGGACTGATTGACACGGCACCGATCGCGCTGTCCGGACATTGAGTCCAGCATTGACCGCAACCGGTACACAGCGCCGGGTCGAAAACCGGCAGCATGTTTCGCGACCGGCTCGTATCACCGAAGGTAGAACTCAAAGGCGGCATGGTTCCGGTGGCCAGGTACGGATCCGGGGTCAACGACTCCATTTCACCGTCACGATGCAGGACGCCGACCTGATCCCAGAAACGGGGCAGACTGGCGTAATGATCGTCTGTCTGCGCCAGCTGCTGTACGGCGGCCGGAGCTTCAACGTCCCGAAGCGCAGAGTCTGCTGATCCAGCCGTCACCAGATTTGCGCAGTCGATATGACGTACCTGTTCAAAGCCCGCTTGAAATGCTTCCATCAGCGTGCCGCGCTGCTGCGGGGAAAGATCATTCAGCGCCTTATGCCGTGCCGAAAAGATTCTGCGCACCTTGTGGTCGAGCAAGTCCGCCGCGACCAGTGAAGCAAATATGCTGCCCAGCACATGCTCCTCGGCGAGATCGGTTTCACCGGATTGCTGTGCGTTCGGTTTCGGCGTCGTGCAAAAAACCTGCAGGTTGCGTTCCTTGATCGCCGTTTGCACTTCCGGTGCCAGGCGCTGCCACAACTCCTGCGTGGACAAGTCGCTGCGGATAAGCAGCACGCCGCCATCACGCAAGCCTGCCACCGGCTTCATTGTTGCGGGCAGAGGCATCTGCGGGGTGTTGGCTACGGCAAGATCGACGACCACTTCATCACCGGGATCCTGCAATTCCTGTCCGGCGTGGGTCAGACGATCAATACAACAGGTTGCCCAGGTTTCCCGGGGCACTGCGGGCCGACTTCTGATCCGGCCTCCTTCGAGTTCAATCAGCAGGGCAGCGGTCGCCCCGAGAAGATCGTCTCCGCCCTGACCATTGACCCGGTGTATTGCTACCGTCCGCGCTGTTTCCGGTCGTAAGTCAGGCGCATCGCCTAATCCCCGGACTCCCGTCGCAGCGGCATCCGGATACGCGCGTCGCAGCGTATCCAGCAGGACTTCACGTTTGGGATGCGCGCCCGGCGCGTTTTCAAACTCGATACCGAGAAACAGCGTCCGGCTCCCCCTTGTTTCCAGCCCGGTACACAGTGAGACGAGATCCGCACCGCGCAGCGGCAGACCGCCAATACCGTAACTGACCGAATAACACTGCGGTTGTTCACCGGCATGATCGAGGCTGGCGCGAACCTCTCTTAACAGGGGCGCGTCAACGGATAAAGGTGCGGTCAACCGTTCCAGAACGACAACAGCTTTTTTCCCCTGCAAACAACGCGCAATCTCTGCACCCGGAAACGGCCTCAGGCTATGTACGCCCAATACGCCAACACGGCTTTTGTGTGTCCCGCGCATATGATCGGCCACGGCTCGGGCAGTTTCGATGGCAGCGCCCTGTAGCAGCAGGACGATATCGGCATCGTCCAGTTTATGTTGAGACACCGGGCCGTAGTGGCGACCGGTTCGCTGGGCAAACTGTGCAAATGATTCAGCCAGGGACTCTTCCAGGTGCTCGTCGAAATACAGCCGTTTCGCCATGGCGCCCAGGGCAAAACTCTCCGTTCCGAACGAAGCGCCGTTCACTACCGGTTGATCCAGGTCGTGCCAGCGAGGCACACGGCGACGAGTCTCACCGAACAACAGCTTCTGCGCTGCCGTCGGTACTGCAATCTCTTCGTCAGGTGAGCCGACGAAGCCGCGCACCTGTGCGGGCGAGAGCAGACGAACGTCCTGTACGGCGAGCGCCGTCTGTTCCCCGTCCATGACCACCAGGCCCGGAACCAGCGCCTGTTCAGCCGCGCGCCGGGCAATGTAAGTAAAGTCGACCGCTTCTTGTACATTGGCAGCAAAGAGCTGGAAGAAACCGGAATCCGCACTCAGGTGAAACGCTTCGTGACCACTGCCCACTGCATTCCCATGGGCAGCCAGTGCGCGATTACTGAGATGCATAACCAGTGGTGCGTGCTTTCCTGCGGCCGAGATCAGCAAATCCTGTGCCGCGGCTATATCGGGTCCCGAAAGAAAAGCCGTCGCCCGGCGGCCGGCAAGGGCCAGGCCGGTTGCTGCTGCAACAATACCTCGCGGACCCTCGGCACTCTGTGCAGAAAGCACCCCACCGTAGAGATTAGTTTCACCCTGTTCCAGTGCCGACAACCAGTTTGCATCGGCGTCACCGGCCGGAAAGGATCCGCCCAAAACGGCATGCTGTGAAATACCAGCTTCCGCCAGCGCAACAGCATTATTGCCGTCGAGTGCGGCGTCCAGGCCTTCTTCCGCCAGATCCGACCCCGGCGGGGCGCCGAACACTCTTCGATACAAACGTATGGCTGTGTTGGTAAGGCTTGGCACTATGTCTTACCGCGGTCAGGAACATTTTCCTGATCCTGAAACTGCTCGTTTTCCAACCATATGATTGAGTTGGTTGGGCAACGAAAAATGGCCTCCGGTGCTGCCGGTCCGCCCGCCGAGTAATCAATGACCGGCAAGCCGTTCTCCATGTGAATCAGGCCGGGAGCGGCATCCGCCACGCACTTTTCACACGCGTCACATGCCGTCGCACACAAGCGGGTGGCGACTTCCCCGGACAAGGGAATATTGCACTGCACGTAAAGTTTCTGACTAAGCGGACGCAACTCGAAGAGATCCTTGGGGCATGCGGCCACACAATCGGGGCATGCCATGCACTTCTCCGTATCTACTTGCGGCAATCCGTTGTCATTCATGTGAATGGCGTCAAAGGTGCAGGCAACTTCACAGTCGGCAAGGCCAAGACAGCCCCAGGCACAGCCCTTGCCGCCACCGGAGACCACGGCAGCGGCACGACAACTGTCAAATCCCTGGTATTCAGCGATCTGCTGGGCCTGCCTGCCACCACCACCGCAACGCAGTCGCGCAACCAGCTTTTCCTGCTCACCCGCATCAACCTGCAAGTACTCGGCAATCAACTCGACGTCATCGGCACTGGCAACCGTACAACTGCTTACATCGACGCTGCCGGCAACCAGCTTTTCAGCAAATGGCAGGCAGCCGGGTTCACCGCAGGCACCACAATTATTGCCGGGAAGCATGTCGTTCGTGCCCTCGATTCTCGGATCCTCTTCCACTTTCAGGAATCGCTGGGAAACTGCCAGGATGGCACCGAAAAACAAACCAAGACCGACCATGATCGCCGGTGCTACGAGAACGCTATCCATCAGTTAAACGGTGCCGCGCGCGCAATTAACTCATCCAGGCCCGGCTCATCTGGATTCAGTGGATTTCCGGGATGGATACATTCCGCCGGGCAAATCTCTGCCGCCTGCACCATCTCGGCGAAGGTTCCGGCTTTCGGGTCCGTAATGATCGCCTGTTTATCGTCGTTGTACACAAACACCAGTTTGTTAATCGCCATGCAATCATCGCAGGTCGTGCATAGCATGGTGTCGATCCATGGGTCGTCAAAACTGACCTCTTCCTCTTCCTCGGCAACGGGAGCCTCTGCTTCGGGTTCTGCCGCATCGGTCTCGGCCTCGACAACTGGTTCTGTGCCTGCGGGCGCAGCGGATGCCGGTGTGCTCACGGCCGGCCCGCCTCCCTGTAACAGGCTGGCAAGATCACCGCCCATCAAGACATCGACGAGCTGCCCCATGGCATCGCTCGCGGTTTCGGAACGGACAGTCTCCAGTTCTTCGTTATGCTCTTCCTGCAACTGCTGTCGCTGAGCGGCATCCGCGAGTTGTTCTTCTTCGCGTGCCTTCTCGACCGCAAGTTCGATATAGCGGTTTTGAATCCCGGCGAGTTCCTGCAGCGTCCGCCAATAGTTCAGCCGATCCCGGCAGGCCAGCATTAAAATGCGCGATACAACTAACCTGTGCAGCGTGCCCTCCGCATCGACGGCCCAGACGATCGGAACGCACCGATCGATGCTGTCAGCGGGAAGATTCAGATAGTGTTCGACCGATACCAGGTCTTCAGAATGACACCCGTCAGGCACCATACGGAAATATTCGTGCAGCTCCGGTATTAACAATGAATAGTCGGCAAAGGTAAATGCGAGATCCATTTCCGCGACTTCGCCCTCGGTATTTCTATAGCTGAAGGTTTCTGTCGGCCAGTCAGATTCCGGCTGGGGGTTGCCGGTAAAACTCACGCGATCCGCGGCATGATCGCCGGCTTCAGGGTTAACCACGATAAATGGATGGGCGCGGCTTTCCAACGCGGCACTGGCTACAACCCAGGCATCCAGTAATGGTGATTTTGTCTGCACCCGGGCTCCATTGTCGATCAGGTGCAAGCCCGCACGGGAGCAGTCCAGGGCTGTCAGGAATCCCGACAACAAATCCTCATAATGAGCCGCGGAGGTTTGCGCCACGACGGCGTGGCGGTGACCTATGCCGAAATAGCCCAGCTCGAAGCGAAAAGAATCGAACGGACGTTCACCGGGTAAGGCGCCGGGGTTGTCGTGCGCGCTGACCCAGGCAAGAACATCGACCGGTTGGCGTGAAGCCAGCAGGCGGGAGAATGAGACCAAACCCTCCCCCGCGATATAGTCCGCTGACGTCAATGCAACGACCCTGGTCACCAGGCCCATTTCCGCTGCAGAAAACGCCTGCCAATTGAAACCGGCAAACCAGGAATCGTGCACCGCCGGATCGTAGACCCCGGCCACTTCCAATTCTGCGATACGGATGGCTGCAAATACCTGCGCAAAGCGCGCTGCTTCATGCTCAAAAATCTCAGTGGCTCTACGACAAGGTTCGGAACTACTGATCACTTCGAGTAACGGCGATTGGGCAAACTGAGAGTCTTCCAGTTCGCCAATGAACCGAACCAGGACAGGTTCATCCTGGTATTCCTGCAAAACTTTCAGCGCATTTTCAATTCTCTGCTGACGCTCTGCGGGCATGGCAACCGATCCGCGACTGCGTTGTTCAAGCATTCCCGACAAGGCCGTCGGATCGATAAATGCAGATCCGGATCCAGCCCTGTTTTGTGCCGCATCAGATTTGTCGGATGAAACAGCCTTGCTGCGTTCGATGTCCAGGAGTTCTTTCAAGCCCCGCGTCTGCCGATCAATATCTGCTCCGAATTCCTGGCGTTTCCGGTGGCATCGATGATGAATGGCATGAACCATCAACTGGATCGCCACGCTGGGCCCATATCCCAGGAATTGCCCATCCGTTGCTGACGCTTCCTGTAATTTTTCAAGATCTGCCTGCAAATGGTCACGATTTGATTCGTCGAGACCCAGGTGATCCTGCAAAGCTTCTGCTGCCTGGCAAACGAGGGTCGTAGCATCGACGGGCGCGCCGTCACCAATTTCTTCGCGCAGGTAACACTCTATCCAGGACAGATTATCCTTGAGGATTCGGGCCGACCCCTCTCCGGGAGCAACCGCTTCCACCGAGTCGCGCAGATAATCGCTCAGGGGTTGAGCAAGCTGCTGCTCGACCGTACCTTGCGGCGCATACAGGTAAAGCGGGTATTGATACCGCAGCGTCGAAATATCCCGATACGGGTCGAGGAGTGCCGGCAGCAACCCC
>PBYE01000025.1 GCA_002729495.1 Chromatiales bacterium
CGATCCCCCGCTAAAGAAAAACTTCTCCATCTCCTGTTCGAGGAATGCCCGGTCCTTTGGCTTCATGGGCACTAACCGGTATTCATTGATCAGCATGGTCTGGTGCGCGACCCACTGCTGCCATGCTTCCTGCGACACGTTGTCAAAAATACGCTGCCCGAGTTCGCCCGGGTACGGGACACGCTCCAGGCCGGGTTTCTCCCCGCCAAGCAGCACGCACTGGACTGTTCGACTCATAGCTGGTCTCCGCTTTTGATCTCCTGCTCCCCGCCAACCGCATTAATTATTTTGGCGACCGGGGACGCCAGCCCTACGGTGGCTGGCGAGCGTGTGTTATACCAGAGCCACCGGTCTCCTTCCATAACCTGCCCCGGCTGCGCTTCGATCGCGACCTCCACCGGCGTCATATCAAGGTCGAAGTGACTAAAACTGTGTGACACGTCAGGCCAGGTACGTTGTATCGTCGGAGGCGCGCCAAAAGTTTGTGTACACCAGTCCGTAATCACGTCGGACGAATCCAGCTCCGGAAAACTCCACAGTCCGCCCCAGATGCCCGACGGCGGCCTTTTTTCCAGCAGCAACTCACCCGCTGAATTGATCGCCATAACCAGTGTCGTTGAACGACGCGGCCTGGTCTTTTTCGGTTTGGGTGCCGGAATTTCCGCGACCAGCCCCTGTGCATAAGCTGCACAACAACCGGCAAGCGGGCACGCTGTGCACAACGGCCTGCTACGCGTACACAACGTCGCTCCCATATCCATGATGGCCTGCGTGTAATTGTCCACGCGCCTTTCGGGAGTGCATTTCTCCGCCAGCTCCCAGAGACATTTCATATTGGCCGTTGACCCGGACCAGCCTTCAACTGCGAACACGCGTGCAAGCACCCGTTTTGCATTACCGTCGAGAATCGGCTGGCGCTGCCTGAAGGCGAGCGCAAGAATTGCGCCGGCAGTGGAACGGCCGATGCCCGGCAGTTCGATTAACGATTCGAGGTCATCCGGAAATTCGCTGTCGTGCCTGGCGACAACTGTCTGCGCAACCTTGTGCATATTGCGCGCCCTACTGTAATAACCCAGTCCTGACCAGTGGTGCAGCACGTTATCCTGGGATGCGGCCGCCAGCGTAGTGATATCAGGGAAAGACTGCATGAACCGGTTGTAGTAACGCTCAACCGTGGCCACCTGCGTTTGCTGCAACATGATTTCCGCAACCCAGACGCGGTAGCCAGTCGGATTCCGTTGCCACGGAAGATCGTGGCGGCCATTCTCGGCCCACCAGCCAAGCAGCAACCCCGATAGATTTTCTGTATTAACGTTCACCCGCCTGTTCCATCGAACCAGTATTGCCAACATCGACCCTCAGTGCCATTTTCTCGAGCCGCCAGGCAGCGCTGAGCGCATCCCTGGACAACACTCGTCGTATCGCCCAGATTCCGATCACCGGTGGCACCCAGAAATCCGGATCCATCACGTGTGTGTACAGGAGTTGGGTGCCTGCCGGAACCGATTTCAGCAGCCATTCTTCGCGGCCATATTCCAGGTCGCTGTTTTCGGGTTCGGCAATAGCTACTATTCGTTCAGGTTCGTCGAGTTCCAGGCGCGCGTGACGTTTTACGTTACGACAAAAAAACAAAATACAGCCTTCGACCTCGGTATAGATGCGCGGTGCACCGTCGGCAGGCTCCACGAAGCGGCTTTCAACATAGCGCTCGCTCAGTTCGGAAAACTGATCATAATCGGACAATGCTTTAAACACGTCAGCACGGGGTGCGGCAATGAGTATATCGGCACTGATATAAACTCGACCCTCCCTGTAATCGACATCGAGTGAAGCAATCTCGGCTGACTGTACCGGACAGAATGCAACAATCCCCGCTATCAACAACGTTAGGGCCAATCTATCTCGCCACACTGCCGGGATTCTTTGCGAGACTCGGATCACCTTCTACCTCTGATGCCTATAAAGTAGCCGACTCTAAAACTTCAACTTATCCTTGAAGCGATTAAGCTTATCTTTCACTTTTTCGCGCACCTCTTCCTTTTTTTCTTCTGTCCTTTCCTGAAATTTTTCCTTCTCTTTCTCAATGGCGCCGCTAAGCAAGGAGTTGCCTTCAAACTTGTATTCCGGCGAATCCATCGGCCCTGTCAGGCCGATGGCAATATCAATGCCTTCCAGTACACCCAGCCCTTCGTCGTCGCCAAAATCGGGTGTGCCAACAATATTTGCAATTAACTGGTAGTCCAGGGTCTCGGGCACCAGGTTAACGATTCCCTTTCCGGACAAACGCAGGTAGGGCGCCCCGGCTTTGAAGTCATCGTTGCGTACTACACCATTCGTGATATGGGCCGACCCGCTAAATTCAGTTACGTCGGTATAGGAATCCGCAGGCTCCTCGGGGGGGTCAGATTTGGAAATCTTCGCTTTCGCCTTGCGTATTTCGTACCAGACATCCGTACCGAGATACTTTCCTTCGTCCATGCTCAGCGACAGATCTCCTGTCAGGGTGCCCATCATTTCATTGGTTGTATTTCCTGCAGCCGTGGCATCGATTGAAAAGTTTCCGATTCCGGAAAGTTGAGCTTCCCCGCTCATATCCGTAAGCAGTTTGCCAAGCTGCACGCCGTCCAGGATATCGTTGAGTGAAATTTTAGGTTTTTGCCCGCGCACGTCCAGCTGCACGTCGCCCGTGTAACTGCCACCGTATAAATCCGCGGTGAACGGGTTCAGCCGAATTAATCCATCCTTGGCGACAAGCACAAGGTGCACGTCGGTTAACGTTGCACCGGATGCTTTGAGCCGACCAATCCCTAATCGTCCGTCGATGTCCAATGCGCGCATATCCTCAACCGGCAGATCAAGCGGTTCGTCGCCAGTGTCGGCCGCTTCACTATCCGATTCCGGCTCGGGCACGGGTGGCCCCATGTAACGATCTGCATCCAGTGCATCAAACTCCAGGTCAAACGCAATGTGGTCCTGGTTCATGTCGGGAATGCGTATCCAGCCTTTGGCAACACTGTCATCCAAAGTGAGGCTGAGGTTCTCCAGCGCGACGCTGCCCGTATCCAGGTCGAGCGAAACAATGGTTTCCAGCAACACGGCGTTCGTCATTCCCTCCAGCAAACCCTGCACGTTAAATGCCATCGAAAGACTGAAAGGCTCACCTATGGCAACGCTACCTATAGTGATGTTGATGTCATCTAGCCGGATGTCGTCACCGGTCGCCTCGTCACGATAGGAAATCCGGCCATCGCTGACCGACACACCCGCAACACCGAGTTCAACCTGGCCGGCATCGGCGGCGGCTGGCTCCTCCGTCGCTTCCGTCGCTGTCGCCTCCCCGATTTCCCAGTTCGTAACGCCGTCGGCGCGACTGATCATTTGCAGATCCAGTCCCGCAAGTTCGACCTGGCCGACATGCAGTTCCTGGCTAAGGATCAATGGCAGCACCTGCACGCTTACCGCTGCGCTGTCTATGCTCGCGAACGGTTTATCCGGGAAACCGGGTGGATTACTTAGGGAAAGCGACCCTAATCGCACGCCGCAACATGGAAAGGTTTTCAACGAAAGCTCACCGTCAATGGTGAGTGTGCGGCCGGTCGCGTCGGCAACTGCTGTTTCGATTTCTGCACGATAATCGTTGGGGTCAACAAGTATGGATACCGCCACACTGAGCAGAATGCTCAGCAAAATGAGACCCCCGATAATTATTGCTAGCCAGCGAATCAGCGCTTTCATGGTCCTATTAAACCACCGTGAAAGGGTAGAGACTAGCGGCCGTGGGACTCGTTTAGGGGCGGCTCAGGGCAACCAGCGCTGCCTTAACAAGCGGTCTATATGGCGGCGGCGTGCGGCGGCAAGCCAGGGCCAGACCCACAGGCAGGCAAGTGCAGAAGCAAGGGCCGCAGGCCGCAGGCCGAAATCAAACTTCCAGATAAAAATATATGCCACGAGTTGCCAGATCGTGATGCATGCCAGCAGACAAAAAAATTCTTCAGTGCAACAGAACGCTGCCAGGGCCCGCAGATTCAGTCCCAACCTTGTAAGCAACGGCATCTGCATGTAACCCGGCAACAAACCATGCCCCGCAAAGTTCGTATATGCCCGGGCAAGCCGATGCCTGAATGTACTGACCTGCATACGAGCATGCCAACACTTCGGGTTGGGCCGGTGAATACCCGTTTTCAGCGCAAGCTTACAGAAATACCCTATTCGGGCTGGTGTTTTACGACTTCGATGTTGTGGCCATCAGGATCCAGCACGAATGCGCCATAATAATCGGGATGGTAGTCGGGTCGTAAACCGGGCGCACCGTTGTCGGTGCCGCCCGCGGCGATTGCCTCCGCATGAAATGTGTCGACCTGCGAACGGGTGTCGGCAGTAAAGGCAATATGCACCGACTCGGGCGGTGATTCAGCTAAGCGCGCAATCAAATAGGGCATATGCGAGAAACCAAATGCAGCGTGCCGGTTGCTTTCGCCTAGAAGCCCGAAGCCTATGGGTGCCAGCGCCTGACTATAGAAAGCCTTGCTGGCCGCCAGGTCGCTGACCGGTATGGAGATGTGATCCAGCATGGGTTTGATGGCCGAGGTCACAGCAGTTCTTCGCTACCTATAAAGTCACGAATGCGCTCCGCGACAAAACGGTGGCCTGCCGGTGTCCAGTGGCTGTCGTTCATATACAGGCATCTCGGATCGGCTTTCAGCGAAGCCAGCAGGTCCAGCCAGGTGATGCCGCGCTCATCGAGCAGGCCACGCAGGATGGACCGGGGCATTTCGAAATCATAGCGATCTCCCAACGGGTTCTTAATAAGCGTTGCCTGCAACTGTGGGTTAATCTGGTTTTCGTCGGGCAGGATAACGGTCAATACGGGCACACCTTTAGTCGCGGCTCTTTTCTTTATACGCCCAAGCTGATCGGCATTTCCGGCAATAAGTTCCAGCCCCTCCGGTGGTGGCAACTTCGTATGATTAAATAAGCGGCCATCCTGTACCGCGAGAAAATAGTCATTAAAGTCACCGCAGTCCTTGCGCTCAAAGCTTGAGTCGCCGGCACTTTGCATCAGCGCACGCGCGATGTGTGAATTCTCGTATAGAACCACACGCGTCCTGGTCCACCAACCGTCACCCTTTTCCCGAGATATTCGGTGGCCCATTAGGGCAGTGAGGGTATCGTCGATCGAAAAACGATCAGCATAGGTATCGTTGCCAACAAAAAAACCGATAACGATCAGGTCAGGCTCAAATTGATCACCATAATATTCGTAATACTGCGCATACTGGAACGCACTCCAGCCCCCTACCCCCGAATTCACAACTTCAATGGTTTCCCCGCTGGTCTCGTTCAGTAATACCTCCAGAACCTGTGGGAACGCCTCTGGCTGTTCGACATTCGCACCGACGGCAAAAGAATCACCCAGCAACAGCACCCGCTTAATTCCGGGCGGCTTGGGAACTTCTACCTCGTCATCCCGATGTCCGCGGCTGTTGGCAATCGCTTCTACCCCATTCGGGTAGTGGCCTTTGCCCAGTGGTCGATGCCTGAAACCCGTATAAGGGTCAGGCTCAAAG
Source organism: Chromatiales bacterium (assembly GCA_002729495.1). Lineage (GTDB taxonomy): Bacteria > Pseudomonadota > Gammaproteobacteria > Steroidobacterales. The sequence goes on from PBYE01000025.1 coordinate 5,568, forward strand.
TACATATTGATCTCGAGTGAGTAGGGTATGGGGTAGAAAATCGTCAGGCCAATTTCGACCAGCAGCAGCGCGATCAAGCCGGAGAACAGGGGGCAGAACTATGTAGAAGCTTTTGCGGGGACCGCTCACGACAGGTACTGTACTCGTAAATTATCAATTGTGGGTAAGCCACGACCACGCAGCTCACGGTCCAGTTTTTCACGTTCGCTCTCGGTGACCGCGGAACTTCCAACCCACTGGACAAGCTGCGCCAGCACACCACCTATTTCTAGATCAGAATTCGCGCTTTCTATGCGCGCAGTGTATTTCTTCTCAAAGTAACCGTGTGGATCGACGGCAAGTCCGGCAATGAGGCGGACCAGTGTAAATCCGATTTCCCTCAGTTCTACCTGGCTGTTATTCATAGAAACCTGTCAAGAAACGGGGAACTAATACTAGTCTGCTTCGGTGAGGTACCGGACAAAATGGTTCTCTTCATCCACCAGGATGACCTTCGCTTCGAGGGGTTCGTCGGTAAACTCGAAACCCATGATCACGACCTCTTCGCCGGCCGCAATAAGGTGTGCCGCAGGCCCATTCATGCAAATTTTTCCGGAGCCGTGCTCACCCTCGATAATGTAGGTTTCGAGACGCGCGCCCGAAGTATTGCTTGCGACCAGCACTTTTTCATTGGCCCACATCCCCGCCTTTTCCGTGAGCGCACGATCGATCGTGATACTGCCCACGTAGTCGGGATCGGCCTGGGTGACCGTCGCTTTATGAATTTTTGCTCTTAGAACGGAACGCAATGCACCGTCTCCCTTGGGCATGCCCCGGGGCCACCCACTATCTGTTTTTCCTGCGCTTTCGCTTTTTATTCGTCCGGCGGTCTTTTATGCCTGCTCTTGGGGCCTCAGCCCTGCGCCGGGGCAGCAATCCTACCAGAAATGAGCCCTGACACCGATTCCCGGGGACCAGGCCCCCAGGCCTGCTCAGCCCGCCTGCCCGAAGTTGTGCCCACCCTCAGCCAGATAGCGGGTTTCGGCCTCTGTAGAGGTTCTGCCAACCACCGCATTGCGGTGGGGGAAACGGCCGTAGCTGGCCACGATATCGTGGTGCATCCGGGCAAAATCCAGAAAAGTGCCGGCGCAGGTTCCCCATTCCTGCGGCACTTCGTCGACCATTCCCTGCATCAGTTCCATGCCCGCCCGCTGCACGACGATGTCCTCAGAGTGCTGGTACGGCATCAGGAAAAATGCCTGTTGTGGTACGGCAAGCCCGGCCAGCTGACCCTTCTCAATACCGTCGCTCGCGCAAACCAGCGCTGCTTCATCGTAGCGATACGCCTCACTGGTGCCACGAAAAATATTTCGAGGAAACTGATTGAGCACAATAATCAGTGCTAGTCGCCCGAGTGCTGTTTCTGCCCAGTGGTCGTAATGATCTGCGCCGGCATCGACAACCAAATCTGCATAGTCTGTCCAGATTTTTTCATCCACGGCAGTATCGACACTGAACCAGAACGAATTACGTTTCTCGGCAAGATCGGGCGAGTCACACGAGTCTTCAAACCAGAACTGCAGAATTTCTTCAGGACTTGCCATAGATGCTTTGCCTTGGCCTTCCTATTCTAAAAAAAGACTACGATAAACCAACGACAACGCTGCCGCTGTCGAAACTCCGAGCACAATATAGCGCGTTGCACTGTGGTCAAAATGCCTTGTTACATGCTGTGACAACACATAGCCGATGATATATCCCGGCACCAGTAACAGAGCATAGCCCAGTTCCGCTGCTCCGAGGTGGCCAAAAACCGCCAGTGCACTGGCGATCAGGGTGGAGCAAACCAGGTATATGACACCAAGAGTCGAGCGAATTCTCGGCCCCGACTCGTGCTGGTAGAGCACAGCCAGGATCGGTGCCCCGATGCCTGCCGTAGCGCCCATGGCGCCGACGCCGAGTCCCGACAATGTTGAATTGAGTTTGTTGGGCGGTATGTGCAGCCCCAGCGAGGTAATCAGAACACCCGCAAGTATCATGCCGCCGAATAGCAGGCCTAGTTGCTCTTTCGCAATTCCACTCAGGAACCAGGCGCCCAGCGCAGCACCGGCGATCGTACCGAGTGATATCCAGCCTATATTTTTGGCATCGATGTGCTCACGTTCACGCCACGCCATTAACCCCGCGATGGACATACTGCCGACCACGACAGGGCCGGGTAAAAGATTAACGCTGATCATGGCCAGGAACGGTACTGTAATGAATCCGCCACCGACGCCGCTAATCCCCTGAATGATCGCGCCCGCAGCAACGGCAATGGTTGCCAGCAAAAAATCAATAACGCTAACGGTTATTCACCCATGGCTGTATCCCGCGACACGGGCCCGCCATCGGACTCCCAGAAGGGCGGGAATCGCAGGGCGATTGCGGAGCAGGTCAGGGCAAAGGTCGACAGCAATACAAACATCCCGCCATCACCGTACATTACCAGCAGTGTCAATGACGCAAGCAGGAAAGGCTGATGCGCAAGCGCAACCTTGCCGTTATTTGTTGCACGAATATTGTGCGGTGGTGAAACATAAATATCCCACCAACCGACTTGATAGTTGATATTGTAAGACGAAAGTATGCCGATGAGTATCAAGGCATTAACGATTCCGGGAAAGCCGAACTGCTCCAGGGCTGCGTACATCGACAGGTACAACAACCCGGCACAAATACCCCACATCACGCCATGGATAATTGTTGGCAACAAATGGAGTTTACGGCCGTGGGTTAATGTGCCGCGCGGCCACCAGTAGACGTAGGCCCAGACCGAAACCAGCCAGCAAACCGAAACCACGATAAGCCAGGTCGTGTCGTCCGTGCGTCCCGGTGCAATAAGCGGGTTGCTGATGACATAGCCCAGTGCACCGGACATCCAGCTGATAACAAGAATAAAGCAGTAGTAAACCCAGGCACGTATCCAGGCAACTTTCGGGCTGTGTACGTTCGGATCATGCTTGGCGCGCTCGCTGAAAAACAGCACGCCAACACCAATGCCCAACACGATTACCCCTAATATGAACCACTTGAGCCATCCCGGCCCCCCGTAAGCCGCGTTGGCAAAATAGTTGGTCGCAGACATTGTGTTACCCCCTCTCGTTTACACTACCGTCTCAGGCAACACGAAAACTATTAACAATTAATGGTCTTACCTGAACGTAGGCGTATACGCTTACTCAAGCCAGCTTAGGATCGCACCGATCAGCGCGCCTAATATAAGTATGATCTGGGCCAACCAGCCCACTACGAACCCGCGACTGCGGCTCGGCGGCCTCACAACGTAGTCTCTGCAGTAAATCCAGCGACCGAGTATGAACACTAGCCCCAATGCGCCGCCGACCAGCGGATCGATAAACCAGCCAAAAAGCCACAATGCCGGCAATACTACGATTAGCTGCTCGAGGGTATTCTGGTGGACTCTGAAATAACGCTCGAATATAGGGTCGCCCGTAACGGCGGGTGCGTCAATCTTGGTTTGCACCCGTACTTTGCCAACCAGGCCCGCGAAAATAAAGTACTGGATGAGTATCAGCACCGTGACTATAGCTATCGGTTCCATTCCTCGCATGTTTCGCACCTCCTCAAGGTCTATTCGAAACAATTCCTGTAGCGAGCAAAAAGTGGGTGGGGTTCAAGCGTCTCTATTTGTCCAGCTGACTAAAGGCTATCGATTCGTTGATGCCCGCTTCTCTGAGTGAGTTCACGACATTAACGAACGTATCTGCGTTGGATTTGCCTTCGACCAGCACAGAGACCTGGGCCTTTGGATTCTCCGCCATACCGCGTATTACCTGTGCCGCAACCGCACGTTTGTCGACCTTAAGACCGTTGACCTCGATCTCGTTGGTCGACCGGATTATCACCGTGATCGAATCCGATTCGGTATTGACGATTTCCTGATCCGGTGGCTTGTTAACGTCAAGCGCCAGCTCTTTGACAAAGGTTGCCGTGACGATAAAGAAGATCAGCATAATGAAGACGACGTCCAGCATGGGCGTCAGGTCAATTTTGGATTCCTCTTCGTCAGAAAGCATCTGGCCGAGTGTGTCGATCCGGCTCATGCAGTACTCCTATTTCTTTTCTTCGGCGTTGCAGCCATTTTAACACCCGGTTCCTCCCGGGCCGGTCGGGTATTCTGCTTGAAGCGGGTCGGCAAGCCAAGCCATGCCGCGGCCACCACGTTCCTAGCGTGGCCGGCCTGAGTAAATCAACCCGGCGCCGAGCGCGCCCAGGAACCAGGCCAGCCAATCCGGCTGTGCCTGCAAACCCAGTAACAGCGCGGCCGCAACTATGGCCAGGGCGCCTGAGAAAGCCAGGTAGCGGCGTTTGGCCCACAGCAGCATGCGCTTCCTGTCAAAAGGGTGCTTCGCCGCCGGCTGGCTCTCTTCGTTCAGCCTGTCCATGAGCCGGCGCGCAATCGTCGGCAGCTGATCCAGCATGAACCGGATCTCGGGTAACTCTTCGCGCACCCGCTTTGCCATTGCGACTGGCCCGGTATGCTCGTCCATCCATTCGCGCAATACCGGTTGCCCTGTTTGCCACAGGTCAAGTTCAGGATATAACTGGCGCCCCAGCCCTTCGATATTCAGCAGGGTCTTCTGCAGCAATACCAATTGCGGCTGAATCTCCATATCGAACGCACGGGCTATTGTGAACAGGCGCACCAGAACCTGCCCGAAAGAAATCTCCTTGAGCGGCTTGTTAAAGATAGGTTCACAGACCGTGCGTATTGCTGACTCGAATTCATCGATGCGGGTGCCGGCCGGTACCCACGCCGAATCCACGTGCAGTCTTGCGACCCGATGATAATCACGATCAAAAAAGGCCAGAAAATTCTCGGCCAGGTAACGCCGGTCGTGGTCGCTCAGTGTGCCAACAATGCCAAAGTCCACAGCGGCATACAAAGGATTGGCCGGGTCAGTCACATCGACAAAAATATTTCCCGGATGCATGTCCGCATGAAAAAAGTTATGGCGGAACACCTGGGTGAAAAAAATCTCTACACCGTTCGCAGCCAGTTTAGGGATATTGGTGCCTGCACGACGCAGGGCATCCATATCGCTGATGGGAACTCCATGGATGCGTTGCATGACCATCGCCCGGGGCCTGCAGTACTCCCAATAGACCTCCGGAACATACAGCTGATCGGAATCAAGAAAATTTCGCCTTAGCTGGGAAGCATTGCCCGCCTCGCGCATCAGGTCCAGTTCATTCAGAACTGTTTTCTCGTACTCCGCAACAACCTCTAATGGCCGCAAACGCCGGGCATCTTTCCAGTATCGGCGTGCCAGCCTCGCCAGTGCGTACAAAACTTCCAGATCGCGTTCGATCTGCCTGCGCACACCAGGTCGAAGCAACTTTACAACAACTTCTTCGCCCGTATGCAGGCGGGCAACATGAACCTGCGCGATCGATGCCGCCGCCAGTGCTTCTGATTCAAACTCAGCAAAAACTGCCTGCGCCGGCTGACCATAAATATTTTCTATCTGTCCAAGAGCCTCGTCAGCAGAAAATGGTGGCATCTTGTCCTGCAGCTTGGCAAGTTCCTCGCCTATATCCTCGGGCAGAACATCCTGGCGAGTAGAAACTGCCTGGCCGAACTTTACGTATATGGGTCCGAGTTCCTGCAGTGCTTCACGCACGCGCACCCCGCGTGGCTGATCCGATTTACGTTGTCCCCATGTCCACGGTGACAGGTAAAAAATAAACTTCAGGGGTCGGAGCAAATGTGTGGAGGTAATCAGGTCATCCAGGCCGTGCCTGACCAGGGTACGCTGTATAGCAAGCAAGCGAAATAATAAGCGGGGGCGCATGTGTTCAGTCTTTTGAGCGGCGATTGTGTGTACGCAACTGTTTGATTTGTGCTTCTGCGTGGGCAGCAGCTGCTGACAACTGGTCTACCTCCCTGCAGAATTCTTCTATCTCGACTGTTGTCGCTAAAGCACGACTCTCTTCAGTGAGGTATTCAGACAAGCCCTGGCCAAGCGAACTGCTCGCACGCTGCATCCAGTGCCAAACACCACTGATGAAAATGCTTGCCTCGTGCGCAATAACGTCGCCGGTAACCTTTGATAACTCTTCCTCCCAATCAGGCCGAACTATTTCCAGCAAAGCGCGAAAATCTTTACCCACATCCGGATCACCGCTCATGCGCGCACGATCCGGGCTAATGGCCGCCTCCGGATTATCAACCGCCATGGCTGCCAGACTAAGCGGGCTGCCGCTCAACGTTGCATCAGGCTCTTCAATACTTTTATCGGCGACTATAAGTTGGCCCTCGCGAACGACGAGATACATGCTTAGCCCTGCGCTACCCGGATCAATGAGCAGTGATTTGCCTTCCAG
>PBYE01000026.1 GCA_002729495.1 Chromatiales bacterium
GGGCGAGGAAGATTTCACGGACTCCGGGTTGACAGTTGGTGGCCAGTGGAACTGGAACGATAATGCTTCCACCAGTGTCGACCTCACTGAAGACGAGGTAGTGAAAGTAGCTTATCGCTGGAACTTCTAAGTTTGCGAGATGTACTATGTTTAGAGTAGCCGGGTAGCGGCTGCGAAGAACGAAAAAGCCCCGCTTTTGCGGGGCTTTTTTTATTGGTTGGCTTCGTGGCCAGCCGGAAATCAGAAGTCGTATATCAGGTCAACGCCAAAACGCCACTGTGACTCAAGAAATTCCTCATCCCCTTGACTGGCGCCGAAGCCGTCTACGGAGTCAACATCGTCAAACTCGAAATCGTAGACGGTAAGTGCAGGACGTAAATACAGTGAATCCGTCAGCTTCATTGTCACCCCGACACCGTATATCATGCCGCTGTCGCTGGTGGTGTCTTTCAGTGTCACACAGCCTATGCAGCCAAACCCGGGATCCCGGAATCTGGCCATAAATTCTGCCCGTGAGAAACCCCGGCCCAGCGACAGGTCGAGCGAAGCGGTGTCACCGATGGGCATATGGTACTGGCCGTTGACGTAGCCGAGCCGCGTCTTGAGCTCGCCTTTCAGATTGATTGGGAACCCCTCGCGGTGTCTGACCGTGCCCAGGTCCGTAAAACCGACTTCAACAGCCCACTCCGGGGTGATTGTCGTAGCCGGCAAACAGCTGGTAGCCATAGGCTTCGTCATCAAAGTTGACCGGGTCGCCGTCGCCGTCCCGGTCAGGATCGACGAGATCGAGATTGACATTGTTACTGGTAACACCGATGCCGCCGCCCGCGTACTAGGGGGAGTCGGCATTTGCGCCGACCGCGTACAGCGACGCCAATACAAGAATAATTCCACGTATTGTTTTGGCTCTCTTTCAATTCGCCGGTAGAGGCCGGCGATGTTTGACATAAGCTTCCATCAGCCAGCCGAGTGGGGTCATTATTTAAGGGATTGGGGAACGCAAACTGTGCGCCAGTTTGCAGTTTTCAAGCGGAATCGGGCGGCGAAAGCCGGAATTGCCCGATTGCTTCACGTTTTTACTTAATCTGCCGCAAATCTGATGACCCGGCGGGCCAGTTCCTGGCCGGCATCTTCCACGATATAGAAGCTCGTGTTCTCGATAATTGCGTGCGGCTGGCCTGCTGCACCCGGTATGTGGTCGATGAGCTTTTTAGGCCCCATCGGGCCAGCACGGAAGCTGTCCGCAAACAGCGTCAACACCGGCTTATTGTAGCTTGCAAGCTTCTCCCAAGCTTTCAGGTTAGCGGGTCGTGCCGGACTGTCGAGGTCTATCGGCAGGATCATCGGGAAGCGCCGGGGTCCGGTGAGATATGACGGGTCCGGGTAGGGTGCGTCGTAGGCAGCGATCGTCTCGGGGGCCAGTTTTTTGATTACGCCGTCATTGACCATGTTACCTTGCGGGAAGCGCGGCATTGACAGCATTTTCTCGCGCCAGTCGCGGAACCATGCATGCCCTGATGACGGATCACCGGTTGGTAATTGTGTATTCAATAACACCAGGCGCGAAAAATAATGGGGTTTCTCAACAGCCAGCCGCAGGCCAAAGAAACCGCCCCAGTCGAGCAGAAATCCGGTCGCATCACGAATTTCCAGCTGATCCATGAAAGACTTCAGCCAGTCTATATGCCGGTTAAAGCTGTAGTCTTCTTCATTCTGTAATTTATCCGAGCGGCCGAAGCCGATGTAATCGGGCGCCACTACCCGGAAGCCGGCATCCGTCAGGAGGGGAATCATTTCACGGTAGATATACACCCAGCTGCCCTGGGTTGGCGTCAGCAAAATAATCGGCGCATCGCTATCACCTTCATCCAGGTAATGCATGCGCAGCGGGCCATAACGATCATCCGGAACTTCAAGATAGTTGGGCCTGTAATCGTAACCTGGCAGGTTTGCAAACTTTTCATCGGGTGTCCTTAGTGCATCAATCATGGTTTCCCCTTTTCACTGGTTGCGTCCCGGGCCGCACAAGCTACCACCAATGATGTTTGATTTTTTTCCCGCTCAAAAGGGTGACCGAATTTGGCTGTCGATTCGAGCTATCCAGAATATATGAGGGCGTTGCTGCACGATACTCGAGCGTAACCGATCGCCTAAGGGAAGGTATCCGGCACCACACCACAAGGCCGGAAAGGTGGCGGGAGGGTCGAAAAATCAGTCTGCCTAGTCAGGCGATGCCTCACTTTTGTTTGCAATGGCAGCTTGTGAATCCAGCCATTCCCGGACATCGATAGCAATTTCGGCACCGGCCTCCTGTACGGCCATATGGCCCACGCCCGGGTAACTGATGAACTTAATCGACTCTGCATTTTCCAGCAGGTGCATGACCTCTTCCGCCTGTTCGAATTTGGCGGTAGTGTTCGCCTCACCCCACAGCAACAACACAGGTAAATCCAGTTGCCTGTAAACCGATTCGATATCACCCGAATCATATTGCCGCAGGCGATCGAGTTGCGCTTCTCGTTGTCCGTCGCGCATCCAAAGTTCATACCAGCGGTCGATAAGCGCGTCTGTCAGTTCGCCCTTGTCTCCAAACCCGGACCTGAGCATGAACTCCGGCAATGCGCGCGGCATGATGTATTTCAGGATATATGCTGAATCCGGCACGTCGCCACGTGCTTTCTGCGCCTTGCCTTCCAGCGAACCGGGGCTAAGCAGAATCATTTGTTCAACACGGCCTGGATTGCGGTGATCATAGAGAACCGAAACAGTACCGCCCAGCGACGTTCCAGCTACCGTGAACGTATCGATTCCCATTGCATCAATAAACTTTTCTGTAATTTCCATTGTTCGATCGAGCGTGTAGTCACCGGTTGAATCCGGTCCGGTCAGGCCATGACTGGTCATATCAAAGCGGATAACCCTATAGGAGTCTTTCAGTGCCTCTGCCCAGGACTCCCAACCCAGCAGGCTTGCAAAATTTGCGTGAACCAGAACGATAACGGGCGCATCTCGGGGGCCTTCGTCGCGATAGTGTATGCGTACACCGGCAACGTTCATGAAACGCGATTCCTGATTGCCATATTTTGCCTCCAGCTCGGTTGCCGGAATATCTCTGTAGATCCAGGCAGCGATAAGGAAGCTGACCAGCGTGACGGCAGCCAATCCACACAGTATCCATGCCACAACTCGCAGAAATTTCATGCAAATACTCTCCTTGATATTAGGGCGAGCTATTATGCCGGTTGAGGCTGTTGTTATTGATTCCCGGCGGCCGGGTCTGCCCGGATAATAGCGTGTATGCCGTTGATGTGGCCATTGCCGCTGATGCCGGCTGACTATTTGAAGCTTACAAGTCTATATAAGATTATGCAGAAAAAATACAAATGATGTTTATAGCGCTGCGTGATTTGAAGTTTGCTAAAGGCCGGTTTCTACTGATGGGTCTGGTTGTCGCGCTCGTGGCATTTTTGACGACACTTTTAAGCGGCCTGGCCGCAGGCCTGATCAAAAATAATATTTCCGGCCTGATTGAGCTGGACGTCACGCATCTTTCCTTCGAGTACAACAATAAGCCCAGCTATCGTAACAGCATGATTGACCGCGAAATGTGGGAGGGCTGGCAGGCGTTGCCGGGTGTGCTGCGCGCCGAGCCAATGGGCCACACGATGTTTAACGCTCGTCGGATGAACGACTCGCCCCTTGACGACGTGGTTCTGTGGGGCATACCACCCGCCTCCTTCCTTGAACCGGAGTTTCTGAAGGGTGAAGCCCTGGGTCGCCTTGAGAACGGGGTAATTATTTCCGAATTGCTTGTCGACCGCGGCCTGAAACTGGGTGATAAATTCATCCTGGATCGTGTACTCACCGAACTTGAGGTCGTCGGAATAGTTGGTGAGCATAATATTGGCCATGTTCCTATTATTTACACGCCGTTGCGTAAGTGGCAGGAGGCAACTTACGGTCCGCCGGGCGGGCCGCCACCGGGCGAGACACTGCCTGATATTCTGTATGATTTTGCAAGCGTCATCGCGCTCCAGGTCGACCCCGAACTTAATCAGAACCGGCTGGAAAATGCTGATATTAAACTGGGCACACTGACGATTGACAAGGTTGGGGGGTATGAAGCGTCCAGCGGTTATATCGAAGAAGTGCGCACCGTGCAGATGATCCAGGCATTCCTGATCATTATTTCGGCGGTTGTTATAGGTGCATTTTTTACCGTCTGGACTATTCAGCGAACCAAGGAAATCGGGCTTGTGAAAGCCTTGGGTGGTTCGAATTGGTACCTGCTGCGAGATGCGCTGGCGCAGGTGGTTATTCTGATGTTGCTGGGCACAATTACAGGCACATTAATTGCCTCCTGGCTCGGCAGCGGATTCGAGCAAACCGGCAGCGTATTTGTACTCGACATGAGCCTCGTCACAGGATCCAGTTTGCTGTTGATTCTTGCTGGTTTAGTCGGCAGCGCAATTTCGATTCGACTGATTACGCGTGTCGATCCTATTATTGCGCTCGGTCGTGAGCAATGAGCCTCCTGTTTGAAAACATTTCACTCGAACTGGGCGACGGTGATCAGAAGGTTAAGGCGCTCGACAGCGTTTCGGGCAGTGTCTCGCCGGGCGAACTTGCGGCGGTGGTCGGGCCGTCCGGGGCCGGCAAATCCAGCCTGCTGGCCGTGTGCGGTGGATTACGAAGCCCAACCAGTGGCAAGGTAAGTATCGACGGACAACTAATCTCAGCTCTTTCCCCGGCACAGTTGACCCGCATCCGTCGCGACTACATAGGCTTTGTATTTCAACAATCCAATCTCGTGCCGGCGCTGACCGCGGTCAATCAACTGTTACTGGTGCCCAGTTTGCGCGGCCGAAAGCCCACCCAGGCGGACCGTGAGCGGGCACTCGCGCTGCTCGCAGAAGTTGACATGTCGCACCGTACTGATCGCCGTCCTGACCAGCTGTCAGGCGGCGAACGTCAGCGTGTCGGCATTGCACGGTCGCTTATGGGTGAGCCAATGGTTTTGTTGGTGGATGAGCCAACCTCAATGCTTGACCGCGCCCGCGGTCATGCCATCGTTGAGTTGCTGGCCAGCCGCTGCGCTGAACACAAGGTGGCAGCTCTTATGGTTACGCACGATGCAAGCATGCTTGATTCAGCCAGCAATGTGATGCACATAGCGGACGGTCGAATTACCCAGGGGAGTTAAAGTAATACGATGGGCACTCTGAACTCAAAAAATATGATCTGTTTATCGCTGACTGGTCTCGCGGCAATTGTCTGGCTGCTGGGTGCGCCATTTGTAGCGGTCGCCCAGGAAGATCACGCACACGAAAATATCCCCGTACCCGAGATGGATGCCGATGGAAAACGGCTTGATCCCAATGCCCAGCAACACAATATGAACGATGCGCAGCTTGCGGCACTACGCAAGAAAATTGCCCTGTACCGAGCGCTGACAGACAACGAAGCACGCATGAATATGGCTTTAATGGGGCCTAACTACGAGTGGTATGTCAGCGATAGGGCTAAGCGCGGCGATGTTGGTGTACTCGTGCTGGCTCACGGTGTAGGTCAGAACAGCGATGGATTGTTTGTCGAGAAACTGGAGCCGATGGCAGAGCGGTGGCCGACGGCTGTCAGCTTCGGCATGGCGATGATGATGTCAGGTTTTATCCAGTCAGCCGTCGATGACCTTAAAGAGAGAGGTGTTTCGACAATAGTGCTGGTTCCAACGGCGGTTACTCGATACAACTCGCTGACGCGCCAGTGGCAGTATATTTTTAATATGCGGGATGAATCATCTTACCTGGATGTCCCGCACATAAAAACTGATGCAAAAGTTCTAATGAGTGCACATTTAGAGAATCACTCATTGATTTCGGAAATCCTTTTGGAATATACGCTGGAAAAAAGTCAAAATCCTTCCGATGAAGTTGTCATCCTGGTGGGCCACGGGCCGGAGGAAATAGAAGACAATATTCTCGATCTTGAGTTGTTGCAGACGCATGTTGATTATATTGCTGCGGCAGTGCCATTCAGCGATATAAAGGTAATAAACCTGCAGGATGACGCCTATCCCCCTATACGTAAATCGAATGTTAAAAAACTACGCCGCTGGATTACCGGCGCACAGCGTCAGAACAAAGATGTGATCGTGACTGTGGTTTCCAGCGCAAGTTACGGGGTGCAGGCCCACATAAGAGAGGACCTGCGTGGGCTCGAATATCACTTTGCCAACAAGGGTTTGTCTGAACATCCCAACTATCTCAAATGGATCGAGAAAGCGGTCGAAGAGCGGCTGGCTGCCGGCGATTGACGGCTGAATCTCAGTCATCATTTTCTTTAGCCTGATCGGAAGCGCTTGTCCGCCGGGTAATCCATACGCCGGCGGCCCCCAATAAAAGTAATATTGAAATAATGAACGCCATCATCATGGTGGCCAGTTTGCCCATCTTGGCTGTTACAGCAAGATTTGCAGCTATCTGTACCTGTTCCGGCCAGGCATTTACTGCCCACAACAGGTTAATGTTTTCCAAGTAATCAAAAATGGCAGGTACCATTAATAAGACAAATAGTTTTCTGGTGACAAAAACTTCATACAGGTTTGTGGAACAATGTCGCATGGCAAACGCACTCAGACTGGCAATCATCAGCGAAGCAAAGAACGGAAATACAAAGTCTACTGCCTGAAAGATGACGTACAGGTCGAAAGCCTGGGCTGTATAATTTTCCAGTTGCTGGAAGATTTCCGATGGCGTCAGCGCATTTTGCATGTCAAACGGCGAAACACCACCCGAAACAGCCGGAAACTCGTTGCTGATTCGTTGCAGTATCTGCAGCGAACCCATCTGTACCAGGAAAATAATGAGAAACTTCCACCATGTGCTTGAGCATTCAACGATCAGGCTGTTTAGTCTGGCAAGCATATCCAATCCCCCGCTAGAACAATGTGGAAAAGGAACCGGTCATGTTACCGTCGCCCGTTACTCAGCCGGTGTGCCAACCTTAGCGTCGGCTGACCCAGAAGGGCCGGGCGCTGCGGATGGCAAGCGCAGCATCCGTGGGTTGTTCCTCGTGTACGAAATGCCCGGCATCCGCCACCAGGGCCAGTTGGCTGCCAGAAATCATCCGCTGTAACTCGTCTGCCTCCTCGACCGTTTTATCGCAGACCCTAGGCATTTTTTAGACGCTATGCAGCAGCATGTCAATAAAGGCTCCAGGAGCCAGCCAACCATGTTTACATTCTGTTGACATTGCCAGGGCTTGCCGGGCGCGCAGTTTGCTGGTATCCGTATCGGTTGTAGATCATCCGGGGTAAGGAGTATGACAAGCGTGTACATGTTGGCAAACCGTCTTACAAAAATTCTGACAGCCTGTATTGCATCAGTCGCATTAGTGGCCGGCTGCGCAACGACACCCGCCGATACCGGGCCTGTCGCAAAACAGGTTGCGGCTCCTTCACATGGCACACACATGCAGCATACCGAGCCGGATGACCTCGGGCGCCTGCTCTATGGCATGGAGCATTCCGCGGACAAGACCATGCTGGACGAAATCAGGGTTAAAGGACTGTTCCCGGGCGCCTCCTCGAACAAGCAAATCCTGACCATGATGAACAATATGGGATCCAATTATACGTGGCCCGCCAGCGACGAACGCCTGCGGAGCGATGCGGGCATCCTTATCCTGGCGCATGGTTTTGGCGATCATGGCGATCAGACGCTGCGCAACCAGATGCTAAGTATGGGCGAAGATGTACCACTCAGCTTTGCGTTCGGAATGAGCATGATGATGTCTGACCACATCCAGCTCGGCCTGGATGACCTGACCGAAGCGGGCGCAGCCGATATCGTTATAATCCCGGCCGTAAGTACGCGGCACAACACCCTAAAACGTCAGTGGGATTACGTATTCTCGTTGCGGGATGAGGCAGAGTACGCAAGTGTACCCAGGGTAAGCACCGATGCCCGCCTGCATTTTGCAGAGCCATTGGAAGACCATCCACTCGTGGGCAAGATCCTGGTCGACTACGCGGCTGAGATCAGCAAGAATCCGCCCCGTGAAGAAGTAATTATCGTGGGCCACGGCCCGGTAGATCCTGGCGATAATCAGCAACAGCTGGACATAATGGATAGTCTCGCTGATTACATACGTGAGTCGGCCGAATACGCAGAAGTTCATGTGGCCACCCTGCAGGACGATGCGCCGGTTGAAGTGCGACGGGCCAATGTGAAGGCGTTGCGAACATTAATCATTGATGCCAGAGACGTAGGCCGGGATACGCTGGTTGTAACCAACCTGCTCGGAACACGGATGGTCCAGTCGAGTCTGCGGCGCGATCTGCGTGGTCTCGGGTACCGCTTTAATTCTAAAGGGCTGATACAGCACGACAACTTTATCGAGTGGATAAATGCGTCAGCGCGGGAAAACCTGGCTGCTATTAAGTAAGCAACATAATCAGTACATTTTCGGCCCGGAAAAAGAAAAACCCCGCGTAAGCGGGGTTTTTCTTATTGTCGATCAGCGGCGGTAAAAAACCGCTTTTAAAGTTACTCGGCGCTGATCCAGTCACCGCCCTGGAAGCCACAGCCGATTTCCAGACCACCGGCATCACCTGAGAAATAATGCAGCTGGCTGTCGCCAAGGTCGCAGGTTCCGATCAGGTCGTCACTAGCGCAGGCACCGTCGGAATGCACGGCATCCGCATTATCATCGGTCTCGCCGAGTTCAGCGCAGGCTTCTGCTTCAACTGGTTCCTGGCAGACGTTAAACGGGCCAGCAAACATATTTTCCTGAACGTAGTTGCAGCTACCTTCCGCATAAGCAGCTGACATGCTGCCCGCAAGCGCGACTATTGCAGCCACTGAAAGAATTCGAATTATTTTCATTGTGCTCAGTCTCCTTAAGACTATTTTGTGAGTCGGCTAAATAATACCAAAAAGGGCTGACTGCACACGCTCATTATGATGTATTGGCTCGTTATAAGCACGAACTCAATAGTGGGGCGGCTTTTCGTTCCCCGGAGGCGCGCTACCGGCGTCTTCCGCAGCGGCTTGCGTGCGCTGCCGCAACTCGTCACAGGCCAGCTCAAGGCCCCTGATAAGCTTCTGCTGATCGAACATTGCATCGCTGAGTTCGGTTAGTGCCTGGTCCATGTGGGCGAGTCGTATTTCGATTTCAGTCAGTTTTTCCTGTGTGTCAGATTGATTCATAACATGTTCTCATTGTGGTCAGGTACGGGCGGGATTCACGTACCTGTCCGCGAGAGCATAAACTACCCTGTCCGGATTAGCGGTGTTTTACCGCGTTAACACAGAATAATGATTACGACATATCCGGGTATCAGGCCAGAATAAATGCCAGGTAAAGATATGACGAGATACACGGTCCGTAACGCCACCGTATTGGTGCTGAGTTTGCTTGCAATCACGCCCTGTGCAACCGCGTCATCCGGTAGCCAGGCAAACGGGTTTGACCCTGATCAGCCGACTGTGCTGATTACCGGATCCAACCGGGGCATAGGGTTCGCACTTACGCGCTACTATGCGGGCGCAGGCTGGAACGTGATCGCCACAGCGCGTAATCCGGCCAAAGCGGATGAACTGAATGCGCTGGCCGCAGGTGATGCTACGGTCGTAGTTGAACAGCTGGACGTAACCGATCTCGAGCGCATTGATGAACTTGCCAGGATATATAGTGGAATTCCCATAGATGTACTGATTAACAATGCAGCCGTGTTAGGCGATCTTCCGGGGCAGGCTTATGGGACCCTCGACTACGAGCAGTTTCAGTGGACCATGGCAGTGAATATTTTCGGACCCATGGCCATGGCGGAAGCATTCGAGTCGAATGTCGCGGCAAGCGAACAAAAGAAAATACTGACGCTTACTAGCGGTTTGGGTTCACTTACGCTGATGAGCAAAATGCAGGGAATGATTTACTACCGAATCAGCAAGGCCGGTGTAAATATGGGGATGCGTGCCATCCGTGCAAACCTGATTCAAGATGGCATTATCGTTGCGTTGATTGCACCTGGAATGGTTCAGACTCAGTTACTGGCAGATTCCGGTTACACAGGCAAAGCATTGACGCCTGGGCAAAGCGCCGCTGGAATGGCTGAGATAATCGATGGGCTAACGCTGGACGATATCGGCAAACCAACGAATGTGGATGGCAGAACAATACCCTGGTAAGACTGTAATCAGAGGAGCGGCGAAAAATGGGCGAGCATCAAACCAATAAGTCCGGAGAGTTAAGCCGGCGCGAAGTCATACTTGGTGGTGCAGCTGCATTTGCCATGAGTTCTTTGCCGGTAAGGGCGGCTGACGGACTTGATCTGGAAGATCCGTGGGACCGGTTGACGGCACTGGCCAAGTTACGCGGCAGCATCGACGGCAGCACCGTAATGTGGTGGATGAAAGGTGTGCGCTTCGGCGTGGTCGACCACATCGTAACGCCCATGTTCGGGATGCTGATAGGCAGTTTTCAGCGGATGCGGCCGCTACCGGGTAAAGGCTTTGAGCTGAATATGCTCGAGATGGGCTATTTCACCGATCTGGACACCGGTGAAGTGCTGGATACCTTTCGTAATCCCTACAACGGCAAGTTGTGCGAGGTGCCCGAACAGCGGCTTGGGCCCTACCCGGTATTGATGACCCCTTCAGGGGTCGTGCTGCCGGACGTAAAGCCGTTTAACGAAGTTGAACTTGATACCCGTATCGGGCCCGCGATTGTGCAGGGGAATGATGTCTGGATTCGTGATGACAGTACGGTCAAGGTTGATTCCGATCACCCGATGATGGGTAAGCACACCTACAACGAGATGGTCACTTATCGCGGCAAGCTTAGCGACATTAATAATCCGGACCTTGCATCGGCACCCGCCGAGATCAGCTTCCAGAGCGTTACAAGCTGGCGGGCCTGGCTGCAGGCCGATGGAGTTGGCGGGCACACGACAGGGCGGGCAAATGGCATGAAGATATCCAGTGTTGACGAATTTCCGGTCGAATATCTCGCGGCCGCGCGTGAGCGTCACCCGGATATTATTTCAGATCCCGATGCGGTAATGGATGCTGCTCCGGCGGCCCCCGGCGGACATGACTGAGACTATTTCCGCCTATGGCTGAAACGGACCCGCCAGCGCCCAAGCACCGCTTTACACGGCGTCGCTTTCTACTCGGTACTGTAGTCGTAGCCGGGGGCGGCTTTGCGCTGAGCTGGGCGACCCGTGAAAAAGACTCGCTTGCCATTAGTGACGATATTCTCGAGCCCAACGCATTCCTGCAGATTACTCCGGACGGGCAGGTTGTGTTCCAGCTTGACAAGGTCGAAATGGGGCAGGGGACGATGACCGGCCTTACAACGCTCATTGCCGAAGAACTGGACATAGATCCGGCGCGGCTGGATGTGCGGCGTGCGCCGGTCATGGGTACTTTCAGGCGACCGCAACAAACGACCGGGGGCAGTGACAGTATCGCGAGCAGCTGGGACATTTTGCGGGAAACAGGCGCGACTGCGCGGTCCATGCTGGTGCAGGCGGCCGCAGATCAATGGGGCACTTCGGCCGATACTCTTTTGACCGACAACGGCACCGTGGTTAATCCGGCGACCAATGAATCCTTGTCCTACGGCGCGCTCGCCGAAGCCGCATCCCGGGTGAGCCCTCCCTGGAGCGTGCAACTGAAAGACCCGTCTGAATTCCGGTGGATCGGTTATGACCGGCCGCGCTTCGATGCGCTACCCAAGGTTACCGGCAGTGCGGATTACGGCATAGACGTGCAGCTCGACGGCATGCTGACAGCAGTCGTTGCCCGAATTCCGGAAATGCGGGCGAAGCTGCGCGAATTTGATGCGAATAAAGCAAGCGCGATGCCGGGCGTGCGCGGAATTGTGCCCCTGGTTGATGGCGTTGCGGTGGTTGCCGAGGATTTCTGGAGCGCCAGCCAGGCCGCCAAGCAGGTTGAGTTGAGATGGGACCCCGGGCCTTTAGCCCAACTGAGTGACGAGCAAGTGCTGGATCAGCAACGCGATGTACTGGATGAAATGGCGGTAACCGCGGCTGCTGACGATGACACCGTAAAGTTTGCTGCAAACGATATGGTCGTAGAGGGTGAGTACACGACCCCATATCTTGCTCATGCGCCGATGGAGCCGCTGAATGCCACGGTTCATGTTCGCGATGACGGTTGCGAGATCTGGGCGCCAACCCAGTCGCCGGACGGCGCACAGGAAGTTGCATGCCTTGTTACCGGGCTGACGCGTGACCGGGTCAAGGTACATACCACTTTTCTCGGCGGCGGATTCGGACGACGCTTTATTAACGACTACGTAAAGGAAGCGGTGCGCATTGCGATTGAGTTTGATGTACCGGTCAAGCTCGTCTGGCCTCGTGAGCACGATATACAGCGCGGCTATTTCCGCCAGCAAACCGCGCATCGCATGGGTGGATCCGTCGATGACGAAGGCCGGATCGAGGTCTGGCGGCATCACGAAGTTGCAGCATCTGCAGCACAGGCGATGTCTCAGGAAATGATGGCCAGTTTCCTGCCGGAAATTGCCTCTGCACAGAAACGCGCCGACTTTGGCGCCTGGATGGGCGAGTTTATGGCGAATACCGTCGGCGCATTTCAGGCGATGGACGGTACCAAGACCTCGCTTTACGAAATCGACACAATTGATTTTGTGCTCGAAACGCATAACACGCCCGTGGTAATAGGGATCTGGCGATCAGTGGGCGCTTCCTATACCGGCTTTGTTATCGAAGGTTTTATGGACGAACTTGCACACGCAGCCGGTGCCGATCCCATGCAGTTCCGGATCAACAATGCACCGCAGTCGTCGCGACAGCGAACGGTGCTTGAGCGGCTGAGGCAGGAAGCCAGCTGGGGTAATGTGCTGGATGGGCGACACCAGGGCGTCGCAATATTTAAAGCTTTCGATACCTATGTCGGACAAGTTGCAGAAGTTTCAGTCGAGGGGAGCCATATTCGGGTACACAAAGTGACCTGCGTTGTCGATTGCGGACAGGTTGTTAATCCCGATATCGTGCGCGCACAGATGCAAAGTGGCGTAATCTTTGGCCTGACCGCGGCACTGCATGGTGAAATAAATTTTCACAGGGGCCAGGTAAGACAAAGTAATTTTCATGACTACCGGATGTTGCGGCTGGCCGATTCACCCGAAGTTGAGGTACATATTATTGAGAGTAGCGAACGCCCGACCGGCGTTGGCGAACCCGGCACTCCGCCGATTGCTCCAGCGGTTGCCAACGCAGTATTTTCTGCAACTGGTCGGCGGCTGCGATCCCTGCCTCTCAAGCTCTAGGCTTCGCGAATTTCAGCTGCCAGTTCCTGCAATGATGTGAACGGCATGCTGCAACTCGTGCCGCGGCACACGTAAGCGACAGTCTGTTCGCGAGGCTCCCGGAGTTTGAGCGCACCCGGCAATTCCCGGGCATCCGAGGGAATTGCGAATATAAGTCGCCGCGGTGCGAAAATTGCACTGATACCTTGTGCCCATTCTGCCGAAGCTGTCGCGTTGCCGCGTATGACGACTATTTCGGGTGCATCGAGATACTCGTCAAGTGCTGTGATCAATGCGGCATGCCCATGCGGAAAATCGAGCATTGCCGTGTACCCTGCCTGAAGCGCCTTCTCCGCCGCCTGCAGGTATCGCGGTTCACCTAGCAAATATCCAAGGCGGCTCAGCGCCAGCGCTGCTATTGCGTTGCCTGATGGAAGTGAGTCGTCGCCAAAAGTGCGTGAGCGGTGAACAAGTTGTTCATGGTCGTCCGAGGTGAAATAGAATCCACCAGCTTTCTTATCCTGAAAATCATTCAGCAGACGATCTGCGATCTCGATAGCGAATGCCATATGCGCGCTGTTCCAGCGCGCCTGCAATATTTCGAGTATGGCATCCAGCAGAAAGGCATGATCGTCCAGGTAAGCGTTGAAACGGGCTCTGCCATCCTTGTAGCTGGCCAGCAGCCTGCCGTTTACGACGAGTTTGTCCCGAATAAAGTCAACCGCACGTACAGCTGCATCTACCAGGTCTTCCCGATCGAGTGCGCGTCCCGCTATCGCCAGTCCGCGAATCATCAGCGCGTTCCAGGCGGTGAGGATTTTCTCGTCACGGCCTGGCCGGATGCGTTCGTTACGCACTTCCAGCAATCGGCTGCGGGCTTCATCAAGCAGCGAAACTGTTGTGGAGGTGGTTTCGCCAGCTGCCTCGGCAGTGCTTTCGAGCGTATCGCGCACCAGAAGGTGCCAGTGACCCCCGAAGTTCGCCGGCTTGTCGAGTCCGAAGCGTCGCGCAAATGCCAGGGCTGAGGTACCCGTCAGTTTCTCGTCTGTTTCCCCTGGATTCCAGACGTAAAACTTTCCTTCTTCGCCTTCCGAATCGGCATCAAGCGCGGACCAGAAGCCGCCTTCCGGGCTCTGCATGTCGTGGATTACCCAGTCAGCAGTTTCATTGGCAGCCTTGCGATAGGGATCATCGCCACTGGCACGCCAGAGCTGCGCCAGCAGTGCAAGCAACGGCCCGTTGTCGTAAAGCATTTTTTCGAAGTGCGGGATGGACCATTCGCGGTCGACCGTGTAACGGAAGAAACCGCCGCCAAGCTGGTCATAAATGCCTCCGTCCAGCATCCGCGTTAAGGTGAGTGCGCACATAAAAAGTGCATCAATATCGGGTTCTTCACTGTGTGCAGTGCTGCGCCAGTGCCGTAACAGGTATTCGAGGCTGGTGGGATGCGGGAATTTGGGTGCTTCTCCGAAGCCGCCCCAGTCCTTGTCGAAGTTACTGCCCAGTTGACTGCGCAGGCCATCCAGCGGACGCCGGTCGAGCAGGGCACCGGGCTCGGCTGTCACTGGTTCCAGGCTGGCGAGCGCTTTGATAATGGCAACGCCCTGGTCATTGAGTTCTTTCCGGTTCGCCTCGAAATGCTGGGCGACGCGCATCAGCAGGTCCGAAAATGCGGGCATCCCGTGGCGTTCTTCGTTCGGGAAGTATGTGCCGGCAAAAAATGGCAACTGTTTTTCCGGGGTAAGGAACACCGTCAATGGCCAGCCACCCGCCCGGTGCGTAATAAGTTGATGGGCCGTCTGGTAAATCTTGTCGATATCAGGGCGTTCTTCCCGGTCCACCTTGATGTTCACGAACAGCCGGTTCATGACCTCTGCCGTAGAAGAATCTTTGAACGATTCGTGGGCCATGACATGACACCAGTGACAGGCCGAATATCCAATGGAAAGAAGTATGGGCTTGTTCTCGGCGCCGGCTTTGTCCAGCGCTTCCTGCGACCAGGGATACCAGTCGACGGGGTTGTCCGCGTGCTGTAGCAGGTATGGGCTGGTTTCGTCCGCGAGTCGGTTCATGGTTGCCAGGTTATCTACGGGACAGCCGACTATAACCGAAGGGCTTTTGCCGGGTCAGGCCTTAGTCTCTCTTACGCTTTGCCCCGGCAATGGTAGACTGCAACTGTGTTCACCTATACCGATATAGACCCGGTCGCGCTTCAGCTGGGGCCTTTGGCTGTGCGCTGGTACGGCCTGATGTATGTCATCGGCATACTGGGAGGCTGGTGGCTTGGGCGCGTGCAGTCGCGCCGGCCGTGGTCGCCCTTAAATGAACAGCAGGTTGATGACATGGTTACCTGCGTTGCGCTGGGCGTGATTCTGGGTGGCCGTATCGGATCAGTATTGTTCTATAACTTCAGTGATTTTCTTAAGGATCCCCTGATGCTGATCCGCGTCTGGGAAGGCGGGATGTCTTTCCACGGCGGTTTTCTCGGCGTCCTGCTTGCGATGCTGTGGTACGGGCGCCGCATTAATGCCGGATTCTGGACGCTCACTGATTTTATTGTGCCGCTTGTGACGATTGGCCTGGGCGCCGGGCGGGTAGGAAATTTTGTTAACGGTGAGTTGTGGGGCAAGGTGACGGATGTTCCATGGGCCTTTATTGTTAACGGCACGCCTCGACACGCCTCGCAGCTATACGAAGCACTGCTGGAAGGCCTCGCTTTATTTATCGTATTGTGGAGCTTCGGTTTAAAGCAGCGTCCGCGGATGGCCATGTCCGGGCTATTCCTGTTGTGCTACGGCGTGTTTCGTTTTGGGGTTGAGTTCGTGCGAGTACCGGATCAGCATATTGGCTACATGGCATGGGGCTGGTTGACGCGCGGACAGTTACTGACATTCCCGATGATTGTTGTGGGAGTTATTATTCTGTTCATAGCGGCAAGACAGTCTCCCAGCGAGCCGGCCAGGACTTGAGCAACCAGCCAACGGAAAGGGGTTATGCAGCAGTACCTTGATTTAATGCGATACGTCCGGGACAACGGTGCCCGCAAAGATGACCGGACCGGCACGGGAACGCTCAGCGTGTTCGGTTACCAGATGCGCTTCGACCTCGCGCGCGGTTTTCCGATGGTTACTACCAAGAAACTTCACACCCGGTCGATCATTCACGAGTTGTTATGGTTCTTAAATGGCGATACGAACATTGCCTATCTGAATGAAAATAAAGTCAGTATCTGGGATGAGTGGGCCGACGATAACGGCGACCTGGGCCCGGTTTATGGTGCGCAGTGGCGTTCATGGCCGACACCGGACGGCCGCAGCATCGATCAGCTGCAGCAGACCCTGGAACTCCTGCGTACTAACCCGGATTCCCGCCGCATCATTATTTCGGCATGGAACGTCGGTGAACTCGACAGAATGGCATTGATGCCCTGCCATGCACTTTTCCAGTTCTATGTTGCGGATGGCAGGCTCTCGTGCCAGCTTTATCAGCGGAGTGCAGATATTTTTTTGGGTGTGCCGTTCAATATCGCTTCATACGCATTGTTAACACATATGGTTGCCCAGCAATGCGATCTGAAGGTGGGCGAATTCATTTGGACAGGTGGCGATAGTCATTTATACCTGAATCATCTTGAGCAGGTCGAAGAGCAGCTCGCGCGTAAACCTTTGCCTTTGCCACGGCTATCGATTCAGCGCCGGCCCGACATGATTATGGATTACCGTTTCGAAGATTTTGAGGTCGTTGGCTACGAGTTCCACCCGCATATCTCAGCTCCGGTGGCGGTTTAGCCGGCGAAGGTTCGTGGTTGCCGGCTTGGTACTTGCACTGCCTGTGCATCGCGATCAAGTCTGACCGCTGTCAGCGCGCCACCCCAGACACATCCTGTGTCCAACGCAATCAGGTTTTCAGTCTGCAACAGACCCAGCGTGGACCAGTGGCCAAAAACGATGCGCGTGTCAGCCGTTGCGCGGTCAGGCAGTTCATACCATGGTTGCAGGTTATCGGGTTGGGTCCCAGGCGCGAGCTTGTAGTTGAAATCAAGACCACCGTCGGCGGTGCAATAGCGAATCCGCGTCAGGCTGTTGGTAATAAATCTCTGCCGATCTGTGCCGCCGAGATTCTCGGACCATTTATCCGGTTTCCGGCCATACATGGCGTGTAAGAATTCGTGTGCATGTTCGCTTGCCAGCGTATCTGCCACCTCTCCCGCACGCTCGAGCGTATCGGATACCGACCATGGACCGATGACGCCTGCATGCACCATCAGCGTGTTAAGCCCGGGATCGAAATACGCGAGTGGTCGCCGGCGCAGCCAGTCTATAAGCTGATCCGAATCTTCGGCATGCAATACATCGGACAGGATATCCGCATCGAACGGTACGTTGTCGGACAGCGCTAGTGCCAGCAAGTGCAGGTCATGATTGCCAAGCACGCAAATAGCCGCGTCGCCAAGCTCCTGCACCAGCCTGAGTGTTTCGAGTGACTTGGGGCCCCGGTTAACCAGGTCACCGACAAACCAAAGATGGTCTTGGCCAGGGTCGAAGGAGATTACATCCAATAGTGCCGCGAGCTCGTCATAACAGCCCTGGATGTCACCAACGGCATAAACCGCCATTCAGCTACGCCCTGACCAACTAATTTAATACGCCGGGTACCGCTAACCGGAAGACCGGTATCGGTGTATCAAAGTGACTACCTGAGTCACTGATCATGCCATAGCGGCCTTCCATCGTACCCACGGGTGTTTCGATAACCGCGCCACTGGAATAGGAATGGGCTGTGCCGGGAGCAATTTCCGGTTGCTTGCCAATAACGCCATCACCGTGTACTTCCTGAATCCGGCCGTCCGCGTCGGTAATCAGCCAGTGGCGTGTAAGCAACTGAGCGGGCGTTGAGCCGGCATTATGAATATTAATGGTGTAGGCAAATACGAATCTGCGCTCATCCGGGTCGGACTGCTCAGCGATATAGATCGCCTCAGCATCTATCTGGATATCAGCATTGGTATTGGCAACATCCGTTGTCATTGGTATCCATTCTAGCGCAAAAAAGTGCGCTCAGCCGGAAGACTGTTTTTGTAATTGTTGCCCCAGGGCCACAAAGGCTGTGACAGGCAGCGTCTCAGCGCGTACCAGCGGATCAATCCCTGCTGCTTCAATGGCATCAGTGCTTAGCAAAGTTTGTAAGGCATTTGCCAGTTGTTTCCGTCGTTTGCCGAACGCTTCGCGGAGTACCGCGTCGAAAGCTGTTTGCTCACTTTCGGAAACCAAAGGTTTTGTCATCGGAATTAATCGGGCAAAGGAGGACTCAACCTTTGGAGCGGGTGAGAACGCGCCTGAGCCTATATTGAAAAGTTTTTCCACCTGGCAACGTGCAGCAAGGGCAACTGTAAGCCTCCCGTAACTCTTGGTTCCCGGGCTTGCTGTCATACGCTGCACAACTTCCTTCTGCAGCATTACGTGGATGTCACTGAAAAGATTGTGGAAATCCAGAAGGTGGAAAAGCAAAGGTGTGGAAATATTGTAAGGCAGGTTGCCGGCCAGGCGCATTGATGATCCAACATCAGACAACGATGCAAAATCAAAATTCAGCGCATCTGCCATATGAATTTTTACATCTGCTTCAATAACCCACTGCGCTTCACGTAACTCTGCGGCAAGTTCGCGGTCAATTTCGATAACATCAAGTTTCCCTGATTGTTTAGCAAGATGTTCTGTTATTGCGCCACGGCCCGGCCCTATTTCCACAAAATGTTCATCATGCCCTGGCCCGATGCTTTCAAGGATGCGTTGAATGACACCTTTGTCGTGCAGGAAATTCTGCCCGAAACGTTTGCGTGCCCGCTGGTTAGTCACAGGCCGCTATATCCTGGTGCGCAGGGCAAGCTCTTCGGCCAGCTGAAGTGCGGCGCGCATGCTGCCGTTGTCGGCTTTGCCGGTGCCGGCAAGTTCGAGCGCGGTACCGTGATCCACAGAAGTTCTGATAATGGGCAAACCGAGGGTCACATTGACGGCGTTACCGAACCCAGCATATTTCAGCACCGGTAAACCCTGGTCGTGATACATAGAGAGGATCGCATCAAAATTATCGAGTGATGCAGGTGTGAATGCGCTGTCGGCCGGCAAAGGACCGATGAGGTTGAAACCTTCCAACCGGAGTTTTTCCAGTGTGGGTTCAATAACGTCCCTCTCTTCACTACCCAGTTGCCCCGCCTCCCCGGCGTGTGGGTTCAGTCCCAGCACGGCAATGCGAGGGGACTCTATGTCGAAGAGTCGTTGCAGATCCGTAACCAGAACACGGCATATGGCAGAAATTTGTGCCTCATTTATCTGCGCAGGAACGTCGGCTAGGGCAAGGTGGGTAGTCAACAGGGCGACCCGGAGAGTGCCGGCACATAACAACATCACCGGGGCATCGACATCGCACAGACTGGCTAGAAACTCGGTGTGACCCGAAAAAGGAGTGCCGGATTCTGTTACCACGCTTTTCTGTACCGGCGCTGTCACCAGTGCATCAAATTCTGCGCCGAGACAGCCCTGCACAGCTCTTTTCAGGGTTTCTACAACATAGGGGCCGTTTGCCGGGTCGGGGGATCCCGGAACGCTTGGCACGCCCATAGCTACCGGGGCTATTAACAATTCACCCGCCTTACCTGGCTCCGGATCTGCCGCTTCATCGTAGTCTGTCAGCCACAGTGGAATATCCATTAGCTCCGCGCGCGACCGCAGCAGCTCAGGATCACCTATCACAATCAACTCCGCTGTACGCGGTTGGGCGGCCAGCTGAATTAATAAGTCAGGTCCGATTCCGGCGGGTTCACCAGGTGTTACTGCAATGCGCGATATAGGGGAGCTCACGATATGGCTAACCCAATTTTGTCGTGAGCATTTTAAAGCCGGTGTTCGACGAAGGATTCATCCCGCATTTGGCGTAGCCACAATTCGGTTTCTTCAGCAACTTTGCTATCGCGTATTGCGATCATCGCGCGGTTTCTGGCGACATCATCGGTCGTATCATGAACACGGCGTTCCAGTACCTGAACAAAGTGCCAGCCGAACTGAGTTTTAAATGGCTCACTTATTTCGTTGATTTCGAGTTTATCCATTTTTGCCTGGAAAATATCAACAAACACGCCGGGGCCATTCCAGCCCAGGTCACCGCCCTCGATTGCTGAAGCGGGGTCATCAGAGACGGCTTTAGCAATCGTGGCAAAATCATCGCCATCCAGAATACCCTGGCGAACGTCTGCCAACTTTTGCTGAACGATGTCGTCATCCATAATCTGGTCGATTTCCATCAATATATGCCGCGCATGCGTCTGGTTTTCCATGATGGGTTCGCCGCCTTCGATATCATCCAGTTTCACGATATGAAAACCGCTTGAAGTGCGTATCGGTTCAGATATCTGACCCTTTTCCATATTTGGCACTACCTCGGCAAACAACGTCGGGAGCGCATCCCCATCGCGCCAGCCCATCGAGCCACCTTCCAGTGCAGTCTGAGCGTCCGAGTAAGCCACGGCCGCCTGGGCAAAATCGGCGCCCTCCAATAACTGGTTATACAGGTCCCAGGCCTTTTTGCTGGCAACCTCCAGTTCTTCCGGTGTAGTCATCGTGGACAGGGAAATCAGTATGTGCGATACGCGATAACGCATGTTGCGATACGCAGAATTTTGTTCACGCTCAAGATGGTCCTCGAGTTCGCGCGACGTAACCCCTATACGCGAGACAACATCGCGCTGGCGCAGCCGCTCGATGATCAGCTGCTCGCGCATTTCCTTTCGATAAGAGCTGTAGTCCACACGATCTTTTGCAAGCAAGGCCGGTAACTCTGCCAGCGTAGTGCCGTTTCTTCTGGCAACATCGGCCAGCGCTCTGTTCAGAATTTCATCCGGCATAGTGATGCCATCGCGCCTGGCCCGCTGCAACTGAATCTGCATGATGATCAGTCGTTCGAGTACCTGCTTAACCAGGATATTCTGGGGAGGTAATGGTGTATTTTCTGAGCGTAAGCGCCGCACGATCAGAACGGTCTGTTCATCAAGCTCGCTCAGCAGTACAGCGCCGTCATTGACTACGGCCGCGATACCGTCTACCAGCACCCCGGTGTCACTGAGCTCCATGTTCTGCGCGCGAACGGTTTCAGGCTGCAATACTGTCGTAATGACAAACAGCGCTAAGACTATGTGTATGCGGTTGTACATATGTTTACCAACAGCGGTCATTTACTTTGGTGTTATCCGCCCTGAATCAATAGCGTCTGCCTTCCATAATATCGTCTCGAAGGCCAATCGTTGCTTCACTGCCCAGGCTCGAGAAACCCTTCAATATGAATTGTATCGAAACTGTCGAATCTCTTTCACCTGTTGTCCGGCTTACGCTGCGCCGGGCCAGCAAGTTTATTGCCCAGCAGCAGGATTCGTATTCTATACCGACAAAACGGTCCAGGGCTTTTTCCTCGAGCAATGAATAGTTGTACCGGCCAATAAGGTTCCAGCTTTCACCGACTGGCCAGGCAAATGAAAGATCCGTTTGTTCCAGCGATCCGTCGACATAACGATAGACCATATTGACGGCCTTAAATTCACCTGGTTTGTATTGCACCCTTACAGATGATCTTTCTGTGCGATCAGTGTCTGAATCCCACTGGTGGCGAATGTCAATATTCCAGTTGTCCCAGACATTGACCTCGAGCTCGGCAATGTAATCGGAAGAGCTGTCAGATGACGGGTCCTCGCCAGGCAAAGTTACATCGCCGGTGTCGAAAAACCGGGTTTGACCAATGGTTGCTGTCAGTATCTCACTACCGTTTTCTGCGCTCAGCATACGGCTTGTCAGGCCCCAGCTAAGCTGCCGGGTATCGCCAATACGGTCGTGGCCTATGTAGCGATTCTGACGAAATAACTGGATCAGGTTGAAGTCCGGCTGAATGGTGTCGAATATGGGGATATCGCTTTGGTCTCGAAACGGTATGTACGTGTACTGGGCGCGCGGCTCCAGGGTTACCAGCCATTGGTCATCGTCACCGGCGGTCTTGTCGAAAATTGCGCCCGTGTCAATGCTGAAGATTGGGGCTGAGCGACTGGGCGTTTCTTCTTCATCGTCCGGCAGGTCAGTGAGTTTGTAGCCGGTGTAATCCACCGCAATTTCCGGAACAAAATAAAGGCCAGGTCCTTCCAACGGCAGCGAAATCGCCGGTTTAAGGTGCAGACGTGCACCTTTGACGCTGTCATCCCGATAAAAATAAGAGGTTTCAGTATCAAGTGAGTAATCCAGACCCAGAAAGCCATCCCGCCATCTGCCATTGGCGACTATCTGCGGAAGCTGGGCATATGGTTCCTGATCGAGGTCAATTTTGGGGTCTATGGTTTGAAAATCCTGCAGTCGTACCATCATCGACCAGTGCTCACTGTAACGCTCAAAGTCAATACTCCGGTTCAAACTGGTTTGACTCGTCATGCTTCGTCGCGAACTAAAGTCATCGTAATAGGCGTTATCGGAAACCCCTACCGCAAGTACCGAAGCTCGCCACCCATGCGACAGAAAGGACTCTGTTTCCACATCAAATTGCCAACGGTCTTCCTTTATCCTGTCATCGTCGGACAGGAAGTCACCCCATATCTCGCCGTTACTGTTGTTTTCGGTCAGGAAGCGCAGTTCGGTGCCGAGCTGCAGACCGCGTTTTGACATGTAGCGGGGAACAATTGTGGCATCATAATTCGGCGCAATGTTCCAGTAGATCGGCTGCCAAAACTCGAAGCCACGCCTGTCGCTCGTGCCTATCTTTGGGAACAGGAGACCTGACTTCCGTTCGTCGTTAACCGGAACGGTAATGTAGGGAATGTATAGAAACGGCACGCCCTTGAACGAGAGGCTCGCACTGCGTACCGTTCCCATTCCGGTGTTGTCATCGACCTCAATACTTTTTGCTTTAAGTATCCAGTCGTCGTTGCCAACCGGACAGGATGTGTAACGGACGTCCTGAAGTTTAACCCTGCCTTCACGTTCAATTATCAGTGCTCCGGCTGAACCGCGCGCGGGAGCCTTCTGCAGTTCATATTCAGCATCGTTGAAGCTAAACACGCCTGACTCGGTGTTGTACTGCACGGACTTGCCGCTGACCCTGGTTTCCTGATCCTGGTAGCTGACATTACCTTCTATAGAGAAGGTTTCTGTCTCCTTGTCGTAGGTAGCAGACTGGGCGGTAAGGGAAACCTTGCCACTCTGCATGACAATCGGCCCCCTGAACGAGGCATCGCCTTCGCCGGTAATATCGGCTTCGCCGGATGTGAATTCGATCGGATCGTCGTCACTGTCAGGAACGATAAGCGGCGCTTCTTCGAATTCGGGCCAGCAGCTAATGCCGCGGATATCTGTAGAAACCGGTGGATCCGCAAGTGCGCTGGCGCTGAGTAGTACTGTCAAGCTTATAATTTTCGCGGCGCGCACCTGATATTTTTCCTCATCTCCTGATGCTGGAATGCTATTCATGACTGATATATGGCCTGTCGGCAGCCCGCACTCCGCAATTCAGGTGTGATTATATCCGGCATAGCAACTCCAGTCCCTATTAAGCCGAGAATACCTTTCAGCAATCCTGCTGACCCGGGCTTCGGCCGGTCGTCTCGTTTACTATTCACTTACCGACGTTCAGGAATGCCCGGGCAAAGATGAAAGCGATGATTCTTGCAGCCGGCCGCGGCGAACGCATGCGGCCTCTAACGGACACGACACCAAAGGCCCTGCTCAAGGTGGGCGGCAGGGCGCTTATCGAATACCACATCGAAGCATTGAAGGCAGCCGGAGTTGTCGACATCGTTGTAAACCTGGCCTGGCTGGGGGAGCAGATAGTCGATTACCTCGGCGACGGGGGGCATCTTGGCGTGAAGATTGTGTACAGCGATGAGGGTGTCGCCGCGCTTGAAACAGGCGGTGGAATTTTTCGCGCACTAAAAGTGCTGGGGGATGAGCCGTTCTGGGTTGTGAATGGCGATACGCATACAAGCTTTACTTACAGCCAGCCTCAGCCAGCCGGGGACAGCCTGGCCCACCTCATCCTGGTACCAAATCCTGAACATAACCCTGGCGGCGATTTTGTCCTTGCCGGGGACCGCGTGCAAAATTCAGGGGGAGCAGCATATACCTACAGCGGCATAGGCGTGTTTAGCGCCGGTTTATTTATGGGTCAGACTGATGGGGTTTTTCCGCTGGCACCGCTGCTGCGAAAAGCAGCGGACGACAATTGTTTGACCGGAGAACTGTTTGAAGGGTTGTGGTCCGACGTCGGCACGCCCGAGCGTTTAAAGGAAGTAGATAAACTCATCGGAAAATCCTCAGCCGGCACGATGCGGCGTTGAGAATCGGCTCACAATGCTCATGTACTAGCCGTGTGCACTCCGCTTATTCGCCGATCCCCGCCTTGCCTCGCACTCACCTGAGGCTTTTCGTCGGACTATTGGAATTTGCGAGACATTCCGAGGTTCTCGAGAAGCGCCGGTAGCAAGTCTCGCGCCAATGTTTCGGATTTATCCGGCCCTCCCAGATCGGCCGTACGTGTCACAGTGAGCCCCTGGTAGCCGCAAGGATTAATGCGCGCAAAGGGCTCCAGGTCATTGTTTACGTTAACGGATATGCCGTGATAACAGCAGTTGCGCCGCACCCGTAAGCCTATACTGGCGATCTTGGCCTCGTTGACGTAAACGCCCGGCGCATTCTCACGGCCCTCGGCAGTGATCCCGTAACCGGCGAGTGTTGCGATGATTGCCTGCTCGAGTCTGCACACGAGGTCCCGGATCCCAAGCCGTGCGCGCATTAGATCGATAAGCACATATACGACAAGTTGTCCCGGGCCGTGATAAGTAACCTGGCCACCCCGGTCGACCTTTACCACCGGGATGTCGCCCGCGTCGATGATATGGCTCTCGTCTGCATTCATACCTAGTGTGAATACCGGCGGGTGTTCAAGCATCCAGATTTCATCACGCGTTTCCGGAGTACGTTCCTGGCTAAACTTTTGCATGTCTGCCAGGGTCGCGGCGTAATCCGCAAGCCCTGGTTGACGAATAACTACCGGTTGGTTCATGACAAGTGGGGCCTTTAGAAAACCATCAACACCAGTTCATGTTCATGCAACGACTGGTAGATGGAATCTACCTGTTCCTGGTTTTCCGCCATAAAGGTAACTGTGACTGAAATAAAATTGCCGTTACTGCTTATCTGTTCACGAACATCATTCTCATTGTCGAACTGCGCATGTATAGCGATCACTTTGAGCACGTGCTCCCGAAAATCGGGATGTTTGCGCCCAAGTGCCTTGATCGGAAACTCGGTAGGGTATTCGAGCAGCGACTCTTTATTCATATTCCGAATGTACTATGAACCGGCATCAGTCGGTGCAGAGCTACAGGGGAGCCGGCCGCCATAAGGCCCGGCCGGCGCTACTCAAACCAGAGCAGCACTTCATCCCATGTAGTTTGCAGCAAACTGCCTTCCCCAACTTTTGCGGAGCTGTACACGTTGTGGCGTGCAACCGTGTCGGCGCCAACAACCGCACGAACCTCGCCGACGGCTTCGCTCGTTTGCACAGGGGCTATAAGCTTGTCGGGAATGCTGACGCTGGTTTTGACCTGGTCCAGTGATCCTCGTGGAATGGTAATGTAGACCGGCTTGTCAACAACCAGATCGGTTGATTCCTGTTCGCCTTTCCAGACCCTCGCGTCGGCAACGACTTCTCCCTGATCCCACAAGCGGTGAGTTTCAAAGAAGCGAAATCCATAATTCAACAATGCCTGCGATTCGTTAGCCCGGGCTGCCGTGCTCTTGGTTCCAAGTACGACGGCGATTAACCGCATTCCATTTCGCTCAGCCGACGACACGAGACAGTAGCCGGCATTCTCCGTATAACCGGTTTTCATTCCATCCACTGTTTCATCGCGCCAGAGCAGACCATTTCGATTGCCTTGGGTAATTCCGTTGTACGTGAATTCTTTTTGCGAGTACCACTTGTAGTAATCGGGGTACTCTCGAATCAGTGCCGCAGCGAGTGCTGCTATATCGCTGGCCGATGTGTAGTGGTTTTCGGCCGGCAGCCCCGTGCTGTTGAGGTAATTGGTGCGGGTCATGCCCAGTTCATCAGCCAGCTGGTTCATAATCTCCGCAAAACTTGCTTCGGTTCCCGCCACATGCTCGGCCAGTGCGACACTGGCATCGTTGCCCGACTGTACGATCATGCCGGGTAACAGCAACTCGACAGGAACCCGGGTACCTACCTCGATGAACATGCGCGACCCCGGCGTTCGCCAGGCTTTTTCGCTGACCCGGACCTCGTCATCCAGGTTTACCTGCCCCGAATTGATAGCCCTGAATACAGCATAGGCGGTCATGAGTTTGGTGATACTGGCCGGCTCCAGACGCTCGTCCGCATTCTTGCTCGCCAGCACGCGGCCGCTGTTGAAATCAACGAGTAAATAGCCCTTGGCATTAAGGGCCGGGGGTGAGGGGGCTGCTATCTGAGCCGATCCGGTCATCGGCAGGATGGTCGCGGCTGCTATAAGCAGGGCAACTCGTAATCGGCAAAAAGTCATCATCTATAAGGCATCCAGAATGTCAGGTCTGAGCGGGCGGTATTCTAGCCCGGCTCGATGACCAGGTGGGTTTCCGTTATTTGCAGGTTCGCGGCAGCACGCACGATTCGGTCATATTCGCCGGCGCCACTGATCGGGCCAACTCGCACCCGGTACAGTTTCGGTGAGCTGTTACTCGATTCATATACCGTTACCTTGTTAAGGCCGCCTGAACTAAGCCGGCTTGCCATTGCCAATGCCTTTGCCCGGTCGCCAAATGCGCCGAACTGCACATACATCCGTTCGCCAGCCAAAGGCTTACTGACGGCGGGCCGCGCGACTGCCGCCCGTGTCCGGGCCGGCACGTCAACGCCGGCTGTTCCGGTAAGGGCGACAACTTCTACACGCCCGGTGCCATGTGAAATGATGCCCAGTTCACGGGCTGCAGCATAGGAAAGGTCGATCAGGCGACCTTTCACAAATGGACCACGGTCGTTGACTCTTAAAATGACAGAACGCCTGTTGTCCAGATTCGTGACTCGTACGTTCGTTGGCAGCGGTAATGTTTTGTGTGCGGCGGTCATTTTGTGCATGTCGTAGCGTTCGCCGCTTGAGGTGGAGCGACCATGAAACTTTTTGCCATACCATGATGCGGTACCCCGTTCGCGATAACCGGCGCTACTGTTCATCACTGTATAGCGCTTGCCATACACTTCATAGAAAGGCGGATTGCCGTATTTGCTGGGCGACAGGTTGCCGGAAGTGGCGTGTTGCCCGGTCGTCCTGGAATCTTCCCAGCGGGAAGCGCCACATGAGCCCAGGCTGAGGGCCAGTACTATCCAGTAGATGCCAAGCAGCTTTTTCACAGATTTGCCTCACGCACAATGCTATCGCCCAGTTCCCACGCGGCCAGTGCATACATCACGCTGTGGTTGTAACGGGTGATCACGTAAAGGTTATTGAACCCTACCCAGTACTCCTTGCCTTCCTCACCGTCCAGGAGCCAGAGTCCAGCGGCCTCATCGCAATCGAGGTCGGTAGGAAAAAATATGCCGCCATTGCTAAGTTCGCCTACCGTCGAACCCGGCTTTAGTCCATCGTTCAATGGCAAATCATCTATTCCCTCGGCGACGGTTGCAAGAGCAGCGACCGGCGCGCCTGCTTGCCATTTGTGAACGGCGAAATAGTTCGCAACGCTTGCCAGGATGTCATGCCAGTTATTGAGCAGGTCACGCCGACCGTCTCCGTTACCGTCGACCGCAAAATTCCGGTAACTGCTTGGAATGAACTGTGGCGGGCCCATTGCCCCTGCGTAAGAACCTTTTAGCTCCAGCAGATCCAGATTTTCTTCACGTGCAAGTCTGAATGCATGCCCGAGTTCTGAGCGGAAGAACTTGCTGCGCGGCGGATAGTCAAAGCCCAACGTCGTAAGCGCATCTACTACCCGGTAACTTCCGGTCCTACGCCCAAAATAACTTTCAACCCCCACGATACCCAGAATCATTGAGGGCGGCACACCGGTGTCTTGCTCAATAGTTTCCAGCGTTTCCCTGTGTTTCGCAAAAAACTTTACGCCCGCACGTATTCGCTCAGGTGTTACAAAAATAGCTCGGTATTCATGCCATGGTTTTACCCCTTCGGCCGGCTGGCTAATGGCGTCAAGTATGCTTTGCTGCACCTTGCTCTTCGCAAGTATCTGTTCGACAAATGCCGGGTCGAACTTATCTTCGACAGACAGGTCGTTGACAAACTGACGAACATCTTCGCGTTGCAGGTCGACGGACCATGCAAGCGCAGGTATGAGCAGAGTGACTAGCAAGCCGGTTCGTAAACAGAGAACCTGCTGTGCGAAATGAAAATTCCCTTTCATCGTGGCAATAGCTTCCGGTGCGTTTGTACAGACATCAGGATACCGAAACCTGCCAGAAGGGTCACCATGGAGGTACCACCCGCGCTCACGAGCGGCAGCGGTACCCCCACGACCGGCAGCAGACCGGTGACCATGGCTGTATTCACGAATACATAGAAAAAGAAGGTAACGCTGATGCTACCGGC
This sequence comes from Chromatiales bacterium, assembly GCA_002729495.1. GTDB lineage: Bacteria > Pseudomonadota > Gammaproteobacteria > Steroidobacterales. The sequence continues at coordinate 28,916 of PBYE01000026.1, forward strand.
AAGTAGTCGCGAAAAGGTGTCCTGGGCGGCTGCGGCAATGACAAAACCGCGCGCGATAATAAGAAGGTAAAGCAGCAGGAGCAGGGTGACGCCGATAAAGCCAAACTCCTCGCCGATTACCGCGAAAATAAAATCTGTCGATCTTTCCGGGAGAAACTCAAGCTGTCCCTGGCTGCCATTGAGCCAGCCCTTGCCAAAAATGCCACCCGAGCCTATTGCGATCTTTGACTGGATAATGTGATAACCGGCCCCCAGGGGGTCTTTCTCGGGGTCGAGGAGTGTAAGAACCCTTTGCTTCTGATAGGGGTGCATCAAGTACCAAAGCAATGGCATCGCGGCGAAGGCCATAGCCGTTGCGGCAACGATGTAACGTATACCTATGCCGGCCAGAAATATAACGGCTGCACCGGTAAGGCCTATAAGAATTGCGGTACCGAGATCAGGCTGCAGAGCGATCATACCGACGGGCGCTGCGATCAGCAGCAACATGCCTGCGGTCAGCAATAACGATGGGGGCAGGGCCCGGTCATGCAGCAGCCAGGCCAGCATCGCAGGTACCGCAAGTTTCATCAGCTCAGAGGGTTGAAAACGCACGCCTATATCCAGCCAGCGTTGTGCGCCACCGCCTACATCGCCTATGGCCAGCACCAGTGCCAGCATCGCGAGGCCGGCAAAATAGACCCAGGGGGCGACCCGCCTCATCCAGGCAATATTAATCTGTGCAACCACCACCATTACCAATGCGGCAAGACCAATGCGAGCGACGTGCCCTACCAGCAAATCTGCATCGTTGCCCGAGGCGCTGAACAGCACGAACATGCCTAGCGCGAGCACCACTAACAGCCCGGCCATCAATTGCGGGTCGAGGTGCATACGCCTGAGAAGGTGCGTGGTTGTGCCGTAGCTTTGCGCACCGCGCCTGCCTGAGGGTGACATCATAGTGCGGCCCCCCCGAGGTAAGTATCCAGAACTTTGCGGGCTACCGGTCCGGCAACACCACTGCCGCTGCCGCCATTTTCCACGATAACGGCCACGGCGATGCGCGGCTCTTCGACGGGAGCGAAGGCCACGAACAGGGCATGATCGCGCATGCGTTCAGCCAGCTCCTCCTTGTTATAGGTTTCGTTTTGCGCCACCGAAAATACCTGCGCTGTGCCACTTTTGCCGGCGATGCTCCAGGGCGCATCCATTCCGATCGCCCGGGCAGTCCCCCGCGGGTCAGTAATTACGGCCTCCATCGCGCTCACAATCTGATCCCAGTTTGATGCATTGGAAACATGCACGGGAGTCAGTTCCCTGGGCTGTCGTTGCGCGATGGCGCCCGTCATCGGATCACGAATCCCCTGCACCATTGAAGGCCGGAAGCGTTTGCCGCGGGCCGCGATGGTTGCGGTTGCGTGAGCCAGTTGCAACGGCGTAGCCAGCAGGTAGCCCTGGCCTATACCGGTAATAACGGTTTCGCCGGGGAACCAGATCTGGTCTTCCGGGGCAGAGAAGTTGCGGCGTTTCCATTCCCGGGTTGGCACCAGTCCGTTGCTCTCGGGACCGATATCGATGTCGGTGCTTGTTCCGAGACCGAAATCCATCAGGGTGCGCGAAATAATGTCGATCCCCAGTTCGTTCGCCATTTCATAAAAGTACGTGTCGCATGACTGGGCAACCGCGTCGTGCAAATTTATCAGACCATGGCCTTCAGGCTTCCAGTCGCGATACCTGTGGGGGTTACCGGGCAGGCTGTAGTAACCGCGGCAGTACACGCGTTGCGTGGCCAGGCTTGAATTCTGTTCCAGGCCCGCGAGGGCCAGCATGGGTTTAATCGTCGAGCCGGGTGGATAGGCGCCACGCAGGGCACGATTGAAGAGCGGCTGGTCAGCATCATTCTGAAGTGTACGAAACTCCTCTCGTGACAGGCCCCGGATAAAGCCGTTCGGGTCGAAGCCCGGCGCACTTGCAAAAACCAGGATCTCACCGTTGGACGGATCGATTGCTACGACCGCCCCCCGGCGCCCCTCCAGTTCTGCTTCAGCTGTCATCTGCGCGTTGATATCGAGGCTGAGGATCAGATCGCGACCGGGCACCGCCAGTTCGGTATCCAGCACCTGCATCATTCGTCCGCGCACATTGACGAGTACATCCTGGTGGCCTGGTAAACCGTGCAGGTCCGGTTCAAAAGCCCGTTCGACCGCAACTTTGCCTATATACGCTGAACCGGCGTATTCGGCGGGATCCAGCATTTCCTGGTCGGCTGCGCTTATGCCACTGACGTAGCCAAGTGCATGCGCCGCAATATTTCCGTAAGGGTAATAACGGGCCAGCCGCGCGCGAATCTCAACCCCGGGGAAATAAGGTCGGAGCACCGCAAATCGGGCTACTTCGTCGTCAGACATTCCTTGCCGTATAGGGATGCTGTCGAAACGGCGCTTGCTCGCGATCAGGTTGCGGATGCGGCCCGTCGACTCTGACTTGATTAGTCCGCTGGACTCCAGCCGGGTCAGGGTGTCTTCCAGGTCGGGTACCTGCTCGGGTGTGACTTCGAGTTGATAGCTGGGTGTGTTCTCCGCAAGGATATTTTGATTACGATCAAAAATAAGACCACGGGCGGGTGGCAAAGGCTGCACCCGGATGCGGTTGCCCTGTGACTGGGCCGCGTAGTATTCCGCGTTAACGAGTTGGAGTATGGCCAGTCGCGTCAGTACCGTTCCGCTCAGCAATACTGCAATCACCGAACATGCAATGATGCGGCGTGTGAAAAGCCGCTGTTCGCGCCAATGGTCTTTTATTTGCCTGGTGTAATCCATTGCGTCAGTTAAAGCTGGGGTCGCGGTTTTCTACCTGTGTTCTGAGCCGATCCATGATGCCCAGCACAAGCGGCCAGAAGAGTGCGCCGGAAAGCACGCGTGACCAGCGTGAAAAGCCGAAGGGCTCAAGTCCGGCCAGCCCTTCAATCATGAACTGGAGGAAGGCTTCAATAGTGAGCAGTGCGAACACGGTCATCGTCAGTTGCCAGAGCGGGAAAATCCTGATCTGCAGGTGGAAGCGGAGTGTCAGGTATGTGACAACGCTCAGCGCCAGGGCATTCTGGCCGAGTAACTGTCCGTGGAGAATATCCAGGCAAATGCCCATGACAAATGCCGTACCCAGGCCGAAGCGCTGCGGCCACATCATTGCCCAGTAGATCAGCACCATGACGGGCAATGGCGGTCGTACCGGTTGCAGTACGCCCGGCAGGGGCACAACCTCCAGCGCAATCGCCGCAATGAAGGCGACGAAAACAGGCCAGACCCTGACTCGCCTCGTCATCAGCCGGACTCCCCGGCAGCTGTTGTGTTATCGGCGGGCGGCGGTGCAGAAATCGTAGCTGGCTTGTTGGTTTCCGGAATATTGTCCGGATCCGCAAATGGGTCGCGTCCGCCTGGTTTGATTAACAGAACCTCGCGAATCCTGTTAAGGGCAGCCGCAGGTTCCGCATCGATCTCCAGGAACGGCTGTCCGGTAACTTTGCGTACATCACGTACGACCCCGACCGGATACCCGGGTGGAAAAGTTCCACCCAGCCCGGAACTCACCAGCAGGTCACCGATTTGTACATCTGCGTTAAGGGGCAGAAACGGCAGTGACAGCCGATCCAGTTCTCCCGTGCCAACAGCAATCGTTCGCAAGCGGTTGCGCGCCAGTTCGACAGGTAGCGCATGATCAACGTCTGTAACGAGCATTGCCTCGGCACTGTAGTGCCGGTCGCGTGTAATCTGACCTACGATGCCATCCGCGTCGATCAGTGCCTGCCCGATATAAATGCCGTCGCTTCCGCCCTTGTTAATAACCAGCATGTTACGGAACGGGTTCATATCGACCGAGACGATTTCGGCAATCAGGATTTGGTCACCAACAATTTCTGTTGAGTCCAGCAATGCGCGCAGCCGGGCGTTTTCTGCTTCAAGCGCAGCCATCCGCTGCAGCCGGACGCTGCGGATCAATACTTCCTGTCGCAACGTCAGATTTTCTTCCTGCAACTGCGAGCGGGTCGCCATCGATTCCGAGACGGTGCGCCTGATATCGAAGGGCGCACTGACCAGTAACTGTACGGGGTAAAGGGTCACTGCGAGGGCCTTACGCACACCGACGAGGTGCTCGTTACGATGATCCAGCACCATCAGGGTGATCGACAGTATGCAAAATAGTATGAGACGCAGGCCGGGGCTCGCACTGCGAAAACTCCCCGGCTCGCGTTCCACAGTGGTCAGCGCCATGACCTAAGCCGTTTCAGCAACAACAATCCGCCCATGATGGGGCAGCTTTCCTTAAGTATCAATGGGTTTCGGGCTTTATCTAGATGCTTCGGCTTGCATGCCCTGCAAGCGGGATTGTGCACGCGAATTCCGAAGGAATAACGCCTGCAACAGGCTTACAGCGGTGTCTAAGGGAGGAAGCAGTTATATTGGCCAGCCTCCGGGATCGTTCCGGGGCGGCAGGGAGGCCGCCCCGTGCAACAGGCTTAAAACCTGCCGCGCCAGTTACTCTTGGGCGAAAACGCCCGGACCCTGTTCGTCTATAAGCTCCAGCACCCGGCCGCCACCACGCGCGACACAGGTCAGCGGGTCGTCGGCAACGACGACCGGCAGTCCCGTCTCTTCCATCAGCAGCTTGTCCAGGTCCCGGAGGAGCGCCCCGCCACCGGTCAGCACGATGCCGCGATCGGCAACGTCCGAACCCAGTTCGGGTGGGGTCTGTTCCAGGGCACCTTTTACAGCGCCGACAATCCCCTGCAGCGGATCCTGCAACGCCTCGAGTATCTCGTTGCTGTTAAGGCTGAAACTCCGGGGCACGCCTTCGGACAGGTTGCGGCCGCGCACGGATATCTCCCTGACCTCGTCACCGGGATACGCGGAACCGATATCTTGTTTGACCCGCTCCGCCGTAGCTTCGCCGATCAGGATGCCGTAATTGCGGCGCACGTAGTTCAGGATGGCTTCGTCGAAACGGTCGCCGCCGACTCGCACGGATGCAGCGTAAACAATGCCATTCAAAGAAATGACCGCAACTTCAGAGGTGCCGCCACCGACATCCAGTACCATCGAGCCGCGCGCCTCATGAACCGGCAATCCTGCGCCGATTGCGGCTGCCATTGGCTCGTCAACCAGAAAAACCTTGCGCGCGCCGGCGCCTTCGGCCGACTCCTTGATCGCGCGCCTTTCTACCTGGGTGGAGCCATAAGGCACGGCTACGAGTACCCGCGGGCTTGGCCGGAAATACTGGTTGCCGTGTGCCTTGCGGATGAAATGCTGGAGCATTTTCTCGGTCACGGTGAAGTCGGCGATAACACCATCCTTCAGTGGCCGTATTGCGGTGATGTTGCCCGGGGTTCTGCCGAGCATATTTTTCGCTTCTGCGCCTACCGCCGCGACACTTTTACGGCCGCCGCCCGGTTCCTCGCGGATCGCGACCACCGACGGTTCGTCGAGTACGATGCCGTGACCCTTAAGATAAATAAGAGTATTCGCCGTACCGAGGTCGATAGAGAGGTCGTTCGAGAAATAACCCAGCAGGTTTTTGAGCATGACACCCTGCGCACAAAGGAAGGACTAAAGTGGAGCGTACTCTAGCAACGAGGGGGATTTTGGGCAACTGCGGGTGTATTATTACGCGCCCTTTGAGTGCCGGGCCGGTATCCGGCGTTGCCGATCCGTTGCAACAATGCCGCCGGGCTTGTGACGGCTAAACGAAGAACTCTGAATGTGGCTTTATCCAAATCTGACATCGAATACATAGCGCACCTCGCGATGCTGGACGTCGCAGAAGCTGATGTGCCCGACTACCAGGACAAACTGGGCAAGATCATCGAATTCATTGATGAACTGGGGCAGGCGAATACAAATGAAATCGTGCCCATGGCGCACCCGCTTGCTATGAGCCAGAGGCTGCGGCCGGATGTAGTTACCGATGGCGACGAGCGCGACCATTTCCAGCAGAACTCGGAGGCGACTGCCGGCGGGCTGTATATCGTGCCGAAAGTCATCGAGTAACCGGATTCACTAGTCGTGGTTGATACCTGATGCCTGAGCAACGCCAAACCATCGCTGCACTGTCCCACCTGCTTGGGGCAGGCGAGGTTAGCAGCCGCGAATTGGTGCAGGCCAGCCTGGATCGTATCGAGGAGCAGGATAAAGAGCTGAACGCCTTCATCACTGTTACGGCAGAGCAGGCGCTTGCGGCGGCAGATGCTGCAGATTTAGCGCGCGCGAACGGAACAGCAGGCCCGCTGGCCGGCGTGCCGATGGCGCACAAAGATATTTTTTGTACCGCCGGAGTTAAAACGACCTGTGGGTCGCGCATGCTCGAAAATTTCGTGTCACCTTACGACGCAACCGTCGTTGAACGACTCGCTGATGCCGGCATGGTTTCAGTCGGCAAAACCAACATGGACGAGTTTGCGATGGGCTCGTCGAGCGAGACGAGCTATTTTGGCGCAGTTAAGAACCCCTGGGACACGGCGCGCTCGCCCGGCGGATCATCCGGCGGATCGGCTGCCGCGGTAGCCGCGGGCCTTGTGCCCATGGCGACAGGTACCGATACAGGTGGCTCGGTTCGCCAGCCTGCAGCGCTGTCAGGCGTCACGGGGTTCAAGCCCACGTACGGCCGGGTCTCCCGTTACGGCATAGTGGCGTTTGCGTCCAGCCTGGACCAGGCCGGCATCCTCGCGCTCAGCGCCGAGGATGCGGCCCTCGTGACGCAGGTGATTGCCGGTTTCGATGAGCGCGATTCCACCTGTTCGCCGGCCGAGGTGCCCGACTATGCGGCGGAACTGGATGCGCCTCTGAAGGGTAAAACGATTGGTATTCCCAAGGAATATTTCGATGCCGGGCTCGATTCCGCTTGCGGAGATGCGGTCCATGCTGCACTGGAAGTCTTTAAACAGCAGGGCGCGAAACTGCGTGACGTCAGTTTGCCGAATCTGTCACTCGCCGTGCCGACTTATTACGTCGTTTGTCCTGCCGAGGCATCGTCGAACCTGTCCCGCTACGACGGTATGCGCTTCGGCCATCGCAGCGAGGATGCCGGCGATATAGAAAGTCTTTTCAAGAACAGCCGTACCGAAGGTTTTGGCGACGAAGTCAAACGCCGCATCATGACCGGCACCTATGTTTTATCGGCTGGTTATTACGATGCGTATTACCTGCAGGCGCAAAAAGTCAGGCAATTGATCAGCGATGACATGCAACGCTGTTTTGACGAGGTAGACATTATCGCCGGACCTACGACGCCGACACCCGCGTTTAAAATTGGCGAAAAAATCGATGATCCTGTGCAGATGTACCTGAACGATATCTACACAGTGTCGGTGAACCTGGCCGGTCTTCCAGGCATTTCCATTCCCTGCGGCAGCGTCAATGGGCTGCCGGCCGGGCTGCAGTTGATTGGCCCGCATTTTGCCGAAGCTCGCGTACTTAATTTTGCTCATCGCTATCAAATGGAAACCGATTGGCACAAACAAGTGGCGGGAGGCGGGCAGGGCTGATCATGGAATGGGAAACCGTCATCGGCCTGGAAATCCACTGCCAGCTCGCGACTAAGAGCAAGTTATTCGGAGGTGCAAGCACCGCCTATGGTGCCGAGCCGAATACCCAGGCCTGCCTGGTAACACTGGCGTATCCGGGTGTGTTGCCGGTGTTGAACGGCGAAGTCGTGACGATGGCGGCGCGCTTCGGGCTCGCGATCGATGCGACGGTTGCGCCGCGCTCGATATTTGCACGCAAAAACTATTTTTATCCGGATTTGCCGAAGGGTTACCAGATCAGCCAGTTCGAATTGCCGATCGTGCACGACGGGCACATTACGCTGATGCTCGACGATGGTTCTGAAAAATGTGTAGGCATTACGCGCGCACATCTCGAAGAGGATGCCGGCAAGTCGCTGCACGAAAACATGGAAGGCAAAACTGGTATCGACCTGAACCGGGCAGGCACACCGCTACTGGAGATCGTTTCGGAACCGGAGCTAAGTTCGGCAAGGGAAGCTGTTAATTACATGCGACGTATTCATCAGCTCGTGCGTTACCTCGGGATTTCGGACGGCAACATGCAGGAAGGTTCGTTCCGCTGTGACGCAAATATTTCTGTGCGTCCGAAGGGTCAACAGGAGCTTGGTACACGCACCGAGCTGAAGAATCTCAACTCCTTCCGCTTTGTCGAAAAGGCGATCGACTTCGAGATCGAACGCCAGGTCGAAGTGCTCGAAGACGGGGGCGAAGTCGTTCAGGAAACACGTCTGTACGATGCCGAGCGCGATGAGACCCGCGCGATGCGCGGCAAGGAAGAGGCTAATGACTATCGCTACTTCCCTGACCCGGACCTGCTGCCGGTCGAACTGGATGAAGGGTTCATTACCGGCGTGCGCGAGGCCATGCCCGAGTTGCCACGTGCGAAAGCGGAACGCTTTACCGCGGACTACGGCCTGAAGCAGGCTGACATAGACCTGCTAACAGCCTCGCGTGACACCGCCGACTACTTCGAAGCAGTCGCGGCCAGTGTCGAAGACAAGCGCCTCGCGGCAAACTGGGTAGCCGGTGAGCTGGGTGCCGCACTGAACCGTGACGGACTGGATATCACCGCCAGCAAAGTAAGTGCGGCTTCTTTAGCGGGACTCCTGAATCGTATTCACGACAATACTATTTCCGGCAAGATCGCCAAGGAAGTATTTGCAGCCATGTGGGATGAGGGTGGCGAGGCCGATGCAATAATCGAAAGTCGTGGCCTCGAACAGATTACTGACAGCGGCGAACTTGAAGCAACCGTTGACCAGGTTATCGCCGATAACCCGGAACAGGTCGAGCAGTACCGCGCAGGTAAGGAAAAAGTGCTCGGCTTTTTGGTCGGCCAGGTAATGAAGGCGACCCAGGGCAAGGCCAACCCGGCCAAGGTCAACGAGATACTGCGCGCGAAGCTCGGATCCTGAAGGCGTACCAGTGATGGATGCCGCTGATTCCCTGCGCCGGTTCGTTTTTGAGCAAGACGAGATACTCGGCAGTATTGTGCGCCTGGACGCGACATGGCAGCGTCTCATGGATGCGGACGATTACCCCCCCGAAGTTCGACCGATACTGGGCGAAGCCCTGGCCGCAACCGCACTTCTTGGCCGTAGTCTGAAATTCGAAGGTCACCTGACCCTGCAGATACAGGGCGGTGAACATGTGCGCCTCCTGGTCCTGCAGTGTGACAATGAATTGCACATGCGCGGCCTGGCGCAGTTCGGTGATAAATTGCCGGGCTCATTTACCGAACTGGTGGATGGCAGCTCGCTGTGTGTAACAGTCGAAACCACGTCGCGCAAATCTGAGCGCTACCAAAGCATCGTGCCGTTGTCAGAGATCAGCTTGGCGGAGAGCCTGGGGCATTACTATCGTCAGTCGGTGCAGTTACCGACTTTATTTATGCTGGCTGCTGATGATCAGCGTGCAGCCGGACTGATGTTGCAGGTGATGCCGGAACGTAAAGGCGGCAGCGGGCGGTGGAAACGCCTGGTTGCCGATCTCGAAGGACTCGATGTTTCCCGTATCAGCCAGATGGATGAATCAGTGTTGTTATCCGCATTGTTTCCCGAAGATGACATCCGTTTGTTCGACGCCGAACCGGTGTGCTTTCACTGTGACTGCTCCGAGGAGCGGATCGAGGCCATGCTCCGGCTGCTGGGCGCGAACGAGCTGGATGAACTGCTCGAGGGCCACAATCCGGTTGAAATACGCTGCGAATTTTGCAACGCACAATACATGTTCCCGGAAGAGCGAATTCAGCGCATCGTGGCCGAAATCAGGGCGGCTTCCGGAAAACCCCTGCACTAAATAGCTACGGCCTGCCTGAGGCCAAGCGCAACGTGTGATCTGCGCCCTTTACAAATATAAAGAAATCTTTATATTTCTTGCATGGACTTGGAATACTCCGTCAATTCGCTGAAAGCGGCATCGGACCCCACCCGGCTGAGGTTGCTCGCCCTGCTCGCAGCGGGCGAGTCGATGGTGGGCGAGTTGCAGGAGGTGCTCGACCAGAGCCAGCCGCGGGTATCGCGCCATTTGCGCATCCTGGCGGAAGGGGGGCTCGCTGACAGCTTCCGGGACGGCCAGAACGTCTACTACTGTTTACCGGCCGATCCGTCCGCGCGTGCCTTCGTATCCGTACTGATCGGCCGTATGCCGGTGGATGAACCGGTTCTTGCTGCGGATCGCGACAGGATGGTTGATGTCCGCCGTAAAAGGGCACGGAGCGCGTGGTCAGGCAAAGATGCGTTGCTCGCGACGGCGCCACGCGATCCTGCCGACGGCGGGCGCGTTGACGGCCTCACCGATGCACTGGCGGAACTTCCGGATCAGCTCGGCGATGTGCTCGACGTCGGTTCGGGAACCGGCACGGTGCTCTGTCAACTTGCCCGGCGGGCTGACCGCGTGACCGGCGTGGATATATCGCCGGCCATGCGCGTGGTTGCCCGCACCCGGGTTCGGGAAGCCGGATTCAGTAACTGCACGTTGCGGCAGGGTGACATGCACGAGTTACCGCTCGAAGACAGTAGCTTCGACACCGTGCTGCTCGACCAGGTACTTAGCCTGACTGATCGTCCCCGGCCTGCAATTCGGGAAGCGGCCCGGGTTCTTAAACCGGATGGACTCATGCTGATCCTCGATCGTGTCGGCATGCCCGGCAGTACCCAACCTATCGAAGGTCTGGCTGAAAACCAGCTTGCAGTAATGCTGGCCGAATCTGGTCTGCGTCTGCAAAAGCGCCGCGAATTGCCCGGGCGTCTGCCCGGTTTTGCGTTGTTGTCCGCCGTGACGACCAACGAACTTTGATTAACACAAGACGAACCCATGACCCAGAAAAATACCAACGATGAACCTGATGCCGTACAGGTTTCCTTCGAATTTTTCCCGCCCAAAACGGAGAAAAGTGAAGCAACTCTCTGGCAAACGGTGGAGCGGCTTGCGCCACTGGATCCCCGTTTTGTTTCCGTTACTTACGGAGCGGACGGGTCTACCCGTGACAGGACACACCGAATCGTCAGCCGCATCAATGCAGAGACAACGCTGACCGGTGCACCGCACCTGACCTGCGTGGATGCGACGACGGCTGAAGTTGACGAAATCGCCCGCAGTTACTGGGAAGATGGCGTGCGGCACATCGTTGCACTGCGCGGCGATCCGCCACAGGGGCAGGAGACCTATGAACCCTATCCGGGTGGTTACGAGTATGCTGCCGATCTTGTTACCGGCCTGCGTGACGTTGCTGATTTTGATATTTCGGTGGCTGCCTATCCGGAAGTGCACCCCGAAGCGCAAAGTCCGATTGCGGACCTGGATAACCTGAAGCGCAAACTGGATGCGGGCGCAAATCGTGCGATCACCCAGTTCTTTTTCGATGCAGACGTCTACCTGCGCTTTCGTGACCTGACCGTGGCGGCAGGTATAGACGCACCGATCGTTCCCGGCATCCTGCCTATTTCAAATTTCGCATCACTTTTGAAGTTTGCCGGAAGTTGCGGCGCTTCAGTACCCGGCTGGTTGCACGAGCGTTTCGAAGGCCTGGATGATGATCCGGAAACGCGCCAGATGATTTCGGCCAACGTTGCGATCGACCTGGTTCACAAGCTTCAGCGCGAGGGTATCAACGAGTTTCACTTTTATACGCTGAACCGGGCTGAATTAACGTACGCGATCTGCTTCGCGCTTGGGCTTCGACCTGACGTTGTGACCGCTAATGGCTGATGCTGCAGTAAAACTAAGCCAGCTTACGGAGCTGTTGCAGCAGCGCATTGCGATACTCGACGGTGCGATGGGCACCATGGTGCAGGCGCACAACTTGCAGGAAGCAGATTACCGCGGTGAACGGTTCGCCGACTGGGAAATCGAACTGCGAGGCAACCATGACCTGTTGACACTCACGCGGCCCGACGTGATTGCCGGCATACACCGGTCCTTTCTGTTGGCTGGTGCCGACATCATCGAGACCAATACCTTCAACTCGAGCTCGGCATCGTTGTCGGACTACGGTATGCAGGAGCTCGTCGGCGAACTGAATGAGGCGGCGGCGAAACTCGCGCGCGGCGTTGCAGACAAAGTGGCTACAGATACCGGGGTGCCGAGGTTCGTTGCCGGCGTACTCGGCCCGACCAGCCGTACCGCATCACTCTCACCCGACGTCAATGACCCCGGCTTTCGCAACACCAGCTTCGAGGAACTGCGCGCGACCTACCTGGATGCGACACGTGCGCTGGCTGTGGGCGGCGCAGACCTGATTCTGATCGAAACCGTATTTGACACGCTGAACGCCAAGGCAGCCATATTTGCGGTAGAGCAGTACCGGGATGAATCGGGTGACGATATTCCCGTGATGATTTCCGGCACGATCACCGACGCATCCGGCCGGACGCTGTCGGGACAAACCACGGAAGCATTCTGGAACTCGGTTTCACACGCGAGGCCGGTAGCAATCGGGCTCAACTGCGCACTCGGTGCCGAAGATCTCCGGCCGTATGTAACGGAACTTGCGCGTATCGCTGACACGCACGTCAGTGTGCACCCGAATGCGGGTTTGCCAAATGAATTTGGTGGTTACGACGATACGCCCGAGTACATGGCGGATGTGCTGGCCCAGTTCGCCGAGGCAGGTTTACTGAATATTGTTGGCGGTTGTTGCGGCACGACCCCGGAACACATCAGCGCAATCCGTGATGCCGTGGCAGATGCTGCTCCGCGGAAAATTCCTGAAATTCCGGCGGCGTTGCACCTGAGCGGTCTCGAACCCTTCAATGCCGGCGCTGAGTCCCTGTTTGTAAACGTCGGTGAGCGAACCAACGTTACCGGCTCGGCTATTTTCCGCCGGTTGATTACTGAAGAGGATTACAACGGCGCGCTAAAGGTTGCCCGCCAGCAGGTAGAAAACGGTGCACAGATTATCGACATCAACATGGACGAAGGCATGCTGGATTCGACGGCAGCCATGCAGCGTTTCCTGAACCTGGTTGCGGCGGAGCCGGATATCGCGCGCGTGCCCATCATGGTGGATTCATCGAAGTGGGAGGTCATCGAGGCTGGCCTGCGTTGCATCCAGGGCAAGCCGGTGGTGAATTCCATCAGCCTCAAGGAAGGCGAAGAGCCCTTTTTGCAGCAGGCGAAACTGCTCAAGCGTTACGGCGCGGCCGTCGTCGTGATGGCTTTCGACGAGGAAGGCCAGGCTAATTCGGCTGCCCGCCGGCTCGGGATTTGTGCACGGGCATATCGGCTACTGACCGAGGAGGTGGGAATTCCCGGTCAGGATATTGTTTTTGATCCCAATATTTTTGCTGTCGCGACCGGCATTGTCGAACACAACGATTACGGTATTGCATTTATCGAGGCAACTCGCGCCATCAAGGCTGAACTTCCGAATGCGCTCGTCAGTGGCGGCATCAGCAACGTGTCCTTTTCCTTTCGCGGCAATAACCCGGTGCGCGAAGCGATGCACTCGGTCTTTCTGTATCACGCGATCCAGGCCGGCATGGATATGGGCATCGTCAACGCGGGTCAGCTTGCCGTCTACGACGATATACCCGAAGAGCTGCGCGACGCGGTGGAGGACGTCATCCTTAACCGGCGTGATGACGCGACCGAGCGCTTGCTGGATATCGCCGGCAAGTACCAGTCTACGGGCGTCGAGCAGGAAGAAGAGGTCGTGCAGGAATGGCGCGAGAAGCCCGCTAACGAGCGCCTGAGTTACGCGCTCGTCAAGGGCATCGATGAATTTATCGAGGAAGACACGGAAGAAGCACGGAAGGCAGCAGTTCGGCCCCTCGATGTTATCGAGGGGCCGCTCATGGATGGCATGAATGTTGTCGGCGATTTGTTCGGTGCCGGCAAAATGTTCTTGCCGCAGGTGGTTAAATCTGCACGCGTAATGAAAAAGGCAGTCGCCTGGCTGGTGCCCTACATCGAAGATGAGCAGGAGGGTGGTGCGAAAAAGGCCGGCAAGATCATCATGGCAACCGTGAAGGGTGACGTGCACGATATCGGCAAGAACATTGTCGGCGTGGTGCTCCAGTGCAATAACTTTGACGTTGTAGACCTCGGGGTCATGGTGCCGAGTGAGCGCATCCTGGACGTAGCGAAGCGCGAGGAAGCCGACATGATCGGCCTGTCGGGCCTGATAACGCCTTCGCTCGACGAGATGGTGCATGTAGCTAAAGAGATGACCCGCCAGTCCTTCGAAGTGCCGCTGTTGATCGGCGGGGCCACAACCTCACCTGCGCACACGTCCGTAAAAATTGATCCGGAGTACGGGGGAGCGGTCATTTACGTTAAAGACGCGTCGCGTTCGGTCGGCGTCGCCCAGAAGCTGATCAGCAAAACGGACAGCGCTGCATTTATCGACGAGGTCAAAGATGATTGCCGCCGCCGCCGCGAGCGCCACGCTGGCAAGGCCGATACCGCTTCATACCTGAGTATCGAAGAAGCTCGCGAAAACCGTGCGCCCATCGAGTGGCAGGACTACGTCGCACCCGTACCTGCGGAGGGCGGCATCAGGGTCTTTGACGATATTTCCCTTGCCACTCTAAAGGACTACATAGACTGGATGCCGTTCTTTAATGCCTGGGAGTTCCGCGGCAAGTTTCCCGCGATCCTGGAAGACGCAACGGTCGGCGAAGCGGCCAGTTCGTTGTACGCGGACGCGCAGGCCATGCTGGAGAAAATCATTGCTGAGAAATGGCTTACTGCGCGCGCGGTAACCGGCCTGTTCCCCGCCAACAGTCGGGGCGACGATGTGCTTGTTTATGCCGATGATACGCGTAAAGAGGTCAGGGCGACCCTGCATCACCTGCGCCAGCAGCGGAGCAAGTCCGGCGACCAGCCCAACCGCTGCCTGGCAGATTTCATCGCGCCGGTGACCACGGGTGTGAAAGATTACATCGGGGCGTTTGCAGTCACCGCCGGTATCGGTATCGAGAAGAAAGTGCGTGAATTCGAAGCAATGCACGACGACTACAACGCCATACTCCTGAAAGCGCTGGCCGATCGTTTGGCCGAGGCATGCGCCGAGTACATGCATGAGCGGGTGCGCAAAGAGCAGTGGGGCTACATAGCTGACGAGGATCTCGATAACGAGGCGCTGGTCGCCGAGTCCTATACCGGCATACGGCCGGCGCCGGGTTACCCCGCGTGCCCGGACCATACCGAGAAAGACACACTGTGGAAACTGCTCGACGTCGAGAAGAATGCAGGAATAAAGTTGACCGAGTCTTACGCGATGGTCCCGATGGCAGCCGTCAGCGGATTTTACTACTCACACCCGGAGTCGAGTTATTTTGCTGTCGGAAAAATCGGTCGTGACCAGGTCGAAGATTACGCCGAACGCAAGAAACTTCCCTTGGGTGCCGTGGAACGCTGGCTCGCGCCGATTCTCGGTTACGACGAGCGGGCGGCCTGAGTCTTTACCTGGAGCCTGCTTTACCACCGTTCAGTTCGAACGCAGGTTTGTCGACGTAGGCCAGTGTCTGGGTAGCGAAGCGCCCGAATACTTTCTCATCTGCCGGACGGTCCGGCAAAAGGCCCGTGATGTCGTGGGCGTTAATGTATTCCCATAATACCTCGCCGCTCGCGAGATCGATCTCGAGCGCACGGCCCTGCCGCGTGAGCGACACGAGCGCGCGCGTGTTATCGGCGTTAAGGGCAATATGCCCGGCCGTTGCTGACAGGAAGTCGATATCGCCAGGCGTGTTTTCGCCGGGGAAAACCACCTCGACGCTGTCATCCAGCATATCCAGTTTGACGATTCGCGAACCACCCTGGCCGACATTCCCGCCGAGGTTGTCGAAGATCAGTAACTGGTCGTTACCGATATACCTCGGACTGTGTTGCTGCACCGTGCGCCCGGTAGACAGCCACTTAACCAGGTGCGTTTTGCCGTCGAGCACCGCAACCGCATTCGTGCTGCGCAGTGAGATCAGCAAATCACCTTTGTTCAGCAGCGCTGAATCCGCCGCCTGTTCTGCAGAGATGACCCGAACATCATTGATATGCGTCGGGTCGCATTCGCTATCGACCAGCGGCAACCCCCAGTCGGGGTGTTTGTGTTCGAATATGGCTCCGCTATAACCGGATTTAACGAAGGCGTCGAATATCGGGATTGAATCGATCTCGTTGCCATTCGCGTCGAGCACCAGTATTACGTCCTCGTGCAGCTTGCCCTTCGGGCAGCTCATCTGCAGGTGGCTTTCGCCCAACGGGTAGGGGATTTGTATCGCGCGAAATGCCGGCAGGTAAATAAATCCGTTGTCGTCTACGGTGAACCAGTGATGCGCGAAGTTTTCCTTCTTCCAGAGCAGCTTCGAATCCCTGTCGAACCGGGCAACGCCCAGCCCATAGGGAAAAGTATTTCGGCCCTGGTACACGACCAGCAGCCCGCCGTCTTCGTACAGGTGCGCGCCCACGGAATAGGCGTTTTCAGCCAGGTCCATGCCCGCGACCTGCTCCAGGTCGCCCCAGATAAGCTCCGGGCCAATATCCCAGGTATGGGCTATCGCTCCCCGGCGATCGATGAGCCAGGCGACACAGCCGTGAACCGGGCAGTGCGAGCGCAACTGGTTGTTGCCGCCATCGACGAATATATATCCGTCTCCCGGGCCCTCACCATCCGTATGTGCAATGACGGTCGGTGTCTGGAAAGTATCGTCTATGACTTCGAGGCTAGGCAGTTTCTTACCCTGTTGTTCGTCCTGACGTATTTCTATCAAAGCGAGCAGCGCGTTTCGTGCATCGGTCAGAAAAGCATTGGGCCACAGGCTGAACTGCACCGTTGCTACACCATAAATGAAAGCAATAAAACACAGGCTAATTACAAAAATAATTGTGCCGACTCGATCTTTATTCACTCGCGCTTTCCTTGGCTGGCCGTCCGCGGGCTACAAACGGGGCATTCGGGGTCTTCTGGAATGGCCAGCATCCGACTGTTACCGGATTTTGCATCGTATATCCAGAGTTTAGCTTCGAGGCCTGAAGCTACCCCCAGCAGGTATTTCAGGGTTTCGGTGGCCATCATACAACCGATCGTGCCCGCTACGGGTCCGAGTATTCCCTGGCCGGCACAGTCGTTCAGGTTCTCATCTTCTTCTGTGTACAGGCAGCGATAGCAGGGCCCATTGTCGAGGTCGTGCCGGAATATGCTGAGTTGACCTTCGGTTCTGATTGCGGCACCTGTTACGAGCGCTGTCTTTTTTTCCGCACATACCTCGTTAATCAGCCAGCGGCTGGTGAAGTTATCGGTGCAGTCGAGCACGATGTCCACCGCTGCGATCTGTTCGGCGAGCGCGTCCCGGTCAAACCGTTTGTTGAGCGCGCTTAGCTGTATTTCGGGATTGATGACTGCCAGTTTGTCGGCTGCAACCTGCGCCTTGGCCTTGCCGACGTCCGCATGGTTGTAGAGTACCTGGCGCGGTAAATTAGTCTGATCAACGGTGTCGAAATCGTTGATGACCAGGCGGCCCAGACCTGCAGTCGCGAGATACAAGCTGGCAGCCGTGCCCAGCCCGCCTGCGCCGATCAGCAGCGCAGAGGAGTCCGCCAGTTTCTGTTGGCCGCTTGCACCCACTTCCGCGAGACTGGCCTGGCGGCTGTAACGAATATCCTGCCCGTTCATCTCGTGTTACCCATCGTCACCCGAGACGTCCTTCCGTCACCCGCTCGATACCCGCGAGGTCTTTAAAACTTTGTGTGCCGTCAAAGCCCGCATCCTGCATTAACCCCCGGACAGCTTCAGCCTGGTTCAAGCCGTGCTCTAGCAGCAGGTAACCGCCGGGCGCAAGATGCGCGGGGCTGTCCGCAATTATCCGGCGTATATCGTTCAGTCCGTCGGCACCGCTGTATAACGCTTCGGCCGGTTCGAAGTCGATCTCCCTATCCGTGGTGTCGCCTGTCGCAACATAGGGCGGATTGCTTACGATCAGGTCGAAAGTCGTATCCACAAGCGCATCGAACCAGTCGCTGTGCGCGAAACGCGTGCGGCCGGGCACAAGTGTGCCGCTATTTTCTGTTGCAATAGCGAGCGCGGCCCTGCTGATATCGGTCGCCGTGATTATGCAATCGCCGCGTTCAGTCGCAATGGCAATAGCAATCGCGCCGCTGCCCGTGCCGAGGTCCAGCACATGTGCTTGTTTGTTTTCGGGAAGGCGGGCGAGCGCGCGCTCCACGAGCAGTTCCGTTTCCGGGCGCGGTACCAGCACGTCGGCAGATACCTTCAGCACGAGCGACCAGAATTCCCGCTGACCCGTAAGCTGGGCTACCGGCTGTCCGTCGCTGCGCGCAGCGATCAGGCCCATGAAGTGGGTTGAATAGGGTTCCGTTACCGATTTGCCCGGGTCTGCAAATATGGCCGCCCGGTTAATACCCAGCGCGTAACTCAGCAATATCTCGGCATCCAGCCGGGGCGACTCGCTGCCGTGCTCGAGCTGCTCGCGGCCCCACGTGAGCAGCGTTTCGACTGTTTCCTGCCTGTGGTTCTGGGGCTTCAAAGTGTCCGGGTCCCTTTTTTTGTAAGCAGACTAATCTTATAGTAGCCCGCCGGTGGTGAGCAGGGTGGTTATTTCGACCGCCCCGCCAGATATTGGTACAGGATCATGAACCGCAAGAGCAGCAGGCCCGAGACAAAGTGCATACATGCAGGTGACACCGTAGACAAGGTCACCGGCGCGGTCATGCCTGCGATTGTTACCAGCTCGACCTTTGAGAACGCGGCTTTCGGCGAGCCACGCGAATATATCTATTCGCGTGGAGCCAACCCGACGCGCGCGGCACTCGAACGCTGTGCAGCCGTTCTGGAAGGCGGCACCAGTGGTTTTGCTTACGGGTCGGGTATGGCAGCAACCGCTGCGGTGCTGGACCTCCTTCCGGCGAACAGTCATGTAATAGTTCCCAGCGAGGTGTACGGCGGGACCTTTTCGCTGTTCACCGGGGTGCGTGCCCACTCAGCCGGGCTCGAAATATCAGTTGTCGATTTCACCGACACGGACAACGTTGCGGCAGCCTGCAAAGACAACACAAAGCTTGTCTGGTTCGAATCGCCGACTAACCCGTTGGTCAGCGTGATCGATATTAAGGCGGTCGCGGAACTTGCGCATGCGCATGATGCACTGGCAGTGGTGGACAATACTTTTGCGACGCCGCTTAACCAGCGGCCGTTGGAACTTGGTTGCGATATTGTGATGCATTCGACAACCAAGTACCTGGCCGGGCACTCGGATGTGATCGGCGGCCTGAACGTGGTCGCGGACCCGGAACTGGCCGAGCGGCTGGGCCGCGTCAACGCGGTAACCGGCGGTATTGCCGGGCCCTTCGATGCCTACCTGACCTTCAGGGGTATCAAGACGCTTGCGCTGCGAATGGAACGCCACCAGTCGAACTCACAGGCCATAGCGGAATGGCTGGAATCGCGTGCGGGCGTGCAGAAAGTTATTTACCCGGGGTTAAAGAGCCACCCGGGACATGAGCTGGCCAAACGGCAGATGGATACCGGTTTCGGCGCAATCATCGCGATTGAGCTGGAAGGCGGGCAGGCAGAGGCCGCGGAGTTCATGAACCGGCTGGAATATTTCGCAATTGCGGAAGGGTTGGGTGGTGTTGAAAGCATCGTGGGCCACCCGCGCACGATGAGCCATTCGCGCGTGCCCGAAGACCGGAAGGACGAACTCGGCCTTGTCGAGAACCTGGTGCGGTTGTCGGTCGGCATCGAGCATGTCGATGATCTTATTGCGGATATAGACGCTGCCTTAGGCTGATAAACCTGTCGCGGCTAAAGCCGCTCCTACAACAAATTTTTCTTAGCAGCTGACAAATCTGCTTGTAGGAGCGGCTTTAGCCGCGACAGGCTCGATGAGCGAACATTAATACAGCGTATAAATATCCTGATTTTCCGGATCAGATTCTGCGGTGCGGCCGCGCGATCCGGAGAACCAGCCAGATACGACGTCCACAAACCGTGAATCAAGGAGACGGTAAAGCAACGGCGTTCTGGCAACTACTTTGCTTACGCGACCGCTTTCGTAATCTTCAATTGCCTCGACGAGCTTGCCGGCAATCGCTTCGTTTGCCCTGCCTATCGGGTGGCAGTAGTCAACGAAGTAGGCGCCATCATCCTGTTCGCGTGGGATGCAAGTGCGCACCAGCGGTACCTCCAGGCTGCGCGCAATATTTTCTACAAGCTGGCGATACTGTTTCTTGATCCTCGGAATGACGAAATCGAGTTCGCGGGCTGATTCCAGTGCCTTGTGTTTGTCTTCCGACCAGGGTTGATCGAGCACCGCTGCCCAGCGCTCCGTCGCTCGCTTAAGTGCCGCGATGACCATCGCCCCGCCGGGTATTTTTTCATCTACCGGGAACAGGTCTGCGACAAAGCGTTTGCCGGGTTCCCAGTACAGCGGCGTTTCGGGAAGAATAACGACCGGCGCGACGCTGTGCCTGCGGCAGGCTTCCAGCATGCGTTTCAGGTTGCGTGAAAAATCACGCTGGTTCGTGCGCAGGCGTATATGTTTTGTATCCGGTTTAAAGAATTTCAGCCGCAACCGGTCGATGAATATGGGTATTAACGGGGATGTGCGCAGCCGGGTTTTGTCTTCGCGGTTGCCTTCCCACTGGCAATCGTTATTGCCTGCATAAATGCTGACATAGTCCACCTGTATAGCCTGTTTACCCAGTGTATCCAGAAGCCCTCGCAGTCTTCTCTCCGTATTCACGCTGGTATGTCCGGGTATGCCCGCATTAAGTACGATAAAATCTCCGCCGACCCGGTCACGCAGCATGTCGCTGTAGTTTGCGTAGCGGAAGAATGCACTCAGGAGCGGCTGCTCATTCTTACGGCGTTCCTGGTTTTCGACCGTTACCCGGGTATCCTAACCCGATGTGGACGAATCGCCGACATTAAGGATTACGCGTTTACTGCTGCTGCGAATCTCGTCGACAGCCTCCTGCAACGAGACAAACCCGTCTGCGCCAATAAAATCCTGGCCGGGCTTCAGCAACCGTCCGATGTACGGATCATCGCTGAACGGCGTGGTGCCATGAGGAATCAGTTGTTCAGCCGTCAAGGTTCAACCACTCGGGAAACTCGAGACCCTTGCCCGCAAGGAATTCCCGGTTAAACAGCCGCTCGCGATAACGCAGGCCCGAATCGCACAACAACGTCACAATAACGTGACCCGGACCCAGTTCCTTAGCCAGGCGCACGGTACCGGCCACATTTACACCGGTTGATCCGCCGCAGCACAGGCCTTCCTGTCGAATAAGGTCGAAGACCAGCGGAACAGATTCCGAGTCAGGTATCTGGTAAGGGGCATCTACCGGCGTGTCTGCAAAATTCTCGGTGATCCGGCTCGTACCTATACCTTCGCTGATCGAACCGCCTTCGGCTTTTAACTCGCCGGTCGTAAAGTAGTTGTAAAGAGCAGACCCGGTCGGGTCGGAAAGGCCAATGCTGACTTTGTCCGTGCGCGCCCTTAACGCCCGCGCAACACCAGCCAGCGATCCGCCTGTGCCAACCGAGCATATGAATCCGTCTACCTCGCCGTTGGTCTGCTCCCAGATCTCGGGGCCTGTTGTTGCTTCATGGAAGTCCCGGTTGGCGACATTGTCGAACTGGTTGGCCCAGAGTGCGCTTCCGGGGTTGGATGCATTAATTTCCTCGGCAATACGCTGTGACTCATGCACGAAATGGCCCGGGTCCTTGAACGGAACAGCCGGCACCAGCCGCACGTCTGCACCGTAAGCACGCAGTGTATCGACCTTGTCCTGGCTCTGGTTATCCGGCATCACGATGACGGTGGGGTAGCCAAGCGAGTTCCCTACCATGGTCAGGCCTATTCCCGTGTTCCCCGCGGTACCTTCTACTATGGTGCCGCCGGCCCTTAACTGTCCCTTCGCTTCGGCGTCGCGCACGATACCCAGTGCCGCGCGATCCTTGACCGAACCACCCGGGTTCATGAATTCCGCTTTGCCGAGTATCTCGCAGCCCGTCTTATCAGACAGGTGGTTCAGGCGTATCAGGGGAGTCTGCCCGATGTGATCGACCAGGGTAGGGTAGGGCTTGTTATTCATGTTCGTGTTTCTGCTTGTTTATTGCTTATCCAGTGAAGCAAGCTGATCGGCTTGGTACTCAGCTACCAGTGGGTCAATTACAGGCTGAAGGGAACCCTGCAGGAATTCATCCAGTTTATAAAGGGTCAGATTAATCCGATGGTCTGTTACGCGCCCCTGCGGGAAGTTATAGGTGCGTATACGTTCAGAGCGATCGCCGCTGCCCACAAGATTCCGTCTCTGTTCAGCCTGATCACTGAGTTGTTTCTGCTGTTCTGTATCAAGCAGTTTTGCCTGCAGCAGCGACGCCGCGCGCGCGCGATTTTTGTGTTGCGATCGTTCGTCCTGACACTCAACGACGATGCCGGTAGGCAGATGTGTCAGCCGCACTGCCGAGTCGGTTTTGTTAACATGCTGACCGCCCGCACCTGAGGCCCGGTAAGTATCCACCCGCAGATCTGCGGGGTTGATCTCGATTTCATCTATATCTTCAGCTTCCGGCAGCACCGCGACCGTGCACGCCGAAGTATGAATCCTTCCTTGCGATTCCGTTTCCGGTACCCGCTGAACTCGATGGGCACCCGATTCAAACTTCAGCAGTGAATATGCCCCATGGCCTTCAATGCGGCTGATTATTTCCTTGTAACCGCCGTGGTCCCCCTCGCGCTCACTCAGAATCTCAAAATTCCAGTTTTGTTGTTCGGCGAAACGCTGATACATCCTGAACAGATCCCCTGCGAAGAGAGCGGCTTCGTCGCCACCGGTTCCGGCCCTGATCTCCAGGAAAATATTGCTGTCATCGTGTGGGTCTCTGGGTACCAGGTGTTTTTGCAGTTCAGTTTCCAGTTGCTCAACCTGCCGGGTCGCGGCTACGATTTCTTCTTTGCCGAGTTCACGTATTTCAGCATCACTGTCTTCGCACATTTCCTGTGCTGCCTGCTGGTTCTTTATCGCCTCTCCGTATTGCAGGAACAGCGAGACGACCGGTTCCAGGCGTGCATACTCGCGCGACAGGTCGCGGAAGCGGTTCTGGTCACCAATGACCTCCGGATCGGAAAGCAAGCCGCCAATTTCCTCGTGGCGGGCCACCAGTTGTTCCAGATTGTTAATTAATGATTCTTTCATGGGATGTGCGGCAGCCTTGGCGGCCTGCCCCGCTTTTTTAATCCGCGTATTATCCGGTATATGCGCAAATCTGCTAGCCAGCCTGATTATCGGTGTCTTTTGCCCTGGCTGGGTGCCCTGGCTGCGCTCCTCCTGACCGCCTGTTCAGGGGGCAGTGCATTGCCCGGTGGCTTTGCAAAGCGGCCTTTGGAGCATCAACTCATGGCGGAGATAGCTCTGCAAAGGGGCGAGTACATAATCTCGGCCCAGCAGTATCTCAGCCTTGCGCAGCAATCCGATAATCCCGAATTTGCGCGCCGTTCGACGGAGTTGGCCTACGACTACGGCTTTGATGCCCACGCACTCGCAAGCGCCGAACGCTGGGTTGAGCTCGAGCCGGACAACCCCGATGCGCTGGGTTATCTCGGCCGTTTATACGTGCGTCGCAATTTTCTGGACAAAGCCTGGGAATATCTTGACCAGGCGCTGCCGCCATTAGAACAGCGGACTGATGCGAGCTACACCTTGTTGTCCGCGGAGCTTTCGGCGGCGGCTCACCCTGACCGCACACTAAAAGTATTTGAACGATTCAATGCGACCTATCCGGACACTCCGGGTATAACCGCTTCGATCGCGGGGCTAGCTGCGCAGAGTGGTGACCTGGCACGTGCCATCGAAGCGGCTCGCGAAACAGTGGCGCTGGCCCCCCAATGGACAGAAGCTCGCCTCTGGCTCGCTCGCTTTCTGTTGTTTGAGGGTGATCGCACGAACGCGTTTGACCAGATGGCTTTCGCGCTGGAGGTAAATCCCGGGCTTGAAATGGAAATTGAGTTCGTCAACCTGCTGGTGGCAGCGGGAGAGATCGATGAATCACGAGAACGGCTGGAGCGTCTGAACAGCCGTTATCCCGATGATCCGGAACTGGTACGCGCCCGGGCGATCATCATGATGCGCACCGGTGATTTGCCAGACGCCCGGGCTAATTTTTTTTCGTTACTTGCTGATGCCTATTTTGTTAATGAGTGTTTCTGGTATCTCGGGCAGATCGCGTACAACAGCGGCAACTATCTGCAGGCCATTCGCTATTTCGATCGCGTAAGCGCGGGCGAGTGGCTCATTCCCGCCCGGCTCGCGTCGAGCCAGGCGTATGTGGTGCTTGGTGACCCGGATACCGCATTGAGCGTGCAGCGCGAGTTTGCCGCAAGTTATCCGAAGAACGCGTTTGATACCTTTAGCGCACAAGCCGAAATTCTGGCAGACATGGGCAGGGTTGATGAAGCGCTGGCTGTGCTGGGAACGGCCATCGAATACAAGCCGTGGAATGAGGACCTGTGGATGTTCCGCGGCGGGATACTGGGGCAGTCAGGCGATTTCACCGAATCGGTAGAGGCGTTCCGGCGGGCATACGTGCTTGCGCCGGAGAACCCGACTGTACTGAATGCACTGGGCTATACGCTGACAACTTCGACCCGCCGCTATGAGGAGGCGCATGGCTATATCAGCCTGGCGTTGCAGAAGGAGCCGGACAATCCCGCCATCATGGACAGCATGGGGTGGGTACTCTTCAAGCAGGGCAAGCTCGAGGATGCCCGGGAATGGCTGGAGCGTGCGTACGATCTGTTCCCGGATCCTGAGGTGGCCGCCCATCTGGGCGAGCTTCACTGGGAGCAGGGCGACGAAGATGCTGCAATAAATATCTGGACCGATGCGTTGCAGACGAGCCCCGACAGTATCGTGCTGAACGACACAATCGGTCGATTCCTGAAATGATTCGCCGCTTCATCGGACTTTCGATATTTCTCGTGCTTTCCGCTTGCACGACACTTAAGACTGTCGACTCACCGGGCCGGGAACAGCTCCGTACGAACCTGTTGGCCGCAAATGAGTGGGAGTTCCGCGGACGCATCGCTGTTCGCAGTGATGACGGTGACGGAGATGGCCAGGCGAATTTGCGCTGGCGACAGTTGGGTGAGCGTAGCCATATACGCATTAGCGGGCCCTTCGGTGCCGGTACCTACGAGATTGACTGGTCACCCAAAGGCATCACTATCGAGAGCGCGGACGGAGAGGAGTCACTCGAGTACGCAGGGTCCGCTGCAGCGGAATCCTTTCTGGATGATCAGCTTGGTTGGAGTTTTCCTGCCGGCAGCGCCCGCTACTGGATGCTGGGCCTTATCGACCCCGACCAACCCGGACATGAGTTTTTTGATGCCGAAGGTGGACTGACGGGCATCAGCCAGCATGGATGGCAACTGGGGTACAAGCGTTTTGCAGATGTGAACGGATTGGTATTGCCCACGCGTATAGAAATGGCAAACTCCAACGCAAATTTGCGGATAGTAATAGCCAGGTGGAAGCTGCGGTTGGAGCCCGGCTGACGCTGTCGCGCATGGTTTGACACCTTTATCCCGGCTGCGCAAAATACCCGCGCCTGGCCAGGTTGTGCTGAGTCCCGGTGAGTGCGGCGGGGTTGCATGTTCAACATCCACTGGGGCGTAGCCAAGAGGTAAGGCATCGGGTTTTGATCCCGTGTATCGCAGGTTCGAATCCTGCCGCCCCAGCCAGTTTCTTAATATCGACGCAACGGACGCAGATTTAAGTGAATACCCAAGTACAGGAAGCACTGTCCAACATTTCGATCCTATCCGGTAATGCGAATCCGGAGTTGAGCCAGCGCATTGCTCAAAAAATGCAGTTGCCGCTTGGCAAAGTTCAGGTAGGCCGTTTCAGCGACGGCGAGATAAATGTAGAAATACTCGAAAACATTCGCGGCAGGGATGTTTTCATCGTGCAGTCCACCTGCCCGCCCGTTAACGACAATTTGATGGAAATGCTGGTTATGGCAGATGCCTGCCGGCGTGCCTCGGCTGCGAGCATTACCGCGGTCATTCCTTATTTCGGGTATGCGCGGCAGGATCGGAAACCGCGTGCTGCCCGCGTACCGATTACTGCCCAACTGGTCGCAAGCATGATTGCCGCATCGGGTATCAACCGGGTGCTGACAATTGACCTGCATGCCGATCAGATCCAGGGCTTTTTTCCGATACCGGTCGACAATGTTTACGCTTCACCGGTTTTGCTCGGGGATGCATGGAACCAGGACCGCGAAAATATTGTGGTGGTGTCACCGGACGTGGGTGGTGTGGTAAGGGCCCGGGCGCTTGCCAAGCGGCTGGACGATGCAGACCTGGCAATTATCGATAAACGGCGTCCGCGACCGAACGAACTCAAGATCATGAACATTATTGGTGAGGTAAAGGACCGAACCTGCATCATGATCGATGACATGGTGGATACGGCAGGCACCCTTTGCCAGGCCGCTGATTTCGTGAAAAGCGAGGGCGCAAACAGGGTCGTTGCGTACATCACCCACCCGGTGCTGTCAGGCCTGGCTATCGAGCGGATTGATGCGTCGCAACTGGATGAGCTGGTCGTCACGGACACGATCCCGTTGTCGGAGAATGCACTCCAGTGCAGCAAAGTACGCCAGCTAGGCGTCGCCGAGCTGCTGGGTGAAACAATGAGGCGAATTGCCCAGAACGAATCGGTGTCCTCGCTATATGTGGACTGAGCACCGGCACGGGATAGCTGTACTCAGCTTCGCTTAATCTGTTCAGACGTCCTTGTCCTCACAGAATCGACCTTCACCTCTTCAGCCGTCAATGGCCAGCGCAGCTTCGGACGACGCTTACAACTAAGCGCAGCTGTCCCGCGACATTTTCTGCACGACCCTTACATCGGCTCCCAAACGCTTGATTTTCCTGCTATGATGCGCGCCCCTTTTGGGGACCCCGGCTCGTTCTGGTCGATAGGCGCGCGGGGCAATATTTTGGAGAGCAATCATGGCAGAAGTACTTGACCTGGTTGCGGAGTTCCGGGAAGACGCGGGGAAAGGTTCGAGCCGCCGCCTGCGTCACGCCGGGAAAGTTCCCGCAATTATTTATGGTGCCGGCCGCGACCCGCGCGCACTTACCTTTGATCACAACGCACTGCTCCGGGCGACGGAGCACGAGTCATTTTTCTCATCTGTTTTGAACGTACAGGTTGGCCCTAATGTCCGTAAGGCGATTCTCAAGGACATCCAGGTGCACCCGTCGAAACGGCAGATTCTTCATTTAGATCTGCAACGCGTCGTGGAAGACGAGAAGATCAAGATGTCGGTGCCAATTCATTACATAAATGAAGAGACTGCAATTGGCGTTAAGGAAGGTGGCGGATCCGTTTCCAAGATGCGTACCGAGGTTGAAGTCAGCTGCTTCCCGGCCAGTTTGCCGGAGTACCTGGAAGTCGATGTGGAGAATGTCGAACTCGACCAGATGTTGCATCTGTCCGATATCAAGCTGCCGGAAGGTGTTGAGCTGACCGACCTGATCGCCGATCCGCCGCGTGACGAAGCAATTGTGTCGATCCACGTACTGCGGGTTGCCGAAGAGCCGGAAGAAGTCGAGGAAGAAGAGGCCCTCGAAGGTGAAGAGGGTGCCGAAGAGGGTGCCGAAGAGGGTGCCGAAGAGGGTGCCGAAGACGCGGGCCGCGAGGATGCTGCCGGTGGCGAGGAATCGAAAGATTCGAAAGGCTCGAAAAAATCGGAAGAGTAGATCTTCCCCGCTGTACAGAAAAAGCCGCGCTTTGCGCGGCTTTTTTTTGCCTGTTTGTTACTATGGCCGCCGGTTCTTTATCCAGTTTTTTCATGACGCCTGTTTCCGTAATCATTGGCCTGGGCAATCCGGGAGAAAAGTATGCCGCTACCCGGCATAACGTCGGCTTCTGGCTAATCGACCGCATCGCCGTGGCAGCAAATGAAAAGTTCAAGGCGGAGAAAAAGGTTACCGGCGATATTTGCCGGGCCTCTGTTGCTGAAGCTAAAGTCCGCCTCTTTAAACCTTCCACCTTTATGAACGAGAGCGGTCGGTCGGTACGCAGGATGCTGGATTTCTACAAGGTGGATGCCGGGCAGATCCTGGTCATGCATGATGAACTCGATTTGCCCCCTGGCACGGTAAGACTTAAGCGCGGCGGCGGTCATGGCGGACACAACGGTTTGCGTGATGTCATTGCCCATTGCGGCAGTGAGTTTATGCGTCTGCGTATCGGAATCGGCCACCCGGGTCAGAAATCGCAGGTAACGGGCTACGTATTGAGGCCTCCGGGTGGGGCGGAGCTTCGCCTGATCGAAGATTCACTTTCCGATGCACACAGGGCGGTCGAGGTGCTGTTGCAGGATGGGCTGGAGCGCGCCATGCATTTTCTGCACAGCGACTGACTGGCTGAATTTTTTAAGACACTAACTGGCCGGCACATTGCCCGGGTCGCGCTCCTCACGAATCTTAATCGCGCTTTCCGTGGTCTTCCCACACGGATCGCGCGAGCCGAACACACGTAAGAACTTTTACCTTAACATCATCTTGGAAAGGCCTAGCAGCCTGTTGAAAATCCCTCAGCCGGCACGATCCGGTGTTAAGAATCGGTTCACAATACTCATGTACTGGCGTGTACACTCCGCTTGTTCGCCTATTCTTGCCTTATCTCGCACTCACCTGAGACTTTTTCAACAGGCTGCTAGAGCGCCTTGCGGGCGATCTTGGCGCCAGCCGTCAGGGCATATAGTTTAGCGAGCGCAATGTCATAGGCAATCGGCGTCATGCCGCAGTTCGTGCATGGCAAAATCCGCTCGGGATCTACGTACCGGGTTGCTTCATTTATCGTTGCGGCTACTTCTTCAGGCGTTTCGACGCGGTCGGCTGTGACAGCGACCGCGCCAACCATTATCTGCTTATCGCTGAGGTGACTCATTACGGAAAGGGGTACGTGTGAACTTGCACATTCAAGTGAAACCTGGTCCACATGGCTTTTATTAAGCGATGGGAATATCTCGTCATACTGACGCCACTCTTCACCGAGCGTTTCTTTCCACTGGATATTTTCCTCGATGCCGTAGCCGTAGCAGATGTGCACCGCTTTCGTACACTTAAGACCCTGCACCGCGCGATTGAGCGTATCGATCCCCCATTCGCGTACATCATCCATGAACACGTTAAAAGCCGGTTCGTCGAACTGCACGACGTCCGCACCGGCAGCCTCCAGTTCCTTCGCCTCGTCATTCAGTAATTCTGCGAAGGCCATAGCCATATCCGGCCGGCTGCCGTAGTGATCATCTGCAATGGTGTCGCAGATAGTCATGGGGCCTGGCAGCGTGATTTTCAGTTGCTTGTCCGTAAGGCTGCGGGTGAATTTGAAATCGTCCAGGAATACTGGCGCGGGTCTGGATACAGGCCCGGTTACCGTGGGTACTTCAAGATCGTAGCGGTTATCGCGTATGCCCATCAGTGTTTTTTTGCTCTGATCTATACCTTCGATTTTCTTCAGAAAGCTGTGGACGAAATGGGTTCGAAATACTTCTCCGTCAGTCAGTATGTCGATACCTGCCGCTTCCTGGTGCCGGATCCATTCTTCACAGGCGCGCTTTTTGCCGGCTTCGAGTTCTTCACCTTCCAGTTTCCAGCCACCTTTAAGGATTTCCGGCTCGGCGAGCCAGTCGGGCCGCGGGAGGCTGCCGGCAATGGTTGTAGCAAACATGGGTTTCCTCGGAACGTTTGTAATAGCTGCTTTAGCGGGATGCTACCAGAGCTTTGATGCGGGCAACCGGCAGCGGAAAGAGCTGTTCGTCACCCGGATCAAAGCGTGGTGTCGGTCATTACTTTCCACTACTATTGCGCCCCGAAATACCCGGTGTGCCGGGGCGAATCAGCAGGACTCCGGAATGGCCATTCAATGCGGAATCGTGGGCTTACCCAATGTAGGCAAGTCCACCTTGTTTAATGCCCTGACGGCGGCAGGCATTGCCGCGGAGAATTATCCGTTCTGCACCATCGACCCGAATGTCGGCGTGGTGACCGTGCCCGATGCGCGTCTGCAACAACTGGCTGATATTGTAAATCCGCAACAAGTTATTCCTGCGACCGTCGAGTTCGTCGATATCGCCGGCCTGGTCGAAGGCGCGTCGCGCGGCGAGGGGTTGGGTAACAAATTCCTCGGCAACATTCGCGAAACGCATGCGATTGCTCATGTTGTCAGGTGTTTTGAAAACGATGACATTACTCATGTGTCGGCCGACATAGATCCTTTGCGTGATATTGATGTCATTGATACAGAACTGATGCTGGCCGATCTTGAGACGGTGGACAAAAATCTGGACCGGGCCGCGCGCAATGCTAAGACAGGTGACAAATCCGCGATTCAATGGCGCGATCTGCTCCAGCGTTTGCACGATCATCTCGATGGCGGGCAGCTTGCCCGCACACTGAATGCCAGCGCTGAAGAATTGCTGTCGCTGCACGAGCTTCATTTGCTGACCGCGAAGCCGGTGATGTATATCGCAAATATTGACGAGGACAGCGCTGCGGGCAACGCGTATGTAGACCATGTAGCAGCACGCGCTGCAAATGAAGGGGCAGTTGCAGTCACTATCTGTGCCGCGCTCGAAGCAGAAATAGCGGAGCTGGATAGTGCAGACAAGCAGGCGTTCCTGGACGACCTCGGCCTTACTGAACCCGGGCTGGACCGTGTAGTGCGTGCCGGTTATGAATTGCTGGGATTACAAACTTTTTTCACCGCCGGCGAGAAGGAAGTGCGCGCCTGGACATACAGGATGGGCGCAACGGCGCCCGAAGCGGCCGGCGTTATCCACACGGATTTCCAGAAGGGCTTTATCCGCGCCGAGGTGGCGTCTTTCGATGACTACGTGGGCAACAGGGGTGAGCAGGGCGCCAAAGAGGCGGGCCGCCTGAGGCTGGAGGGCAAGGAATATATAGTGCAGGAAGGCGATGTCATGCATTTCCGCTTTAACGTGTGATTTGCAATAGTGGTGCGACGGTCGTAAAAAGGTACGGGTAACAGCGCATTCGGCGGGGCCAGCTTGCGGGGGTTGGATCGTGGCGGAACTTCTTGATCATCTGATTATCTTCGGTATTTCGCTGGGCATTATTATTGTGTTCAGCGGATTGGTTTTTCTGGCGCACATCGGCCTCACGCGTTTGTTTGCCGACAAACCGGACCGGCAGCATTACCGCCAGTTGATACTGATTGCCACAGGCCTGTTTGCACTCACACTGGCATTTATCCTGATTCCGGTCAGTGACACAACGCAGGGCCAGCTACTTGGTTTCCTGGGAATATTTCTCGGTGCCGCAATTGCATTTTCAAGCGCCAACCCGATTGCAAATATTATTTCGGGAATTTCATTGCGGGCTTCCCGGGAACTGGCGATAGGTGACTATATAGAGAGTGCCGATTACCGGGGCCGCATCGTGCAGATGGATCTGCTCGGTGTCGTGATAGCCGCGGGCGAGCAGGGCACGGCCAACATCCCAAACGTTTACTTGGCTGCAAACCCGGTAAGCAGGAATAGCGCCATGGATGCACGGGTGCAAACCGGTGTGTCAGTTGGCTATGACTGGCCGCGTGGACAGATAGAAGAAATTCTGCTGCAGGCGGCGAAGGATGCAAATGTGGACGAAGCGGTTGTAGAGATCGGCAGCCTCGAGGATTTCACGGTTGTCTACCGTGTTTGCGGCCGCGTCGCCGATATTGATCAGTTGACCAAGTGTCAGCTTGCCTTAAGGGCTGCCGTACTCGACGGTCTGCAAAATGCCGGAATAACCATTGGTGTTTACGCTCCGGCCGCCGTTCCGCAGTCATCCGGCATGGATGTGAAAGCGCGCCAGGCTGAACTTGATAACGTCGCGGCTAATAAGGAACAAAAGGCGAATGAACTTGAAAAGCTGAAGAATGAATACACCGGGATGAGTCAGCGGCTGATCGAGGTGGAGCACGAACTGCGGGAAGCGGGTCCGGGCGAAAAGCGCAAACCGCTTAACCTGGAGAAGAAGAAGCTGGAAGCGAAACTACTCAGGACAGAGAAAGAGATTGCCAAAGCCGAGGCTATGCTGGAGGCTGCATAGAATCTTGTGTGGGGTGTATGGTTGACAGGTTCCCACTGCGCCCCGACAATTGCCGCCCCGCGGGAGTTTGCGAGTACGGTGGTGATGTAGCTCAGCTGGTTAGAGCGCGGCACTCATAATGCCGAGGTCGGTGGTTCAAGTCCACCCATCACTACCACTTTAAACTTTGTTGCCTGCAAAAAGCTTGCCGCGCTACGCGCGGACACTCGCCGCTCTCGGCCATCCCTGGCCTCCGCGGCACTTGGGCTCCCTGCCCATCGTAATGCCGAGGTCGGTGGTTCAAGTCCACCCATCACTACCACTTCTTCCTCTTGACCACCACTTCTTCCTCTTGTTACTTTTACATTTCAGGCCGCGCTGGTCGCTCACGGGCGTCCATGCCCTCCGCGACATTTATGCGTCCATGCATGTCACGCGGGCACTCGTGGCACTTGGGCTTCCTGCCCATCGTAATGCCGAGGTCGGTGCTTGATGAACGATAATACCTGGATAATTAAAACTCTTTGGATAGGTCCGGCGCTGTCGACTATTGAGCAACTGTGCATAAAGTCATTTCTTGCACACGGACACCGCGTTGAATTATTTGTTTACGACGACGTGCAGAGTATTCCTGACGGCACGATCGTGCGCGACGGCAATGATATTCTGAGTGAAGAAAAGATTTTTATGCACCGCCGCAAATCCAGTTATGCAGCTTTCTCAGACTGGTTTCGCTACCTTATGTTGTACAAAGAGGGCGGTGTTTGGATTGATACCGACGTGATCTGTCTGAAGCCATTTAATTTCGACACTGATTTTTTTGTTGGTCTGCAAGTACAGGACAAGGCTATGGTTAACGGCGCGGTTCTCGGCTCGAAGCCAGGCACGGAACTCATGCAGTTTGCGGCCAACCAGGCCGAAAATCCAAATAGATTTCTTCCTTATGACAGTAGTCGCGTGAAGCGCCGCAAACTGAGGCGTCGATTTCTGGAGGGTAACCAGCGCGGCAATATAAAGTGGAGCGAGACAGGGCCGGAAGGCCTTACCAAAGCCCTGCAATACTTCGACCTGTTCCATACAGCGTTGCCCTTCTTTTACTTCTATCCAATTCACCCC
>PBYE01000027.1 GCA_002729495.1 Chromatiales bacterium
ATGGGCTCTGATTTGGTGGCTAGTTGCGCCATGGTTTTCCTCCGCAGCTTATTATTCTAGCTCTGTTGACCTTGCCAGACGGCCGCTATCTCTCCTGCGCCCGCAGACCAAACACCGTCGTGGCCGGTGATGTGTTCCAGTACTTGTTCGAATTTACCGATCCGGTGCGGCTGACCCAGCATCCAGGGGTGCACCGACAGGGCCAGCATTCGGCCGCCCTGTTCGGCGGCTTCCTTATAAAGGAAGTCAAATGCGTCGATCATTTGCTCGGCATACTCGGTTTCCGAATGCAGGTTGTGATGCATGATGAAGCGGTCTTCCAGTTCGGTGGACAAGGGCATGGCAATAATCTCACCCGCGTCCGTGCGGAACGGGTAGGGCATGTCATCGTTGATCCAGTCGCACATATATTTCACGCCATTTTTTGCCAGCAGTTCCGGTGTGTGCATGCTTTGCGATTTAGACGGACTGATCCAGCCTTCAACTGCCTGGCCGGTAATCTCGCGCAGGCCCTGCAAAGATTTTTTAACCAGTTTTGCTTCCTCGCCGGCATCCATCCCGCCGTAATGCGGTGTATCCATATCCCAGCCGTGGCAGATGATTTCGTCACCGCGTTCACGGAGTTTGTTCACCAGGTAGGGATAACGTTCGGCCAGCCGGGTATTGACCGCAAAGGTCGGGGAAATGCTGTACTTGTCGAAGGCCTTGAGTAAACGGTATATGCCGACACGATTGCCGTACTCGCGCAGCGTGTAATGCCGCAGGTCCGGGTACGAAGTCGTCATGCCCGCGACCGGAGCGAAGGGCTTGCCTTCCTGGTTCAGCGGGAAGTACTGCAGCGCTACGTTGATCCAGAGCGCGATACGCGCGTTGCCGGGCCACTCGACGGCCTTGCGGTCTGCGAGCATAGACCAGTCGTAAAAGTCATGGTCCATGCCATAGCTGCGATGGGGGTAGTCGAAGTAACTGGGGTCCAGGGGCATTGTCATTCTCTTGTTCAAGCGGCTTTGGCTTCGATGTCGGCGGCTGCGGCGTCGTAGTAGTTGTCGATGAAGTGCTGTGCAATCTCGCGGCCGGTGGTCACCCAGACGTCCGAATGGCCAGTGATGTATTCCAGCGCTTCCTCGAAGGCTTTCAGGCGATGCGGATGGCTGACCTGGTAGGCATGTAACGGCACACACATGACCGTGCCCGACTCCTTGCCTTCCTCGTACAGGCGATCGAAGTTGGCCCTGATCATTTCACCGTAACGGCGCGGTTCGATGCGATTTACGGCGTACACAATCGTGTCGTTCATCTCGAGCGAGTAGGGTACCGAGATAAACTTCTGGCCGCCGCGCACCTTGACCGGAGTCGGCTGGTCGTCGTGGAAAAGGTCGCAGGTGTAGATACCGCCGGCCTCGGCAAACAGGTCCATCGTAATTTCGGTATGCGTCAGCGCCGGCGCCAGGTAACCTGAACACTGCTGACCGGTGTGCTCCTTGATCGTGTTCATCGCATCAATGATCATGGCGCGCTCCTGCGCCTCATCCATGCCGTAGGTGTAACGCGTGTTGTAAATGCCGTGGCTGAAAAACTCCCATTCGCGATCCTTGCAGAGCTCTATGATTTCCGGGTGATGTGCGCACAGCGCGGTTGACAACGAAATCGAGCCTCGTACTCCATACTTGTCGAGCATGCGCATCATGCGCATATGGCCGACACGGTTGCCGTAGTCGCGCGTACCGTAGCCATTCAGGTCGGGGATCGGACGCGGCCAGGCCTTGCGGTGCGGGTTGACCGCCGGGTCGAGCTCGTAGAACTCAATATTCGGCGCTACCCAGAATGCGACGCGCGCACCATTGGGCCATTCGATCTTCGGGCGATTGTCGTAGGGCCAGTAATCGAACAGGCCGGGATCTTCCTTCATCTGTAAGCTCCGGAAAAAATCTTTTTAGAAGTCGCAGCTACGTGCTTCGCGTATGGGCGTGCAGCCCGGGTGGTTCTCGAACCAGTCCCTGACTACCTGCACCGGTTCGACGTCGGCGTACTTCAACATGATGTCGCAGAGGTTGGCGAAATGCGGGATCTCGTGTTTGTCGGCTACGCATTCCTCGGGAACGATGGTGCGGTAGCCCGTGGAGAGTGAAGCGACAACACTTGCGCGTATACAGCCCGATGTGCTGCCGCCCGTGAGGATCACGGTATCGACTTTGTGCCAGACCAGAAGCGAAGGTATCAGCGTGTCATGAAACACGCTGGCCATGCGCTTGTTGATAACCGCGTCATACTTGCGGTCGATCTCCAGGCGCGGGTCAAGTTCCGCGCGTTCGTCGCCAACCTTGATGTTCTGCAGTGAATCCGGGGTATTCGTGCGCGTGCCCCAGGCGCCGGCATCATCCGCGTTGTCCATGTACGCGACGTAAGTCCAGATGACCGGCATATTCCTGGAACGGGCAAGCTTCGACAGTTCGTTGATGTACTGAATCTGCTTCGGATCGGTCTGGTAAGCGGTCTTGAAGCTATCGATATCGGTGTAAGCGCGCTGGCAATCGATATTAATAAGTGCGGCTTTTTCGCCGAAACCGAATTTTGCACGGTTGGGGTTGGCTTTAACCTCTTCCCAGTACTGGCGAGGGGTCAGGTCGGAGGTCTGCATCACGGGCATGGTGGTTCCTTGTATTTTGCTGATCCTGCAGGGGGCGGGATTCTAACGGAGATGGGTGGCAGAGGCGATAGAGAAGCTCCGGGCCGGGCCGCTATACGGAAGCCGGGAGCATGCCTGCTGGTCTGATCCCGTAGCTGCAGCGTATAAATAGCCTGTGAAGAGACTTCTTACCCCGCTTTTCGGTTTGCTGGCTGTGGTTGCACTACTGTCGGCCTGCGCCAGCGTTGACCAGCGAGCCTCGCCCGAGCCCATGAACCCGACGGTACTGATTACCGGTGCGAGCCGCGGTATCGGTTTTGAACTGGCGCGGCAGTATGCGGCCAGGGGTTGGGGCGTGATCGCGACCTGCCGCACGCCTTCAGGGGCTTTGGGCCTGCAGGCGCTCGCTGCCGCGAACCCGAACGTGATCATCGAAGAGCTGGACGTTACCGATTTTTACGAGATGGAAAGACTGGCGGTGCGTTATGAAGGTGTTCCGATCGATGTACTCATTAATAATGCCGGCATCCTCGGCGGCAACGACCGGCAGAAGTTCGGCACCTTTGATTACAAAGCGTTCGATGAGGTGATGGCCGTGAACGTTAAAGGGCCGATACGCATGGTTGAGTTGTTCATCGATAACGTGGCGGTGAGCCGGCAGAAAAAGATTATGAATATTTCCAGTTCTGTCGGTTCTGTCAAGATGGCCTTTCCGGGTCAGAATTTTTACAAGGCCAGCAAGTCGGCGCTCAACATGAGTATGAAAATTCTCTCGAAAGAACTGCGGGGAGCGAAAGAGCCTGGCCGTAAGGAAATTATCATCGGCCTGATACATCCGGGGGTGGTCAGGACCGATTTCGCGGGGCCTGTACCGATACCGATGATAGAACCGGAAGAATCAGCGGCAGGTGTTATCAATGTTATCGAGACTTATTATACGGGGCGCCGCCAGTCCGGCGACTTCATGAGTTACACAGGCAGCAAACTGCCCTGGTAGGGGGCAGTGAGAACTGAATTCTTAATGCCGGATCGTGCCGGCTGAGGGTTTCTCAACAGGTTGCTAGGACTCGCTGAAGGGCCGGATCAACATCCTGTCGATACGCAGTTCGCTCGCGGACTGAAATTCCGGCAGGCCGATTGTCATCGAATCATGTCCGCCCGCGGGGCTTGCCACATAGGTGCCGAACAACCGATCCCAGAACGAAAAGTTGAAACCAAAGTTGCTGTCAGTTTCAGTCTTTATTATGGAATGGTGCACGCGGTGCATGTCGGGTGTCACGATGATGAGCCGGATCGCGCGGTCCAGGCCCGCCGGGATTTTCAGGTTGGCGTGGTTAAAGAGCGACGTAATATTCAGCACCGCCTCGAACAACAGCACGGCTGCGGCGGGAGCGCCAATGACGGTAATCACCGCCATCTTGATCAGCAGCGACAGCACAATTTCGATCGGGTGGAAACGCGCGCCGGTGCTTACATCGATATCCAGATCAGTGTGATGCATCCGGTGGATGCGCCACAGGGCCGGCATGCGGTGGAAGGCCCAGTGTTGTGCGTAGATACTGAAATCGAGCACGAAGAATGCAATCATAATCGCTGCCCATTCGGGCACAGCAACCAGGTTCAGCAAGCCCGCTCCGGACTGTTCCACCTGCAGCGCAAAACCGACGGCGGCCGTTGGGAACAGCAGGCGCACAATCAGCGTATTAAAAAGCGTCAGCATAAAATTACCAGGCCAGCGCGTAAGCCGGTCGAAATGCCGTTCTCGCCTTGGGAGCAGGGCTTCAAGCAGAGCCATGAGCAGTAGCACGGCAATAAAGCTGCCGAGCCGTAACAGGGGTTCGTAGCCGAGCAGGGTTTTCATCCGGTTCGTGGGAGGCTTTGCGGGAGATTCTATAATAAAGTGTTTTTGCAGCCACGGTGCATGGCGCGGGTATAGAATGGTTATATGGACAAACGGGCCTGAAAGCCATGAACGAAAAACCCTTGATAGAATCACAGCAAGCCCGCCTCGTCGGCCTCCTTTTGCTTGCATCCGGACTGCTGGTGAACAGCATGTCATTGGGGTGGCTGCTGGCGGCGGACAAAACCATTGCTTCGGACGTGCTGAGGCTCGCGATTCTGGTGTGCCAGGCCGTGACGATCTGTGTCGGCCTGGCGCTGCTGCTCCGGCCTGCGTTGATGACCGCGTTGGCGAGCCTGACGGGGCTGTTTGTCGCGCTGGGCGGCGTCGGTACCGCGGTCGGCCTGATCGGCATGTTGGGCATGTGGCTTTTACCGCCCGTCGATTTTCGTTATTCAACCTA
Organism: Chromatiales bacterium; assembly: GCA_002729495.1. Classification (GTDB taxonomy): domain Bacteria; phylum Pseudomonadota; class Gammaproteobacteria; order Steroidobacterales. The sequence continues at coordinate 4,930 of PBYE01000027.1, forward strand.
TCCTGAGTTCTCTTGTTCTTCCGGCGACGATTTCTGCAACACAGCCGGGGAAGCCGGCCTGATGGGTGTGACGCGCTATGGCAAGGGCGCTGCCTTTGCCGATATCGACGGCGACGGCTGGGTAGATATTTTTGCCGCCGATGCGGAACCCCGCCTTCACGACGATTGGGGTCTGTCGGCTTTTTACCTGAACAACGGCGACGGCACCTTTCGCTCCGCCGATCTCGGGGTAAGCGAAGAAGATCTGGATGCAAACTGGACCGGCAGTTTTGCCGATTTGGATAATGACGGCGATCAGGATTTGTTGTTGGTTAGTGGTGGTTACGCGGGGACGGGCCGCATTTCTTTGTACGAAAACCGTATACCGGAAGGCGAGGGGCTGGTTTCAATTACCGAAGCCGCAGGACTCGAAGCTGAGAACCCGCGCCGCTTCAGCTGGTGGGGTGTGTCCTGGGGCGACTATGACAATGACAGTTATCTCGACTTTACCGTGTCACGTTTGTATGCACCTGCGCTGTTGTTTCATAACAATGGCGATCGCACGTTTACAAATGTCACCGAGCACATGGGCATAGAAACACCCATCCCGCGTAAACGTGACGGTAAGAATATCGTCTGGTTGGATTATGATGAAGACGGCGACCTCGACCTCTATTACGCGGGCATCGAAGCCCACATGTTTTTTGAGAACCTCGAGGGAAAGTTCTTCCTTGACGTCACCGGGAAAGTATTTGCGGGCCTGATCCCCGAAAATGTTTACTACAACGAGGGTGCACCTGTCGTGTTTGCTGCCGCCGCGGCTGACTTCAACCAGGACGGCTTTGAGGATCTTTACCTCGGTCGGCAGGTCGAGCAGGACCTCGTGTTGTTTAACGACGGTGAAGGAAATTTCACGGCCGGCGGCCGCAATGTCGGGCTGGACGTAAAAATACTGGCCAAAAACGCGCGTGAAGATATAGAGAACACAATGGGGCTGGGTGTGGGCGACCTGTTCGACGACGGCTGGCCCGATGTCATCGTGGGTTCGGGCGACCCGGTGCGGGCCGACATGGACGTGGTTTTCTGTAATCGCGGCGGGGAATTCAAGCGCTGTACCGGGGCGCTGCGGGACAACGGCAATGGTCCGTTCCGTACCCGCACGCACGGCATCATTTTTGCAGACATCGATCAGAACGGCACGACAGACGTGTATCAGAATCTCGGCGGCCACGCGCCGTGGGATCAGAAAAGCGGTATCGACTCCCGCGAAAAGCCTGCACTTTTTATTCGCAACGCTGTGAATGATTACAACACGGCGACTTTGTTGCTCGAAGGCACAAAGAGTAACCGGGATGCGATCGGTGCAAGGATCAAAGTCCTGGGTGAAGAAACGCATTACTACACCGTGCGTTCGACGCAGGCGTTTCAGAGTCAGAATGACAAAGTGCTGGTCGTGAGTCTGGGTGATTTGGATCAGGCAGGTGTGGAAGTAACCTGGCCGAGCGGCACAAGCAGCAAATTCGAGATCGAGGCCGGCGCCAGGATGACAGTCAGCGAGTGAATCTTCCAGGGGTGATGCGGCCACGTGACTTGTATAGTTCTTAATACAAGTCTAACCGCTGCCTTTTAACTTAAACGGTTTGCTACCCGCTGACTTCGTACCAAACCCTTAGAATCCTTGCAGGCCGGGGCTTCCAGCGGCTATTTGGCCCTGAATACGCTACAAATAGGCACCAATGTACCCCGTCAGCAAACGCGACTGCATGTAGTTGGGCCGCATGCAGTCCATCCCGGGCCGCAGGTCATCCATGAGTTCGGGGTAGTGAGTCGGGATCGAAGCTGCGTGGAGATAGGGCAGTTTTACAGTTCCACTATCGGCGGTGGCCAGGTCTATGTACTCGGCAATCGTTAATGATCGACCGTTGTGGACGATCTGCGTGCCACTGATCATGGCGGCTTTGTGCCCGACTTTCTTTTTCAGGTAGTCGAAGGACCAACGCGAGAAAGCGGGCCAGGCATCAGCAACGGGAATTATTGTGGGTTTGGGGAAAGACATGGCGGGTTCAAAAGTCAACCAGCCAGTAAAACCAGATGGACTGGATCACTGTGTTGATGATAACTCCCGCACCGGTGTAACTTACCGACCGCGATGCGGGAAAGCCTGCGTACTTCCATAACATTAAGAACATTATAACTAGATGTACGGCAGCGGATAACCAGCCTCTGAGCGATGCGGATTCTATGATAGTGGTTGGGAACGCGACTGCGGCGGAGGCGATAAGAGGAATAATCAGGGCAACGGGAAGGCGTGCCAGATCCAGTTCCCCGATTCTCTGCTCAACGCTGCGGATCAGCAGAAACATCAGGATAAACGAAAACACGCCAATGGCTATTCCGGCCATGTTGCGCCCCCGAGCTTCCGGCCTGAGCGGGGGATTGTAGCGCCGGGTGCCCGGGATGCTTGCTGCGTTGCAATGGCGTGTGCGGCAAGAGTGGGCGGGCATAGCCTTGCAAATACAAATGCCTGCCAATACACATTTGGCTATGTACAGACCGTGCCGCAAAGCCCCTATAATTTGCCGCGGTTGCGAATATTACATTTTATTGGGGAGCGAACAGCATGAGAATTCACGTCATTATCGAGCCCAAAGCGTCACCCGACATGTTTGGAGAACTGGGTGCACTTGCCGAGAGCTACGGGTTGGAGGCTGTCTGGACCGCCAATCATGACTCGGCGCGGGATCCGTTTATTTGTTTTACCGGGCTCGCGCGCGCCACGAAACATATTCGGCTGGGGCCGGTTGCGATCAGCCCGTTCGAGTATCACCCGTTGAAGATGGCTAACCTGCTGTTCGCGTTAAATGAATTGTCGCACGGCAGAACCAACATCGTGGTCGGAGGTGGCGGCGGCACGCTCGATGCGATGGGTAAGCTGCCGGTTCGCAATATGCTCAAGGGGGTGCGCGAGTGTATCGAGATACTGAAGGGTGTTTCGCCCGACGAGTTGCTGAAATATGACGGGGAAATCTTCCAGTTAAAACGCTACCAGCCCGTGTGGGCGACGGATGAGCCGCCACTCATATACGTGGCGGCAAGCCGTTCGAAAATGCTCGAACTGGCCACAGAACTCGCGGACGGGTTAATGATGAGTGACGTGACATTGCCGCTTGCCGATGAATCGATTAAGACCGTGCACGAGGGCCTCGCAAAATACGGCCGCTCGCGCGAAGGTTTCCATATAAATAATTTGTATGCTTGGCATGTAAAGAAGGACAAGGCTGAAGCAATCGATGAAGCAAAAAGAAAAATATGGGTTCGGGGCATACTGGGTCGCTGGTATGTGGAGCCTTTCCTGAGCCCGCAGGATTGTGACCTGGTCGTTTCGAAGTGGGGCGCTTTTGCGCGGTCTTATTTCGCGAACAGTCCGGTCGTCGAGGGTATATCTGATGAGATCATGGATGCGCTCGTCGACAATATTACGCTGACCGGGGACTACAACGACGTCGACAAGCACATAGCGGAGCTGAAAAAATTTGAAGCCGCCGGGTTTACTGAATTCGGCTTACGGCTTTACGAGAATCCGGCGGAATCGATCAAGCTGATCGGCGAGGCGGTGGTGCCGGCGTTTCATTGAGGGCGGCCTCCGCGCCTTCGGCGCTCCGCCGTCCTATTGTTGTGCTGGGCAGGATGCCCGAATGCCGCGGGAGGCAGGGACGCCGGGAGCGGCAACTCCCGACCGCTCGGTTCGTAGTTTGAACTGGTGAAAAGTAGTTTCTTTATAATCAATAAGTTATCTGGTCTGCCCTCACTCTATTTTCCGCCAATCCTCGTAGAGAGCCGCCAAATAGTTACAGAACCCTACGTCTATTTGGCTACATATAGAGCCGTGGCACGCTGGACCTCCGGGCAGAGGCAAGGATGCCGCAACTGCTGGCTGTTGTTTCTACGTATTTATACCTGAGGCTGATACTAGGATAGTTGCGCCAGTATGAGATTCATCAATTTGAATACCCAGTATTTAGAGGTCGATTGAGGCAGGCGTAAAATGGCCTGGCATAGAACTGTTTGTGTGGCAAGATACCGGCCAGGTACCCACAACCTGTGCAGGGAAGTCTGACCTGACAGACGAGCAAGGACCCCCGGAAAGTACTCGGATAGTAAGGAGCCATTGTGATTAACAAAGAACCAGATATAGCGGCTATCGATGAAAAAGGCCTCTTAAGCCGGGTTAGTGCGTTTTGTATCGCAAACAATAAAAGAGCATCTCTGGAGCTGATATTCACTCTGGGTAGTTTTTTTATACTTTTTTCTCTGATGGCCTACAGTCTGGAAATCAGTTACTGGTTGACATTCCTTTTGCTGGCTCCAACCGGTGCCTTACTAACTCGCACATTCACTATCCAGCACGATTGTGGGCATTTTTCCTACTTTTCATCACCGAAGGTAAACGGACTTGTGGGCAGTTTTCTGGGGGTTTTGACGCTAACCCCCTATCACTATTGGAGAAGAACCCACAGGTACCACCATGCTGCCTGCGGAAATCTCGATAAACGTGGCATTGGCGATCTCGACACCTTCACTCTCAAAGAATATCAATCGTTTTCCCGGTTCCGAAAACTCTGGTATCGGATATACCGCAACCCGGCCTTTATGCTCGTTGTGGGACCAATAGCGTTATTCGGCCTGAAGCACAGACTGCCGCTTGATAATCCATTTCACTCAGTCAAAACCTGGGCAAACATTATGATCACCAACATTGGGATCGGGATGATTGCGGCTTCAATTGTTTACTTTCTGGGCTGGGAAGCCCTGCTATTGGTTTACCTCCCTGTTTGTTTGCTTGCAAGTGCCACAGGGGTCGCGCTGTTCTTTATCCACCATCAATATGAAGATATGTACTGGGTGGAAGATGATAAATGGAGTCATTTTAAAACAGCCCTGCACGGTAGTTCCTATTTTGAGTTTTCAAAATTTCTAAGCTGGGTCATCAGCAATATCAACCTGCACCACATTCATCATCTGAATGCTCGCGTCCCGCTCTACCGACTGCGTGAGTGCCTTGAAGCCATTCCGGAACTGCAGGAGGTTCCACAAAGAACTTTCAGAGACATTCCGAACTGCTTCAAACTTGCCCTGTGGGATGAAGATAATAAGAAAATGGTTGGTTTTGCTGCTGCGTAATAGTTGCGAAACGCTGCAACGAAAATTCAGGCCATATGTATTGGCCTGCTCGCCCAAGGCGTTATGTGCCTATTTAGCTATGACTCTACGGTCAAAAATCAAAGGCTCACTGAAAGTCAGCAAGCCTTTGATTTGATTTGGCGCACCCGGAGAGATTGACTCGCTCGCTAACGCTCACTTCGCCCTGCGTGGCGCTCCCTGCGGTCGCGCGTACTTGGGTCGCTTCGCACCTGCGGTGCTCGCGGTCCTCTCGTCCGTGACCTGGAAACGCTGCGCGTTTCAGCTAGCGGACTCGGGTCAAACTCCATGGAGTTCGAACTGTTCCGGAGTGCCCGAATCAAAAAAGGGGCCACCGATGGTGACCCCCTTTCTGATTTGGCGCGCCCGGAGAGATTCGAACTCCCGACCGCTCGGTTCGTAGCCGAGTACTCTATCCAGCTGAGCTACGGGCGCATATAACTGATTGTACTGTCTGGAGCTATCGCGCTTGTGCATCCTGCCCAGCGCGCAATGTATGGCGACCCAAGGACACCGTAAGGCCGCGCATGGTACACCAAAGGCCGTTATTGGGCTACACGGCTCCCGGGTGGTCCATGTCCATCGCGGCTTTGCCTTCGCCCCCGAAGCGGGTCGCGAAGTAGCCGATCAGCAGCCCGACCAGGGCGCCTTCTGCCACGATCCAGAACGGTGACTGCAGCAGGCTGTCTTCACCAAACGTTCCGACCAGCATTGCGGCAAGGATGTCATATATAAAGAATGACAGAACAAAGTTCATCCATGCGCCGATAAGCGGTGCGCGGAACCACCATGACATCGGCAGCCTGAGCACGGGGTGGTAGGTAATTACACCCATGACGCCGATCACCCCGCCCATGGTTATGTACCAGAACAGGATTCCCCAGCGAAACAGCATGTTGTCTTCGGGCATAAAGTACGGCATTGCAAAGAAACCAATAAGCCCGACGATGAGCCCTATCGCTTTGCCTATCGCGATGCGAGTCATGAGTGAAGGATTGCCAAACATATGCACCTCCTGCGTGTTGCGTATGACGAGTCAGGTGTCCTGCTGAACTTCGATACCGGTTAATACGCCGTCTTCACTGCTGTACGTAATGCGCATGGGCCGGCAGCAAACCTGGCAGTCCTCAATGTAATCCTGCGCAGGGACAGACATATCCAGCAACACATCAAGACTCTCCCGGCAGGACGGACAGGTAATAAGGGCCTCTTCCTGCATGGCACTCAGAAGCGGTCTTTGCGCTGCCGGGTTTCGGCGAAAACCTCTTCGTTCGATGCGTCGATCAGGCCTATGGTTTCCCGCAGGTGCTCGCTGTCGGGTCGCATAAAGGGATTGGTTTTACGCTCCAGCCCGATGGAAGTCGGAATAGTCGGTTGATGGGCTGCGCGTAACTTGTCGATTTCGACGGCACGCTTGCATAAATCGGCGTTGCCAGGCTCTACGCTCAGCGCAAACTCCGCGTTGGCCTGCGTGTATTCGTGTGCGCAATAGACCTTGGTCGAGTCGGGCAGGTCCAGCAGTTTCTGTATCGAGGTCCACATTTGTTCGGCCGTGCCTTCGAACAGGCGCCCGCAACCCAGCGAAAACAAAGTATCGCCCACAAACACGATGCCCGAGTCTTCGAAGTAATACACACAGTGACCGCTCGTATGACCTGGCGTATCGAACACTTTCATCTCGTGCTTGCCGAACAGGTAGACATCGTTATTGCCAAGCCGTATATCGATACCGGGAATACGCTTCGCATCGGCCACCGCCCCGATGATGACGCAACCCGTTTTATCCTTCAGTTCGAGGTTGCCGCCCGCATGGTCGAAATGATGATGCGTATTCAGGATATGGCTGAGTTTCCAGCCTTTCTCCCGCAGCGCGCGCTCGATTGGTTCCACTTCGGGCGTGTCGATCGCCGCCGTGTAACCGGTCTCCGGGTCGTGGACGAGATAACCGTAGTTGTCCTCGAGACACGGGAACATATGCACCTGCAGCGTATGTATCTTGTGCTCACCCATGTCAGGTCTCGGTCAGGCGTGGCAGCAGCTCGGCAAGGTTGCAGGGCAGGGTGCGGTAGTCGAGCTGTTTCTCGATCAGCTCGTCCCAGCCGGTGGCACAGGCGCCGGTCGAGCCGGGCAGGCAGAATACATAAGTGCCGTTCGCAACGCCGGCAACGCTGCGCGATTGCATGGTCGACGCACCTATATCCTTCCATGACAGCGAACGGAACATCTCGCCGAAGCCGTCTATCACTTTATCCAGGAGCGGTATAACTGCCTCCGGTGTACCGTCACGGCCGGTTACCCCGGTGCCGCCGGTGGTGATTACCACCTGCACTTTGGGATCGGCAATCCATGCCGCCACGGTCGCGCGTATGCGGTAAACGTCGTCCGGGATGATCTCTTTGCCGACAGGTGTATGCCCTGCCGTTTCCAGGCGCTCTTTAAGCAGTGCACCGGACTTGTCGGTCGCATCCGTGCGGGTGTCGGAGATGGTCAGCACCGCAATATTCAGCGGAATGAATTCGCGGTTGGTGTTGTCGTCGTGTGCCATGGGCTAATTGTCCCACAGCTGGGCGGCCTTGGGCAGGCTGCGTTCAGGCTACGTTGCCACCGGACCGGCGAAACTGGTCGCGCAGGTGCTCGGCAAATGATTTGCAGGCATCCGAGGTCGTAAACATACCTGCGAGTTTGCCGTGCCTGGTTATGGCGGCGCAGCCTATGTGATGCTCTGCCATGTGTTTTAGCACGAGGTCCAGGCGTTCATCGAGATCAACGCTGTAACAGTGTTCCTGCATGACATCCCCGGCAGTGAGCTGTTCCGGATCGGGGTATGCGAAGTCCGGACCGAGTACGAGCTTGATGTCCCGGTCAGAGAGCATACCGACAACTTCATCGTCGTCGGTGATCGGCAGGTGCCGGATGTGGTGGGTACGCATGAATTCGATCGCCTGCTGCAAGGGCGCACTCGGCTTGGTCGAGTACGGAAACGCCGTCATGACGTGTTTCACTTTTGGTATGCGCAACATCTCCGGATAACTTAGGACCCTGCGAGCGAAGCATTCAATATAACCGAGTCACCGGAGCCGTGACACCGGTCCGGGTTACCAGGGATAGAAGTCCGCCCTGAAGCCCTCCGGAAAGTGGCTCTCGGCGCGGGGCAGGGCCACGAAGCCGTCGGTACCGCGCAGCCCGATGAAATCTCCGGAGGTGTTGGTCGGTCGCGGTTCGGCGCACGGAATTCCATCATCGCCGGGTTTAAGCGCCACGGGCAGGAACCAGCACAGGTCCGGTTCGAAATCAATTGCGTCCGCCAGGGGCAGCTGTAATCGTACCGGCGGCATTGCACCCATCGCCGACTCGATCGCGGGCAGCACATAGCGCACGAAACAAACCAGCGTGGAAACAGGGTTGCCCGGCAGCGCAAACACCGGCTTGTTGTCCGCACTGATGCCGAACCACATCGGCAAACCAGGGCGCTGAAGGATTTTGTGGAAGATCAGCTTTACGCCAAGTTCTTTAAGAATTCCGGGAACATAATCGTATTTACCCATCGATACACCGCCACTCAGGACGAGTACGTCGTTGTCGGCGTGCAGTGTGCCAACCTGTTGCAACAGCTTGTCCGGGTCGTCGGGTAACCAGGCACGCATACTTTGCTTGCAACCGTGGCGTTCGAGCGAGGCCTGCAATGCGCGATCATTGGATGAGCGAATCTGGTAGTCCTCGATGGCCTCGCCGACATCTACGAGTTCGTCGCCGGTCGAAATGATCGCGATCTTCGGCCAGCGGGCGATTTCCACGTTCGCCTGGCCGGCCGCGGTCAGGATGGCCATCTCTGCCCCGTCGATGTGCGTGCCGGGTTCCAGGAGGACGTCGCCCTGCGCATGGTCCGAAGCACACCCGTGGATAAACTGTCCGGGCGTTGCTTCGTAACCGTTTTCCAGCGTCGCCACGTCGTCAGCGACGTTAATGCGTTCGACCGGCACAACCGTGTCGGTGCCTGTCGGCATCACGGCACCGGTCATAACTTCGAGGCAGTGCCCCGGGCCGTTGCATGCCTTTGCCGGCTGACCGGCAGCCTGTATGCCATCAAATTTAAAAGCACGTGTGCCACCGGCAAGATCAGTGGCCGCGACGGCGATACCGTCCATCGTGGCTCGATCGAAGGGGGGCTGGTCGCGCTCCGCAATTATTTTCTGGCGGAGTATCTGCCCGGTGGCTTCTGCCAGCGGTACCGAAATAGACCCGTATTGCGGCATGTTATCCGCAATCAGTTGCCCGGCTTCCTCGACATCGATACGGAAAGCTTCCACGCGTGTTGGATCGTTGCTGCTCACGGAGTGTTGCTCAGCGCACTGCCCGAACTTCCGTTCAGCACCGCCTGTATTTCACTGATAAGCGACAACGCGATGGTCTCGGGACTGTTTGCACCAAGGTCAAGCCCGACCGGGCCGCGCAATAGGGCAGTGAACTCAGAATTGTCGGGGCAGATGTCATCAAGCAGTTTCTGTTTGCGTGCAGCCGGCCCGAGTATACCTGCGTAGGTCGGCTGCTTGTCGGCATCCAGTTTGGCCAGTTGTTGCAGGTACAGCCGGTCGGTTTCAAGGTGGTGGCTCATCACGACGATCGCGCTAAAGCCCAAGTTCAGCACCGCGGAAATATCGGCGGGGATCACCTGCAGGCGCGCATCGGCGGCATCGAAACCCCCGGAATCGATGTAATGCGGCCGGTGGTCGGCGACGGTGACCTCCCATCCCAGCATCCGGGCAGACTCGACGACCGGCACCGCATCGGGCCCGGCGCCCAGTAACAGGAGCCTTGTCCATGGATGTATTTTCCAGTGCAGTGCCGTTACGTTTTTATTCTGTTTCAGGGTGGGCAGTTCCGAAGAAACCATGGAGATATTGTCGACCCAGCACATGCCGACCGGCGTATCGGGTTCCTTACTTTCCACGATCAGTGCAGCCGTGTGGGTTTCGGTCGTGCCCATTGCAGCGGTCAGCGCCTGCAGGGGCTCCCAGTCGTTGTCACCGGAGACGCGCTGCACGAGCATGCGCATCATGCCGTTGCAACCCAGGCCTATTCCCCACAGGTCGTCGGCGTCGTCACGCATGTCATAAGTGACAACCTCGGGTTTGCCGCTCTCGATTACTCCACGTGCGTGTTCAGCGAGATCGCCTTCCAGGCATCCGCCGCTCAGCAAGCCCTCGTGTTCACCACTCGCCTTGATCAGCAGGTGACGGCCCTGCTTGCTGTAGGTAGAGCCTTCTGTCTCGACGACCGTCACCAGCGCAAAAGCCTCACCCTCGCTGCGCCACTTATCAAAGGTGTCAATGAGCATTCGATTGCTCATACGGGCACCGTGTCCGCAAGATCGGGATCGACAATCAGCACCAGCTTGCCGGCCGCGCCGTTGGCTTCGAGCAGCGTATGCGCCGCGGCAGCCTGCTCAAGTGGCCAGGACTGTTGCACAACCGGCTTTATCTCACCGCTTTCCAGCAGCGGCCAAACATGTTCCTTAAGCGCCTCGGCAATCTCGCCTTTCTCTGCAACCGGGCGGGAGCGCAGCGTCGAGCCGGTGATTGTTAACCGCTTCAGCAACACATGGCCCAGGTTCAGTTCGGCCTTCGCGCCACCGAGCACGCCGATGACGACCAGCCTGCCGTCGGTCGCCAGCAGTTTAATATTTTGCTCGAGGTATGCACCGCCTACGATATCGAAAATAAGATCGACGCCTTTGTCGTTGGTTAACGGTTTGATGATCTTGACGAAATCGTCAGTGTTGTAGTTTACCGCGCGCTTTGCTCCGAGCTGTTCGCACAACGCGACTTTCTGGTCGCTGCCGGCCGTGGCATAAACCTCCGCGCCCAGCGCGCGTGCGACCTGGATCGCCGTGGTGCCGATACCGCTCGCGCCTCCGTGTACGAGTATTCGTTCACCGGCTTGTAACTGGCCACGGTCAAAAACATTGGTCCAGACAGTGAAAAAGGTTTCGGGAATCACGGCCGCCTCGGCAAAACTCAAACCCTCGGGGACGGGCAGGCACTGCACGGCCGGCGCTACACAATATTCGGCGTAGCCGCCGCCGGCGAGCAGAGCGCACACCTTGTCACCCGGTTTAAAAGTGGTGACCTCGGCGCCTGTTGCCTGGATGATACCGGCAACTTCCAGCCCCGGCGTGTCTGAAGCACCCGGCGGTGGCGGGTACAGTCCGCGACGCTGCAGGCAGTCGGGCCGGTTAACTCCGGCCGCCACTACTTTGATTAACACCTCATCCGCGGCCGGGACCGGGGTAGCAGCCCGCGCTACCCGCAGCACATCCGGATCGCCGGGGGTGCTGATCTCGATGGCGCGCATCTCTGCTGCTGTATCCGGGGCGGGCTGAGTCATGGTGCTTATTATTAGTGTTTGCGCGTATGGTGGTTGTCGCACGCCAGTATAAACTAGCCTGCCGGCCTGACTGTTAACCTGATTTGATGAGACCAGGCGGTGAGTTACTGATAAATCTCATTGACTTGATAAGGGCGTATGTTAGCGTCAAAAAGGGTCGTCGGAACAAGATAAGCAGACTTTAAATAACGGACAAAATGACGGACAAGATTCTCGGTTTCCCTGACAGCGCCGGGCACAAAGCAAAGCTGCATGACACATTCGCAAGGCCATTGCGCGATCTGCGAATTTCTGTCATGGACCGCTGTAACTTTCGCTGCCCGTATTGCATGCCGGAGGACAAGTACCACAAGGACTTTCAGTTCCTGAACAGTGACGAACGCCTGTCATTCAGGGAAATAGTACGGCTGGCCGAGGTGTTTGCCGGGCTGGGTGTGCACAAGCTGCGCATCACCGGCGGTGAGCCGCTGCTGCGCGCAAACCTGCCCGATCTGGTTGCGGAACTGCGCAGCGTCGAAGGCATAGACGATATCGCGTTGACCACCAACGGCATACTGCTTGCTCAACATGCAGCGGCACTTAAGGCCGCCGGGCTTGACCGGGTGACCGTCAGCCTCGATTCACTCGACCCCGACGTGTTTACTCAAATGAGCGGCGGTCGCGGCAGCCACGAGCGGGTTCTGGAAGGTATACACGAGGCCGGGCTGTCCGGCCTGGCGCCGATCAAGGTCAACGCGGTCGTCAAGCGTGATATCAACGATCATACCGTGCTCGGGATGGTCGAAAAGTTTCGCGGAACCGGGATTATCGTTCGCTTCATCGAGTACATGGATGTCGGCACGATTAATCACTGGCAGCGTTATGAAGCGGTTCCAGCGCGCGAGCTGGTCGAAAAAATTGGCAAGCAGTGGCCTATCGTTCCGGCAGAGCGCAATTACCACGGTGAAGTCGCGAGTCGTTATGTATTCGAAGACGGGCAGGGCGAAGTCGGTTTCATTAATTCAGTGACAGAGCCGTTTTGCGGTTCGTGTACGCGTGCCCGCTTATCGTCCGACGGCAACCTCTTTACCTGCCTGTTTGCAGGCCAGGGTACGGATCTGCGGGTACTGCTGCGCGCGGAAGCATCCGACGAGGAACTGCTTGATACGATCAGCGCTGTCTGGAATAAACGTGTGGATCGCTATAGCGAACTGCGCGCACGCGATGCGGCCCCGGCCGACAAAGTCGAGATGTATTACATCGGGGGCTGAAAACCTCAGTACACAAATACATCCGGCCGCTACAGGGGAACCCACGATGCTGCAGGGCTTGATGATGGACACTCCGCTGCTGATCACCCGGATCATGCGGTTCGCGGATATCAATCATGCCGGACGGGAGATCGTTTCCGTCACGGCGGATAGCCCGCGCCATCGTTATACCTATGCCGACGCTTTTGTGCGTACCCGGCAACTTGCAAACGCCTTGGCGGGACTCGGGATGCGAGAGGGTGATCGTATTGCCACCTTGGCCTGGAACGATCACCGGCACCTGGAGCTTTACTACGCGATCTCGTGTTCAGGCAGCGTTTGCCACACGATCAATCCGCGGCTGTTCACCGAGCAGATCGAATACATTGTGAACCATGCCGAAGACCGGCTGGTCTTCACCGATCCGATGTTTGTACCGTTACTCGAAGAACTTGCAGACAAACTGCCGACGGTCGAGGCCTATATCGTGCTGACGGATGCGGAACATATGCCCGACACCTCTTTAAAGGGGGCAGTCAGCTACGAAGAACTGCTTGCCGGCGAGCCAGGCGAGTTTGACTGGCCCGAGTTCGATGAGAACGCCGCATGTTCGTTGTGTTACACATCCGGCACGACGGGCAACCCGAAAGGTGCGCTGTTTAGTCACCGGGCAACCGTGCTGCACGCCTATGGCATCTGCCTGCCCGACGTTATGAGTTTTTCGGAGCGCAACTGTGTATTGCCGGTCGTACCCATGTTTCATGTTAATGCCTGGGGTGCGCCTTACGGCGTCCCGATGACGGGTGCGAAGCTTGTACTGCCGGGGCCGAAAATGGGTGACAGTGAAGCGCTGCATGAACTGATGGAATCGGAAAACGTCGACTACTCGCTTGGTGTGCCCACCGTCTGGCTGAACCTGCTTGCTTACCTCGAGGAATCGGGACAGACAGCTAACAGTCTGCAGCGCGTCTGTGTCGGCGGCGCGGCGTGCCCGGCGTCGATCATCGAGACCTTCGACACTAAGCACGATGTTTATGTGCACCACGCCTGGGGAATGACCGAGATGAGCCCGGTCGGGGTTTACAACAGCCTGAAGACCGGGATGGAAGCCTTGCCCGCAGATGAATTGTTGCAGGTTCGCCTGCGCCAGGGGCGGGGCCTGTTCGGCGTGGAGATGAAAATTGTTGATGACAATGGCCAGGAGTTACCGTGGGACGGAGTATCGTTTGGCGCGCTCAAGGTGCGCGGCCCGTGGGTAGTCAGCGCTTACTACAAGGACGATCGGCCGGCAGTCGACGCAGACGGCTGGTTCGATACGGGCGATGTCGCGAACATAACACCGGAAGGCTTTATGCAGATCACGGATCGCACCAAGGATGTGATCAAGTCGGGCGGAGAATGGATCAGCTCGATCGAACTCGAGAACACGGCCGTTAACCACCCAAAGGTGGCCGAAGCCGCGGTGATCGGGATTGCACACCCCAAGTGGACAGAACGGCCGTTGCTGGTTGTAGTCATGCGTCCCGGCGAAACAATCAGCCGCGAGGACATGCTGGCCTGGTTCGACGGCAAAGTCGCAAAGTGGTGGATCCCGGATGACGTAGCCTTTGTCGACGAGTTGCCGCACACCGCGACCGGCAAGCTGAAAAAAATAGCATTGCGTGAACAATTTGCAGATTATGAATTCCCGGCCGGCAGCGAGTCCTGAGCTCATGGATGACCTCATCCGCACCCTTGGCGCAGAGTTGGGCCCGGACGGAGTGCTGACAGGCGACGCTGTCAGCACCCGGTCGGCGGGCATATGGCGCAGCGATGCAATAGCCGCCCCGGTCATATTCAGGCCCGCGAATACGGAGCAGGTAGCAATGGTGCTTCGGGCATGTAACGCGGCGGGACAACCTGTCGTTACCCACGGCGGCCTCACCGGACTCGTCAAGGGGGCGATTGCGACCGAACAGGATGTCATACTTTCCACCGAACGGCTGAACGCGATTGAAACCTTAAGCGTTGTCGACCGGACTATGCAGGTGCAGGCGGGTGTCAAACTCGCAGAGGCGCAGGACCGGGCGGAATCGGAAGGGCTGATGCTCGCGCTCGATATGGGCGCGCGCGGTTCCTGCACCCTGGGCGGCAACGCGGCCACCAACGCGGGCGGTAACCGGGTGATCCGTTACGGCATGACCCGCGATAACGTGCTGGGGCTCGAAGCGGTGCTCGCCGATGGCACCGTTGTGTCGTCGCTGAACGGCATGCTGAAGAACAACGCCGGCTACGACCTGAAGCAACTGTTTATAGGCAGCGAGGGAACGCTCGGGGTTATTACGCGCTTGGTGTTGCGCCTGCGCACCGCCTGGCAAAGTCAGAACACTGCACTGGTTGCCTGCCAGGATTTCACGGCGGTCACGAGCTTGCTAAGGGGTCTGGATGTGTCACTCGGGGGAACGCTGAGCGCCTATGAAGTGCTCTGGCAGAATTACTACAAGCTCGTAGCGGGTGACAACCCGCCACTATCAACTGATTATCCGTATTACGTCCTGGTCGAAGCACTGGGTGCAGACATCACTGCCGATCATGAACGTTTCCTGGGTGCGATCTCTGCCGCTATCGACAACAAGCTGGTTGCCGATGCGGTGGTCTGCAAGTCGGGTGCGGAGCGCGAGGCGTTGTGGCAATTGCGCGATAACGTGGACAGGACGATGGATTGCGGTCCCGTGTTTATATTCGACGTGAGTTTGCGGTTGTCACACATGGAAGCCTACGTCGACACGGTGCTGGAACGTTTGCGTGCCGAATGGGCCGGTTCGGATTACCACATCTGGGTATTCGGCCATGCGGGCGACGGCAACCTGCATTTTGTCTGTGCGATGGGCGACCGCGAGCAGGCAACGCGGGATCGCGTCGAGCGTGCCGTGTACGAGCCACTGGCACAGATCAGGGGTTCGGTTTCCGGTGAACACGGCATAGGGCTCGAGAAGAAACGCTGGTTGACAACCAGTCGCACGCCCGAGGAAATCGCGCTGATGCAAGCTTTGAAGCAGGCACTGGACCCCAGGGGCATACTCAACCCCAACCGCGTATTCGATCTAAGTGGTGCGAACGCTGACGCGAGCGAAGATGGTTAGTGCGAAACATACATCCATGACCGAGGTGTCGGTCAAAAAGATCGGTCCCGCCGGCATCGCGGCCGCCGAGGACAGCCTCGTTACCGAGGAACCCTTAGGATTGCGGCTGGCATGGATGACCGGAGACGGGGAAGTCGTACACGACATTGCCGTAACCATGCGTACGCCGGCGAATGACTTCGATCTTGCGCTCGGCTTTTTGTTCACCGAAGGTTTTATAGGCTCGGTCGACCAGGTGGCAGGAATTGCTTGGGAAACAGATACAAAGGGTGTGGAGCAGTCCAATTCACTAAAGGTTAGTTTGCATGCCGCGCCTGAAGTTGACCCGGCGGCTTTACAACGGAACTTCTTTGTTACGTCCTCGTGCGGTATTTGCGGTAAAGCTTCGATTGATGCCATCAGCGCACAGGCACCATTCCCCGTTCGCGGCGAGTCGTTGCGGGTTAGCGCCGAATCGCTTAACCGTCTGCCGGAGCAGCTGACTGCAGGCCAGCGTATTTTTGCGGGCACAGGCAGCATTCATGCGGCAGCATTGTTTGATGCCGATGGTTTAACCGGCGACATATACGAAGATGTGGGCCGCCACAATGCCGTCGACAAACTCATCGGCGCAAATTTACGTGCGGCAAAACTGCCATTATGGAACTTCGGCGTAATCGTCAGCGGCCGCGCGAGTTTTGAGCTGGTGCAAAAGGCGCGCATGGCCGGGATACCCATGCTGGTTGCGGTAGGCGCACCTTCCAGCCTGGCCGTGGAACTGGCCTGGGAGTCCAGAATGACACTTGCCGGGTTTCTGCGTGACGGCCGCTTTAATGTATATGCGGGGCCTGCAAGGATAGTGACGGGCGACTAAAACGCGACCTGGCTCAAGCGGTGCATTCCGCCGGTCTGCTAGTATTGGCGTTCAGAACTGAGCCTGCCAGTTTGTTTCTTAAAGGATTTTCTGTTGCCCCTCCCCCGAAATGCCATTCGCCAGTTGCTGGTGTGTATCCTGCTCAGTGTCATGTTTTATGCCGCCTGGGCGGCCTATGGCGGGATGGGAGATGTCTGGGCCGCTGCAAAGCTGTTGGGCCCGGATGGCTGGGCAATAATCCTGGGCCTGTCGCTGATCAATTACCTGCTGCGCTTCATCCGCTGGGACTATTACCTGCGACGGCTCGGTTACCAGGTGCCGACCGGCGCCAATATCTCGGCTTACCTGGCGGGGTTCGGACTCACCACGACGCCGGGCAAAGTGGGGGAGGCCGTTCGATCGGTTTACCTTAAGCGTTTTAATGTCCGTTACATTCACAGCCTGTCGGCCTTTTTTGTCGAGCGATTGATCGACTTGATATCCATGATCATCGTCGCGTCGCTGGCCGCTTATGCTTTCGAAAATATGCGCTGGCTTGTCGGCGTTACCTTCGTGAGTGTTGTTGCGGTGTTGCCCCTGATGCACAGCCAGGCACTTTACGGGTGGTTGGATCGCCTGCGCCAGGGACTCAGGTCGGCGCGGCTGCGCTCCATGGGCGAGCATTTTCTGAACATGTTGAGTTCGTCCGTCGAACTGCTGCGCTCGGCTCCGCTTTACGCGGGACTGGCCATAGGCCTGCTTGCCTGGGCGGCCGAGGGTTACGCCCTGTATGTCGTTCTGGACCGCATGGGGGCGGAAACACCGTTTATGCTTGCCGCCGGAATATACGGTGTCAGCATACTTGCGGGGGTTGTGTCATTTATTCCCGGTGGCCTGGGTGGAACTGAACTGGTTATGGGCTCGCTGCTTATCCTGAGCGGGGTAGATGCGCCACTGGCCGTTTCTGCCGTCATAATATGCAGGCTGGCAACGCTCTGGTTTGCGGTCGCTATCGGGCTCACATTCCTGGTTGGTATAGAGTTTGGCGGTCAGGGCGGCATAGCCATTGATGAGTTGAAAGGGGATTCGGATTAAGTGGACGAGGCGCACAACAAGCCGATGGTCGTCGATCTGGACGGCACCCTGATTCGTACAGACTGTCTGCATGAATCGGTGTTCGTGCTGCTGAAGATCAACCCCTTTTACCTTCTTCTGCTGCCGCTGTGGCTATTCCGCGGTAAAGCACACCTGAAGCAGATGATTGCGAACCGGGCCGAGCTGCAGGCCAGCCTGTTGCCCTACCATCCCGAGTTTCTTGAATACCTGCGGGAACAGCATAAAGGAGGACGCCGCCTGGTGCTGGCAACCGCGTCCAACGAACGCTATGCGCACGGCGTAGCCGAATACCTGGGTATTTTTTCCGATGTACTGGGTAGCACGCTCAGCGAAAACCTGTCAGGTGCAACCAAGCTTGCGCGCATCCAGTCCCTGCTTGCCGGTGGTTTTGCCTATGCAGGTAATTCATCGGTCGACGTGTCGCTCTGGCAGGCTGCCGATGAGGCGGTGCTCGTAAATGTGGCGCCGGGCGTACGCCGCAGGGCTGAGGCCAGCACGGAGGTAGTGAAGGAGTTTTCGGCCAGGCCGAATCACCTCCGGTGCCTGATAAGGGCAATGCGCCCGCACCAGTGGCTCAAGAACCTGTTGCTGTTTGTACCGCTGGTTCTTTCGCATCAGCTTGGCGACCCCCAGTTGGTAATACAGACCCTGCTTGGGTTTTTGGCATTCTGTTTCTGCGCTTCGAGTGTTTACCTGTTAAATGACCTTCTGGACCTGGCTTCAGATCGGCAGCACCCGAATAAACGCTTCCGTCCCTTTGCGGCCGGTGATTCGCCTATCGCGCACGGAGTTGTTGCGATGATCGTTTTGCTGGTGATGGCCATAAGCATTGCTTCTGTACTGCCGAGGTTTTTCATCTGGGTACTGGGTATCTATTACCTCTCCACCATGGCGTATTCACTGTGGCTGAAGCGTGCTTCCCTCATCGATGGTCTCGTGCTGGCGGGTTTGTATACGCTCCGGCTTATCGCTGGTGCTGCCGCGATTTCGGTCGCACCAACATTCTGGTTGCTGGCCTTTTCGATTTTCCTGTTCCTGAGTCTCGCGCTTATAAAACGGCACTCAGAATTACAGCTTGTACACGCTGATGGGCAGGAAAATCTTGTGGGCAGGGCATACAGGTCGGTGGATACGGAAACCCTGGCGCAACTCGGTACTTCCAGTGGCTACCTCTCCGTACTCGTGCTGGCCCTGTACATAAACAGCGACAAGGTTGCCGATATGTATGCACGGCCTGAGGCACTCTGGATACTCTGCCCGATGATGCTGTACTGGATCAGCCGCATGTGGCTACTCACCCGGCGTGGCGAAATGCATGACGATCCGGTGGTATTCACGGTCCAGGACGTCCGTACCTGGTGGCTGGCGTTGTTTGCACTAATTTCTTATGGAACAGCTACTTATTGGGAACAGGTAAGGCCGTTCCTTAGCCCCATCCTCGATTGATCGTGGCTGATACGCTTTACACATCCTGGGGCCGTTTCCCGCAAATTGCTCAGCAGGGTCTGCGCCTGGCCTGGCGTGGGGACGAGTTGCCCGAGCCCCTCGAGGGAACTTCCAGCCTGCTGCCTTACGGTAACGGCCGCAGTTACGGCGACGTTTGCCTGAACCGTGGCGGCACCGTAATCGATACACGTTCGCTGAACCGTTTCGTAAGTTTTGATGCTGAAACCGGGGTACTGAGGTGCGAGTCCGGTGTGCTGCTTTCGCAGATTCTGGAACTGTGCGTTCCGAAGGGCTGGTTTTTGCCAGTCAGTCCCGGCACCCGCTACGTCACCATCGGGGGGGCGTTGGCTAATGATGTGCATGGCAAGAACCATCACAAGGCAGGTACCCTGGGTTGTCATGTTCGGGCGCTGGAACTGCTGCGGTCGGATGGTTCGCGGCAGCTGTGCACACCGGATGAAAATGCAGACCTGTTTGCAGCCACCATCGGCGGACTCGGCCTGACGGGCCTGGTTACATGGGTCGAGATCGCGCTGCGTAAAATCGACGGGCCGCTGCTGCGGGAAGAGAGCATCAAGTTTGCGAACCTGCAAGAGTTTTTCAGGCTCTCCGAGTTGTCTGACGCCGACTATGAATACACCGTGGCATGGATCGACTGTATCGCCAAGGGCGCATCACTCGGCCGTGGTTTGTTCGCCCGCGCGAACCATACGGACAGCAAAAGCCAGGTGGTTGACGTGGACCGCGGGGCGCGGGTATCCGTGCCATTTCAGCCACCGTTTTCCCTCATCAATCGTTTAAGCCTCAAGAGTTTCAATGCATTCTGGTACATGCGGCAACGGCAGAAGCAGCACACCCGAACGATTCACCACCGGCCGTTTTTCTACCCGCTGGATACGATAGGCGACTGGAACCATATTTATGGTCCCCGGGGGATGCTGCAGTACCAGTGCGTGTTGCCGGGCGAGGACGGGCGCGCCGTGCTTAGAAACATGCTGAGTGATATTGCGAGTAAGGGCAGCGGTTCCTTCCTCGTCGTGCTGAAAATATTTGGTGACCGGGAGTCGCCCGGTATGCTGTCTTTTCCACGCCCGGGCGTGACGCTGGCACTGGATTTTCCGAACACCCCCGATGTGTTTCGCCAGCTCGACAGGCTGGACGCGATGACCCGGGAGGTGGGAGGCGCGGTTTATCCTGCGAAGGATGCACGTATGAGTGCTGAAAGTTTTCAGAGCTATTTTCCACGCTGGAAAGAATTTGCAGGCTTCGTTGACCCTGCCTTTTCATCCAGCTTCTGGCGCCGGGTGACCGGCGACAAGCTATGAGCCAGGTCCTTGTAATAGGCGCGGGTTCTGCCATCGCCGAGGCAACTGCGCGTATTTACGCAGGTCGCGGTGACCGCTTGTTCCTCGTCGCGCGGGATGCGGTGCGCCTGGATATTGTTGCCGATGATTTACGCGTCCGCGGTGCCGAACAGGTCGATGTGCTTGTGGCCGACCTGACCGATCACGACCGGCATGCAGAGATCATAGCCGCTGCGATGGATGCGATGCCGGAACTCGATATTGTGCTCGTCGCGCACGGCATATTGCCGGACCAGGAGAATTGTCAGCAAAATGTTGAGGATACGCTGTACTCCATCGACGTAAATTTTCTCAGCGTGGTTGCACTTCTGACGCCGCTGGCCAATCAGCTGGAGGAAAGAGCAAAAGGGACAGTTGCTGTTATTTCGTCGGTCGCGGGTGATCGCGGCCGGCAAAGCAACTATGTCTACGGTTCGGCCAAGAGCGGCCTGGATGCTTTCCTGCAGGGTATGCGGAATCGACTCAGCAAATCGGCCGTACACGTGCTAACGATCAAGCCCGGCTTCGTGGATACGCCGATGACGGCGCATATACCGGAGCGGGGGATACTTTGGGCGCAGCCCGAAGACGTTGCTGCCGGGATCGTTAAAGCGATCGATAAACGCCGTAACGTTGTATACCTGCCGGGCTTCTGGGCACTGATCATGCTGATCGTGCGCTCCATACCCGAAACGATATTTAAAAAGCTTAGTCTTTAACCCCTGGCTGTAACAAAGGGGTTGTTACGAATCTCGTGGCCAATGCTGGTCGAGGGTCCGTGGCCTGTAATAACCGTCGTCTCGTCATCCAGCGAGTAGAGACGAGTCTGTATTGAATCCACTAGCTTGCCGGTGTCCCCGCCGGGTAAATCGGTGCGCCCGACCGAATTCTGAAACAGCGTGTCGCCCGCGATAAGCAGTTCTTCATTCTCGAAATAAAAGCTCATCGAGCCCGGTGTATGGCCGGGGGTATGAATACAGATTCCGCCACCGCAACTCAACGGCTCGTCGTGTTCGAGCCAGTGGTCGGGGTCAGGTACGGGTTCATAAGGCAAGCCAAACATGGCGCACTGCGTTTCAAGCGAATCCCACAAAAACTTATCGTCCTGTTGCAGGCATATGCGCGCATCCGTCTGCGACCTGATGCGCCCGGCGGCAAGAAAATGATCAAGGTGCGCATGTGTGTGCACCAGCGCCTCGATGCGCAGACCAAGTTTTTCGACAGCCTCCATAATCCGTTCCGGATTTCCGCCGGGATCGAAAATGTAGCCCCGGCCGCTCTCGGAATCACCCAGCACAGTGCAATTGCACTGCAAGGGGCCAACCGGGAAACTCTCATAAACAATAGTCATGGTGTGAAAGGATATCGGGTAATATCAGGGTCGGGGTTCTGTCTATAACAAATAAATAAAGAGGCTGTCATGGACAATAATACCGAAGCCGGGCGGCTCAGTCGTCGCGCCGTGCTTGGTGCGGCGGTCGGTCTGGCAGCTTGCGCAACTATTTCAGGGGAGAGCGGGAAAGTGGAAAAAAGTGAACTGGAAATTGAAAACGAACGCATTGTCACACAGTTTTGCCTGGACTGGTCCACTCGCGATGCGAGCCTGTTGGCCGACTACCTGGCTGATGACATTCAGTACCAGATGTTCGAAGGCCGGCCCGATATCGTTGGCCGGGAAGCCTTCATCAAGGAACTCGACGGTTTCCTGAAAAATATGAAAGAGGTCAAGTGGGAAATTCTGCGGACTTATTCCATCGGTGAGCTGGTCATTAACGACCGTATCGACCATTTTGTCGGCGAAGATGAAAGCCGCAGTATGCATTTCTCGATCGCGGGTTATTTCCTGGTCCGCGACGGAAAGATAAAGATCTGGAAAGACTACGGAATTCCCGGTGGGATATCGCAGGTCGGTGGCGCCTTCACCGGCAGCTGATGTGTGCATCCGGGTAACGAATGACAAGAGGAACGACCGCCATGGTGGCTAACGAAACAGAATCACGCGACCTGGTCGAACAGCTGGTCAGCGTGATCGGGCGCGACTACGTCCTGACGGATGATGCAGATCGCGAGTTCTATGCGATGGACGTCTACAGTTTCCGGGAACTGCCCATTGCGGTGGTACAACCCGGTTCACTGCCCGACATGGTCGAGATTTCGAAGATCGCCACGGCGGCGGGGGTGGCTTTGGTGCCCCGGGGCGGCGGCGCCTCTTATACCGACGCGTATCTGCCGGACACGCCGAATTCGCTGCTCGTCGATACGGAACGCATGAACCGAATCCTGGAGATCAACGAAGAGGACATGTATGTCACGGTTGAGCCCGGCATCACCTGGGCGGAAATGACCGACGCCCTCACCGCGAAGGGTCTGCGCACACCATTCTGGGGCCCGTTTTCCGGGATCAGGGCGACGGTGGGCGGCTCGATGTCGCAAAACAGTGTCAGCCTGGGGTCGGGCACCTTCGGTATTTCAGCCGACTCGGTGCTGTCCTTCGAGGTGGTTCTGCCCGGCGGCGGCATCATTCGCACCGGTTCGAACGCGATTGAAAACGGCGGACCGTTTTTCCGTTGGTACGGCCCGGACCTGACCGGCCTGTTTACCGGCGACGCTGGTGTGCTGGGCCTGAAAGCGCGCATTACCCTGCGCCTTATAAAGAACCCGACACACAAGATGTCGTGCTCCTTTGGTTTCAACGACTTCGATACGATGGCCGAAGGTGCAGCTGCCGCGGCCCGCGAAGGCGTTGCGTCCGACAATTTTGGTCTCGACCCGAAGCTGCAGCAGGGCCAGTTGGGCAGCCAGGACACGGGCCAGATGATGGAAGCTGCCAAGGCCGTATATAAAGCGTCACGCAACCCGATCGAGGGCTTGTGGAAACTCATCAAGATGGCGATTGCGGGTGAGAGCATGCTGAAAGCCTTTCCCTATTCGATGCATTTCAATGTCGAGGGATACAGTCGGGCGGAGGTGGGCACCAAGCTCAACATGATCCGCAAGGCCGTGGCGCCGCACGGCAAGGAGATTGCGAACACGATCCCGACCGTGCTGATGGCGATGCCATTCATTCCGCTGTACCCGATCCTGGGGCCGCGTGGTCAGCGCTGGGTGCCGATGCACGGCATCATGCCCTTTTCGCGCCTGCAGGCCTTCAATGCCCGCCTCGATGAACTATACGAGGAATATGCCGAGCGTATGGATAAGCACAGGGTTGAGAAGGCCGCCATGTTTACCAGTATCAGCACTAATGGTTTCCTGTTCGAGCCGGTGTTCTACTGGGAAGATGACCGTACGCCTTTTCACAAGCGTTACCTGCCGCAGGAATACCTCGACATGTTGCCGGAATACCCGGCCAACCCGGAAGGCCGCGCCCTCGTTGCGGAAATGAAAAGCCGGATACTGGATATTTTCAGCGAGTTTGGCGCGATTCATATGCAGATAGGCAAGTCCTACCCGTACATGCGTGGCCGCGAAGAAAACGCCGAGCAGCTACTTAGAAAAATTAAAGACCAGCTCGACCCGGACGGCCTGATGAACCCGGGCGGATTGGGGCTCTGACTGCCGGCAGGCTAATCGAATGGCGGCAGAATACACGAGGCGCGCGTTACTTATGAGTACCGGTGGTTTGTTGCTCGCGAGTGCAGAGGGCGCGCTGCCTGAGCCTGATAAAGCAGGCGTCGCGCCTGGCACTGTCGACCTGGGTACCCCGGAAGCCAGCCTGGTTGGCTTTATTCGAATGATGGCAAGCCTCGAGGAAGAGGATGTGCCCTGGTGGTACAACGGTACCGTCTACGCGGTGATCGGAGAAGAACAAAACCCGCAGGCGCTGTTCACCTTCAGCGGTATGGAGTTGTACCTGGTTACTCATCTGGATGACGGTACTTTTGAACTGACGGGCAACACCGTTACTTTTTTTCAGGATCTCAATGGCAACTGGTTGCGCGAGTACGAGAATCCTTTTACCGGCAAGACCAATAAAGTTGATGCAGCTGTGCAGGGTGGAGGTCCCGGCCGCGGTTTCAACCTGTCGGTCAACGGGGTGCGACCGACGAAGCTTCGTGACCAGATCCCGGATACACCGCTCAAGAAATGGTGGAGCGTCGCGGCGAATCATCTCTGGATGAATAACGACACGATATATCCGCCCGGCCTGTCTGCGCCGCGGGCGCAAAGCCAGACGATGTTTGTAAGCATAGACAAGTTCAACGATCCTGACCTGGTTCGGCTGCCAACGGTGTTCAGTTCGACGGTTACCATGCCGTGGCAGGAATGGATGGAAATGGGGGACCGGCCGGGGCATTTGTTATGGCACGCAGCCGGAGCCAAGCTGGAGTCTGTCGATGAATTACCGGGAGACTACCGTAGGCGTGCCGAAGCGGAGTATCCTGAACGAATGACGGTGGCAAGAGAATGATCAGTTTTATACTCAACGGCGAAAATGTTTCAGTAGACGTGCCGGCAGAAATGCCGCTGCTCTGGGTATTGCGTGATCGCCTGCAGTTAACCGGTACCAAGTACGGTTGCGGCATCGCCCAGTGCGGCGCGTGTACCGTGCACCTCGACGGAGCGGCGGTTCGAACTTGCGTGCTTCCCGCCAGTGCTGTTGCAGGAAGGTCGGTAAAAACAATTGAAGACATGGCGGAAGACGAAGCACTTCATCCCGTGCAGCAGGCCTGGATAGAAGAGCAGGTCCCGCAATGCGGGTACTGCCAGTCTGGCATGATTATGGCCGCCGCCGCGTTATTGAGTGAGAATCCAGATCCGGATGACGCAGCGATAGACGAAACGATTACCAATATTTGCCGTTGCGGTACTTATCCGCGTATACGCCGGGCTATTCATCGCGCGGCGGAACTCGGCAAAGCAGGCTAGAAAGTAAAACTCTGTCCGGTTAACGCCGGAACTTAACAATGGGAATACAAATGAAAAGGTTATTAGTCCTGGCGGCATCTCTTGTGCTTGTCGCTTGTGCCCAGGAATCATCGGAAGGCGGACCACAAGCCCGGGCCACGCCGGCAGATTTGGCAAGCGCCATGGCAAACGCCGATTCCAAGGCCGGAGAGCGTATGTACCTCCTCTGTCAGTCCTGCCATACCCTGGACGAGGGCGGGCTTAACAAGATCGGGCCGAACCTGCACGGCTTTTACGACAGCCCGGCTGCGCAGGCAGACGGCTTTTTCTACTCGGCGGCGTTGAGCGACGCCGGGATTACCTGGGACGACGAAACGCTCGATCACTGGATCACCAACCCTTCAACGGCGGTGCCGGGCACGACGATGATTTTTGCGGGCATCAGCGATCAACAGCAACGGGCTGACCTGATTGCTTATTTGCGGGGTGCGACAGGCGAAGCACCTTAATTATTCGGTATTCGGTTTGGCGGCTGGTGTAACTAAAGGCGGTGTTTTAACACCGCTTTTTTTTGTTGCTTTGTGGCCGTAAATGCCTATTATCGCGTCCGTCAGACACTGCCGAGGTGCCTGGGAAGACGGGCGGATGGGCCGCCTGTTTTGTTGGAGAGAATGAGATGAAGCAATTTACAACCCTCGCAGGGTTGCTGGTAATTTTGGCAGCACCAATTGCAATCGCAAATGCGGCCGTAAGCGATGAAGAGTTCGCAGAAGTTAAACAAATGCTCGAGCAGGCGCTGGAGCGTATCGATCAACTCGAAGGCAAAAAGTCTGCATCGGTTCCGCAGACCAGGGCGGAGCAGGTTGACGCCAACACGGCGCGGCTGGACAGCCTGTCCTGGGCCGAGCGTATCAGTATCAAGGGCGATTTCCGGTACCGCTATCAGAACGATGATATAGACGATTCGGTTACTGCGGAATCCGTTGCCGACAGACCCGATAGCAAGGACGGTAGCCGGAACCGCAGTCGTATCCAGGCGCGGGCAGAGATTACTGCCAGACTGCCTTCGGACGTCGAAGTTGGACTTGGACTTGCATCCGGCGGTGACGATCCGGTTTCCACGAACCAGACGCTTGGCGGCGGAGGTTCGACCAAGGATATCAATCTTGACCTCGCTTACTTTAGCTGGACAGGTCTCGAAAACACCACCATTCGAGGCGGTAAGGTAAAGAACACGTTCCATAGGGTCAGTAAAAGTCCGCTGCAGTGGGATAGTGACTGGCGTCCGGAGGGGATCGATATTGCCTGGGATAACGGTGACTACTTTGCCCAGGCCATGGGTGTTTACCTCGAGTCGGACAGCGACAGCGATGACCTCGAGTCGGACAGCGACAGCGATGACGAGTTCGGATACATTCTCCAGGCGGGCGCCCGGGGTGAAGTGGGCGGCGTTTCGCTTCTGGGGGGTATCGGCTACACGGAATTCGATGCAGAGGGCCACAAGTGTTTCGGGCCGGACAGTGACCTCGACAGCTTCGGTTACTGTAAGGGTAACGAGGTTGCTGTTGCTGATGTAACCGACCCGGACGAGGGTGGTACCTACCTGTACGATTTCGAGGTCTATAACATCTTCTTCGAGGCCGCCACGGAAGCATTTGGCATGCCGCTGACTTTCTTCGGTGACTTCATCAAGAACGATGATGCCGATGACAACGACAGCGGCCATCTGTACGGCGTGCAGCTTGGTAAAGCCAAGCAACAGGGTACCTGGCAGATCAGGTACTACTACAAAGATATCGAGGCGAACGCCACATTGGGCCTGTTGGCTAACTCCGACTTCGCCGGCGGTGGCACCAACGGCAAGGGCGACGTGCTCTCGGGGGCTTATGCGCTGACCGATCAGTCCACCATTAAAGTGACGTACTACAATGTCGAGAAAAACAGTGACAATCTGGCGTCACCCTTCGTGTTCGGTAACCCGGGCACCGACTACGACCACGATACGATCCAGGTGGATATGAACTTTAAATATAAATAGTTGGAAAGGCGTTAGCCGCGACAAATTGCCAATAGCATAAAAAGCGGCGCCAGGCGGCGCTGCTTGTTTGTAGAAGGACGCCGTAGGAACGGCTTCAGCCGCGAACAAGAATTCGCTGTAGGAACGGCTTCAGCCGCGAACAAGAATTCGCTGTAGGAGTCGCCTTTAGGCGCGAACCCACGAACCGAACAACGCTTTGCCTATTGCGTCGTCGCCTGATTCGAGCCTTACGCCTGAAAGCTTTTCCGTAAATGGCTATATTTGAAAATTCTGCGGGTTCGCGCCTAAAGGCGACTCCTACAACATATTTATCGTGTACACAGCAAGTCCTACGCAGCCACACCCCACCCCGGCTTACCGTTCTCGCCGTAACCTTTCGGCAGCCCTGAATCGGGCGTGAAGCCATACATGTCTTCGCCCGGCAGGGCGTCGACGACGATATCCCGTATCTGCAATAGTTTGTCGAGATCGATGCCGGTCTTAAGGCCCATCGAATCCAGCATAAAAACGAGATCTTCCGTCACGATGTTGCCGCTGGCGCCGGGCGCGAACGGGCAGCCCCCCAGTCCGCCAAGCGACGAGTCAACCGTGGTAATGCCTTCTTCAAGTGCGGCCAGCACGTTGGCGAGGCCAAGCCCGCGGGTGTTATGCATGTGGACACCCGTAAGTTTGTCATTGCCGACCTCGGCACGAATCAGCTTGATGAGCCGCCGCAACTGGGCCGGATTGGCGTAGCCGGTGGTGTCGGCCAGCCCGACCTCATCACAGCCCAGCTCCATTAGTTTTATGGCAGCCTCCACAACTTTCTTTTCCGGTACCTTACCTTCGAGTGTGCAACCGAACGCGGTCGACAGCCCCCCTTCGAATTCGGGCCGCTGGTCCTCCGGTAAAGAATTTAAAAGCTCTACGATTTTGCGTACTTCTTCGTAAACCTGTTCATGCGTTTTCTTCAGGTTTGCCTGGCTGTGTGTTTCCGAAACTGACAGGGGCAGGGTGAGCTTGTGTGCACCGGCCTTGATCGCGTTTTCGGCGCCTTTGAAATTGGGCACGAGCGCGGCGACAGCCAGTCCGGGGATACTGCCGGCATATTCGACAATCTCCGCCGTATCCGCCATCTGCGGCAGTAACTTCGGCGGCACGAAGGAGCCGACTTCAATTTCGGGGACGCCGGCGGCTGCCTCGGCCCTGATCCAGGCCTTCTTGGCTTCAGTCGGCATGATGGACTTGATGCTCTGCAGGCCATCGCGAGGTCCGACCTCGCTGACCAGTATGTCTATGGCGCTCATGGCGTGTTGTTTCCTTGATATGCCGGCTATGCTGCCGGGCTGTCAAATATTTGGTCGCTGGGCGATAATTCGCCTCCGCAGCCGGTGCCCGGCTGCTATCCAGGCCCCCGCGGGGCCAAGAATTCTAACGGAAAAGGCATCTGAATGACGGACAAGCAGTCTTTACCCCTGGCAGGGATCAGGGTGATCGAGTTTACCCATATGGTTATGGGGCCCGCCGCCGGCCTGGTGCTTGCGGATATGGGTGCCGATGTGATCAAGATCGAACCGGCCGGGGGCGACAATACCCGGCGTTTGCCTGGTTCAGGATCGGGTTATTTCCCGATGTACAACCGCAACAAACGCAGCCTGTGCGTTGATCTCAAATCGGAAGCCGGCAAGGAAGCGGTTCTGAAACTCCTCGATGATGCAGATGTGCTGATCGAGAATTTCCGTCCAGGTACGATGGACCGCCTGGGTTTCGGTTACGAGGAAATCAGCAAACGTAACCCAAAGCTTATTTATTGTTCAGAAAAAGGCTTCCTCGCGGGTCCCTACGAACACCGCACCGCGCTTGACGAAGTCGCGCAGATGATGGGCGGCCTCGCCTACATGACCGGCCCGCCGGGGCAGCCCTTACGGGCAGGTGCGTCGGTGATCGACGTGCAGGGTGGCATGTTCGGCTCGCTGGGCATACTCGGCGCATTACACCAGCGCAACGAGACCGGCAAAGGGCAACTGGTCATTGCTTCGTTGTACGAGAGCACGGTGTTCCTCGTCGGTCAGCACATGGCACAGAAAGCTGTGACCGGTAACGCAGCGGCACCGATGCCCGCACGTGTCTCCGCATGGGCTATCTACCAGGTGTTCGATACAAAGGATGACGACCAGGTGTTTGTCGGCGTTGTCAGCGACAAGCAGTGGGTCATGCTGTGCGAATCCTTCGGGCTTGATGAGTTGGGGGCTGACGAAACGCTTAAGACCAACAGCGACCGGGTGGCTAACAAGGAGCGCCTGGTGCCGCTCATCAAGGAGGCATTCGCCGCTTACACCAAGGCTGAGTTAATGGAGAAACTGGAGGCCACGGGTCTGCCGTTTGCACCGATCACGCGGCCTGAAGATCTGTTCGAAGATCCGCACCTGAATTCGGGTGGCGGACTGGTTCCGTTTACGGTTACTGACGGCGAGTTCAAGGGCCAGGAAGCGAAGCTACCTGCACTGCCGCTCGAGATGGACGGCAATCGCTTTGGCTTGTACCAGCCGGTCCCACGCGCGGGCGAACATACGCGCGATGTACTCGCCGAGGCGGGTTATTCGGATGCCGAGATCGACCAGATGATAGCGGACGGTGTTGTTACCGCGGAATAATTAGGGAGCCTTCAGGAATTAGCCTGTAGGAGCGGCTTTAAATGACGAGCAGATTTCAGGACTCGCGCAGCAAGTCCTGAAAGGTCTCCTCGGAATTTATGTCGCCAATGCACCGCATTGGTCGACTTCTGTCGATACTGCAAGCTTTCGAGAAATAACCTTGTGTCGCTACGCGACGATTAAATCTGCATGTCCGAATGCACGCAAATTCGGTTCGCGGCTAAAGCCGACTCCTACAAATATATCCACGGCCGTTTCAGCCGGTCACGTCCCTGGAATGCCAGGATCTCGTCGTCGTACCTCCGGGTCACCGCAATGGCATCCAGGCCTTCCAGTAACATCTCCCGGTCGGCGGGCGCAATCTCAAAGGAATTCGTCGTCTGGTCCGGCGCGGCAACCGTGCAGGTAATCAGGTCGACTTTTATGGTGTTTTTTGCCGGGTCCTCTTCAACCTGGCGGGCGAGGTCGCTTACCGTATCCTCCGGCAAAATCACGGGCAGGATGCCGTTACGCACGCAGTTGCCATGGAAAATATTGCCAAAACCCGGTGCGATGATGCAGCGTATGCCCCATTCGGCGAGCGCCCAAACCGCATGTTCGCGGGATGAGCCGCATCCGAAGTTGTCACCGGCAAGCAGAATTTTTGCCTGCCGATAGGGTTCCTGGTTCAGAACGAACTCCGGATTTTCTTCCCGTCCGCCCGGTTCCGTGTAACGCCAGTTAGCGAACATACCGTCTGACAGGCCTTCCTTGGACACGCGTTTCATCTCGCGACTTGGAATGATGACGTCGGTATCGATGTTAATCCGCATCAACGGCGCTGCAATGGCTTCCAGTTCAATAAACTTTTCCATGGCACTAATCCAGTTTCCGGACGTCCGCTAAACATCCCTTGATTGCCGACGCGGCAACTGTTGCCGGGCTGGCGAGGTGAGTACGCGTCCGCGGTCCCTGGCGGTTCTCAAAATTCCGGTTGGTACTGCTGATAACACGTTCCTCGTGACCGAAGCTTTCGCCGCCGGCGAAGAAACACATCGAGCAACCTGGTTCGCGCCATTCGAAACCGGCATCCATGAATACTTTGTCGATGCCTTCTGCCTCGGCCGCTTGTTTAACCAGGCCGGACCCCGGCACGCAGATGGCTTTGACACCCTCCGCAACCTTGCGGCCCTTAAGGATCTCAGCGGCCGCCCGCAGGTCGCTCAGCCGGCTGTTGGTGCAGGAGCCAATAAATGCAGCATCAATAGGGATACCCGCGAGCGGGGTGCCGGACTCGATCGCCATGTACTCAAGGGCGCGTTCCATCGCGCTACGCTTGTGTTCGTCGGTTTCGTCGATCGGATCGGGCACAAGCCGGTCAATACCCGTCTCATGCATGGGGCTCGTGCCCCAGGTGATTTGTGGAACGATGGCTGCGCAATCGATCGTGATTTCCTTGTCAAATACGGCGTCCGGATCGGAGCTGAGCCTCTGCCAGTATTCGACCGCCTGTTCCCACAGAGGCTCGTCCGGGGCATACGGCCTTCCCTTAATGTATTCAAAGGTCTTGTGGTCCGGTGTGACCAGTCCGCTCCATGCGCCGAATTCGACAGTCATGTTGCACAGGGTTAGCCGCGCTTCGATCGACAGTTTGCATACGGCTTCACCCGCAAATTCGATGGCGTAACCGACACCGCCGGCTGCCGTGTGCTCGCCGATGAGCCGCAGGATCATGTCCTTCGCGCTAACGCCCTGCGGCAGTTGACCCGTGAAGTTAACGCGCATGGTTTTCGGTTTCTTGACCACCAGCGTCTTGGTTGCGAGTGCATGCTCGGCTTCGGTCGAACCGATCCCCCAGGCCAACGCACCGAGCCCTCCCAGCGTACCTGTATGGCTGTCAGGGCACACAAGAGTCGTTCCAGGCAGCGCTATGCCCTGTTCCGGCGAAATAATATGTGCGATGCCCTGGCGCTGATCGCCCAGGTCGAACAGGTTGATCCCCGCAGCCAGGGCAGCCTCGCGGGTTGTCTGGATAAATGCGGTACCGCCGGGCATGCGCGTATCATCGGTGCGGCCCGGGAAGGTATCGACTATGTGGTCCATGGTGCAGAAAGCCTGTTCCGGGTTCCTCACAGAGCGGCCGGCTGCTTCCAGGCTCTTCAGCGCAACGCTTCCCGTGCGCTCATGCAGAAATACACGGTCTATGTATATAAGACAGGTGCCGTCACCCAGGTCGGCTATCTGGTGTTCGTCCCAGATTTTTTCAATAACGGTTTGCGACATGTCCGCTTCCAAAAAAAATCCGGACAACGCCCCGGATTCGCGTTCTTTTTCGTTACAATCCCGGCTGCCTGAACCGGGCGAACGCTGGAT
Organism: Chromatiales bacterium; assembly: GCA_002729495.1. Taxonomy (GTDB): domain Bacteria; phylum Pseudomonadota; class Gammaproteobacteria; order Steroidobacterales. The sequence goes on from PBYE01000027.1 coordinate 37,451, forward strand.
TCTAGCAGTTCAGCTATTCCTGTTCCCGAGAGTTTTCAACATGAGTGTGCATAACTTTGCCAATTGAAAGACGACAATTATCATCGGCCGGGTCCTTGGCCGGACTGCTGGGCGTCCTTTGGGGTGCCGGCGGGTTGGCGATTGTTTTGCTGGACGCGATTGCTCGCCTGTCGGGAATTGCCATGCGGGCGATGGATGATGGCTTAAGCGCGTTTCAATGGGTGTCACTCGTCATAGTTGTTGTTCTCATGGCCTACCTGGAGGGCTACCAGGGGTTCCAGAAAAGTTTCTCGCCCCGTTCGGCCGCGCGAACCTATTACCTCTACAGGAACCCGGACCTGTTAACGGTGGTTTTTGCGCCCCTGTTTGTCATGGGCTTCTTTCGCGCAACCCGTGGACCTTTATTATTTGCCTGGGTTGGAACATGCCTGATCGTTCTGCTGATCGTCATACTCCAGCTATCGGCCCAGCCATGGCGGGGTATAGTCGATGCGGGTGTCGTGGCAGGGCTGAGTTGGGGGCTGGGTTCCTTCCTCGTGGAACTGTGGCAGGTTTTCACGACCGGCATTTATCCCTTATCACCGGCCGTGGCGCAGGACTGAATTACGCAGACCGGCAGCGGTTATAATCATTTCAATCTCTTAGCGCAGGTTTTTGGATTAAAGTGTTTTCGCATATAGACAAGAATAACCAGCCGACGATGGTCGATGTGAGTGACAAGCAGGCGAGCGAGCGTGAGGCGCATGCCAGCGCGCTGGTGCATCTTCCGTCCGTAGTCGGCGACGCCATCCAGGGTGACGATATCCACACAAAAAAGGGGCCGGTCTTCCAGACCGCGATTATTGCGGGCACGATGGCAGCCAAACGTACGTATGAGCTGATTCCTTTCTGTCATCCGCTGGGCCTGGAGTCTTGCAAGATCAATATCGAGATGGTGAACAGGGGTACTGCACGCATCGATTGCCGGGTGCGGATTTATCACAAGACGGGCGTGGAAATGGAAGCGCTGACCGGCGCATCGGTCGCGGCCCTGACCATTTACGATATGTGTAAGGGGCTGTCACACGATATCGTTATCGACGAACTAAAGCTTGAGTCAAAGACCGGCGGAAAAAGCGACTACAAGGCCGCATCCAACCTGTAAGAATTAATGGTCAGTGTGCCACCAGTGAAGGGGCTCGTGTTGGCCGGTGGCCAAAGCATTCGCATGGCTAACGACAAGGCGGCCATGTTGTATAGGGGCCAACCGATGTTGACCAGGGCGGCTGAGCTGCTGGCTCACGAACTGGAAGATGTCCGGGTTTCGGTGCGCGCGGACCAGGTTGATGACGCTATTCGCAGCCGCCATGACCTGGTAGAAGATCAGCTTGAGGGCATTGGCCCTGCCGCCGGTATACTTTCCGCGCACCTGGAACAGCCGGATTGTGCCTGGCTGGTCATTGCATGCGACATGCCCTTGCTGAATGCCTCGCTGATAAGCGAACTACTTGCCGCAAGGGATGCCGGTTTTGATGCCACTGCGTGGGCGTCTGCCGATGATGGGGCGCCTGAGCCGTTGTGCAGCATTTATGAACCCGGTACTCTTGCCGCATTTCTGGCACAGGTCAGATCGGGCGGGAGTCCGAGTCCCCGGTCGTGGCTGGCGAATGCGCGAATCCGGTTGCTGGATTCGCCCGGCCCGGACTTGCTGAATAGCGCGAACACGCAAGCCGAACTTGAACAAATGAAAGGTGGTACGGGATCGCCATCAGGCGCTACCCGCCAGGATGAATATGAATAAGAAAATGGAGAAACGTCCGTCGGACGAAGAAGCGCAAGCAGCGGTTCGCATACTACTGCAATGGATGGGCGAAGATCCGGATCGCAAAGGCTTGGTGCGTACTCCCGAACGGGTGCTGGGTTCCTACGGTGACTGGTTTGCGGGTTACAACCAGGACCCGTTCAGCATACTGGGCTCGAGTTTCCCGGATGCAGAAGGCTACCAGGAGATTGTGGCGCTCAAGGATATCGATTTCGAATCGCACTGCGAGCATCATATTGCGCCATTCATTGGTAAGGCACATGTGGCTTACATGCCTGACAAAAAAGTAGTTGGCATCAGTAAGCTGGTCCGCGTTGTGAATGCCTATGCAAAACGCCTGCAGGTGCAGGAGAAACTGACCAATCAGATCGCTAATTGCATTAATGATGTACTGCAGCCGCGGGGTGTTGCCGTGGTGCTGGAAGCTCAGCACGAATGCATGACGACACGTGGTGTTTACAAGAGCAATATCAAGATGGTTACGAGCTCTATGCTTGGGTGTTTCCGGGAGGACGAGAAGATTCGTACCGAATTCCTGAGTATGCTGAGAGACTCGATAAGGTAGATTTGCCAGATAATATAGAGGTAAGCACGTACGGGAATCTTGCATGGCTATAAGGATAAGCAACCTGGAGGATGCCAAGGCGCTGGAAGACAGCGAGATTGGTCTGTCCGAATGGATTCTCGTTGACCAGGAGCGTATCGACACATTTGCCGAGGCTACCGAAGACTACCAGTGGATTCACACAGACCCGGAAAGGGCGGCACGCGAGTTTCCGCTTGGAACAACCTGCGCGCATGGCGCCCTGACTATTTCCCTGATCTCCGGAGTGATATCGAAGTTGGTCGAAACAAAAGGGGATGAACGTTTTATCAACTACGGCATTAACAAGGCCCGCTTCCGATCCATGGTGCCGTCTGGCAGCGAGGTCCGTGTGCGCACAATATTGAAATCTGCCCGGAAACGTGCCGGCGCGTTGCAACTCATACTTAATTGCGCGGTCGAGATGGAAGATAACGAACGACCGGTCGCCAGCGCCGAAATCGTGATCATGTACTTCCTCGAGGGTATCTGACCGGTTAGCCGGTTAATGGCCGTCGCGATCAGGGGCTGGCAGCCTCAATCAGATTTCCCCGGAATGCCCGTATGCGGCTGGCGTTAACACCCATATCGCCCTGGCCGATGCGTGATTTTGAGCGAACGTCTATCAGCGTCATTGCTCCCTCGCTGCCGATCCGGATCACGACGTCATCTTTAAAACCGACAAATGGCGTTGTCGCTGTTGCTTCGATTCGCCCGTCGTCAAGGCTGCTGGCCACAATTTCCCAGCCCATGTCCGTGGCAACTTCGAGCGCCGCCTGGAACACGAAGCTGCGGGGATCGGGTAATTCGATAGTCTGGATGTCCGGATAGGCAGCTGCCTGGAGCTCAGGAGTGTCGCCGCCGCTGTATGCAACATCGTTGGCACGTTCAACATCCAGCGCCGCGATAGCTACAAATGCAGGAGGGTTGCTTGTATCGGTTGAGATATCGTGGATAGGAGCGCCACCGGCACCTATACGGCTGCCAACATTTACCAGCGCCGCCAGGCCGAGCACGATGGCTATCAATGTTCCTGTTGTTGCGCTGGCGGCGCCGCCTCGGAATATTCCGACCACACCCATGATTCCGCCGATAACCAGGAGTAAAGAACCCAGTGTCAGCACCATCATCGCCGTGAACGGCGACAAGCCAATTGGTGCGCACAGAAAACCAAGGATCGTTACTGCTACACCGGCAGCTGCCACACGAACGGTCCAGGTGCTTTTGCCGGATTTTGAGGAAGTAGTATCACTTTTATTCATGGCTGAATCCCCGACGGAGCCGCCGTTAATGCGCCAAAACTTAGCATATGCGCATTCAGGTTGCCCATGCCGGGGCAAAGCGGCATTGTGCATATACTACGTACGGGTGCGGAGGGTTTTGGCGTATGGATCCGGTACTGGCCGACTTGCTGAAGCTGCTAAAGCTTGAGCGTATAGAAGAGAACATCTTTCGCGGCGAAAGCCGGGATATAGGAACGCCGCAGGTATTTGGCGGCCAGGTGCTGGGGCAGGCGTTGTATGCGGCCGGACAGACTGTTGATGAGCGGTATCCCCATTCACTTCACGCTTACTTTTTGCGGCGGGGCGACGTTGAAGCCCCGATAGTCTACGAGGTGGATCGCGCGCGCGATGGCGCCAGTTTCAGTAATCGTCGTATCGTTGCGATTCAGCATGGTCGGCCTATCTTCAACATGGCTGCTTCCTTTCAGAAAGAAGAAAGCGGGATAGAGCACCAGGCAGATATGCCAGACGTCGCGGGGCCCGATGGACTTGCCGATCGCAGCGAAGTCGGCGAAGTCGTACTCGCGCAGGTGCATGAAAAAATGCGCCGGTATCTCACCCGCAAAAGGCCTTTTATGGTTCGGCCGCTGAAAAAACCGGACTTTCTGAACCCGGAAAAACTTGAGCCCGTCAAACATGTCTGGATAAAGGCTGTAGATAAACTGGCCGATGATCCTGTTTTGCATCAGACCCTGTTGGCATACGTGTCAGATTACGAGCTACTGGGAACAGCTACCCTGCCGCATGGAATTAATTTTGCGGTTACAAAGATGCAGATGGCGAGTCTCGATCACGCAATGTGGTTTCACCATCCGTTCCGCGTTGACGAATGGTTATTGTTTTCTTTTGACAGCCCGAGTACGTCGGGTTCGCGTGGGATCGCCCGGTGCATGGTATTCACCCAGGACGGCAAACTGGTTGCTTCGAGCGTTCAGGAAGGCCTGATTCGCGTACGCGATTAAACCTGCTGCCCGATAGCCCCGAGCTCGGACAGGTAGCGCCGGGCGTATTCAATATAACGATCCGCGTTAGCTTTTAATGCCTTGAGGTCTTCGCCGTTGATGTCGCGTACGATTTTAGCGGGTGTGCCCATGATTACCGTGTTGTCCGGAAAGGATTTGCCTTCGGTGATGAGGGCATGAGCACCGACGATGCAGTTCCTGCCGATTTTTGATCCGTTCAGCAGCGTTGCACCAATACCGATGAGTGAGCCGTTTCCGATCTCGCAGCCATGTAGCATGGCCATGTGTCCGACTGTTACAAATTCACCGACGGTACAGGGGTAATCCCGGTCGGTGTGGCACACTGTCCCGTCCTGGATGTTGGAGCCGCGGCCTATGGTTATCGGCTCGATATCTCCGCGCAGCACTGCGCCAAACCAGATGCTCGATTCGGGTTCCAGGATAACGTCACCGATGATGGCAGCGCTGGGCGCCACAAAGACATCGGGCGGTATCGCCGCCGGCTGTTGCGATGCGAGTTCGTACATCAATGCGCTAGGCCCTGGCTTGGTTGGCCACGGCTTCCGCCGCTTTGGCCGCGGCTTCCGCGTCGCCCACGAACTCCCATCCCAGCGAATTCAGTTTGTCATCAAGTTCATAAAGCATCGGAATGCCGGTCGGGATATTGAAGCCTGTAATTTCTTCATCCGATATCCCGTCGAGCATTTTAACGAGTGCGCGCAGGCTGTTGCCGTGAGCAGCGATCAGCACGTTGTCGCCGGCTATTAACCGGGGCGCAATGTTGGCCTCCCAGTAGGGGGCTACGCGTTCAAGGGTATCCTTGAGCGATTCGGTGGCCGGCAAATTTTTGATTCCGGCGTACCTGGGATCAAAACGCGGATGTCTTTCGTCGTCTTCAGCGATGGGCGGAGGAGGGATATCATAACTGCGGCGCCAGATATGAACCTGGTCTTCACCGTGTTCCCGGGCTGTTTCGACCTTGTTGAGCCCCTGTAGCGCTCCATAGCTGCGTTCGTTTAATTGCCAGGCACGTTCCACCGGAATCCACATCTGGTCCATTTCGTCGAGCACCAGCCACAGCGTGCGTATCGCACGCTTAAGTACCGACGTATAAGCAATATCGAAATGCAGGCCCAGGTCGCCCAGGTCTTTACCCGCCTGTTGCGCCTCACTGATGCCCTGCCCAGTCAGATCGACGTCTCTCCAGCCGGTGAAAAGATTCTCCAGGTTCCAGATGCTTTGTCCATGTCGACACAGAACCAGCTTGCCTGCCATTGATGTGCTCCGGCGGTATGAAAGGGCGCGTAGTGTAACCCGCTTTGTGCCCATGAACCTTCATTTAGGGAAACGTTTATAAAATACCTATAAAGTATTTATTTTCAAGGAAAAAGCTAAGGAATATGTGGTGCTGACAGGTAGGAGGTCGACTGCATTTCCAAAAGCCGACTTCTCGTGCGCTCGAACTCAACCAGCAGTTTTCGGCCCTTGTAGATATCGGCAATACTTCGTTCTGCTGAACAAATCAGCTTGACCCGCCGGTCGTAGAACTCATCCACCAGGGCGACAAAGCGACGGGCCTGGTTTTCGGTCTCGGTATTTAGCGCCGGTACCCGGGATACCAGAACCGTCTGAAAGGCGCGCGCAAGTTCGATGTAGTCATCCTGGCTGCGGGGTCCGTCGCACAGGGCGGCAAAATCAAACCAGGCGACCCCGTCAGCGCGTCGCCGGGTCGGAATTTCGCGGCCGAGTATGTCGATACCCCGGCCTGTCGTGCCGGCATCCGGGGCAATGGCCTTGAAATAGTTCTCGAGGTTTTCCTCGGCAACAGCATCCACGGGCGAGTGCCACAGCTCCGCCTGCTCCAGCACGCGCAGGCGGTAGTCATTGCCAGCGTCGACCTGGATGATGCGCGTATGGGATTTGAGCAGTTCAATTGCCGGTATAAATTGCTGGCGCTGCAGTCCTTCCTTGTAAAGATCGTCGGGATGAATATTTGACGTTGCCACCAGGCTTACACCGCGTTTGAACAAGCCATCCAGCAATTTACCGAGAATCATTGCGTCACCGATATCGGTAACAAAAAACTCATCGAAACAGATGACCCGGGCCTGTTCAGCCAGTTCAGCCGCGACCTTATCGATGGGATCAGCCTGGCCGGCTAGGTTTTTCAGGCGACCGTGTACCCGGTACATCAGGCGATGAAAGTGATAACGCAGCTTGTCGTCAAACGGCAGCACGTCAAAAAATACATCCATGATGAAGGTTTTGCCGCGACCCACACCGCCCCAGAGATAGACGCCCTGCGCAGCACCGGTGCCCGGGTTAAGCAGCTTTTTGATATGCCCGAGCGGACCGCCTCCCGGGTGGTCATTGATCAGTTCAGCGTAGGTATGCTGAAGCGCCGCTACCGCTTCCAGTTGCGCCGGGTCGTTCTCGAAGCCGTGTGCAGCGAGTGCCCGGTCGTAATGAGCCCGCAAAGCTGTTTCTTTCGCACTCATCTCCGCGACGCTTTTCGCTGACATATAAAAGCCCTAGGCATCTCGCTAGTTTAACAGCGCAACTTGCCGGCCTGACCAGCCGATAACAGAAGGCGCTTGAGTATCCGTTACAATACGGCACCCATTTACGCGCAAACGGCTTAAGGAACAAGAAGCGGTGTCAGAACGTGAAAGCATGGAATTTGACGTGGTCATTGTCGGTGCTGGCCCTGCCGGATTATCGGCAGCATGCCGCCTGATGCAGAAGGCGGAAGCGGCGGGCGAAGAACTGAACGTCTGCATCGTCGAAAAAGGTTCCGAGATAGGCGCACATATTTTATCTGGCGCAATTTTTCAACTGACGGCACTCGATGAGTTATTTCCGGACTGGAAAGAACGGGGTGCGCCCGTCAAGACCGCCGTCAGTGGCGACGATGTCTGGTACCTGACCGCGGAAAGCAAAGCGATAAAAGTCCCGGGCCTGTTTGTCCCGGCACCGATGCATAACGAGGGAAACTACGTTATCAGCCTGGGGGAGCTATGCCGCTGGCTCGGTGAGCAGGCCGAAACCATGGGCGTTAACATCTTTCCGGGGTTTGCGGCAGCTGAAGTTATCTACGAAGGCGAACGCGTGGCCGGTGTCGTCACCGGTGACATGGGCGTTGCCACCAGCGGCGAACGCAAGGAAGGCTTTGCAGCGGGTTACGAACTGCGCGCGCGCTACACAGTTTTTGCAGAAGGGTGTCACGGGAGCCTGGGTAAAGAACTGATGCAGCACTACAACCTGCGGAGCAATTCGGATCCGCAACACTACGGCATTGGTCTGAAAGAAATCTGGACGGTCGATCCGGCTGTACACCAGGAAGGACTGGTCGTGCACACGACGGGCTGGCCGCTTGACAATGGTGCTGAAGGCGGGGGCTTTCTGTATCACGCGTCCGGTAACCAGGTATTTCTCGGCTACATCGTGGCATTGAGTTACCGTAACCCTCACCTGAATCCCTTTCGTGAATTTCAGCGCTGGAAACAGCACCCGAAGATCCGCAGGTACCTGGAAGGCGGCGAACGGGTTTCTTACGGTGCAAGGGCTATCAACAAAGGTGGTTTGCAGTCGCTACCCCAGCTTGGTGTTCCGGGCGGCCTGCTCGCCGGTTGTGAGGCAGGTTTTTTGAACGGTGCAAAGATCAAGGGTTCGCACACCGCCATGAAGACGGGCATGCTGGCTGCGGAAAGCATATTCGCTGCGCTCCAGTCAGACGAGCCGGGAGATGTAAGCAGCGATTACCAAACACGGGTAAAGGATTCCTGGGTCTGGCAGGAGTTGCACCAGGCCAGAAATTTTGGGCCCGCACAGCACAAATTTGGCAATATGCTGGGCGCTGTGTTCATCTGGCTGGATCAGAATATTTTTCGGGGGCATTTACCATTTACCCTGCATAACACTGAACCGGACCACGAGTCATTGGTGCATGCTGACAAAGCAGCAGCAATTGACTATCCGGCACCGGACGGAAAGATCAGTTTTGATTTACTGTCCTCGGTATTTCTTTCGAGCACAAATCATGAAGAAGATCAGCCGGTGCATCTGCAACTGGCTGATGCTTCGATACCGCTGGATAAAAACTTACCGGAATACGATGAACCCGCTCAGCGTTACTGTCCGGCAGGCGTGTATGAAATTGTAGAAGAGGCGGGCGCTCAGCATTTTCGGATAAATGCCCAGAACTGTGTGCACTGCAAGACCTGCGATATCAAGGACCCGGCACAGAATATTAACTGGGCAGTCCCGGAGGGCGGCGGCGGACCTAACTACCCCGGCATGTAGCTGGCGGCCTAATGTAACTAGCGGCCTACTGCTAGTCCGTTTCGAGCGCGATAGCGACGGCCTCACCGCCACCGATACAGAGTGCGGCGATGCCACGTTTACCGCCACCATTGCGCATTGCATAAATGAGCGTCGTAATAATCCGTGCCCCGCTTGCACCAATCGGATGACCCAATGCGCATGCGCCGCCATTGACATTTACTTTCGCGTGTTCGATACCAATGTCCTTCATTGCGGCCATCGTGACGCACGCGAAAGCTTCGTTGATCTCGAAAATATCGACATCGTCCGTGGCCCAGCCCGTCACATCCAGCAGTTTTTTAATTGCGCCGACAGGCGCGGTTGTAAACCATTCCGGTTCCTGTGCGTGCGAAGCATGTGCAACGATTCGCGCCAGCGGGGTGAGGCTGCGGGTTTGTGCTTCCGGTTCGGGCATCAGGATCAGGGCAGCGGCACCATCGGATATCGATGATGAAGATGCCGCCGTTACGGTGCCATCCTTGGCAAACGCGGGCCGCATGGCGCTGAGTCCTTCGAGGTCGCAGCGACCAGGCTCTTCGTCCTGGCTAACCACACTTTCCTTGCGTCGCTTTGTAACTGTGACCGGTACGATCTCTGCGTCGAAGCTGCCGTTATTAATCGCGTTCATTGCACGCATGACGGACTCTGTCGTAAAGGCATCCTGGTCTTCGCGGCTGAAGCCATATTTTTTCGCAGTCTCTTCTGCGAAATAACCCATCATGTTGCCATCGTACGGATTCTGCAGACCGTCGTAGAACATGTGGTCGAGAACTTCCTGGTGACCCATGCGGTAACCGCTTCGGGCTTTAGAAAGCAGGTAGGGAGCGTTGCTCATGGATTCCATGCCGCCTGCCAGGACAGTGCGCGCTGATCCTGACTTAAGCAGGTCGTGCCCCAGCATTACGGCCTTCATCCCGGAACCACATACTTTATTTACGGTAGTAGTTGTTACGGTATGCGGTAAACCACTTCCCAGTACAGCTTGCCGGGCAGGTGCCTGGCCGATTCCGGCCGGTAACACACAACCGAGCAATGCTTCGTCCACGTCTCCGCCGTCGATAGCGGCGTCATCGAGGCATGCGCGTATTGCTGCAGCACCCAGCTCAGGTGCGGACGCAGGCGCCAGCGCGCCCTGGAAAGCCCCGATGGGGGTGCGACGGGCCGAAATAATTACGATGGATTCAGTACTCACAGGCGTTCCATGTATGGCACTTACAGCGCTTCATCTACAGAGTTATACAAGGGGGGCGCAATTATGCGGTTGCAGGCGATGGTGTCGCAACTGCGTAATTGCCGGGCGTCACACGTCGCCGGATTGGTTGGCATGATCGGGTTCACCCAGTTGTTCCAGTATTAGGTTGCGGCAGTGCTGCAGAATTTCCTTTACATCGGTCTGGCCATGCAGCGTCGGGTGGCCGGGATTCACAATAACGCGAAGTTTTCCCGGACGTGGAAGTAACCTGCCGCCGGGCAGCATGTGGCGGGTGCCGTGGATGCTGACGGGCAATATGACCAGGTTGTTGCGAACGGCTATCGTAAATGCACCGCTATGGAAATGGCGCAGTCCCGGTTCCGCCCTGAAGGTGCCTTCAGGGAAAAACGTGAGTGATGCGCCCGTCGAAGCTACCTGCAGAATACGGCGGGTATCGCGCGCGCCGCCGTGAGCATCGTAGCGTTCCACGAACTGGGCGCCGACCCGGCGCAGGTAAAAATGCATCAGGGGTACGTTGGTGAGTTCCCGCTTGATAACGAACTGGTAGCGGCGGGGCAGCACCGCCGTGAGTAATATGCCGTCGAGGTAGCTCGCGTGGTTTGCAACCACAACCGAGCTTTCTTCCGGCAGGTGCTCCAACCCCGCCACCTCCGGCCAGGTGCAGGTAAGTCTGAAGATCATGCGGGCGCCCGCCCGGTTGATGGCCCGCCGCCGGGTTTCTCCGGGCGTCAGGGACAACAGCACCAGCGTCGTGATGCTGCAAAGCATGAAAACCACGGCGAAATACAGGCCATAAAGCTTGTTAAGGGCCTTAATAAGGGGGTTTAGAGATACCGTCATTCTGTTAAATCAACCATTTATGTAATCCATTTTGTGATTTCCGTCACGCCGCAGGTCATAACACAGAGCCATACTTTCCTACGACCGGCACGACTGTGTGGTCCGTATGACCATAGCGGCAGCGCGATATTTACGGAAGAGGCTGCTGGGATCTGCGGTGTACCTACCTCGGGATTATCGATGGTGATGCATCAGGGTTCCAATATGCCGCACACACGGCCGGTTTGTTAAGTGTTTAACACATGCGTTTGCCGCCATAGACGGTCTGGAGTAATGTCAGAAACATCACATAATTCAGCTACCAGCGAAGTATCTGCTTCGAATTCAGCCGAGGTCGTCATCGACAAGTTTCTCGATGCCATTTGGATGGAACGCGGTTTGTCAGCTAATACGCTGGGAGCCTATCGTGCCGACCTCGTTTCATTACGCCGCTGGCTGTCGGAACGCGATACCAGCCTGGTGTATGCAACCCGCAGCGATTTGCTTGCATTTATCGCCTGGCGCACAGAGCAGGGTGCTAAACCACGCTCTACGGCCCGCCAGCTTTCGAGTTTCCGCCGTTTCTTTCGCTTCCTTCTGCGCGAAGGCGTGATCCAGGAAGATCCGACCATCAAGATCGATATGCCGCGGATCGGACGCTCACTGCCCCAGTCACTCACCGAGGGTGAGGTCGAGGCGCTGCTCGCGGCTCCCGATGTCAGCGATCCGCTGGGCCACCGTGACCGCACCATGCTAGAAGTGCTGTATGCCACGGGTCTGCGGGTATCCGAACTGATCAACCTCAAGCAAAGCGAAATTAATCTGAACCAGGGCGTAGCGCGCATCGTAGGTAAGGGCGATCGTGAGCGATTGATTCCGCTGGGCGAAGAAGCACAGAATTGGTTACGCGAGTTTATTGCCGGACCAAGAACCGAAATTCTCCTTGAACGTCAGACCGACTACCTGTTCCCGACACGCCGGGGTGACCGCATGACTCGCCAGGCTTTCTGGCACATCATCAAGCGTTACTCCAAGCAGGCCGAAATTGGCAGCAAGATGTCACCGCATACACTACGCCACGCGTTTGCGACTCACTTGCTTAACAACGGTGCTGATTTGCGTGTTGTACAAATGTTGCTTGGACACAGCGACCTGTCGACGACACAGATTTATACGCATGTTGCACGTACCCGCATGAAGGAGCTGCATTCTCAGCATCATCCGCGGGGCTAACACACAGCCTGATGTTTAATCGGAGACTGCGACAGCTTGAAAGCTTCGCGGTCTTTTTTGTTGCCGGGTGCGGTACGGTCGCTGTGCTAGAATCTGCCGCGCTTTCGGTAACGAAGGAACCCCTGACCTGGGTTGCTGTCATACCGCAGGCAAGGACGTCTTTACCATGGAAGAGATGTATATGAGTACTGCAAGAAAGTCAGGATCCGGAAGGCCGGCCCCCTGGTTCGCAATTACCATACTAACGGCGGCTTTACTGCCGGTGCTTGCATCAGGTGAGGGTGTTCCGGAAAAGTACCAGTATGTGCAGGACGAATTTCCGAGTACAAAACTTACGTCTGTCCAGCCCTCGCCCGTAGAAGGCTTCCTGGAGGTGGCTGTGGGTGCTGAATTCTATTACGTATCTGAAGACGTCAAACATATTTTCCGCGGCGACATATACGAGATTGACACTTTTGAAAACCTGACGGAAGCGAGCAGGATTGGGGCTCAAAGCAGATATATCTCCACGATCGACCCGGAGACCACCATATTGTTTGCGGCGGAAGATTCCAAATTTACCGTTACAGTATTTACAGATATTGATTGCGGTTATTGCCGGAAACTGCACCGGGAAATGGATGAGTACAACAATCGTGGTATTAGCATCCGCTATATGTTCTTTCCGCGAAGCGGGCCTGACACACCAAGCTGGTTCAAAGCAGAGGAGGTCTGGTGTGCTGAATCAAGGCAGGAAGCTTTGACGCTGGCCAAGAGCAACATCACTGTTAATTCTGAGGATTGCGGCCTGACCCCGGTGGCCGCTCACTATGAAGTAGTCAACGCGCTGAATCTGCGCGGCACGCCGGCGATATTTACGGAACACGGCCAGCATATTATGGGCTATCGCTCGCCGGATGAACTCCTGCAGATTTTAGAAGACGAGGGCTGACGAGGGACGCGCTTCAGGAGATTCGAGCTTTCTTAAGCTCCTAGCGTTTCAGGTGCTGTGCTTTGTCCGGGACGCCCTTCCAGCTATCCGCATCAGCCGGAACATCACCAACTTCGGTAATAACCGGCCAGTCCTGGGACAGCTCTTCATTGAGCTTCAGGAACTGTTCCTGACCTTCCGGGACCTCGTCATCAGCATAAATCGCATCGACCGGGCACTCGGGTTCACACAGCGTGCAGTCGATGCACTCTTCCGGGTCGATAACCAGCATGTTCGGACCTTCATGGAAGCAGTCCACCGGGCACACTTCCACGCAATCCATGTACTTGCACTTGATGCAGTTTTCGATAACGACAAAGGTCACAGGTCTCTCCTGGTATCCCGGTGTTCAAAGCGCGGTACTTTAGCCGCAAAGTCTAATAATTCCAAGTGTATAAGCAAGGCTATATAGCTGATAAAGATATGGCTTTAAGTTAGAACTGGCGGGGGATACGGCCTCAGAGCCGGTTAGTCGGCGCAACTTCGTAATGCACAGCCTCAACTCCGGCCTTCCGCTGCTCCAGAAATTGCTTGAGAGCAATATTGCCGCTGGAAAAGGCGATCTCGTCCCACGGGATTTCCCCGGGCTCGTAAAGCTTCACGTCCAGGCTTTCGTCTCCGGCCGCGAATTCTGGTGTGGCCAGCTTGCCGCGGAAGAACACGTGCACCTGGCCTGCCTGGATCACGTCAACCACGGCCAGCATGGGGCCCAGGGTGACTTCAGCACAGGCTTCCTCGCGGGTTTCCCGCAGGGCAGCTTCACCCAGGTTTTCGCCCAGTTCCATGAAGCCTGCCGGCACCGTCCAGAAACCGAGTTGCGGCTTGATAGCACGTTTACACAGGAGGATCCGACCCTCGTGCTCGGTCACGCAGCCGACGACTGGCTTTGGGTTTTCATACAGTACCGTTGCGCAACCGGTGCAGACGTACCGCGGCATGGAATCATCGGCAGGCACCTCTACCCGGGTGTCACTGCCGCACTTGGGACAGTGTGAGAGGACGGTACCGAGGGGAGTGACGCTCACGATTCTGGCTGCTGCCTTCAGATTAGGGTGCGGCGCTATAGTTGCCTATCCGGCCAAAGTAATGCAAGGTTTCGAGCGGGCAGAACCACTGTTTTTGTGAGGCGAGTCCTGTTTTTGCAGCTCCCCAGAAAGCAATCTGGATAAGCCTGTAAGGCCGATATTCACGGGAGTTCGTCGATTGTTCACGGATGCTTGAAGGGTTGCTGGCAGATGATGCACCTGGTGCTGAGAACATGGATTTGCCTGACCGCACTGGTACTGCTCCGGTGTAGCGATACGCCGGAAACTGTTCAGCCAGTGCCGGGTACGAATCTCCCACGTTCGCCACCGGGCCAGGTCGTTGCGCCTGACAGCGAGTGGGAGACGCTTGGACGAGGTTACGTCTACAGTGACGCACCGGCATCCGATGCTGAGGGTAACGTCTATTATGTTGCGATTACCCAAAACCGAATTTACCGGATAAGCCCTGAAGGCCAGGTCGAAACCTTTGATACTGGTACCGCTATGACCATGGGCCTTACTTTTGGCCCTGAAGGCCGATTGTACGGTTGCAGAAACCGCGATGCGCAAATCGTTGTATATACGATTGACGGTGAGCGCGAAGTGCTGGTACAGGGTGAACTGACTCCCATACCGGGCAGACCGGGGGCGCCCAGCCAGTTCTGTAACGACCTGGCCGTGAGTTCGACAGGCGATATCTGGTTTACCGACCGCATCAACCGGCAGGTCAAGCATGTGGATGCAGCCGGAAAAGTAAGCGTTGTTGCCAGTGGTTTTCGTCCCAACGGAATCACCTTGTCTGCCGACGGATCGATGCTGGCCGTAACCGACAGCCTTAAACCGAAACTCTGGGCCTTTACTGTCGGCGAGGGCGGGAGCCTGACACTGGTCGAAGATTTCTTTGATCCGGTCATGATGGCCATAGATCTCGACGGTGAAGCGATCAACGAAGGACGGCCGGGTACCAACGGTATGACTGTAGACCAGGAAGGCCGGTACTTCGTCAGTTCATTTTTCGGTATCCAGGTATTTGACCCGCAGGGTAAATACATCGGCGTCATTGACAGGCCGACAAAGTTTGTCTCCAACCTGGCTTTCGGCGGCGAGAAATGTAACTACCTGTACGCGACGGGATTAAATGGCATTTACCGCCTGGCCACCCTGACAACGGGTGCGCATCATCACGCGCATGCAAAGGTTCCCGCGGAGCCTGTAGTTCAGGGTGACGCACCTGCCGAGACTCTGTAGTCACCAGGCCCATTAAGTTTGCACCGCTGATCACACCGTTCCGTGCACGGTGCTCTTCGGGCTCGTATAGCCTTCCAGCCCGACTTCGTGCGGGCTGGAAGGCTGCCGTCATTGATTACTGCTCAAGGCTTCGCCTTTCCCAGCATTAATTCGACTTCAAATTTTTCCGGCCCGGCTTCGCGAGGACTGGAAAAATAGTCTCATTGAATGGTACCGGGAGGGGGCGGCTCCCGGCCATCCATGGCCTCCGCCGCATTTGCGCGTCCCTGCGCGGCAGACTTGAACTCCATCCAATGGTACCGAGGGCCGGACTCGAACCGGCACGGGTTTTACCCCAACGGATTTTGAATCCGTCGCGTCTACCAATTTCGCCACCCCGGCTAATAACAACCAAGAATCGGGGTCGATCCACTGAATAGGGAGGCGCGATTCTATCCCGCGAAGGCTCTCCGCGCCATTGCCGGTACAATGCGCGGCGATGGAGCCGAGCGATTTCAGTTACGAACTTCCCGAGGAGTTGATTGCGCAGACGCCGCTGGCGCAGCGTGAATCGAGCAGACTTCTGCATGTTCCCGCGGCGGGCAATTTTCACGAACTGCGCTTCGCCGAGCTGGGCACTTTGTTACAACCCGGCGACCTGCTCGTGCTCAACGATACGCGGGTAATCCCTGCAAGGCTGTTCGGGCAGAAGGCCAGTGGCGGCAACGTGGAAATGTTGCTGGAGAGAATTCTCGAGCCTGAACTCGCGCTGGTGCAGTTACGTTCCAGCCGCTCACCGAAGGTCGGTACCGAACTGACTTTCGAGCCCGGCATCAATGCAACGGTGGAAGGACGGCAGGGGACATTTTTTGTGTTGCGCTTTCAGTCCGATATCGCGGACATCCTGGGCAAGCACGGCCATGTGCCGTTGCCACCCTATATTTCCCGGACAGGCGAACCGGCCGACCGGGAACGTTATCAAACCGTATACGCGCAGAAGCCGGGTGCCGTTGCTGCGCCCACCGCGGGTTTGCATTTCAGCAATGAACTGTTGCACGACTTGCAAAGCACCGGTGTAGAAGTTACCGAAATTACGCTGCACGTTGGTGCCGGTACATTTTCGCCGCTGCGGGAGGATCAACTTGAAGCCGGCCGTCTGCACGAAGAGCGCATCGAAGTCGGTGCCGAAGTGTGTGCGGCGGTTGAGCGTACACAGGCGCGCGGGGGGCGTGTGATAGCGGTCGGCACCACCGTGGTACGGGCCCTGGAATCTGCGGTCGTTGATGGTGAGTTGCGCCCGTTCAGCGGCGAGACCGAACTATTTATCAGGCCCGGTTATAGCTTTTCCGTTGTTGATGCGATGATCACCAACTTTCATTTACCGGAGTCTTCTTTACTCATGCTGGTCAGCGCCTTTCACGGCACGGACGCTATCCTGCGCGCGTATCGATATGCGGTCGAACAACGGTTTCGTTTATTCAGTTACGGCGATGCGATGTTCCTGGAGAAGCGCACGTGAGCGGATTTCGCTTTGAGCTGATTTGCGGTGACGGTGCCGCCCGCCGCGGCAGGCTGCATTTTCCACGCGGTACCGTCGAGACGCCCGCGTTCATGCCGGTGGGCACCTACGGCGCGGTTAAAACGCTGACGCCCGAAGAACTCGAAGGGCTCGGCGCCGAGATTATCCTGGGCAATACTTTCCACCTCATGCTACGGCCGGGTCCGGAAACCATTAGCAAACACGGCGGGCTGCACGGTTTCATGAACTGGCACAAACCTATCCTGACTGACTCAGGTGGTTTCCAGGTCTGGAGCCTGGCGTCCAGAAACAAGGTCAGCGAAGAGGGTGTCGAATTCCAGGCGCCGACCGACGGCACTAAGGTAATGCTCACGCCTGAGCGTTCCATGGAAGTGCAGAATGCGCTCGCAAGCGACATCCAGATGGTGTTCGACGAATGCACGGCACATCCGGCGACCGAAGACGAGGCACGCCGTTCGATGGAACTTTCACTGCGCTGGGCAAAGCGCAGCCGTGCGCGTTTCGATGAACTCGACAACCCTAACCGTGCATTGTTCGGAATTGTGCAGGGCGGTATGTACAACGAGCTGCGCATGGAATCGCTGGCGGGAATGGTCGATACAGGTTTCGAGGGCCTGGCGCTGGGCGGCTTGTCGGTAGGCGAAAGTCTCGATGAACGCACCGCGGTACTGGACCATATCCTGCCGCAGATGCCGGCAGACAAGCCGCGTTACCTGATGGGGGTCGGCCTCCCCACCGATATCGTGGACGCGGTCCTGCGTGGTATAGACATGTTCGACTGCGTGATCCCGACCCGCCACGCACGCAACGGCTACCTCTTTACCGAGACCGGCACCGTCCGGATTCGCAACACCCGTTACCGGGACGATACGGGACCCATTCAGGAGGGCTGTAAGTGCTATACCTGCCAGAATTACAGCCGTGCTTACTTACGCCACCTGGACAGTTGCGGCGAAATGCTGGGGTCTCGTCTGAACACCATCCACAACCTGCATTTCTACCTGCGCCTGATGGAGCGGATTCGAGGCGCCGCCGAGGCCGGCGGCCTGGCCGAATTTGCCCGCGAATTTGCAGGGCTGCAGGAGAATTCTGAAGGAACTGTGCCATAATACGCCGCCTTTTAAGGCTAGTGACAGCCTTAACATTCCAGGAAAGTACAGGATATGGATTTCTTTATAAATAATGCCTACGCACAGGCAGCGCCCGCGGGGGCAGATCCGGGCTACAGCTCACTGATCATGCTGGTGGCTGTTTTTGTCATTTTCTATTTCCTGCTGATCCGTCCGCAGCAGAAACGGCAGAAAGAACATAAGGAACTGGTCAGTAAACTTGCCAAGGGCGACGAGGTAGCCACGGCCGGTGGTTTACTGGGCAAAGTAACCGACGTCAGGGAAAGCTTCGTAAAAGTCGAAATCGCCAATGACGTAGTCGTTACCGTGCAGAAACACACGGTGAGTACCGTTATGCCAAAAGGCACCATCAAGTCAGCCTGAGCCCGCTCTCGTTCATGAATCAAAACCCTGCATGGAGAAACCTGCTGGTCGCTGCGGTTATCGCGGTTGGCTTGCTGCTGGCACTGCCCAACATTTTCGGTGATACCCCGGCTATACAGGTGGGCCGCGCCGCCGGACAGCCACTGGATGACCTCGCAATCAGCCAGGCGGAAACTTTGCTCGCGGCCGTAAGTATTGAAACTACTGAAACGTATACAAAAGAAGGCCGGTTTCTGCTTACGTTTGCAGACGGCGAAACCCAGTCCCGCGCGCAGCGCGTGCTTGCGGATGGGCTGGGCAAGTCCTATATCGTTGCGCTGACCCGAACACCAAAAACTCCCGGGTGGATGCGTAGCGCTGGTCTGGAACCAATGAGCCTGGGTCTCGACTTGCGTGGCGGTGTTCATTTCGTGTTTGAAATCGATATGGAAGTCGCCATTCGGCAGAGGCTGGATATTCTTGCCAACGATGTCAGTCGCCGGCTCCGCGAAGAGAGGATCAGGCGGAATGTTCGCGTCAGCGGCGATGAGATTCGTATACGGGTGGGTGATCCGGCGGATCTCAACAGGGCGGAACAACTGGTCGCTGAATTTGAAGATGGATTGGATATACGCCGATCGGGCCAGGGAGAAAACGAACAAATCATTGTTCGCATGACCGAGGAACAGGTGCGCGCGAGGCAGGATTTTGCAGTCGATCAGAATATGGTGGTGCTGCGCCAGAGGGTTGACGAAGTTGGGGTCGCTGAGCCCGTGGTGCAACGGCAGGGGCGCGACCGGATCGTTGTTCAGCTACCGGGCGTAGACGATCCGTCGGAAGCAAAAGGCACACTTGATGCCAGGGCGACATTGGAATTTCGTATGGTCTGTGAGGGTCAGAATGCCTTTGAAGCCCAGCGTCGCGGCAGAGCACCGCTCGGTTGTGAGTTGTTTGCTGATCGTGAAGGACAGCCTGTATTGCTGAAACGCGGGACGATTGTCACCGGTGATCAGCTTATTGATGCCAATGCGACCTATGTGCAGGGGAGCCCGGCTGTAAACGTACGCCTTAATTCAGGCGGCGCCGCTTCGATGTTGCGCACTACCAGCGAAAATGTTGGTAAGCCGATGGCAGTGTTATACGTCGTGCAGGAACAAGAGATCATTGATCGCGATGGTGAGCAGGTTGCAGTGACCCGAACCGATCGCGAGGTAATTAATGTTGCAACCATTCAGGGCGTCTTCAGCAGCAGTTTTCAGATTACCGGGCTGGATGCTTTCGAGGCGCCACTTCTGGCCAGGCTGTTGAGGTCGGGGGCATTGGCGGCACCACTGTATATAGTCGAAGAGCGCACCATCGGGCCGAGCCTTGGCCAGGACAATATCGACAGCGGGTTTACGGCGATCCAGATTGGCCTGGTCTGCGTCATTTTGTTTATGGCACTGTACTACCGTGTGTTCGGCATCGTTGCCGACCTTGCCTTGTTCGCCAACCTCGTCCTGATTGTCGCCATACTGTCGATGCTGCAGGCCTCACTGACACTGCCGGGCATAGCCGGCATCGTGCTGACGGTGGGTATGGCGGTGGATGCGAACGTGCTGATATTCGAACGGATACGCGAGGAACTGCGTAACGGTAACTCGCCGCAGGCGAGCATTCATTCAGGTTACGAAAAAGCGCTGTCAACGATTGCAGATGCAAACGTAACCACGCTTATTGCTGCAGTCGTTTTGTTTGCATTCGGTACAGGACCCATCAAGGGCTTCGCAATCACGCTGTCCGTGGGCATCGCAACCTCCATGTTTACGTCGATTATCGGAACCCGAACCGTCATTAACCTGCTTTACGGGGGGCGCCGCCTTGATCGGCTGCCAATTTGACGATGAAACTTGTCAGCGGAGAAACCGAAATAGACTTCATGGGTAAGCGCAAGCTTGCCGCGATATTGTCTGTTGTGCTGATTTTGGTATCCACGGCGTCGCTGATTGGGCGCAGCCTGAACTTTGGCGTTGATTTCACCGGCGGACTGCTCATAGAGGTCGGTTATGAAACAACAGCCGATCTCGAAAATATCCGCTCCCGCCTCGCGAATGCAGGCTTCGAAGATGCCAAGGCTCAGAATTTTGGCACCGAGCAGGATGTGCTGATTCGCCTGATGCCCCGGGAAGCAGGCGAAACGGGTCAGCCTGGGGGTGAATCGCCGGAGGCAGAGGACAGTACGGCCAAGCTTGGCGAGCAGATACTCCAGGTGCTGCAGAGTGACGGCATTGCAGCGGAACTGCGGCGCGTAGAGTTTGTCGGGCCCCAGGTAGGCCGGGAGCTGACGGAGCGCGGCGGAACAGCCATGATTTTCGCGTTATTGATGATCCTCGCGTACATCATGTTTCGTTTTCAGTGGAAGTTTGCGATTGGCTCAGTTGCCGCACTTGTCCATGACGTGATTATCGTGATAGGTGTCTTTTCGGTATTGCAGTTGCCGTTCGATCTTTCCGTACTTGCCGCCATATTGGCCGTGATTGGTTATTCGCTGAATGACACCATTGTTGTGTTTGACAGGATTCGTGAAAACTTCCGCCAGATACGGCGCGGTACGTCGGCGGCGATTATGAACACATCGATTAACCAGATGCTGGGCCGGACCCTGATAACCAGCCTGACGACCCTCGTGGTGCTGCTGGCACTCTTTTTCCTCGGCGGCGAGGCGGTACGCGGATTCGCGACGGCGCTGATTATCGGCATAGTCGTGGGAACCTATTCATCGATCTATACAGCCAGCACAACGGCCCTGGCGCTCGATGTGAAACCCGCAGACCTGCTCGAGGTGAAGAAAGAAGAAGTTGATGACTTGCCCTGAACTGACGAGTGCATAAGCGGCGCGGCGGTAGCTGCGTCTGGCCGCCGCAGGCGGCGCAGTTAATGCACGGGTTTTTTTATTCGTTAGCAGCGTCTGCCATGGTTGGCCCGAGAAAGGGCTTGAGCAGTTTTTCCAGTTCGGCATGTACCTTGGGCGCGCCTGCAATGATGTTCCCGGTTTCGAGGTAATCCCCGTCGTCGGTCATGCTGCTGATCATGCCGCCTGCCTCGCACAGTATCAGGCTGCCGGCCGCGATATCCCATATCTGCAACCCGAACTCCCAGAAGCCATCCATGCGCCCTGAAGCAAGGTAACAGAGGTCGAGCGCTGCCGAACCGGGGCGGCGTACATCACCGGCCACGTGCATAACCGCGCGGAACTGGTTCAGGTACTGCTCCATCCACCGGTCGTTCTCCCGATAGGGGAAGCCGGTGCCGATTAGCGATCCTTCCAGAACCCGGTTCACATCAACCCTGATCCGGCGGCCCTCCAGTTGAGCGCCGACACCGCGAATCGCCGTAAACAGTTCCTGGCGATTGGGGTCATACACAACGCCGACTTCCATGCGGCCCTTGACCTGTATTCCTATCGAAACCGCAAATACCGGGAAACCGTGTATGTAATTGGTTGTCCCATCCAGGGGGTCAATGATCCAGATGACTTCGTCACCGCCCTGTCTGCCGGTTTCTTCACCCAGGATGCCATGGTCGGGATAGCGCTCATGCACGCTCTCGATAATGATTTGCTCGGCGGCCAGGTCCACCTGCGTCACGAACTCGTTGCGCGATTTGCTGCGCACATCCAGTTCGTCCAGCCGCTTTATGTAGCGCATGGAGGAGTCGCCGGCGCGGCGGGCGGCCTGAATCGCAGTATTCAGCAGTGCTTGCATATCAGTTCCGGAAGACCGGGGGACGAGCCCGGAAGCGGGTGAGCGCGGTAGAATAGCAAACCCTGAGCCCGCAGAGAAAACGGGCATAGCCAACAACCGGAATACGCATGACCTTTCCAATCCGCTTTGTCCTTTGCGAGACGTCGCATCCCGGGAATATCGGGGCAGCCGCGCGGGCCATCAAGACGATGGGCTTCAGCGACCTTGTGCTCGTCAATCCGCAGGAATTCCCGAGTCGGGAGGCCGACGCGCGCGCGTCGAGTGCGGTCGATGTGCTGATCCAGGCACGCGTCGAATCGAGCCTGGAGAATGCGATTGCAGATTGCGGACTCGTTGTCGGAACCAGCGCACGTCGCCGGAGTACCCGCTGGCCGGAACTCGATCCGCGCGAATGCGCCACGGAAGTGCTTAAGGTCAGCACGGTCAGCCCGGTTGCGATTGTTTTTGGTACAGAGCGTTCGGGCCTCGAGAACGAACAGATGGATCTCTGTAACGCACTTGTGCACATACCAGCGAATCCTGACTACAGCTCGCTGAATATGGCGGCGGCGGTGCAACTGATCGCCTATGAACTGCGTATGGCCCAGGGGGAAAGCGACCCGCCGCAGTTACCGGAATTTCCGCCCGCAACGGCCGGCGACATGGAATTATTTTATGAGCATCTCTGGCGTGTGCTGGTCGCCAGCGGTTTTTTAAAACCGGATAACCCGAGACAGTTGCGGCGAAAATTGCGGCGCTTGTTTAACCGAGCGCGGCTGGACGAGAACGAACTGAAGATACTGCGCGGTGTGCTGTCCTCGGTCGAGCAGGGCGGAACGATAGAGGCGGATCAGCAGGACGAAGCGGCTGGACGGAGGCAATGCTCGTGACAGCTGAAGTCATTTACCTGGACTATGCGGCCACCAGCCCGGTGGACCCGAGGGTGCGCGAACAGATGAATCGGTGGCTCGATAACCGGGACGGGTTCGGCAACCCATCCAGTGCGCATAGCGTCGGGACGCGCGCCGCCGATGCGGTTGAGCGGGCCGCAGCTGAAGTGGCAGAACTGGTAAATGCAAAGCCTTCGGAGATCGTCTGGACGTCCGGTGCGACGGAATCAGATAACCTCGCGGTCATTGGCGCTGCGCAGTTCAGGCGAATACGGGGACAACACATCGTTACGGTCGCGACGGAGCACAAGGCAGTTCTGGAGAGTTGCGCGTTTCTCGAGACCCGGGGGTTCGAGGTCACCCTGCTGCAGCCTGATGAGTCCGGTCTTGTCAGTTCCGGAAAAATCGCAGCAGCGTTGCGGCCAGACACCGTCCTGGTGTCTGTAATGCACGCCAACAACGAGATTGGGGTCGTTCAGGACATCGGCGCGATTGGCAAATTGTGCCGGCAGCATGACGTCCTGTTTCATGTAGACGCAGCCCAGAGCGCCGGCAAGCTGCCCATAGACATCCGGGCGCAGCAGATCGATTTGCTGTCCCTGAATGCACATAAAGCCTGCGGTCCCCAGGGCATAGGTGTGCTCGTCCTCGACACCGACCGCATACGGCGGGTTGAACCGCGTATGTTCGGCGGAGGGCAGCAACGTGGCCTGCGGCCCGGGACACTCCCGGTGCACCAGATCGTGGGCATGGGGGCGACCATGAAGCTGCTTACAGACGGTATGGATGCGGAAGTACGGCAACTGACGGCCCTGCGGGACCATTTGTGGGCGGGCATCCGTGACTTGCCCGGCGTCGTCATGAACGGCCACCCGGACCATCGTTTATGTTCGATACTGAACGTGAGCGTGGACGGGGTTGAGGGCGAAAGTCTGCGCTTTGCTTTAAGCGACCTTGCAGTTGCAAGCGGTTCGGCCTGTAATTCCTTGAACGGAGAGCCGTCCTACGTGTTGCGGAGTTTAGGGAGGACGGATCGGCAGGCAGAAGCATCCATTCGTTTCAGCGTCGGGCGTTTCAGTACCGAGGCGGAGGCAGACCAGGCGGTTCGCTCGTTTGTCGCTGCCGTCGAATTCCTGCAGTCACTGAGTCCCGTAAGAATAGCCGGTTGAACTCCATGCACAGGTATAACGATGCCGTTGGCAAGTATTTCCTTCATCCGCCCCTGGAGGCCGGAAGCGATCTCAGGGGCGAGGCCGGCTCGCTAGCGCAGGGAGTATGGGTGTGTGTTTCGGCAGATGTGCAGGACGGGATTCTGCGCAATGCGGGTTTCCGTGCCTTCGCCTGTCCACATATAATTGCGGCCTGCAACCGGGTCATGGAACACCTTGAGGGTCGTCCCGCGGGCGCACTGTGCGAAGTAGAGCCAGAGGTATTACAGACCCAGTTCGACATTCCTGTCGAAAAAGCAGGTAAACTACTGATTTTGAAGGATGCGCTACTAGCCTGTTATGCCGATTATCAGGCGGGCGGAGAGCGCCTGAGCGCGTCCTGAGAGGCTGAAGATGGCAATTACATTGACGGACAGCGCTGCCCGGCGGGTGCGCAGTTACCTGGAAAAACGCGGAAGCGGCATAGGCCTGCGGCTGGGTATCAAGAAAACCGGCTGTTCAGGCTTTGCTTACGTTATTAACTATGCGGATGAAGCAGGGCCGGAGGACATCGTGTTTGAAGACAGCGGAATATCGGTGGTCGTGGACCCCGATAGCCTCAAACTCATCGACGGCACCGAAGTCGATTTTGTCAAGGAAGGGCTGAACGAGGCATTCAAGTTCAGAAATCCCAAGGCCACCAGCGAGTGTGGCTGTGGAGAAAGTTTCAGCGTCTGACGCACTTATGCGTACTTGTATATGCCGGTCGGGCAGGCGTCACCGCATCTATTCAACAACAAACAAAGGAATCAGGGCTTTATGGCAAGCGAAAGAACGTTATCTATTATCAAACCCGACGGTGTGGAGAAAAACCTTGTAGGCGAAATCTATAAAAGGTTTGAGAGCGCGGAACTCAGCATCATCGCAGCGCGCATGATTCATTTATCGAAAGAACAGGCGGAAGGTTTTTATGCAGTACACAGAGAACGCCCGTTTTTTAACGACCTGGTTGCCTACATGACTTCCGGGCCGGTTATGGTGCAGGCACTTGAAGGGGAAAATGCCATCGAACAAAACAGGACCTTGATGGGCGCCACAAACCCGGCGGAAGCGGATGCAGGGACTATTCGTGCAGATTTTGCCGCGAGTATCGAAGAAAATGTCGTTCACGGATCAGATGGAGCGGATACCGCGAGCCAGGAGATCGAATTCTTCTTTGGCGACGGCGGCATTTGTCCGCGTACACGTTAAGCGGCCCGGTTCACGCCATTTTTAAGAACTCATTTGACAGTGATTCGTATGAACGTCCCGGTCAAATCCTCACCCGATAGTCTGCTCGGCATGCCGCGTAGCGAGCTTGAGAGCTGGTTTGCGGAACGGGGCGAGAAGCCCTTCCGCGCACGCCAGCTTATGCGGTGGATATACCGCCGGTCGGTACTCGAAACCGACAAGATGACCGACCTCAGCCTGGCGCTGCGTGAGTCGCTTGCCCGGTGCGTGGAGCTCGCGCTGCCGCCGGTGAGGGAACGCCAGGATTCCGCCGACGGTACGGTCAAGTGGCTGCTGGATATGGGCCAGGGGCAGGATGTGGAGATAGTATTCATACCCGAAGACCAGCGCGGCACCCTGTGTGTTTCCTCGCAGGTTGGCTGTGCAATGGATTGCCCCTTTTGTGCAACAGGCCGGCAGGGATTCAACCGTAATTTATCTGCGGCCGAAATTATCGGCCAGGTAATACTGGCGATACGCGAACTCGGCGGTACCGGTGAAGACTCACCGGTCAGTAATGTCGTTTTTATGGGCATGGGCGAGCCGCTGGCGAATCTCAAGGAAGTGGTCAAAGCCTGTAATTTGCTGACCGATGACCTGGCATTCGGTATTTCCCGGCGCCGGGTCACCGTCAGCACCTCCGGCCTTGTGCCGCAGATCCGACGTCTGGCCGATGTCAGCAATGTTGCGCTGGCTATCTCTTTACATGCCGGCAGCAACGAACTCCGGGATGAGCTTGTACCTATTAACAGGCGTCATCCGATAGCTGAATTGCTGGACGCCTGCTGGAGTTATGCGGATCAGACCAACAGCAAACAGATCACTTTCGAGTACATTATGCTGGATGGCCTGAATGATCAGCCTCACCAGGCCCGTGAACTGGCGAGTCTGCTGGTGGGGCGACCAGCGAAAGTGAACCTGATACCTTTTAATCCTGTACCCGGGGCGCCTTACGAACGGTCACCGGGACAGACAGTTGACGCATTCAGGAAGGTGTTAATGGACAAGGGGGTCGTTACCATTACACGCAGGCCGCGCGGTGACGATATAGCTGCGGCTTGCGGTCAGCTGGCCGGTAACCTGGACAATCGTATCAGAGTGCCACTAGGCACTAAAACCATGCACACGGTGCACAGAGCATAATTATGCGCAAGCTCATCTTCATAATTCTGGCGGTACTGATTAGTGGCTGCATCACGACGACGTCGGGGAACGTGAATACACCGGCTCCGAAAGAAGAGATAGCCCGCCTTAACCTGGAGCTTGGTATCGGCTATCTGCGCCAGAACGAACTGGAACAGGCGAGGACCAAGCTTGAAAAGTCCATTCAGAATAACCCGGACAACCCGGATGCACACAGGACGCTGGGGCTGGTTTATGAGCGTATGGGCGAGCTCGAAAGCGCCGAGAAGGAGTACCGCATCGCCCTGAGGCAGGCACCCGATGCTCCGGATGTGATGGAGCAGCTTGCCGTTTACCTGTGCCTGCACGGTGATGTGGACGAGGCGCTGAAATTATTCAACAGAGCCGTGGAGATTCCGCTGAACCCGCGGCGCTATGTTATTTACACCAACGCGGGCACTTGTGTGAAGCGTCAGGAGAACCTTGAACTGGCAGAAACCTACCTGCGCAGGGCTTTGGAACTAAACGTGCAATACGCAACCGCGCTGCTGCAAATGTCGGATGTTGCATACCGGCGTGAAAACTTCCTCCAGTCGCGGGCATTCGTGGAACGTTACCTCACAGCTGCGGATCCATCGCCCGCAGTGCTGTGGCTCGCCTACCGGGTAGAGAATGCACTCGGCGATAAACTAGCCGCGGATAACTTCGCCAAACGCTTACTCAGGAATTTTCCGAGATCTGCAGAAGCCCGGGAGCTTCTCGAACAAAGGCGCAATGCAGGATAAAGCCGACAATCAGCCGGACACTGGAACAGCAGGCTCGGGCGCGCGTTTGCGCGGTGCACGGGAAGCGGCTGCTGTAAGCGTTGATGAAGTCGCCGACGAGCTGCATCTTGATCGCAACATCATTCTCGCGCTCGAAGCGGAGGACTATGCAGTAATGGGTGCACCGGTATTTGTAAAAGGCCACTTGCGCAGCTATGCACGCTTCCTGGGTTTGCCTGAAGATGAGGTTGCCGATAATTATCAGGGCAGCGAGCCCGAAGCGGATGAATTCCGGACACATTCCGCACCGACGATCGTAAAGTCGGGCGCCAACCTGTCGAATTTTATTCTGTGGGTAATGCTTACCATCATAGTGCTGGTGGGTATCATTTATTTCGCGGCAGGAGATGAAGAGATCGAACCCCAGGATTTCGTGGAAATTGTGCCGGCTCCGGCGCCTGTTCAGGAGGTAGTTGAGGAGTCAGACGAGACACCGGAAGCGGCTGTTGATGTAGAGGCCAGGCCTGACTTGGAGCCAGGCACGGCGGCCGAGCCGGAGATTGCAGAAGCGCCGGTTGCTGAAGTCGTGCCGCCTGAGCCGGAGGTCGAGCAACCGCCACCTGTGGTTCAAACAGTAAGCCTCGGGCTGGAGTTTTCAGCGGAATGCTGGGTCGAGATATCAGATTCGCAGCGGCGGTTGCTCTACGGGCTCGAGAAAGCGGGCGTTACCCGCGTACTGGATGGAGTTCCTCCGTTTCGCCTGTTCCTCGGTAACACGGAGGCGGTAGAGGTGAGCATAGAAGGACGAAGTTATGAAGTGCCGCGCGCGGTTCGCACTGGCAGCAATATGGCACGTTTTGTCATCGATGAAAGCATAATTACCCGGATGCAAAACCAATGAGTGGCAAAATCACCGGGATTCGCGGGATGGGCGATATTTTGCCCGACGAAACGCCGCTGTGGCAGCAGGTCGAAGCCGTATTGCGCGACACTTTGCAGTCTTATGGTTATCGCGAGCTGCGCGTGCCTGTAGTTGAACGTACCGAGCTTTTTAAACGATCCATCGGTGAAGTTACCGATATTGTCGAAAAAGAGATGTACACCTTCGACGATCGCAACAGCGAGAGCCTGACGCTGCGCCCCGAGGCTACGGCCGGCATCGTTCGCGCGGGCATAGCCCACGGCCTGTTTCACAATCAGAAACAGAAAATCTGGTCCGGCGGGCCCATGTTTCGCTACGAGAAACCGCAGAAGGGGAGATACCGTCAGTTTCACCAGTTCGATGTAGAAGCTTTCGGCTTCGAAGGGCCGGATATCGATGCAGAACTGATCGCTATTTCCGCACGCATCTGGAAGAAGCTCGGCCTTGACTCAATCGAACTACAGCTGAACTCGCTGGGTACACCCGAATCTCGCAACGCATACAGGAACGAGTTGATCGAGTATTTCGGTGCTCATGAAAACAGCCTGGATGATGAAAGCCGCGAAAGGCTGCAGCGAAACCCGATGCGGCTTCTGGATAGCAAACATCCGGATATGCAGGCATTGATAAAAGCAGCCCCGCGTATCGCGGACCACCTGGATAGCAAATCAGCGGAACACTTTGCGAGTCTGCAGGAACTGCTTGGCGACATCGGCATAACGTACACGGTTAACAGCAGGCTGGTTCGCGGCCTGGACTATTACTCGCGCACGGTGTTCGAATGGGTGACTGATCAGCTGGGAGCGCAGGGCGCGATATGTTCGGGCGGGCGCTACGATGGGCTGGTGGATCACCTGGGCGGGCGCCAGACGCCGGCAATAGGCTGGGCCATCGGCATGGAGCGGCTGGTAGAGATGGTGCGGATCAGCAATAAACTGGCCACGGACACCGGGCCTGATGTCTATTTTGTTGCGGTGGGTGACCAAGCCTCCCGGCAGGCATTTAAACTTGTGGAATCATTGCGCGATAATGCGCCGGATCTGGCGATTGAGCTGAATGCCGGTGCGGGGTCGTTTAAGTCACAATTTAAGCGAGCTGACAAAAGTGGTGCGGCGATCGCGCTGATTCTTGGCGAAGCGGAGCTGGATTCAAAATCAATCGGTGTCAAAGCCCTGCGCAATACCGAAGAGCAGGAAACAGTATCCTGGGATGGCATCATCACGGCGATACGAGCACGTTTGAACTAAGCACGCGTGAGCAAAGCAAAGAGCATAGCCGAGCCCCGGCTTACGACCGGGCGCGGCACGAGGAAGATTTACGGTGGATGAATTTCTTACTGACGAGGAGCAGGCGGAACGTGCCAAGAAATGGCTGCGGGAGAATACCGTGTTCGTTGTCGCAGGTGTGACCATTGGACTGGGCTCATTGTTCGGCTATCAGCAGTGGCAGGACTATTCGCAAAACCAGGCATCGGAAGCGTCGGCGATCTGGGAGCAATTGCGTTCGGCAGTTGATGGCAAACGCTTTAATGAGGTTACAGAAACGCTGGAGTTGCTCGAGAAAGACTTCACCTCGACGCCATACCTCGACCAGGCGCGCCTTGCGCTTGCGCGTATGTACGTGGAGCGCAATGAGATTGATGTCGCGCTCGAACAACTCGCGTTGCTTGCCCGCAGTGGCGGCGATGTGCAACTGAGGCGAGTCGCGGAGTTTCGAATGGCCCAGTTACTTAATTATCTCGAGCGCTACGAAGAGGCGCTTGGCGTTCTTGGGCAGCCGGATACTAATGCGTTCGCCGCTCAGTATCACGAGTTAAAGGGAGATGTGTTGTTTGCGCAGGGTGAAATGGAAGGTGCGCGCGTAGAGTACAAGGCGGCACTGAATGTGGGTGACGGGGCTTCTATGGATCGCACATTGGTTCAGATGAAGCTGGATGATGTGGCCGGATTACTTGCCGGCGGCGTTACTATGCCGCTCGACGCTCCAAATGACGCTCCAGTAGATAATGTTGTACCGGTCGAAGACCCGGCAACTGATACTGGCCCGGAACCGGACACTCAACCTGCATCGTAGCAAGGCGGATACCTGCTCATGATCGGACGACGACTAAAGTCTGCGCATTTTCCTGTTCTCGCCGGATGGCTGGCGTGCGCGGTGCTGCTCGGTGCCTGCAGCGGTAACGAAATCGATCCAGACGAACTGCCTGCCGAACTGGTCGAGTTCAAAAAGACGCTGGACATTCGCAAAGTCTGGAGCACCGGAGTCGGCGGGGAATCTGAATTTCTACGCTTAGGTCTCCGGCCGGCCAGCGACGGCAGTCGTATTTATGCGGCCGCCCACGATGGCGCGGTTGTGGCTATCGATGTGGAGCGGGGCAAAAAGGTATGGAAATCCGGGACCGAACTCCCGTTGTCTGCCGGCCCGGCAACGGATGGCAAGCTCGTTGTCGCCGGTTCCAGTGACGGCGACATCGTGGCCCTGGATGCGGTTAGCGGCGAAGTCCTCTGGGTCACTCGCGTGACCAGTGAAGTCCTGTCATCGCCGGCACTTGCACCGGGCAGCGTCATTGTTCGCACGGTCAACGGAAAATTGTCTGCCCTGGACCGCACCAGCGGTGAGCAGATCTGGTCGATTCAGCAGTCGATGCCAAGCCTGTCCGTGCGCGGTACTTCGGCACCGATAGTAACGCGCAGCCTTGCCGTCAGCGGGTTCGACAACGGTCGCGTGTCGGCTTTTGACCTGGCTGACGGCAGCGTTATATGGGACGTACTCATGGAGCCGCCGAGCGGCAGAACTGCCATCGAAAGACTGATCGATATTAATTCGACCGTTCAGGCTGCAGGCGGCGATATTTATGCCGTGGGCTACCAGGGGCAGCTTGGTGCAATTGCCATTGAATCCGGCCAGTTGCTGTGGTCGCGGGAGATGTCGAGTTATACGGGCCTCACCCTGGATATCAGGACCATTTACCTTGCCGATGAACGGAGCGTGTTGCTCGCCTTGTCCCGTGGCTCGGGGCGCGAATTATGGCGCCGCTCGGATCTTCGCAACCGGGATGCAACCGCACCCGCGGTAATTGCCGGTTCGGTGGTTGTCGGCGATTTTGAGGGTTACCTGCACTGGTTCGATCTTGAGACCGGTGACCTGCAGGCACGCATCAAGGCCGGCTCAAACCGGATTACGTCGCAACCACTGGTCGTCAACGAACGACTGTACGTGATTAATGATGGCGGCACCCTGTCCGCCTTTGAAATCCGGCAGGCGAAAGACTAGGGGGTGCGTTCTGCTTCCCGCCATTGCACTTGTTGGACGACCTAACGTAGGCAAATCAACCCTGTTCAACCGGTTGACGGGCACGCGCGATGCGCTGGTGGCCGACTTCCCGGGGCTTACCCGCGACCGCCTGTATGGTTACAGCCGCACCGAAGCCGGCGCGGCCGTTATTATCGATACGGGCGGTCTCAGTGGCGAAAGCGACCAGATAAGTGAGCTGATGGCGCGCCAGGTGCAGTTCGCTGTCGATGAAGCCGACGCGGTTGTGTTCATGGTGGAAGCGGCCGCGGGGCTGACGGCGGGTGACGAAGCCATCGCTGAACTCCTGCGACGATCCGGCAAATCCGTGGTCATTGCCGTCAACAAGGCCGAGGGGCTGCCACAGGAAGAATCTGCCGCCGAGTTCTGGTCATTGGGGATGGGCGACCCGCTGTCGATTTCCGCAACGCGGGGTGATCGCATAAAGGAATTGCTCCGGCAGTTATTCGAACTGTGTGAAGGTGAGGGCTCTGCAGAAGCCAGGAGGCCGACGCCGGTCGGAACCCGCATCGCGGTGGTCGGTCGCCCCAACGTAGGCAAATCCACATTGATCAATCGCTACCTGGGTGAAGACAGGCTGGTCACGGTGGATGAGGCGGGCACAACCCGGGACAGTATTTACGTACCGTTCGAATCCAACGGTCACAAGTATGTGTTGGTCGACACCGCGGGCATACGCCGGCGAGCGAAAGTAGCGGGGAGCATTGAGAAATTCAGTGTCGTCAAATCGCTCAAGGCGATTGAGGAGGCCGACGCAGTCATGGTGCTGCTCGATGCGCAGGAGGGGATCGCAGAACAGGATGTCTCGCTGATCGGCCTGGTGCTGGAGCGGGGACGTGCGCTGGCTATAGGCATCAACAAGTGGGACGGTTTATCCAACGCCGACCGGACGGTAATAAAGAACGAACTGGACCGGCGCCTGCCGTTTCTGGATTTCGTGGAACGGCACACCGTATCGGCAAAACACGGCAGCAATATTTACGACCTGCTGGCCAGCGCGGCGCGCGGTGCTGAATGTGCGTTCAGCGAGTTGCCGACCAGCCGCCTGTCGCAGGTGCTTGTCAATGCGGTGGAAGCGCATCCGCCGCCGGTCGTCCGGGGGCGGCGTATCAAGCTTAGCTACGCGCACCAGGGCGGCCGTAACCCGCCGGTCATTGTCATTCACGGTAACCAGACCGAACGCCTGCCCGGCAGCTACAGGCGCTACCTGGCCAATGCGATCCGGAAGGCTTTTGGACTGACCGGGACGCCCCTGCGGATCGAGATGGTCACCGGCCGTAATCCTTTTGCCGGCAAGCGCAACCGGCTCACGCCCCGGCAGGTGCGACGCCGCCAGCGCGTGCGGTCGCGGGGCAAGCGTTGATATCCGCGCTCTGCCGCTGTTATGAAGATATAACCAATCGGCGCAACATTCCCGTCCAGACTAACGCATAATATCCATTGTTTACAGTAACATGAGAGCAACACTTGAGTACTGCTCGTAAATATTTTGACTACCCCGGCAGCTTTGAAATGCGCCGCGGCGGCAGCCTTCAGAAACCCCGGATCGCCTACGAGACCTGGGGCGAACTCAACGCTGCGCGGGATAATGCCGTCTGCATATTTACGGGTCTGTCGCCGTCCGCACATGCAAGTTCTTCGGCCGAGGATCCGGCGCCGGGATGGTGGGAGGAAATCGTAGGGCCTTCACGGCCGATTGATACTCGTCGCCTGTTCGTGGTCTGCATGAACTCACTGGGCGGTTGCTTCGGTTCCACAGGGCCTGCATCAACAGATCCTGCGACCGGCAAGCCTTACCGGCTGTCGTTTCCCGTACTGACCCTCGAGGATGTCGCAACGATGGGCCGAGAGGTGCTGCTAAGCCTGGGCATCGAACGCCTGAACACGCTCATCGGCCCCTCGATGGGCGGTATGACGGCGCAGGCCTATGCCGCGATATATCCCGGCACCTACGAACGCTTACTGCTGATTTCGACTGCGTCGCGCTCGTTGCCCTTTGCGACGGCATTACGTTCGCTGCAAAGGGAACTCATCCGGCGTGATCCCGATTGGCAGGAAGGTAGCTACGGTGATGGGCGGGGGCCGATTACGGGCATGCGGCTGGCCCGCAAGCTGGGCATGATTACCTACCGGTCTGCTGAAGAATGGGAACAGCGTTTCGGGCGCGAACGCATTCCGGAGGAGCGCCAGTCGGGGAATCCTTTTGCGCTGGATTTCGAAGTCGAGTCCTACCTCGAGGCGCATGCCAACAAGTTTACCGGTCAGTTCGATCCTAACTGCTACTTGTACCTGTCGCGCGCATCCGACCTGTTCGACATTGCCGAGCACGGCGGTTCCGTTGCAGCGGGACTTGCCCGAATCGATGCCAACAGGACACTCGTAATTGGCGTGGCCAGCGATATGCTGTTCCCGCTGCATCAGCAGCAGGAACTGGCCGAGGGGATGGCAGCGGCAGGTCGCGAGGTGACATTTATCGAACTGCCGTCGATCCAGGGACACGATTCCTTCCTGGTCGACATGGACCGTTTCCGCCCGCCTGTGCACGATTTTCTCGCGGACGACTGAGTTTGTTATTTCTTGCGGATTTTCTCCACGCTGGCAATCATGCTGCCACGCGCGAGTCGTGCCTCGATGCGATCCCCGGTTTTTACATGCCCGGTCGTCCGTAGGACTGCACCTGTTTTCACGTCCCGTACGATCGCATAACCGCGTTCGAGTGTCGCAAGCGGGCTGACTGCGTTCAGGTTCCCGGCGGCGATGGCGACGCGGCTTTCCAGCGTGGCCAGGCGCCGGCCCAGTGTGTGGCCCAGGGCGTCGCGCAATGCGCGGGTACGGTCGAGATCGCGGCGTATTCTTTCGACCGGAGCGGTTCCGCGAAGCCGTTGCAGCGTTTGTGCGCCGGCAAGGCGGCGAAACTCAAGGTAGTTGCGGGTACCGTTCGCCATTTGCCGGACCAGGTCATCACTGCGCTGTTGCAGTTGCTGCAGGATCGTACCCGGATGCATAAGCCGCATGCGTGCATTGAGTTGACCGATTTCGTCACGGTAGTCTGCCCAGTGCCGCTGTACCAGCCTTGCCAGCCGCCGCTCCTGCCCGGCGATATTTCGCAGCAACTCGATACTGTCCGGAACAACAATTTCAGCAGCGCCGGAAGGCGTTGGTGCTCTCAGGTCTGCAACGAGATCCGTGATCGTAAAATCAACCTCGTGACCAACGCCGGAAACTACGGGAAGAGGGCAGGCGTAGATTGCACGCGCAACCTTTTCTTCGTTGAAGCACCACAAATCTTCAAGCGAGCCTCCGCCGCGGGCAACGATGAGCACATCGACTTCGTTGCGTGTGGATGCCTGTGCAATAGCGCTGACAATTTCTTCCGTGGCGGCCGCGCCCTGCACGCGCGTCGGGTAGATGATGACCGGTACAGCCGGAAAACGGCGTGCCAGGATTTTCAGGATGTCACGGACCGCGGCACCGGTGGGCGAGGTAACGATACCGATGCAGCGGGGCACGGGCGGAAGGCTTTGCTTATGCCGTTCGTCGAACAGACCCTCGTTGTTTAGCTGTTTCTTGAGTTCCTCGAAACGCCGCCTTAGCACGCCCTCGCCGGCAGCCTCCATCTGTTCGACTATCAGTTGGTAGGAGCCGCGCGGTTCATAGATGCTGACGCGGGCCTGCACCAGGACCTGGTCGCCGTCTTCCGGTTGAAACGTGAGCCGCCGGTTGGTGTTACGGAACATCGCGCAGCGTACCTGCGCCTGTTCGTCCTTGAGGCTGAAATACATGTGCCCGGAGGCCGGCTGGGCCAGGTTGGAAAGCTCGCCGGCAACCCACAGTGGCGGCAGTCCGGCTTCCAGGATGCGGCGCGCCTCCCGGTTTAGCCGGCTAACCGTGAAGATATCTGCATCCGGGGCCTCTGCAGGGGGTTTGGGGGGCTTGCTCAAGCGGCTAAGGCTCTCCGTTTCAGGGCGGGTGTGACGCAGGTAGTTTACGCGGATTTGCTCGAAGCGTAACATTAGCGGTTTAACCTCACCCAGCGGGTCAGGTAACCCGCCTGAAGTTGAGAGGGCAGGCATGAATAAGGAAGCATTATGCGAATAGCCGGGGAAGGACTCACATTCGATGATGTCTTACTGCGCCCGGAATATTCTGATGTCTTGCCCCGCGAAGTCGCCCTTCGCACCCACGTGACCCGCGAAATAGAATTGAACATCCCGCTTGCCTCGGCGGCGATGGATACGGTCACCGAGTCCCCGCTTGCGATTGCCCTTGCCCAGGAAGGCGGCATCGGCGTTATTCACAAGAACATGAGCGCCGCCGACCAGGCGCGGGAAGTCCGCCGCGTCAAGAAATTCGAGAGCGGCATCGTAACCAACCCCATTACCGTTGCACCCGACAAATCAATTCAGGAAGTGATCGAGCTGACCCGCGCCAAGGGTATTTCCGGTATGCCAGTAGTCGACAACGGTAAAACTGTCGGTATTGTTACGCACCGCGATTTACGCTTTGAAACCCAGATGGATGCGCCCGTTTCATCCGTTATGACGCCACAGGACAAACTGGTCACGGTGGGCGAGGGTGCGGACAAGGAAGAAGTGTTGTTACTGCTGCACAAATTCCGGATCGAAAAAGTCCTGATTGTCAATGATGACTACGAGCTTCGCGGCATGATTACCGCCAAGGATTTCCAGAAGGCTGTTGATTACCCGCTGGCGTGTAAAGATGCGCGTGGCGCGTTGCGGGTTGGTGCAGCGGTCGGTACCGGCGGCGATACCGACGAACGCGTCGAACAACTGGTTGAATCGGGTGTCGACCTGCTGGTAGTAGACACCGCTCACGGGTACACGAAGGGTGTTATCGACCGGGTTAAAGCCGTCAAGTCAGCGTATCCGGACATGCAGGTTGTTGCCGGTAATATTATTTCCGGCGATGCCGCTAAAGAGCTGGTAAAAGCAGGCGTCGATGGCGTGAAAGTCGGCATAGGCCCCGGTTCTATCTGCACGACCCGTATCGTTGCAGGCGTCGGTGTGCCGCAAATCAGTGCCGTTTCGGAAGTAGCAGCAGCGATGGCCAAATCGGGATTGCCCGTTATCGCAGACGGGGGCATACGTTATTCGGGTGATATCGCCAAGGCACTTGTTGCCGGTGCATCCTGCACCATGATTGGCAGCCTGTTTGCCGGCACGGAACAGTCGCCGGGTGAAGTCGAGCTATACCAGGGGCGTTCATATAAATCCTACCGGGGTATGGGGTCGCTCGGTGCGATGTCACAGCAACACGGGTCATCCGACCGCTATTTTCAGGATTCGTCCGAACAACTCGAAAAACTGGTTCCGGAAGGTATAGAAGGTCGTGTTCCCTACAAGGGGAACGTGGTCGCAATCGTTCATCAACTGGTAGGCGGCATCCGGGCTGCCATGGGTTACACAGGTTGCAGCAGCATCGACGAGATGCGGACCAAGCCCCGGTTTGTGCGGATAACTTCTGCAGGAATGCGCGAAAGCCACGTACACGATGTCACGATTACCAAGGAAGCGCCGAATTACAGGACTGAATGAGCAGGTCTTGTATGCTCACGCAGAGCAGGACGTCCAGAGGACAGCTAAACCATGTCATTGCCCGCCGCCGGAATAGCGACAGCTACAGATGAAGCTGTTTCGCACCGGATACTGATTCTCGATTTCGGGGCCCAGTACACACAGCTCATTGCGCGCCGCGTACGTGAAGCGGGCGTTTACAGCGAGATTCTCCCCTGGGATGCCGATGAATCACTGATAAGCGAGTTCGCACCGAATGGCGTTGTGCTGGCCGGCGGACCCGAGTCGGTCGTTCTTGATAACCCGCCCCGGGCCCCCCAACTGGTGTTTGATCTTGGGGTGCCGCTGCTGGGTATCTGTTACGGCATGCAGACCATGGCGGCGCAATTGGGCGGCGAAGTCGAATCATCCAGTGAACGGGAATTCGGTTATGCGCAACTTAAGGTGACGGATAGCAGCCGGCTGCTGGATGGCCTGCAGGACACCGATTCGGGGCTGAACGTCTGGATGAGCCACGGCGACCGCGTCAATAAATTGCCGGCAGGTTTCAGGGTTGTTGCTTCGAGCGGCAACGCGCCACTGGCGGCAATGGCAGACGAAACGCGCAACTACTATGGTCTGCAGTTTCATCCGGAAGTAACGCACACGGAACACGGCCAACAGATTATCGAGCGTTTTGTACACGACGTCTGTGGTTGTCCAAACGCCTGGAACCCGGGCAACATCATCGCACGTGATGTCGAAAAGATTCGGGCAGAAGTAGGTGAGGGGAGAGTACTGCTCGGGCTTTCCGGCGGTGTTGACTCCTCGGTCGTGGCGGCCCTGCTGCACGAGGCGTTGGGGGATCAGTTGGTATGCGTCTTCGTCGATCATGGCCTGCTTCGCAGGGATGAGGGCGACCAGGTAATGGAGGTATTCGCAAACAACCTCGGAGTTACGGTTATACGCGTCGATGCTGAAAAGCGTTTTCTCGCGGCCCTCGAAGGTGAAGCGGACCCGGAGAAAAAGCGCAAGATTATCGGCCGGGAATTCATAAAGGTTTTCGATGAGGAGGCCGACAAGCTTTCCGATGTCGATTGGCTGGCACAGGGGACCATCTATCCCGATGTCATCGAGTCCGCGGGCGCCAAGAGCGGCAAGGCCCATGTCATCAAGTCACACCATAACGTCGGTGGACTGCCCGATGACATGAAGCTGAAGCTTATCGAACCCTTACGCGACCTGTTCAAAGACGAGGTACGCAAAATCGGTGTCGAGCTGGGCTTGCCCGAGGCGATGGTCTATCGACACCCGTTTCCCGGCCCCGGCCTGGGTGTGCGGATTCTCGGTGAGGTGCGCAAGGAATATGCGGATCTGTTACGGCAAGCCGACCACATTTTTTTAGAAGAACTTCATTCCGCTGATTTGTATGGCCAGGTAAGCCAGGCTTTCGCGGTATTCCTGCCGGTGCGTTCCGTGGGCGTCATGGGTGACGGGCGCCGCTACGACTATGTCATCGCTTTGCGCGCCGTCGAAACAATTGATTTCATGACGGCACGCTGGGCCCAGCTGCCCTACGATTTCCTCGACCTGGTTTCCCGTCGCATCATCAACGAAGTAGATGGGATCTCGCGCGTAACCTATGACATTTCGGGTAAACCGCCCGCAACAATCGAATGGGAATAGGCGCTGCCTGCTAGTGAGGCCGCTGCATATCCATGACCGACGTCGACCAGGAATTCATGCGGCAGGCGCTGGCGCTGGCCCGCCAGGCTGAATCTTCAGGCGAAGTACCTGTAGGCGCAGTTGTCGTCACCGGCGGCGAAGTGATCGGCCGCGGCTTTAACCAGCCTGTAGCTAACAATGACCCCACCGCCCATGCCGAGGTGCAGGCGCTTCGCGAGGCAGCGACCGCAGCCGCTAATTACAGGCTTCCAAACGCAACGGTGTATGTCACGCTGGAACCCTGTGCTATGTGTGCAGGTGCGATGGTGCATGCGCGTATCGCGAGACTGGTTTATGCCTGTCCCGACCCCCGCGCAGGTGCGGCCGGGAGCGTTTTTGAGATTGCCCGGTCTGCCGCTTTAAACCATCGCGTTAAGGTGAGTTCCGGAATCCTCGAGGACGAGTGCCGCGAAGTGTTGCAGGCTTTTTTCCGCACCCGGCGTTGATACCGGTCAGATTGGTATCTGTTCCGATTCCTCGCGCGCGGCCTGCAATGGAGGCAGGTTGTTTTCTTCGGGGGCCTCGTCGTAACCCTCGTCGAGGGTCAGCCAGTTCAGAATCTCGTAGTAGGTCCGGATATTATTGACGTACCGGACCGGTTCCCAACCCCGGGCGTAACCGTTCGGTACCTGCGTGTACCACTGGCGCTGCGCAAGCAATGGCAGCGATTTTTTTACATCCAGCCAGCGATTGGGGTTTTTGTCATCCATACGGGTTATTTTCCGCGCGTCCTTAAGATGACTGTAGCCAACGTTGTAAGCGGCCAGCGCAAACCATGTGCGATCAGGTTCGGGAATATCTTTCAGTCTTTGCTTTAGCTGGGAAAAATATTCCGCACCGGCAGGAATGCTTTCCGCCGGGTCTTCGCGGTCGGCAACGCCCATGACCCTCGCGGTGGTCCTGGTCAGCATCATCAGGCCGCGCACACCGGTCGGTGATACCGCGTCGGGATTCCAGTGCGATTCCTGGTAACCGATTGCCGCGAGGATGCGCCAGTCGATACCGGTGGCTTCGCCTGCTGATTCGAACATTGGCCTGAAGTTTTCAAACCGGGTATCGAAATGGCGAATAAAGGTGCGCGTGCCGACATAATCGAAGTGATTCGTATGCCCGTAATAGCGTTCCTTTATTTGAGCGAGTTGACCGCTTTGTTTTATGGCAGCGAAATACTCATCTGCCTCGGCACGGATTTCATCGCTGCCATGCTTCCTGAATGCCCATGC
Organism: Chromatiales bacterium; assembly: GCA_002729495.1. GTDB lineage: Bacteria > Pseudomonadota > Gammaproteobacteria > Steroidobacterales. The sequence goes on from PBYE01000027.1 coordinate 77,512, forward strand.
CAGTTTGTCGCCGGTTTTCAGGTCCCGGGCGACGCGCAGATCGGGCATGTAGTATCGGTGCACGGCATATGCGGTCGTGTCGGCAACGGTGTAATCGATGAGCTTATTCTGCACAGCACCAAGCAGTTCACTGATTTCCGCATTCGGGTTCTCGGACCAGGCAAAGTCCGGATGGTCTGCCTGTAGCTTGGCCAGCGTCTGCGCGTAGCTGCTGCCCGCCATGATCTCCAGCCGTTTGCCCCTGAGGTCGGCTACGGAGCGGGGCATGCCGCTGTTCAGGCGATAAATCAGATGCTGTTTGACGTCCTGGTACGAAGGGCCGAATGCAACCAACTCTTGCCTTTCGTCTGTGATGGTCAGCCCTGCCGCCGCGATATGTGCCTCGCCTGACTCGAGCGCGGGCAGCACCTCAGTAAACCGTTCCTTGGTTGTGTAAGTAGTCTGTATTTTGCGATCATATTTTTCGCCGAGGTACTTGGCGAAGCCTTCCACGAGTAAATACTCCGGACCCTCAAACCCGTCAGCACCACGAAAATAAGTCGTGGGATCGTTACGGGTAATGATACGGAGTTCACCGGATTCGAGTACTTCCTCCAGCGTGCCCGGCGAACGTGAGCAGGTACCCACGAGCACAGCGAGCAATATGATGATCGCGTTTTTCATATTGACTATGCCGCGGCCCGTTTACCCGGCAGCGCACCGGACGAACGGCATTTCGTCTTTGTTGTGGTGACGCAAAGGTTACACGTAGATGACGCCCGGAACCATGCTGCGGGAGGGCTATTTTACGACTGTCTTTTATGTAAAGACCTTATAAAACAAAGAGTTAAGTTAGTCTTTTTACTTAATGCTGAAATTAGTTGCGGCATCCTTTTCAGATATAAGAATGTCGTGAAAACTGCACAAAAAATATTTTTCGCAGCCTGGACGGACTGTTTTTGCGGCCACGATCAAAAAGCGGTGGTTTTCGTGATCATGCACCAGATGATGTAGAAGGTCAGGAAGGTCGAACCGATTCCCCTGATCGCAGCTTGTTTTACGTCGCGCTTGGGGTCTGCCTTGTGCGTATCCACGGCATAGCGAATGATGTCCGGCACGAGCTGCAGTCCTGCCATGATCCAGAAAGCGACATACGCGTGCAGGGCCCAGGGCGCGTTGGCAAACCCGCCAAAATACTTGTTGACCAGCATCAGTCCGGCCAGCGGTGTAATGATCGAGGTCGGCGCGGTAATGCTCATCGCCATCACCCGCAGCATGGCACGGGCCATGATGCCTGTTTCGGTGTCGCCGATGCTGCGCACCCGCATGGCCCAGATATTGCTGAACAATGTATGCCCGAAAAAGAAAAAGCCCGAGAATTCGTGCACGACCAGCAGGAACAGGTAACTGTCCAGCCCCGGTATCGGCATTATTTTCCAACCCTCCCAGCCGAGTGCAGGGATGGGTATGGGCAGCGTGTAAAGCACCATGAAAATAACAAATAAGCTGTAGCGTATGACCTTGTCTTTGTTAATGCCGGTTGCTACGGCCGCAGCAGATTCGTTCATAAGCGGTGTGTCCAGGTTCATTTTCGGGAGGCAGAATGATGGCGGGTTTGTGCGGCCGAGGCCAGACAGGGTTTCTGGTCGCTGCTTCGTTGTCCGGTGAGTGGTGGCGGAGAGGGGAATCTGTGCGTATTCGGGCACGCGAATCTGATAGTCGCGAAGCGGCACCCAATATCCTCAGGTTTCTCTATAATGCCGCCCCTCGGAGAGGTGCCAGAGTGGTCGAATGGGCCTGACTCGAAATCAGGTGTGCGCGCAAGCGTACCGTGGGTTCGAATCCCACCCTCTCCGCCAGTAACAAAAAAGGCACCCCTAAATGGGGTGCCTTTTTTGTTACTGGCAACTCCTATCTGTTCTTCCTCTTATAGAACTTTACCGGCGCTTCACCCTTATCGTCGGTGGTGCCGCCTTCACCCGAATCGCAACTGTCGCAACCAACCTTGCCGCTTTTCTTTTTACGGGCCCGCCGGACGAACTCGAACGCGACGATAACCGCGACCAGGAGCAGCGCGATTACCTGTTGCAGAGCGTCGTCCATAGTCTTTTATATAAGCTGATAGGCGAGCAGGGCGCCGAGGTAGCCGAGGCCGGTCATATAGAACCAGGCCGAGATCGGCCATTTCCATGTATTGGTTTCCCGGCGCATGATGGCGACGGTCGCCATGCACTGCAGGCAGAAGGCGAAGAAAATCATGATGCCTATAGCCATGCCGGTGGTGAACACGGGTGTGCCATCGGGGTGGGTCGCATTCTGCAGCCGGTTCAAAAGACGGGTATCCGTTTCGTCGACATCATTGCCGACGGCGTAAATCGTCCCGAGCACCGCGACGACGACTTCGCGTGCCGGGAAACTGGCGATAACGCCGGCCGTTACTTTCCAGTCCCAGCCCAAGGGTGCGAACACCGGCTGTACGGTCTGGCCGGCGCGGCCCAGGTAGCTGTTTTCCAGCAACGCAGCAGCTTCCTGGTTGTCGATCTTGGCTATGCGTTCTTGCAGCTCTGTGCCCGCGAACTGCGCCACTGCTTGCGTGCGTTGCGCATCAAAGCCGTCCAGTAACTCGGCGGGGCGCGGAAAGTATACAAGCGCCCAGACCACGACCGCGACGGTAAAGATGATGGTGCCGGCGCGGTACAGGAAGATCCGTCCCCGGTCGAGCAGCCTGATACCCATGGATTTCAGGTTGGGCAGGCGGTAAGGCGGTATCTCGATCAGAAAAGTCGGTGTCGGGCCCCCGAATGCAAACCGTTTCATGATCAATGCCGTGAAGATGCCACCGAAAATACCGAGCATGTAAAGCCCGAAGAGCACGAGGCCCTGCAGGTTTAAAAAACCGTACCTGGCATCGGGTACAAAGGCCGCTATCAGCAGCGCATAGACGGGCAGTCGGGCCGAGCAGGTCATGAACGGGGCCGCGAGCATAGTGCAGAGCCGGTCGCGTGGATTGGGGATTACCCGGGTTGCCATGATCCCCGGGACGGCGCATGCGAAGCTCGACAGCATCGGGATGAACGACTGGCCGGACAATCCGCATGCCCGCATGAGCCGGTCCATCAGGAACGCGGCCCGGGCCATGTAGCCGGAGTCTTCGAGAAAAATAATGAACGCAAACAATATAAGTATCTGCGGCAGGAAAATAATGACGCTGCCGACGCCCGCGATAACGCCATCAACAATGAGGCTTGCGATTGCACCCTCCGGCAGGTTGGCGTTGACCAGGTCGCCAAGCGCTGCCGCCGTATCGTCGATCATGTCCATGATCGGCCCGGCCCAGGAAAATACGGCCTGGAAAACCGTTGCCATAATTACGAAGAAGAGTATGGCGCCGATCAGCGGGTGGCTGGTGGCCTTGTCAATGAAATCTACAGCGGTGCGCTTCCTGTCAGTTCGGGTCTCGACATCGCGTACAACCGCCTCGATCCACGCATAGCGGGTGCGGGCTTCGAGCGCGGCCACGCTCCCCTCCGGGTTGAGCCTTTCCCGTATATCGCCCAGCAGCGTTTCAGTGCGGTCTCCGGCAAGCTCTGTCAGGCGTTCTTCGGCGGTACCGCCGGCATCGACAATGGCGCGTTCTGCATCCAGTAGTGCCGGCTTCGCACCGAGTTTGCCGAGGTCGTCTGCAAGCTCCTGTGCGGCAGCGCGCAGCTTCGGCAGCAAGGGCGGCCGTTCCGCAGGCGTTTCATTGATCGCTTTCTGCAGTGCTTCACTAAGGGCCGCGGAGCCTTCGTTGCTGCCCGCCACAACCGGTACGACGGTTGCTTTCAGCCGGGCCGCCAGTTCTTTGGCATCGATATGTATCCCGCGTTTCTCTGCGAGGTCGATCATGTTGAGCGCGATCACGACGGGCAGGCCTATCTCGAGGATCTGGGTAGTCATGAACAGGTTGCGGCGCAGGTTCGCGGCATCGATAACGATGAGTACCGCGTGGGGGAGGGGCAGGTCGTCGATCTTGCCGAGCAATACGTCGGTTGCGATGAGTTCGTCGGGAGAATGCGCCGCCAGCGAGTAGGCGCCCGGCAGATCTATCAGTGTGACCTCGCCTTTGGGCAAACGGAACACACCCGTGCGACGCTCAACGGTAACCCCGGGATAGTTTGCGGTCTTCTGGCGTAAACCCGTCAGGTTATTAAAGAGTGTACTTTTGCCGGTATTCGGGTTACCGACGACGACTATGGAAGCGTTGTCCGGCAGTCCGGCCAGGGAATCAGGCATATCCTTAACCTACGCCCGGTCGGGCTCAATCTCAATCTGCCGCGCTTCGTTCCTGCGGAGCGACAATGCGTAACCCATAACATCTATTTCCAGTGGGTCGCCACCCAGTGCTCGGCGCAGCATGGCGACAGGGGTACCTTCGAGGAGGCCGAGGGCCATCAGGCGCTGGGCGAGTGGGCCGTTGTCCGCTACCGCGGTGATGGTGCCGCTCCGGCCTGGTTTAAGTTGATCGAGGGTCATAGGGGCAGGATATGCCAAAAAAGGGTTGCGATTGTAATACAAACGAGAATCATTGTTAGTTAGGATTTTTACAGATGCGTAGCCGGGCGAGCACTTAAGTACCGGTATTAAGTCTTTGTTTTGATTCAGAATGACCGAGCGGCTCAGTCGCTGGTTTCGAGCTCGTAGGCGCGCACGAATTCCTTGTCGAACCGTTCCGGAATGCCACCGGACGCAGAATCGCCCAGGTTGTCCTCGGCCAGGGCAGACTTCATCGCGGCAACGATCGCTTTCTGATGGCCAAGCAACTCGGTGAATGCGGCTTCGACCGCCTCCGTGCCGTTAGCGCTGACATCATTGCTTTTGCCCAGCAGCAGGCGTAAAGCGTTGTCTATCCCGTCGGCAGAGCGGAGCGGGTTGGTTACACCCTCGGCGCTGCTGGTCGCGAGTTTAAGCTGGCTGCTGATCCGGTCTTTGGAGACCAGCATGGCGTGCGTACCTTCTATGAATTCGCTCAGGACCCGGGCCGCATTTTGCAGGAGATCGCGCGGGTCAATGCCGCTGAAGTTCGCGGAATCCATCCCGGCAGCGCTCAGAAAAGCGCTTGCGACTTCCTTCATGGCGTCCTGGTTTTTCTGTAGTTGCTGAATAGCGCTTGAGTCGACTTCACTCAGGCCACTGAGCTCGTCAGGCTGGTCGCTGGGTTTCAGCATCGCATCCATATGCCCACTTTCGTTGATCTGATCGGCCGGCAGCATGGCCACTTCTATCGACTCGTCTTCCTGCACGAGTTGGGCCCGAACTACCGGGTCACGCATACCGTCATCATTACCTTTCGACGCATCCTCGACTATGGCGACTTTAATCTCGAACTCACCGAGGCGGAATGTGTCGCCATCGAACAGGCGCTGCGGGTTGCCCTTGCCCACCGGCGTATCGGAGCTGTTTACATAGACGCCGTTGCGGCTGAGGTCGACCAGGTAATAAGCACCGCCCTGGTAGTCGATCATGGCGTGCTTGGACGAGATGTAGCGTTTTGAGTCGGGCAGGGGCCAGTCGCACTCCAGGCTACGGCCTATCGTGCCACCACAGGCTGCGAATTCCTGTACGTACGAACCGCCCATTGATTCACGGTGCGCGCTGACTACTTGCAATCGAAGCGGCATATGCTTTCCTGCGCCCAATACTGTTCCCCTGCCCTTTAAAGGCAGGGGTGTCCAGCAAGGATGATGGGCCAGATTCGCCCCGTATTCTGTTGAATGCATCACAGTTTGGCGGCGGTCGGAAGCCTGTAGTCGACACAGATTTTGGCGCCAACGCTAGGTTATAATCCGCGCCCACCACCTCCTGCGGGTAGTTGATTTAACTTAATTACGGGTGCTTTCCGGGGTGTGCCTGCAGACGGGCTGCCCGGCGCGGCCCTTGGAAGGCTTGGGAAAGCTTGGGAAAACCAGGAAAAAAGCAAGGGATAGGTATGCCTGCAAGTCATTTATATAAAGTCATTTTTTTGAATCAGGGCAAGATCTACGAGATCTATGCCCGCAGCATCAGCCAGGACTCGCTGTTCGGATTCGTCGAGGTGGAAGAGCTGGTTTTCGGAGAACGGACCACTGTCGTTGTCGACCCGTCGGAGGAGCGCCTGAAATCGGAATTTGACACGGTTCTTCGGACTTTTATACCCATGCACGCGATTGTGCGGATTGATGAAGTCGAGAAGCAGGGTGCGAGCAAGATCAGTAGTTTTGATGGTGACAATATTTCGCAATTTCCGATGCCGGTATACACGCCCGGTGGAAAGGGTGGCAGTTCCGGCAGCGACAGTTGATACTTGCAGCCTGAAGTCGATAGGCAATAGCCAACACCAGTTTTTAACCTGAGCTTTAACCGTTATATCCAGACCGGGACTTTTCCACCCAAGATGCCAATCCTGCGCTTACCCGGACCGCCGGCGCTTTCTGCTTTTCGCCATACCAAGTTGCTCGAGCAACTGGCACAAGCTGTGCCCGGGGTAGAGGATGTAAGCGCCCATTACGAACACCTGGTAGACCTGGAAAAGGAACTCACGAAGGACGAACGCAGGCTGCTTGACGAGCTGCTTTTATACGGTCCGGCTTATTCAGACTACGAGGTGTCAGGCCACACGCTTCTGGTCGTGCCACGGCTGGGAACCATCTCGCCTTGGTCGAGTAAAGCCACTGACATTGCGCGTAACTGTAATCTTGGCGCCGTGCGCCGCATAGAACGTGGCATCAGTTATTCCCTGAAGGTTTCGGAAGAGTTCAAGCCGGAGCTGCAGGCCGTGCTTGCGAGTTGCATACATGACCGGATGACCGAAACCGTTTTGCCCGGTAATAGCGACTGCAGCCGGATTTTTGTCAGCCACGATGCAGCACCGCTCGCGCATGTGCCGGTTACGAGCGGGGGTCGCGGCGCGCTTGAGGCTGCCAATACCGGGCTTGGGCTGGCGTTGTCAGAAGACGAGATAGATTATCTGCTCGAAGTTTTCACGGCTGCCGGACGCGATCCGTCGGATGCGGAGCTCATGATGTTTGCGCAGGCAAACTCGGAGCATTGCCGGCACAAGATATTCAATGCCACCTGGAACATTGACGGTGAGATGATGCCGGACAGCCTGTTCGGCATGATTCGCTCAACACACGCCGCAAGCCCGACCGGCGTGCTGTCTGCCTATTCGGATAACTCGGCTGTTATAGAGGGTGGTCCGGGTGAACGACTTGTTGTTGACGCAGGCAGTGGCGAGTACCGCTACCTGCAGGAACAAATACACGTGCTGATGAAGGTAGAAACGCATAATCATCCGACTGCGATTTCACCTTATCCGGGCGCTTCTACGGGTTCAGGCGGTGAAATTCGCGACGAGGGCGCGACCGGCCGCGGCGCGAGCCCCAAAGCCGGCCTGACCGGTTTTTCGGTTTCGCATTTGCGTATACCCGATTTCATTCAGCCCTGGGAAACGACCATCGGTAAGCCGGGGCGTATCGCCAGTGCCCGCGAAATAATGCTGGACGGACCCATAGGAGGGGCCGCCTTTAATAATGAGTTTGGCCGGCCAAATATCCTCGGCTACTTCCGTACCTACGAACAAACTGATCCGGATGACGCGCTTTGTGCGGCCGGTTATCACAAGCCGATCATGATTGCCGGCGGCATGGGTAATATCCGGGCAGATGATGTGGAGAAGCCGGAGGTACCTGCAGGTTCACTTATCGTTGTACTTGGCGGGCCTGCAATGCTTATCGGGCTGGGTGGCGGGGCAGCGTCGTCGATGGGCAGTGGCACCAGCCACGAAGACCTGGATTACGCGTCCGTACAGCGCGACAACGCGGAAATGGAACGGCGGGCACAGCAGGTCATCGATGCCTGCTGGGAACGCGGTGCCACAGGCGACAAGCAAAACCCCATCATCATTATTCATGATGTGGGTGCCGGCGGTCTGTCGAATGCGGTTCCGGAGGTGGTTGACCACAGCAGTCGCGGTGCCACTGTCGAATTGCGTGCAATACCCAATGCCGAACCGGGCATGTCGCCGCTGGAAATCTGGTGTAACGAAGCCCAGGAGCGTTACGTGATAGCGCTCGCGCCGGAGCATCTTGAAACCTTTACGGCGATTTGTGAGCGTGAGCGGTGCCCCTTCGCCGTGATCGGCGAGATGAACGACAGCGGGCGGCTCCAGGTGGGCGATACGAAAACAGGCCAGGATCCGGTCGATATGGATATGCAGGTCCTGCTCGGCAAGCCGCCGCAAACCAGCGTCGAAGTGACCTCGGTTGTGCGTTCAGTTCCGGCGGCAGGGCTGGCCGGTATCGAAATAGCGGATGCCTGTGAGCGTGTGCTGCGTTACCCGACGGTTGCCGACAAGTCCTTTCTTATTCATATCGGCGATCGAACTGTAGGCGGGATGGTCGCCCGCGATCAACTTGTCGGACCCTGGCAGGTGCCGGTCAGCGATGCAGGCGTAACCGTGCGCGGTTTTACTTCTACCGCGGGCGAGGCAATGGCAATAGGCGAACGTACGCCGGTTGCGATGTTGAACCCGGCTGCATCCGGACGTCTTGCGGTTGCCGAAACAATCACCAACATCGCAGCTGCCTCGATCGATAAAATCGGCGATGTACGATTGTCGGCAAACTGGATGGCCGCATGCGGGGTACCCGGCGAACACCAGGCGCTATATGAAACCGTGACCGCGGTCGGTAGCGAGTTGTGCCGAGAGTTAGGGATAGCGGTACCGGTTGGCAAAGATTCGCTCTCGATGCAGACACGCTGGCAGGATAGCGATGGAGATAAAATTGTTTACGCTCCGCTGTCGTTGATCGTTTCGGGATTCGCGCCGGTTAGCGATGTGCGACGCACTTTGACACCCCGGCTGCAACAGGCTAAGGATTCAGCACTGCTGCTGATCGATCTGGGAGAAGGCCGTGACCGGTTGGGTGCGTCCTGCCTGAGCCAGGTTTTTGAGCTTCCCGGGGGTGAGCCGGCAGACCTCGTCAGCGCCGTGCGGTTAGCAGGTTTCTTCGCGGCGATACAGGAGCTGAATGCGGCGGGCCTTCTGCTCGCCTATCACGACCGTTCCGACGGGGGTCTGTTCGCCACCGTATGTGAGATGGCGTTCGCCGGACGTGCCGGCATCGACATTGAGTTCGAAGAGGGCTTGACCAATTTGCTTATGCCGTTATTCAGCGAGGAGCTCGGCGCGGTCATCCAGGTTGCTGGTGGAAAGCTTGCCGATGTAAATGAAATTCTGGGCCGGCACGATCTTGCGGCGGTGACGCGCAAGGTCGGCGCACCGAATGGCGAGCGGCGCATACGCGTCGTAAACGGCGGCAAGACCGTGTTCGATAGATCACGCGCGGACCTGCAACAGACCTGGTCGGAGGTGAGCTACAGGATGCAGGCCGAACGTGATAACCCGGAGACTGCGCGACAGGCTTTCGATGCAATCACAGACGACGATGACCCGGGCCTGAATCCCCGGCTCAGTTTTGATCTCAATGATGATCCAGCCACCCCGTATATTGCGAAAGGCGAACGCCCGTCGGTAGCAATACTCCGGGAGCAGGGCGTAAACAGCCACAGAGAGATGGCAGCCGCTTTTTCTCGAGCAGGCTTTAGCCCCGTCGATGTGCACATGTCGGACATTCTGAGCGGGCGCGTTTCGCTCGCGGAATTTCGTGGGTTGATTGCCTGTGGCGGTTTCTCCTTCGGCGATGTGTTGGGTGCGGGAGGAGGCTGGGCAAAATCGATACTGTTTCATGCTCGGGCACGCGACCAGTTCCAGGCCTGGTTTGAGCGTGGCGACACCTTCACGCTGGGGGTATGCAACGGATGCCAGATGCTGGCCGGGCTGCAGTCGATTATTCCCGGCAGCGCTCACTGGCCGCGCTTTGTACGCAACCTGTCGGAACAGTTCGAGGCCCGGTTGAGCCTGGTAGAGGTGCTCGAGTCGCCTTCCGTAATCCTGGGCGGCATGCAGGGGTCCGTGCTGCCCGTAGCGACGTCCCATGGTGAGGGCCGTGCCGAATTTGCAGTCGCCGATGACGTTGACAAGTGCCGCAACAAAGGGCAAATCGCCATTCGTTATGTGGATGGTCGGGGCCGTATTGCAGATTCCTACCCGGCGAATCCGAACGGTTCGCCGGAAGGTATAGCCGGGCTATGCACGGAAGACGGTCGCGTCAATATTTTTATGCCACATCCGGAGCGAGTGCATCGAACCGTGCAACATTCATGGCACCCGCCCGAGTGGGGTGAAGACGGTCCCTGGATGCGGATGTTCCGCAACGCCCGGGTCTGGGTTGACTAGCAGCTGGTGATGCGGCAAAAAACAGAGCGGCTCGCCGCCGCAAAAAAAAACTAGCCGGTCCCGGTCGGACGTTTAAAAGGCGATACCCCCGGGGTGCCCGGTGTATCGCTGTCAGATTGCGAAGCGAAGAAACGCCGCATTTTCAGTTTTTGCCTGAGGACGGCGCGGCGTATATAGCACTGGTGCAGGATATCCTTGACCGTCTCCAATAGTACCGCGGCTGTCTCGCGGTCTATTGTTCCTGCCTGGTAAAGGCTCGAGCTGTCTGCGTCGAACAGGATGTCATGCACCGCCCGGTAGGTCCGGTCGTCAACCTCGGCAATCTCGGCAATCTCTTTAACGATGTCGAATAGCTTAAGCCTCGCGCTGTCACCGAGATCGTTGATAGTGGCCTGCACGGTCAAACGGCACATGGCCGCAAACGCATGCCTGTGGTCATCATGAAAACAACCCAGCGCGTCTTTGAAATACGTCGCTACCTGTTCCGGTAAATAGCTGAACTGGAAGTTATCCGTGTTGCTTAAATCGTTATGCATGGGGTTCGTGTTGTTTTATTTATGTTTGCAACCCTGTGATTCTAGCACCACGGTCATGGCTAGGTGCCCAGGGGCTTATAGCGTATGCGGTGTGGGGCATCAGCAGAATCGCCCAGGCGCCGGTGCCGGTCTTTCTCGTAGTCTTCGTAGTTACCCGCGAAAAACTCTGCGTGACTGTTGCCTTCGAAAGCCAGTATGTGAGTAGCGATACGGTCGAGAAACCACCGGTCATGCGAAATCACGATCGCGCAGCCGGGGAAGTCCAGCAACGCGTTTTCCAGTGCCCTCAGTGTTTCCACATCGAGATCATTGGTAGGCTCATCGAGCATCAGCATGTTGGCACCGGATTGCAGTACCTTGGCCAGGTGTACCCGGTTGCGTTCCCCTCCCGAGAGCTCCCCGATCAGTTGCTGCTGCTGTGTGCCCCTGAAGTTGAAGCGCCCGACATAGGCCCGCGACGAGGCCTCGTAATTGCCGACACGTATCAGGTCTTCACCGCCCGAGATTTCTTGCCAGACAGTGTTTTCGTCATTCAGCGTGTCCCTGGACTGATCAACATAGGCGAGTTGAACGGTTTCACCGATCCGAATTTCTCCGCTGTCAGGCTGTTCGCTCCCGGTCAGCATCCGGAACAGCGTGGTTTTGCCTGCCCCGTTCGGACCGATGACACCTACAATCGCGCCCGGCGGAATCTGCAAGCTTAGTTTTTCTATGAGCAGGCGATCTCCAAATCCCTTGCAGAGGTCGCTTATCTCGACAACGAGGTCTCCCAGGCGGGGCCCCGGAGGTATGTAAATCTCGTTGGTTTCCTGCCGTTTTTGGTACTGCTGCGATGTCAGTTCCTCGAACTGCGCCAGCCTTGCCTTGCTTTTGGCGCGCCTGGCCTTGGGATTGGAGCGCACCCACTCCAGTTCCGTCTTGATGCTCTTCTGGCGGGCGACTTCCTGCTTTTCTTCTACTGCAAGCCGCTGTTCTTTTTGTTCCAGCCAGGAACTGTAGTTGCCTTCCCACGGTATGCCATGTCCGCGATCGAGCTCCAGAATCCAGCCCGCCACGTTGTCCAGGAAATAGCGATCGTGGGTAACGGCAATTACGGTGCCCGCAAATTTTTCCAGGAACCGCTCGAGCCAGGCCACGGACTCGGCATCCAGGTGATTGGTTGGCTCATCCAGCAACAACATGTCGGGTTCCGCTAACAGCAGCCGGCACAGCGCGACGCGCCTTCTCTCACCACCGGATAACTTGCCGACATCGGATTCCCAGGGTGGAAGGCGCAGGGCATCTGCCGCTATTTCGAGCTGGCGTTCTACATCCCAGCCATTCTTTGCATCGATTTGATTTTGCAGTTCACCCTGTTCCTCAAGCAGTTTCGACATCTCGTCGTCGTCCATCGGTTCGGCGAAACGGTCACTGATTTCATTGAATTGGTTAATGAGGCCCAGTGTCTCTGCCATCCCTTCTTCGACATTGCCCCGCACGTCTTTCCCCGGGTCCAGTTGCGGTTCCTGCGGCAGGTAGCCGATTTTTATACCGGGCTGGGGACGCGCTTCGCCCTCGAATTCCTTGTCCACCCCGCCCATGATCCGGAGCAGGGTGGATTTGCCGGCGCCGTTCAGCCCAAGCACACCGATTTTGGCACCCGGAAAAAAGCTCAGCGAGATGTCTCGCAGGATCTGGCGTTTCGGCGGAACCAGCTTGGCAACGCCATTCATTGTGTATACGTACTGGGCCATGTTCTCTTTTATGGGAAACCCGGGGAGCCGCGATTATCCGGAAAGCAAAGGCTTTGTGCCACAATAATCCGTTTACCGTACCGTCAACTTGAGCCGCCGTGGAATTTTCAGACAGGCAACCTGTGTTCGTAGCAAAGGATGAACGTATCGCGGCCTATGGTTTCGGCGAAGGGCACCCGTTCGGCCTCGACCGGCACGCCGTGTTTCACAATGAACTGGCGCGCGCAGGTCTCGACGCCAACATCGAGTTTGCGGCTGCCCGGACGGCTACCCGTGAAGAGTTGCTTGCGTTCCATACCCCTCGCTACCTGGATTTTGTGGCCGACACGTGTAGCGGGGAGGGCATGTTTCTGGATGGCGGCGACACACCCGCCTTCCCCGGGCTCTACGAGGCATCTGCCGATATTGCCGGGACCACGCTCGCACTGGTCGACCTGGTCATGGGCGGCCGCGCCAGGCGGGCATTCACACCCATCGGCGGTCTGCACCACGCCGGGCGTGACCATGCCGCCGGGTTTTGTGTCTTCAATGATTGCGGCATCGCCGCCGAAATCCTGCGGTCGAAATACGGCCTCAAGCGCATCGCCTATGTCGATATCGACGCGCATCATGGTGACGGCATGTATTACGCGTTCGAGTCCGACCCCGACCTGCTCATCGCCGATATACATGAGGATGGCCGCGCCTTGTATCCCGGGACGGGACGCGCCGGTGAAACCGGAACCGGGAGTGCCGAGGGGACCAAGCTGAATATCCCGTTGCGGCCCCGCATGGGGGACGAAAAATTTCTGCAGGTCTGGGAGGATGTCGAAGCATTCGTGGCATCCGGCGAACCGGAATTCATTCTGCTCCAGTGCGGTGCCGACAGTATCGCCGGCGACCCGATTGCCCACCTGGAGTTTACGCCGGCGGCCCACGCACACGCGGCCCGCCGTCTGTGTGCGCTGGCGGACAAGCATTGCGACGGACGCATCCTCGGCATGGGAGGCGGAGGGTACGACCGGGACAATCTTGCGAGTGGCTGGACAGCCGTCGTAACTGAATTCGTCCGGGCATGCTGAACTCTATTCGCCTCTGTCACGCTAACCGTACTCGGGTACAATTCGCCCCTTTCCTCGAGCGGATGTGGAGCATTCAGGCATGTACAGCGATGAATGGACTATCGCGGATTTCGACCCGGAGCTTTATAAGGCCCTGGAAGATGAATCAAGGCGTCAGGAAGAACATATAGAGCTGATCGCGTCAGAGAATTACGCGAGCCCGCGGGTACTGGAAGCCCAGGGGACCAACCTGACTAACAAATACGCGGAAGGCTACCCGGGTAAGCGCTACTATGGCGGTTGCGAATATGTCGATGTCGCCGAACGACTTGCCATCGAGCGAGCAAAGCAGCTTTTCAACGCGGATTACGCAAATGTGCAGCCGCATTCGGGTTCGCAGGCCAATGCGGCCGTATACATGGCGTTACTTGAGCCCCACGACATGGTGCTGGGCATGGCGCTTGATGCCGGCGGTCACCTGACCCACGGTGCACCGGTCAATTTCTCGGGCCGTATATATAAGTCTGTTCAGTACGGGCTGGATTTGTCTACCGGTGAAGTCGACTACGACCGGGCCGCGGAACTCGCCGCCGAACACAAACCGAAGATGATCGTCGCAGGCTTTTCTGCGTACTCGCGCGTGCTCGACTGGCAGCGCTTTCGCGATATTGCCGATTCCGTCGGCGCATATCTCATGGCCGACATGGCGCATGTCGCCGGCTTGGTGGCGGTGGACGAGTACCCAAGCCCCGTGAACATCGCCGACGTCACGACTACGACGACGCACAAGACGCTGCGGGGACCCCGCGGCGGACTGATCCTGGCCCGTGAAAATGACGAAATTACCAAGGCACTTAATTCGCGTGTATTCCCGGGCAGCCAGGGTGGCCCGCTGATGCATGTGATCGCCGCTAAGGCGGTCGCTTTTAAAGAAGCAATGCAACCCGACTTCAAAACCTATCAGCAACAGGTCAAGAAAAATGCGGCGCAAATGGCGACCGTGCTCCAGGAACGCGGCTTGAATATCGTGTCCGGCGGCACGGATTCCCATATGTTCCTCGTCGACCTGATCGAGAAGGACATCACGGGTAAGGATGCCGACGCGGCACTGGACCGCGCCTACATAACGGTCAACAAAAATGCAGTGCCCAACGATCCGCGTTCGCCCTTTGTGACCAGTGGCCTGCGCATGGGAACGCCCGCAGTGACGACCCGGGGCTTCGGCATCGACGAGGTCAGCAAACTGGCCAACTGGATCGCTGATATCGTCGATGACCTCGACAACGAGAGCCAGATAGCAAAAGTCCGCGAGCAGGTACTGGATATCTGCAAGCGTTTTCCTGTCTATGGATAAGGTGGTCCGGGAACTATGCACTGCCCGTTTTGCGAACACGAAGAGACCAAGGTTATAGACTCGCGCCTGGCGGGTGAGGGCAGGGCTGTGCGGCGGCGGCGTGAATGCATGGCTTGCCACGAGCGCTTCACAACCTTCGAATCACCCGAACTGGTAATGCCCCGTTTAATCAAGCGGGATGACACGCGGCAGCCTTTCGATGTCGCGAAGTTGCGCAACGGTATCGTCAGGGCGCTGGAGAAGCGCCCGGTCAGCAGTGACACCATCGAGGAAATCATCGCGCGGATCACCCACCGGCTGCAGACGGAAGGCGAGCAGGAAGTGCCCGCAAGAGTCGTGGGCGAGATGGTCATGGAATCGCTCCGCGCGGTCGACGAAATTGCATACGTACGGTTCGCCTCCGTTTACCGAAGCTTCCAGGATGTCACCGAGTTCGAGGACGAAATAAGACGGCTCCAGGAAATGACGGGTGAAACGGCACGCCGCGATCAGATGTCCCTGTTGCCGGGTAACAAGAAATGAGCGAACCGACCGCAGACGATCATCAGCACATGGCGCGTGCACTCAAGCTCGCAGCACGCGGTGTATACACCACCGATCCGAACCCGAATGTCGGCTGTATCATCGTTGCCTCGAACGGTGACGTTGTCGGGCAGGGCTGGCATGAGCGCGCAGGCAAACTGCATGCAGAGCCCCTGGCACTTGAAGAGGCCGGGGAGGCTGCGAAAGGCGCCACCGCTTACGTCACCCTGGAGCCGTGCAGTCACCACGGACGTACGCCCCCGTGTGCGGACCAGTTGATAACTGCGGGTGTCAGCCGGGTCGTTTATGCGGCCGAAGACCCCAATCCGATTGTGTCCGGTTCAGGCGCGCAGCGGGTTATCGATGCCGGTATTGAAGTGGTCGCCGGTGTGATGGCTGCCGAAGCTGACGAGCTTAATCGCGGTTATGTGCAGCGTATGCGCACCGGCCGTCCCTGGGTTCGCTGCAAACTCGCCGTCAGTGTCGACGGTCGGACCGCGCTCGCGTCAGGTGAGAGTAAGTGGATCACCGGCGAAGCAGCGCGTGCCGATGTACACTGTTTGCGGGCCCGCAGCTCGGCCGTTCTGACCGGTATCGGAACAGTACTGGCCGACGATCCGTCATTAACCGCCAGGCTGGTGGGCGATGCCGAGATGCTGCAGCCGATGCGGGTTGTGGTGGATTCGCAATTGCGTACACCGGTGACCGCAAAACTGTTCGCAGAAGAATCACCCGTGCAGATATATCACCCGGATAACGTAACGCCCGGTAATGGCGCACTCGAAAAAGCCGGCGCAACTCTGCAGGCAGTGGCAGAGACAGGGGGCCACCCGGACCTTGCGGCAGTGTTGCAGGATCTTGGCGGGCAGGCGATCAACGACGTGCTGGTCGAAGCCGGCCCGACACTGAACGGCGCACTGCTGGATGCGGGGCTGATCGACGAGATAATTGTGTACCAGGCTGCGAGCATACTCGGTGCGGACAGCCGCGGTATGTTTGCAACGGAAACGATAACGGCCATGAGCGAGCGGAAAGAACTGGAATTGACTGACCTGCGTAAATTCGGTTCCGACATGCGCATGACCTATCGCGTGCTATCAGGCGAGGGAAGCTGAGATGTTCACCGGGATAGTGACAGCCACGGGCACGATTGCCGATATAGACCTGCGGGATGACCAGGGCACCTATCGCATCAATGCAGGCGGGCTCAGCCTTGACGGCGTGAAAACAGGCGATAGCATCGCGGTTAACGGTGTTTGCCTGACCGTAACCGCGATGAGCGACGATGGGTTCAGTGCAGATGTGTCGAGGGAAACGCTGGGCTGCACAACCCTGGGTGAATGCGCTGCCGGCGATAGAATCAACCTGGAGAGAGCGCTCGCGCTCGGCGATTCGCTGGGTGGGCACCTGGTCACGGGGCACGTCGATGGTGTGGGTGAAGTGAAAGCCACCAATCGCGAGGGCGATTCGGTGCGACTCGATATACTGGCGCCCGCGGTACTTGCCCGCTATATCGCAACTAAAGGTTCGATTTGTGTCGACGGCGTGAGCCTGACGGTTAACAGTGTCGATGATTCGCTGGTCGGCCTGATGATCATTCCGCACACCCAGGATCAGACAATAATTGCCGGCTACGAGGCTGGAACCCTCGTGAATATTGAAGTAGACATGATCGCAAGGTACCTGGAGCGCATAGTGCAGTACACTGGCAGGTATCAGTAACGGCCAGCAAACTAATAAGAGGTAGTTTCATGCACGGTGAAAGTGAGCCCGCAATCAAGGCTGATAACCAGGCGGCATTCAGCAGCATAGAAGATATCATTGCCGATATTCGGGACGGCCGGATGGTCATTATCGTGGATGATGAAAATCGCGAGAATGAAGGCGATTTCATTATGGCCGCCAGCAAAGTTGAGCCTGAACACATTAACTACATGGCGCGGTATGGGCGTGGCCTGATTTGCCTGACGCTTACCCAGAACCGCTGTCGGCAACTCCGTTTGCCTTTGATGGTGAATGAAACCAACGAGGCGCATACGACCAATTTCACGTTATCTATCGAAGCGGCCGAAGGTATTACCACCGGTATATCTGCCCATGATCGTGCATGCACTATTCGAGTGGCGGTCGCCGAAAATGCCGGACCCGAGGATTTGCGTCAGCCGGGTCACGTGTTTCCACTGATGGCGCAGGCCGGCGGCGTGCTGACGCGTGCGGGCCACACCGAGGCGGGGTGCGACCTGGCGCGACTTGCGGGTCTTGCACCGGCCGCAGCTATTGTTGAGATTCTCAACGAAGACGGCACCATGGCCCGTCGCCCCGAGCTCGAAGTGTTCGCCTGCGAGCACAACCTTAAGATCGGCAGCATTGCGGACCTGATCAGTTACCGGTTGGAAAAAGAGCAGTCGGTCGAACGTATTTCTGAACAGACCGTCAACACCGAGTTCGGCGAGTTTCAACTCGTGTCTTTCGAAGACCACATCAGCCGCAATGTGCATGCAGCGCTGGTTAAGGGTGACATCGGTGGCGACAAGCCGCCGCTCATCCGCGTCCACGTTCAGGATACGCTGGGCGACGTGCTGGGTGTTTTGAGCCCCAGCCTGGGCTGGCCGCTACGCGCGGCGATGAAACGTATTGCGGACGAGGGCAGGGGGATTGTCGTTGTATTGCGCCACGTCGAATCGCCACGCAGTTTCGTCTCGGCTGTCGAATCGTTGCACGCGCCGGTTGCCGAAGTTACAGGCAAACGCCACAGCGTCAGCGTGTTGCGGACCTACGGCACCGGCTCACAGATATTGCGCGACCTCGGAGTCACGCGCATGCGCGTTTTGAGCGCGCCCAAACAAATGCATGCAATATCCGGTTTTGGGCTGGAAATTGTTGAATACGTCGACAATATTGAATGAACACAACTCCGTCCAAATCAAAGCCGCAGGAAGTTAAGCGGAACCTTTACGGTGCATCCTTCTGTATCGTCGCTGCGCGCTTTAATGCAGACATTGTCGAGTTACTGACCGAAGCAGCCCGGCAGACTTTGCTGGACAACGGGGTGGCGGATTCTGCGATAGAGGTCATCCGCGTACCGGGAGCATTCGAAATACCGCTGGCGGCCAGGCGTGCGGCGCAGACTAAACGCTTCGACGGTATCGTTGCGCTCGCCGCGATAGTTAGGGGCGGAACACCGCATTTTGATTACGTGTCGTCGGCCAGCATCGGCGGCATCAACCGGGTGGCCCTGGATTGCGATATCCCGGTTGGCAACGGTGTGCTCACCGTGGACACCATGGAGCAGGCGGCCGAACGGGCCGGCGGCCCCGAAGGTAATAAGGGTGCCGATGCAGCGCTTGCAGCCGTCGAAATGGTTGAGCTGCTGCGGGACCTCTAACAGCATGGCGGCGCAGGGCAGGCATGGTGCACGGCAACTGCTGGTGCAGGCTTTTTATCAGTCACAACTCTCCGGTCATGCGGGCAGCGAATTACTGGAACAGTTCGCCGACCATCCCGACATCGGTAAATCGGATCGCGCATATTTTGAGCAATTGATTGAGCAGATCGAAGAGTCCCGCGCGACCCTCGACGCGCATATCACCGAATTCGGAGACATACCTGCCGAGCAGCTCGATCCGGTCGAACGGGCTGTGCTCTGGATTGCACTGGCCGAGTTTTGTTTTCAGCCTGACGTGCCGGCAAACGTAATACTGAACGAAGCGGTAGAACTCGCAAAGTTATACGGCGCCGAAGGCGGCTACCGCTACATAAATGGACTCCTGGATAAGGCTTCCACCAACCTGCGTCCGGCCGACGTTTAAATCATGAACAGCGCTGCTCCTGTCCGCGAATTCGAGATTATCGAGCGCGTGTTCCGGCGTGTATCAGGTCGTGCGGACGTTGTTCTGGGCATTGGCGACGACGCTGCTGTTACGCGATTAAGCGCAGGACGCGAACTGGTAACCGCTACCGATACCCTGGTATGCGGTACACACTTTGCGGCCGATGCTCCGCCGCATTCCGTCGGTTACAGAAGCCTTGCCGTCAATCTCAGTGATCTGGCCGCGATGGGCGCCGACCCGGCCTGGGCAAGTCTCGCTATCAGTTTGCCGGCGGTCGATGACGACTGGCTCGAAAGTTTTGCGCTGGGTTTTTTCGAACTTGCCGACAAGTATGACGTGGAATTAATAGGCGGTGATACTGTCCGTGGTCCGCTGGCCGCGACGGTCACCCTGCAGGGGAGCGTGCCGGATGGGGCAGCGGTTACCCGCGGCGGTGCACAGGAAGGCGACATGATTTACCTCACCGGCAACCCGGGTGACGCAGTGGCCGGGCGCTTATTGCTGACCGGCGAACTCACCGGTAAAAAAAGCCCGGACGCCGATACGCTGCTTACGCGGCGCTTTATGTACCCTGAACCACGCATCACGGAAGGGCTGGCGCTGCGTACTATCGCTACCGCGATGATCGATATTTCAGATGGATTGCATGCCGACCTTACGCATTTGCTCACCGCGAGCGGCGCAGGAGCCGAACTCGATGTGTCGCAACTGCCGCTTTCGGTTGAACTGCTGGAGTTGGTTGGTGAATCCCGTGCAAGCAAGTTTGCACTCTGTGGTGGTGATGACTATGAACTGTGTTTCACGGCCCCCGCCGAGCGGGCGAAAGATATCGCGGCCATGGCGGAATCACGGGGGTGCCCGTGCAGCCAGATCGGTACCGTGTCCGCAGGCGGTAAAATCGAATGGCACCTGCATGGCAGGCATTACGATGTGCCGGTTGACGGTTTCAGGCACTTCGAATGATGATTAAATGAAAAAGGGGTTAGTTATGCAGCCGGGGGCCAGGCTTGGAACACAGTGACCTCGTTCGACAGGTCCTGAAAGACCCGCTGCACTGGCCGGCCTTCGGCTTTGGTCTGGGATTGATGCCGTTCGCTCCGGGTACCTGGGGCTCGCTGCTCGGGATCGCGCTCTGGTGGGCGACACCCCGGGACCCTGTTGTTCAGCTGTCGCTGGCCGCAGCGATGTTCCTGGCCGGAATCTGGATAACAGGAGCCAGCGCACGCCGTATCGGGGTGCATGACCATCCGGGCATCGTCTGGGACGAGATTCTGGGGATGTACCTGACGCTCGTCGTGGTGCCTCCGAAACCCTTGTGGATACTGGCTGCATTCGGTTTTTTCAGGGTCGCAGACATCTGGAAACCGTGGCCGATCCGCGACCTGGATCACAGATTGGGTGGTGGCCTCGGGATTATGCTCGATGACGTAATCGCGGCTTTATATGCTGCCGTAATGTTGTTGTTTTTACAGTATTTTCTTATTTGATCTATGCGGAAACAGGAAGCGATCCATGCTGACATCAGCGGCTAAAAAAGGTGCCGATCGTACTGTTCCCGCCAAGATCGGTAAATACGAAATAATCAATGAAATCGGCAAAGGTACGACGGGCGATGTCTACCTTTCGCATGACCCCTATTACGGCCGTGATGTTGCCGTAAAGGTCTATCACCCGGAAACCAATGCGGATACCCAGGCCGCCAAGGTTGCCCGGAAAATGTTCTTTAACGAAGCCCATATCGTCGGGATGCTACAGCACCCGAATATTCTGCCCATTTTTGATGCGGGCGAAGAAGAGGGGCGGCACTACGTTGTTATGGAGCATGTGCAGGGCGCCCGAACACTTGCGGCTTATTGCAACCCCGATGCGCTGTTGCGCGTAGCAGACGTAATAGAAATCACCTTCAAATGCGCCAAGGCCCTGCACTATGCACACGGGCGCGGACTGATACACCGGGATATCAAGCCAAGTAACGTGATGCTGACACCCGACAACGATGTGCGCATTATCGATTTTGGTATCGCGCTCCTGAAAGATGCTGATATGTCAGCGATCCAGGGAATCGCGGGTTCGCCGAGCTACATGCCGCCCGAGCAGGTGCAGTCGATGGAGATCACCAAGACTTCCGATCTGTACTCCCTGGGCGCGGTCATGTACGAGATGCTCACCGGTTTCCGCCCGTTTCGTGCAAACTCCCTGGCGAAGCTCCTTAACCAGATCGTTTATGCGACCCCGCCGCCGATTCATTCTTTGCGGTCAGATGTGCCGGAGGAGCTGGAAGAAATTGTCGCCGGGGCCATGCAGAAGGAACCGGCTGCGCGTTACGCAAGCGGCGCAGAATTTGCCGCCAAACTGACCCGCGTATACCAATCGCTGACCTCGAAGAAGAATGAAAGCATCGACGAAAGCGAACATTTCTCGCTGCTTCGCCGGCTGAATTTCTTCCACGATTTTGCGCATTCGGAAATCCGCGAGCTGCTGAGCGCCGGTGACTGGCGCGAATATAAGCCGGGCAACGAGATTGTTCGCGAGGGTGAATTGGACGACCGCTTCTACGTGATCGTATCGGGTAGCTGCGTGGTGGAAGCCAGTGGCGTAACCGTCGGTGGAATGGAAACCGGCAATTGCTTTGGTGAATCCAGCTATGTATCGGGAACCAAGCGAACCGCAACGATTAAAGCACAGGACAGTGTTACGGTTTTAAGCGTCAGCGCCACCTTGCTGGAGCAGTTGTCGACCGAATGCCAGTTGCGCTTTAACAAGGTGTTCCTGCGTTCCCTGATCCGCCGCCTGCAGGGAGCCGACGACGGTTGAGCTAGCCGTCTTCTTCCTCCTCGTCAAAGTCCTTTAGCGCTCCATCCATCAACACCTGCACACGCTGTTCGGCCGCGCGTAATGCAGCCTGGCAGTCGCGACTCAGTTTCACGCCTTTCTCGAATTGCTTGAGCGCCTTTTCCAGGGGCAGGTCGCCTTCTTCAAGTTGCTGCACGATGTTCTCAAGCTCGTTCAGCGATTTTTCAAGGTCTGGGGTGCGTTTCTGACCACTCACGTCGATGTTGCTCCCGGCAGATGCTCTTGGGCTTTTCTAAATGGGTTGGCAAGGTTTGCACAGCCCCTTGCGCGGGTCAATTTTGTGTTTCGTTTTAGGTGTTGACAGAACTCCCGAGTGAAATTATGGTTAGAATCAGTCTAAGACTAGATAGTCACACCGAATAACAAAGAGAGGGGAACAATGGACCTTAAAGGCAGCAAAACAGAACAAAACCTGAAAGACGCTTTTGCCGGTGAGTCGCAGGCAAATCGTCGTTATCTTTATTTTGCCGGCAAAGCGGACGTGGAAGGTTACAACGATGTCGCTGCGCTGTTTCGTTCGACCGCGGAAGGTGAAACAGGTCATGCGCACGGTCACCTGGATTACCTTGCATCTGTTGGCGACCCGGCTACCGGGCTTCCGATCGGTGGTACATCGGAAAACCTGAAAGCATCAGTAGCAGGTGAGACTCACGAGTACACGGATATGTATCCGGGAATGGCAAAGTCTGCACGCGAAGAGAGCTTTGAAGAAATTGCTGACTGGTTCGAAACGTTGGCCAAAGCCGAGCGTTCGCATGCAAACCGCTTTCAGAAAGCCCTGGATACACTTAACGACTGAGTCCTGCGGTCCTCGGGTGCCAGTGGATTCCTGATTTCCGGGTTCCGGAGATTCGCTTATGAGCTCAGATGAGCCTCGTGAGGGCAGCCTCGACGCGCCGACGCGCCATCCGCTGGACTGGCAGTCGGAAGAGTTCTGTGACGCGGCCTCACTCGAGGCCGAGCTCGAGCGTGTATTCGACATCTGTCACGGCTGCCGCCGTTGCTTTAACCTCTGTAACTCATTTCCTACCCTGTTCGACGTAATTGACGAGTCCGATACGGGCGAACTCGACTCGGTTCCGAAAAAAGTATTCATGGACGTCGTCGACGAGTGCTATCTCTGTGACATGTGCTTCATGAGCAAATGTCCGTACGTGCCGCCGCATGAGTGGAATATCGATTTCCCTCACCTGATGTTGCGTGCCAGGGTTGCGCGGTTCAGAAAGGATGGCGCGCCGCTGCGCGACCGGATACTTGCCTCGACGGACCAGGTTGGCAACATCGCCGGCATACCGGTCGTTGCCGGTGTCGTCAATGCGGTGAACAAAAGCAAAGCCGGGCGTAAACTACTGGAGCAAACCCTCGGTGTTGATTTGTCTGCGCCGGTCCCCGAGTATCACAGCGATACCGGCCGCAAGCGCGTTGGCACCGATTCGGGCGCCAGGGCGCGCGTCGGCGCCCCGGTTAACGGCACGTCGGGCCGGGTGGTCCTGTTTGCGACCTGCTATGGCGACCGGAACTCGCCGCAAATAGTCGAGGACCTCGTCAGGGTGTTTGAGCACAATGGTATTCCGGTGGCACTGGTAGAAGCTGAGCAGTGTTGCGGAATGCCGAAGCTGGAGCTGGGTGATCTCGCGGGGGTTGATCAGCTCAGGTCCGCAAATATCACACAGTTGCTTCCGTGGGTGCAGGAGGGCTGGGACCTGGTTGCGCCCGTGCCGTCATGCGTTCTCATGTTCAAACAGGAGCTCCCGTTGATGTTTCCCAACGATGCGGATGTGCAGGCAGTTGGTGGCGCGTTCTACGACCCGTTCGAGTATCTGCACTTAAGGCACAAAGGCGAGAACCTGGATATTGATTTTAAAACCTCGCTTGGAAAGGTTTCCTACCAGGTGCCGTGTCACCTGCGAGTACAGAATATCGGGCTGAAGACACGCGACGTTCTGCAACTCATTCCTGGTACAACGGTCGATATCATCGAACGTTGTTCGGGTCATGACGGCACCTACGGTGTCAAGAAGCGGTTTCGGCAGGCCTCCGTTAAAATTGCGCGTCCGGTCGTACGCAAGGTAGCAGAAGCCGACTCCGACCACTTTACGAGCGACTGCCCCATGGCGGGCGCGCAGATCGACCAGTTGTTGCCGGAACCGGGCGCGTATTTGCACCCTTTGTCGTTACTGCGTAAAGCCTACGGGATATAGTCAGGTATGGCCGCAAAACTATCGCCGCAGGATTTGTTCAGCCTCGAAGAATACGCACGTACGCGTAGCGACTTTCGTGTCCGCGTGCTGGCCCACAAGAAACACCGTCGCCTGGGACTGGGGGATCACCTGACCCTGCACTTCGAGGACTCGCTGACCATGCAGTACCAGATCCAGGAAATGCTTCGTATAGAACGAATCTTCGAGCCGGAAGGCATACAGGCCGAACTCGATGCCTACAATCCGCTGATTCCGGACGGCAGCAACTGGAAAGCAACCTTGCTGATCGAATATTCAGATGTTGCGGAAAGGCAGCAGGCACTGGCCCGGCTTATGGGCATCGAAGAGCAGATCTGGGTTCAGTGCGGGGGCCATGAGCGGGTGCATGCGGTCGCGGATGAGGACATGGAAAGATCGACGGACGACAAGACCTCCGCCGTGCATTTTCTGCGCTTTGAATTGTTGCCGGAAATGGTCGATAGCCTGCGCGTCGGTGAAACGCTGACAGTCGGGGCCAGCCACGCCAATTACCTGCTGGATGGCCTGCAGGTTCCCGGCCTGGTGCGTGAGTCCCTGCTGGCCGACCTGGCCTAGCGAATACCCTCAAAACTTCCGTAACGCCCGAAAGCATTGCATATTCTGCAAAGTGGAATACTATTCCGCTGGGTTTAGCAGGTTTTTGTTGTGTGTGCGGCTTGCGGGAGAGCGTTTTTGCGCCACCGTGCCCGCAAGCGTATCTGAAAGGTGTCATTGCTGTGAGCAAGAGCTACAGCGCTTCCGATATTGAGGTTCTGAGCGGGCTTGAGCCTGTCCGTCGCCGTCCCGGCATGTACACGGATACGACGAGGCCCAATCATCTCGCGCACGAGGTGCTGGATAACAGTGTCGACGAGGCCATATCGGGGCATTGCAAAAAAATTGATGTGACCCTGCACAAGGACGGGTCGCTGGAAGTAATTGATGACGGTCGTGGCATGCCGGTCGATAAACACCCGAAAGAAAAAATTCCCGGTGTAGAGCTCATCATGACGCGCCTGCATGCCGGCGGTAAGTTTTCTAACGAGCACTACCAGTATTCCGGCGGGTTGCACGGGGTAGGGGTGTCAGTTGTCAATGCGCTTTCCAGGAACCTCGAGGTCTGGATACGGCGCAACAGCAAGGAATACAACATCAGTTTTGCGGGCGGCAAGAAGCGCGGCAAGCTTGAAGTCGTTGGTAAGGTTGGCAAGCAGAATACGGGTACAACCATCAGGTTCTGGCCCGACAAGCAGTATTTTGACAGCGACAAGTTTTCTGTCAGCCGGCTGCTGCACACCTTGCGAGCCAAAGCCGTGCTGTGTCCCGGCCTGCGCATCCGATTCAAGGTCGAGAAAACCGGCGATAAGCATGAGTGGCAGTATGAGGGCGGGCTGGAGCAGTATCTGCTCGAGGGGCTTGGCAAGGCCGAAACGCTGCCCACGGAGCCGTTCGGCGGCTCGATGAAAAGTGACAACGAAGAAGTGGACTGGGCGCTGGTCTGGGTAAGCTCTGGTGAGAAATCCGTTGCCGAGTCCTACGTAAACCTGGTGCCGACCCCGCAGGGCGGTACTCATGTAAACGGTTTTCGTTCCGGCCTGACCGAAGCCTTGCGCGAATACTGCGAGTTACGCAGCCTGTTGCCGCGAGGCGTGCGCATTGCGCCCGAGGACGCCTGGGACGGTATCAGTTTCGTGCTTTCCACCAAAATGGAAGACCCGCAGTTTTCCGGGCAGACCAAGGAAAGGCTCTCGTCCCGCGAGTCGGCCGCATTTATCTCTGGCGTAGTTAAAGACGAGTTCGCGCTCTGGCTTAATAAGCATGCCGAGTCCGGAGACCTGATTGCGCAGCGGGTAATCGACGCCGCCTTAAGCCGTATAAAGGCGAGTAAGGCCGTTACGCGTAAGAAGGTCGTAACCGGCCCTGCGTTACCCGGCAAATTATCTGATTGCAGCAGCACCGACCCCGAACGCGGCGAGCTGTTCCTGGTCGAGGGCGATTCGGCCGGCGGGTCGGCCAAGCAGGCAAGGGACCGGGAGTTCCAGGCCGTGCTGCCGTTGCGGGGCAAGATCCTGAACACCTGGGAGGTCGATCCCGGTGAATTGTTGGGTTCACAGGAAGTTAACAACATCAGTCTTGCCATCGGAATGGATCCGGGCAGTGAAGACCTGTCGCAACTTCGTTACCACAAGGTTTGCATACTGGCCGATGCCGACTCGGATGGGCTGCATATCGCCACGCTGATATGTGCCTTGTTCGTCCGGCATTTCCCGGCGCTGGTAGCAGCAGGCCACGTTTACGTCGCGATGCCTCCGTTGTACCGGATTGATGTCGGCAAGCAGGTGTTTTATGCGCTCGACGAACACGAGCGTCAGGGCAAACTCGATCAGATAGAGGCGGAAAAACTGAAAGGGAAACTCAGTATCACCCGGTTTAAGGGGCTGGGCGAAATGAGTCCGGTGCAGCTGCGCGATACGACCATGGCACCGGATACCCGTCGCCTGGTGCAATTGAGCATCGAGGCGAAGGACAATACACACAAGTTGATGGATATGCTGCTGGCCAAAAAACGCGCGAAGGATCGGCGTAACTGGCTGGAAAGCAAGGGCAACCTGGCAGAGGTCTAAATGGGCACACAGAACCAGCTGGATTTTGAAGGTATCGAGACGCTTCCACTGGCCGAATTTACCGAGAAGGCCTATCTCGATTATTCAATGTACGTCATTCTCGATCGTGCTTTGCCGCACATCGGCGACGGCCTCAAGCCCGTACAGCGCCGAATCATCTATGCGATGAGTGAACTCGGCCTGAGTGCCGTGTCCAAGCCTAAGAAATCGGCGCGCACCGTCGGTGACGTACTGGGCAAGTTTCATCCACATGGCGATTCCGCGTGTTACGAGGCCATGGTGCATATGGCCCAGAACTTTTCGTATCGGTATCCGGTTGTCGACGGGCACGGTAACTGGGGGTCGCCGGACGATCCCAAATCCTTCGCGGCCATGCGCTATACGGAAGCAAAGCTGGCCAGGTATGCGAACCTGCTGCTCGGGGAACTGGGCGCCGGCACTGTTGACTGGGCACCGAATTTTGACGGGACGCTGGAGGAGCCAACGCGCTTGCCTGCGCAGGTGCCCAACCTGCTCCTTAATGGTGCAATGGGTATTGCGGTCGGAATGTCGACCGATATCCCCCCGCACAACCTGAACGAAGTTGTCAGCGCGCTGGTGCGCCTGCTCGACGAACCCAAGACAACCCTGCGCGGAATCATGAGCCACATTAAGGGGCCCGATTTTCCGACCGGCGGAGAAATTATTTCGCCGCGCGCAGAAGTGTCTGAAATCTACAAGACGGGCAACGGCACCCTGAGGGTGCGTGCAACGTGGGAAAGGGAGGGGCTGGATGTTGTCATTAACAGCCTGCCTTACCAGGTTTCCGGCAGCAAAATCCTGGAGCAGATAGCAACGCAGATGCGCGCCAAGAAGCTGCCGATGGTAGAGGATCTGCGCGACGAGTCCGATCATGAAAATCCGACACGACTCATAATCACACCTCGTTCAAACCGTGTTGATATTGACGACCTGATGAGCCACCTGTGTGCGAGCACGGATCTGGAGCGTACGCAGCGAGTTAACCTGAACGTGATCGGCCTGGACGGGCGTCCCGCGGTTCGCAGCCTGAAAGATATTCTGGGCGAGTGGCTGGACTTTCGCCTGGCAACGGTGCGCAGGCGACTCGAGTTCCGGCGTGACCGGGTACAGGAACGCCTGCATATACTTGAAGGTCTGCTTGTCGTCTATCTCAACATCGACAAGGTCATCAAGATAATCCGCGAAGAGGACGACCCGGGTCCGGTCCTCATGAAGAAATTTAAAATTTCGGAATTGCAGGCCGAAGCCATCCTTAACCTCCGCCTCCGGAACCTCGCCAAGCTCGAGGAAATGAAAATTAAGGGCGAGCAGGAAGAGCTTAGCGGCGAACTTGAGGAAATCCTGAAGCTCCTGAGGAGCAAAGTGAAACTCAAGAAACTCGTGCGGGGCGAATTGCTCGAGGCAGCGGAAGAATTTGGCGACGAACGCAGAACGATTATCGTGGAGCGTGATGCAGCCCAGGCGATGGATGAGTCGGAACTGATACCGAGCGACCCCGTAACGGTAATTCTGTCGGCCCGCGGCTGGGCCCGGGCAGCCAGGGGGCATGATGTCGATCCCCTGTCGCTGGGCTACAAGTCCGGCGACGAGTTTCTGGCGGCAGCAATGGGGCGCAGCAACGAACAGGCAGTTTTTACGGACACGCAGGGCCGGGCATATACTTTGCTGATCCATACCCTGCCGTCGGCGCGGGGGCAGGGCGATCCGCTTACGGGCCGGTTCAAGCCTGCAGACGGCGCGGGTTTTTGCGGAGTGATGGCAGGTAGCCCGGAGCAGTGGTGGCTGGTTTCCAGTGACGCCGGTTATGGCTTCTTCGTTCAGTCCGCCGAGCTTTATTCGCGCGCCAAGGCGGGTAAGGCCATGCTGCGCGTACCTGAAGGCGGGACTGCACTGACGCCGGTAACCGTTCCGGGTGGTGAGTTCCCGGAAGACACGCTGGTCGCAGCGGTCGGATCGGCCGGGCACCTGCTGGTATTCCCGTCCGAAGAATTGCCCGAAATGGCCCGCGGCAAGGGCATCAAGATACTTGGAGTGCCGACAAAGAAATACAAGGAAGGCGAAGAACGCATGGTCGCTGTGGCGTTACTGCAACCAGATGAGAGTCTCATCGTGCATTGTGGGTCGCGCAAGATGACGTTAAAGGCTGGCGAAATCGAGGATCGATACCTGGGTGAGCGAGGCCGGCGCGGCAGTCTCTTGCCCCGAAACTATCGCAAGGTGGACGGGCTGGAGACCGAGGTAAAAGAAGCCAACTAAAATTTAGTTCTTGTTGGCGGTGCGTTCGGCGAAAGCTTCCTCGACTTCCTCAGCTTCGAGAATCTGGCTGGCCGTCATCTCGTCTTCGTAGTCCTGGGACAACAACCCGAGTGCCTGGGTCAGTGTTTCGGACATCCTGTCGTTGATGGTTCCGTTTTCCGCTTCAGTCGAAAGTGACTGCAGATCGTTCATCGTTTCTTCCTCTGAAGCGCCCGGCAGGTCCGGGAGTTCCTCCGTCGGCGCCAGGCTTTCACCGTTTCCGATGCGTGCAGTGGTTGATCCACTGAATGGCTGACCAAGGGCGGACTGTACCTTGAGATCGCCAAGTGAAAGCGCTCCTGCCGGATCCGCCTGCAGCATGGCAAGCGCCATACCAGCGACCAGTATTCCACGGGTGAATGCCACCCGGGATACTGAAAATTCGTTGTGGCCCGATAGCGGTTTTTGCCGCAGTGCCAGGGCAATATCCCTGGTAAGCAAGGCCCGCCTATTTTGATTGGGCGTCCCTATCACTCCTCACGCTGTGCATCTGACTCTCCCTCGCGCACATCCGCGTATAAAGCCATGTTTTTGCGCTGCTTTGAACGAAAAGAGTCTCGTTTTACCTCTGCCATGGGTGGGTTTCCGGTGATGGGGCCTGTAAGTGTGAACTGGGTCACATTCAGGCGAGGTCTTCGACCGTTAATGCCAGCGTGGTCTGCGTGGAATAGCTGACATCTTCGATAATGATTTCGCTGTTCTGTACGTAGTTGCCCTGTATATGAGCAATGCCAAGCTGCCACAGTACCGCTATCGTATTGGCATCCTGCACGCGCTCCGCAATTGTCTGGATACCCTTGTCGGCCGCATGGCGACAAACTTCCTTGATCTTGTTCTGGGCGTCCGGGTTCTTGTGCAGGCCCTGCATCAGGCTGCCGTCTATCTTGAGATATCCCATCGGGATGAGGTCGATCACACGGCTTGATTCTTCGCCCTGGCCAAAGTGATCGATAGCGAAGTTGAAACCCAGGCTGCGCAAGCTCTCAGAAAGATTTTGCGTCTGCCGCAGATGTTTGTTGACGACTTCCTCGGCGATTTCAAAGCATATTTTTGTCGGCGATATCCTGGCTTCATCCGCCTGCGATTTAAGCCATTCGACCAGCGTTTCGTCCAGCAGTGAGTCCTTGGAAAGGCGAATGAAAACCAGGTTGGCGTTGTTCGCCGCGCAGAAGGAGATCGATGCGCCGATGATCCAGCGGTCAAGGCTTTTGACCAG
This sequence comes from Chromatiales bacterium, assembly GCA_002729495.1. Taxonomy (GTDB): domain Bacteria; phylum Pseudomonadota; class Gammaproteobacteria; order Steroidobacterales. Next base: position 108,052 of record PBYE01000027.1, read on the forward strand.
CCCGGTGCGCTCCGCAACCGGCATGAATTCGCCTGGTAGCACCGTATTCCCCTCTTCATCAAGCATCCTTACCAGCGTGACGTATGCACCTTCGATATCAATGTTCAGGCCCGCAATGGGCTGGTGTTCGAGCCGCAAACGGTTCTCCATGAGCGCGCCGCGAATTCGCGGCACCCAGACCGAGTCGTCCTGACGGATTTTCTTCGCCTCGCCACTCGATTCGCACAGGTCAATCCGGTTACCGCCCTGCGATCTCGCGGTCATGCAGGCACGTTCAGAATCTGCAATCAGGCCGATTACCGGTTTTTTGTCTGAATCAACCTCACAGAGGCCAATGGAGCAGGTGATAACGGTCGAGCGCTCTTCGTACTCGAACACGGTGTCTGATATCGATTTCAGGAATTGTTCGGCCCATGCTTCAACGTCGGCCATGGTTCCGCGTTCGAGCATGATGGTGAACATCGTGCCGCCAAAGCGACCGCAGATATCACTTGGCTGGGTAAATTCTTTCAGAAGCTGGGCAAGCTGGGATATCGCGGACTCGGTGCCCATGAGTCCTATATCGCGGTGCGCACGGGAGAACTTGTCTGGCCGTATATAAGCAAGTGTACGCACCCCACCCTGGGGTGGTTGGGTCAACCGTTCCGTCACCGTATTCAGAAAATGCTGGCGGTTAAGAAAGCCGGTTACCTGGTCCCGCTGAATGGCCAGTTCGACGACCTTTTCCGGGCTGCTCGATTCGTTATTGAGTTCGGGCGATACAAGCATGCGTACGGCCGGTTCACCATCGTGCTCTACATTTTCGAGACTGAACGCAACGGGAAATTCCTTACCGCCGGGTCGCAGGCCACAAATGTCCAGCGTCGCGTCCTGCCATTTCTCTCGCTGGCAGGCAACGAGGGCGCCTTTTAACGCCGGCCGATCGGATTCGCGGCACATGTCCATGACCGTATGTCCGATCAAATTCTCACCCTCCGGCTGATCAAACAGTTCCAGCCATGCGGGGTTGGCATTCACGATGATGCCCTCCTGGATATCTGCAATCGCTTCCACCGATACCTGCTTCAGGGAGTTGAGCTCGTGCTTGTACTGGTTCGCAGAGCCCATGACGCTCTCGAGCGCGTTCTCCAGCTGGTAGGAATGCAGTTCACGATTGGCGACCGCCAGGAAGCGGTCCGTGTTCGTCAGCGTTACGACGTCGCGCGCACCTTGTTCCATGGCCTTTACGATCACGTCCTCGACGATCGCATCGCATACGAGGATGACGGGTACATGGGGGGCACAGGTATTACGGACCTGGCAGATGTGTTTAAGGTTTTCGCGGTTTCCCGTATCGAACGGGATAATGAGATCGGGGGCGTTATTGCTTATCATCGATTCCAGGTCATCCTGGGGGCCGACCTTGATGCAATGAGCAGCATGCCCCGCGTCACGGAGTGCCGTATTAACAGCCGCTACGTGATCATCCTCCGGGGTGACTATGATCACAGAAATACTGGTCGAGTCGCTCACACAACACCTTCTTTCGTCATAACTTTGCTGGTACTCGCCGAAAAAAATATCGACGAGGCCAGTAATTTAGCGGGCTGCGGACAATTTGAGTGTGACCTGAGTCGGAAAATGTGAACTTGGTTAGATTATGTAAGACGGTTATCCAGGGGCAGTTCCGGCGCTTGTCAGGAGGCCCTTAGAAGCCCGGGCACGGGGTACACGCCTAAAGTCTCGCTTTCCCGCGTGAGCCGGTATGATAGGCGCCCGTTTCGGGCCGGATTAGCCCCTATGCTGCGCTGTTCGCGCATTCATTGTTGGACAGAAGGTGAAAAATGGCTTCTTACAGTACTAACGAGTTTCGATCGGGCCTCAAGCTGCTGATAGACGGCGATCCGTGCGCGATTATCGAAAATGAATTCGTTAAGCCCGGTAAAGGGCAGGCATTTAACCGGGTCAAGATACGTAACCTGAAGACAGGGCGCGTAGTTGACCGGACCTACAAGTCTGGAGAGTCGGTCGAGGCTGCAGATGTAGTCGAGTATGAAATGCAGTATCTGTACAGCGATGGAGATCAGTGGCATTTCATGGACCCGCAAAGTTATGAGCAGTATGCCGCCGGTAAAGCCGCCGTTGCCGAGGCCGCCAAGTGGCTGAAAGAAGAGGACGTGTGCAACGTTACGCTCTGGAACGGTGATCCGCTGCTGGTTGAACCGCCGAATTTTGCCGACCTTAAGATTGTTGAAACAGACCCGGGACTGAAGGGCGACACAGCGCAGGGGGGTATAAAGCCTGCGAAACTCGAAACAGGCGCGACGGTGCGTGTACCGTTATTTATAGAAGAGGGTGAGTTAATCCGGGTTAACACCCGCACCGGTGAATACGTTTCCAGGGTTAAAAGCTAACGGGCGGGGCACCTACCGCCCGGGAATAAAGCTGAGTACTGCAGCCAGCGAGTCCAGTTGGTTGGTCACCATGAGGAGCCGGTCCAGGCCGACGGCGACACCCGAACAGTCGGGGAGTCCGGCTTCAAGTGCGTCCAATAGCAGGGTATCCGGCTCCATATCCGGACGTCCGCACAAATGGCGTTGCTTTCGGTCAGACTCAAATCGTTCCGCCTGTTCGACCGCGTTGCCAAGTTCGTGAAATCCGTTGGCGATCTCCACGCCGTTGAGAAAAACCTCGAAACGCAGGGCAGTTGCAGGGTCATCCGGATTAATGCGCGCGAGCATGGCCTGTTCGGCAGGGTAGCTGTCCATGACGACCAGCACTTCTCCCGGCAGCCCGGGATAAACAAGGTGCGTGGCTAACAGGTCCAGCCATGCCTGCCGATCATTGCCAAGGCTTTTTGTTAGTTCATCGTCGAAAATATCGCCCAGAAAATTTTGTGCCGTCGAGCGCAGCTCATCCACTTCGGCCTCGAGAGGATTGACAGAGCAGGCCTGCATGAACGCAGCTGTATAACTGATCCGGATATTCTTACTGACCGGATTGCTGCCCGGTTCACTGATTTCGTAAATCAGCGCACAGGTTTCGGAAGCGATGTCCTGCAGATTAAAATTATGGCGGTACCATTCGATCATCGTGAATTCGGGTTGGTGCCGCTCGCCGCGCTCGCCATCGCGGAATACTTTGCCTATCTGGTAGATATCCGGGCTGCCCGCGGCAAGCAGCCGTTTCATGTGGTATTCCGGCGAACTACGAAGGAAGACCGGCTTGTCTGAAACCGTCGTTTTAACGGCAATGTTGTCGATGTGTGGGTCGGTTACCCCGAATTCGCAGAGTACCGGTGTTTCGACCTCGGTAATGTCCCGGGCGGAAAAAAAGTTTCTTGCTGTTGCCAGTGCCGTGGCACGCCGCTTGATGCTGTCCCGGCTGGCAGTGGGTTGCCAGTCTTCCGTCACAGTTGTGCCTGGTTCGTGTGCGAACCGATACGCTGACCGGCCTGAACGCGCTCGCCGCCGTCCGCTGCCTGAAGCCACTCGATGTCTTCACCCGGTGCAATGAACACCACGGTCGAGCCCAGGTTGAAATGACCCATGTAGTCACCGCGCTCGAAGCGCAAAGATTCGTTAGCGCTAAAGTCCGTGCGCATAACACTACGGTCGGGAGGTGGTGTAATTTCACCCGCCCAGGCAGTCGAAATACTGGCGACGTTCATTGCGCCAACCAATACCAGGGCAAATGGCCCGTCGTTGTTGCGGAACTGGCACACCAGCCGTTCGTTGAGTGCGTATAAATTTTCTACCGCAGCCGTTGTTCTGGCATTTACCGAGTAAAGCAATCCGGGGATGAAAGTTGTTCTTTCGAGCACCCCGCCCATTGGCATATGAACGCGATGGTAGTTATGCGGTGCCAGGTATATCGTCGCGAAGGCGCTATTGGCCAGCTTAGTGGCCAGTCCAGGGTCCCCGAGTAAATCGGCGGCGCTGTATTCCAATCCTTTAGCCTGCAGCAGCTTGCCCGCGCTGGCGTAACCCGATTGTGCGATTACTCCGTCGGCCGGGCTCAACAGCGAATCAGGGCGGGAATCAATGGGCCGCACCCCGGCTTTCAGTTCGCGGGTAAAAAAAGCGTTGAAACTGGCGTAACCCTTGGGAACTTCCGCCGCCGCCTCTGATTTGTTTACACAATAGAACCACGCGAATCCGCGTATTAGCAGGTTTTTAATCCAGCGTACTTTGCAGCGGCTTAGCCGGTGAACGTACTTGCCCACGGCCCTCGCCGGTATCCATGTTTGAAAATGAATGAGCAGGTGGTTTATTCGGGAATTTGACATCGGTATCAGGCGGGGAAGACATAGGGTCGGGCAGGGTGCGGCGCGTTATTTTACACTTCATACCTGTCATACGTAGCAAAAACCTGCCACAACTAAAGACGACTCATGGTTTCGGAAAATCAATCAATGCTCACCGCCGGTGCCATGGTAGCTGTGGTGGAGCAGCTTTTTGCTGATGCGAAGCTGCACTACGGGCATGGCACGAGCAATGCCCGCGATGAAGCGGCGGCGCTCGTGTTTCACGTGCTGGGTCTCGATCATGGGGCCGCACCGGCAAATTACGTCGAACCGGTAAGTGACCAGCAGCGTATCGAGGTGCTGGAACTGTCGGAACGGCGCATGCAGGAGCGTATTCCGCTGCCCTACCTGCTAGGGCAGGCCTGGTTTGCCGGGATGACCTTCGTCGTCGATGGGCGGGTGCTTATTCCGCGCTCACCCATTGCAGAGTTAATCGAAGCTCGCTTCGAGCCGTGGTTAAAGGCGGACCGGGTGCGCTCCATAGTCGAGATAGGTACCGGCAGCGCCTGCATAGCTATTAGCTGCGCACGCGCCTTTCCGGAGGCGAGGGTGGTGGCAACCGACATTTCGGCCGCTGCGCTCACGGTGGCCCGCATCAACGTTGCGAAACACGGTGCAGAGGGCCAGGTGCAGTTGCTCGAAACCGATCACCTGGACGGCATACAGGGCACGTATGACCTCATTATTGCGAATCCTCCCTATGTGCCGCGGGAAGAGATGGCGGCCCTGGCAGCCGAGTACCGGCATGAGCCGGAACTGGGGCTTGTCAGCGGTGCGGACGGTCTGGATTCGGCGCGGCGAATCCTGCAAGATGCCTCCGGTTTACTCGACGCTGACGGTTTGCTGGTGCTCGAGGTCGGTGCGCAGTGGCATGCGCTTGAGGAGGCATTTCCCGAATTGGCCTTCACCTGGCCCGAGTTTGAGCACGGCGGCATCGGTGTTGCGTTAGTACATGCGGCTGATTTGCATGGCCTGGCGGGTTGTGATTAAAACGCTGTGAGTAACAGAAATGGCAGGTAACTCGATCGGCAGATTATTTTGCGTGACCACCTATGGTGAAAGTCACGGGCCGGCTATTGGCGCCATAGTTGATGGTTGTCCGCCGGGTATGCCACTTAGCGAGGCCGACATTCAGCCCGACATGGACCGACGGCGGCCCGGAAGATCCCGTCACCACAGCCCCCGGAATGAACCGGACCAGGTAAGGATTTTGTCAGGCGTTTTCGAGGGCGTCACGACCGGGACACCTATCGGACTCATGGTCGAAAACGTCGATCAGAAATCGAAAGATTACAGCGATATAAAAGATAAATTCAGGCCAGGGCACGCTGACTACACCTACTATCAGAAGTACGGCATTCGTGATTATCGGGGCGGCGGCCGGTCGTCTGCGCGCGAGACGGCGATGCGGGTAGCGACGGGCGCCATTGCCCGTAAGTACCTGCGTGATCATGCCGGTATCGAGATCCACGGCTATGTTGCCCAGTTGGGCTCGATTCACCTCGAGGCCAGGGAACTTGGTGCGGTAAACGATAACCCGTTTTTCTGTGCGGACCCGGACAGGCTTCCGGAGTTGGAAGAGTATATGGATGCGCTTCGCAAGGAAGGCAATTCCATCGGCGCCCGCATTAATATCCGCGCAACGGGCGTGCCCGTCGGCCTGGGTGAGCCTGTGTTCGACAAACTGGAAGCTGATATCGCACATGGCCTGATGAGCATCAACGCCGTAAAGGGTGTCGAGTTTGGCGACGGTTTCGGGTGTATCGAGCAGAAGGGCACCGAGCACAGGGACGAGATGACCCCGGATGGATTTCGCAGTAACTCTGCAGGCGGGACGCTGGGCGGAATATCGTCCGGGCAGGACATACTGGTAAGCATTGCACTCAAGCCGACATCCAGCATTCGCGTTGGAGGCGACACGGTGGATAAAGAGGGCAAGGCTGCCGATATTGCGACGCAGGGACGGCATGACCCCTGCGTAGGCTTGCGCGCCACGCCGATTGCCGAGGCCATGCTGGCAATCGTGCTGCTGGATCACTATCTTCGCAACCGTGCCCAGAATGCTGATGTATCGGTTGAGATTCCTAAAATAAGTGGTTGAAAAGTAGTATAAAAAATATAGTACTGGTGGCTATTTCGGGGCCAGCTAGGCGAAGATTGCACCCGCGCCTGGCGGTGCTGAAGTAATAGCGGGCCCTTTGCGACACCGGCATTTGTAATCGCTGCATAAATCCCTATATTTGCGTGCCCTTGCGATATGAAAGATATCGCCAGGTATTTTTAGTATGTAGTTAGCTGGAACAACGGAAAATGAAAGACGCACTGAACATCGCTGTCGTAGGCGCAACCGGGATGGTTGGCGAGGCCATGCTGGCCATTCTTGCCGAGCGGGATTTCCCGGTCGGCAAGCTGCATGCGCTTGCGAGTGAACGATCGATTGGTAAGTCAGTACGGTTTGGCAGCCGGGATATCGCCTGCGAAGTGCTGGATCAGCACGATTTTTCCGAGACCGATATCGCGCTGTTTTCGGCCGGGGCAAGCGTGTCAGCGGAGCACGCGCCGCGAGCCGCAGCCGCTGGTTGCCTGGTTGTCGACAATACTTCCCATTTCCGCAGGCAGGACGATGTTCCGCTGGTTGTGCCGGAGGTCAACGCGGAAGCTATCGCTGAAGGCCTGGACGGCAAAATCATTGCGAACCCCAACTGCTCAACAATCCAGATGGTTGTGGCGCTCAAGCCTATATACGATGCGGTCGGTATCGAGAGGATTAATGTAGCCACTTACCAGGCGGTTTCCGGCGCCGGTAGAAGTGCGGTGGAGAAACTGGCCAAACAGACTATCGAACTGCTGAATGGCCGGCCGCTGGAAAGCAAGGATGGAAATAAACAGATTGCTTTTAATGCGATACCGCATATTGATGCGTTTCAGGATAACGGTTACACCCGGGAAGAGATGAAAATGGTCTGGGAGACCCGGAAAATTTTCGGAGATCCTGAAATCCGCGTAAATCCTACCGCTGTAAGGATTCCCGCCTTCATCGGGCATTCTGAAGCTGTACACATAGAAACCCGTGAGCCGATTACTGCAGACCGGGTTCGCGAACTATTGCGGGCCGCAGAAGGCGTACAGGTGCTGGATGAGGCCGAAACAGGCGGTTATCCGACCGCCGTCACAGAAGCCTCGGGCACAGACCCTGTATATGTAGGGCGGATTCGCGAGGATATATCCCATGAGCGGGGCATCAGCATGTGGGTGGTCGCCGACAACGTGCGAAAAGGCGCGGCCTTGAATAGTGTCCAGATTGCCGAGATATTGGTGCGCGAATACTTATAGGCTATAGTTAGGCTGTTGTTGTGCGGTATGTAACTTAAGTCTTTGTGTGTATTTCGCGGATTGCCGCCGAAGTCGCCTGTGTCAAAACGCAAGTCCGGGGATTTGTGATGCGTCTGTTAATAGCGGCTGCCTGTAGGCTATGGATAGTTTTAATTCCATTCTCGGCTTCCGCCCTGGGGCTGGGAGAAATAGAACTCGATTCGGCGCTTAATCAACCCTTCCTGGCAGAGATACCGCTGGAATCTGTTGATGCGTCCGAACTTACCGATCTCCAGGTCACGCTCGCTGACCGCGCAACATTTGAACGTTACGGTCTGGATCTGCCGGAATTCCTGAAAGAGCTTCAGTTCGCTGTCAAAACAGATTCGAACGGGCGTTCTTATATAGAACTGACTTCGCCGGGGCCTGTTGCGGAACCATTTGTATCGATGTTGCTGGATGTTAAATGGGCATCCGGCCGCTTGTTGCGCGAATACACGGTGCTGCTCGACCCACCGTTATTTGAAGAGCAACCGGTGCAGCAAGCCGTTACTCCGGCGGAAACTGCACCCATCACGCCTACTGAATCCGCAGGTGATGTCGATCGTCCGGTCACGGTGCAGGGTGAAACTATTGCACCGACAGGTTTGTTTCAGGAATCCGCGGAACCTGCCACGACTCCACGAGCAGAAGCCCCGCCGCCGGTGCAACCCGAACCCGTAGCGACGCCCGCGCCTGAGCCGATGGTTTCGGCAGGCCTGCAGGCATCTGACTATTTAACCCAGCGCGGCGATACTTTGTGGAGAATCGCCGAACGTGCGAGGGCAAATGCAGGCATCAGCAATAACCAGATGATGCTGGCACTTTATCGGTCAAACCCGGAAGCATTCCTCGGGAACATCAATCGACTTAAAGCTGGCACAATACTACGCATACCCGAAATGGCAGACGCATCTGCCGTGAGTTCGTCCGAAGCAACGGCCGAAGTGCGGCAGCAATACGCGACCTGGAACGAAAGGTCTGCTCAGCCTGAAGAGGCCCGCCTGGAGCTGGTAGCGCCCGGCGATGACATTACATCGGGAACCGACAGCGCATCCGCCGCAGCCGACAGCGATATCGTCGCGCGTGCGGCACAAACCGATCAATTGCAGACCCAGGTTGGCGATCTTGAAGCGCAACTCGATGAAAGTCAGCGCTTACTGCAGGTGCGCGATGCCGAGTTACAGGCGTTACAGCAACGGATTGCCGAACTGGAGCAACAGGGGGCAGAAGTTGTTCCTGAAGGCGCGGCGCCTGCAGATGCCGCCGAAGAAGGCGATCTGCTGGCGGATCCGGGCAATATTTTTGCAGACGAGGCAGAGGTCGCTGATGAAGAAGCGATCGCTGTGCCGGACACCGGGGTCGAAGAACTGCTTGCCGAACCGGAAGATGTCACCACCGTCGTTACCATACCGGAGGAGGAGCCGTCCTTCCTCGGCGGGCTCTTAGCTAACGTCTGGTTATGGGTCGGTGCCGCGGTACTGTTGTTGCTGGGTCTCTTTATCGCGAAGCGACGCAGGGACGTTGCAGAAGGGGATGACTGGGATTCTTCGCTTGACGATATCGTTGCCGACGCCGGCGAAGATGTCGGAGCCAAGTCTTTTGCAGATTTGCCGGCGCTTGATGACTCTATCGTTGTTGAGGAAGGCACGGAAGATATTTTCACCGGTGCCGATGAAGATGCTGATGAAGTCCCGACCGTCGCGGAACCGGAATTTGAGGAAGAAGAGCAGCTTGCAGAGACGGCCGAGGACGAAGCTGACGAAACTGTTGCTGAAGACCTGATCGATGATTTCGATGGCGAAACATCGGACGAAGACATTGATATCGCTTTCGACACCATAAAGGCCGATGTCGACGAGTTAGCCGAACCAACAACCTCGCTGGACGAGGATGATACGGCGGCAGAATCAGCCGATGCAGAAGTCGAAATGCCGCTCGAGAAGACGATCAGCACCGGCGCGCCGTTGAATCTCGACCAGGCTGACCCGATCGCCGAGGCCGAGTTCCACATGGCCTATGGTCTTTATGATCAGGCTGCTGACTTGCTTAGCCGCTCACTGGAGGATGAACCCGAAAATCGAACCTACCGGGTAAAGTTGATTGAAGTCTTTTTTGTTTGGGAGAACAAAGAAGGATTTCTTGAGCAGGCCCAGCTGCTGCATGAATCGGTTACGGAAGACACTGATTCAGACTGGAGCAAAGTTTTAATTCTCGGCAAGCAGTTGTGTCCCGATGAAGAAATATTCGCAGGTGGCGCGACGATTACACCGACGGCCGATTCCATGGATCTCGAACTTGCCGATGCAGGTGAAACTGAAATTGATTTCACGCTGGGGGGCACAGAAGTTCAGTCGCTGGACATGGACCTGCCTGAATCGGATGACGAGGCGGACATAGATGTTGACCTGGGAGAAGGCATATTTGGCGATTCAGACGAAGAAACCGCTGATAGCCTGACGCTGGACCTCGGGGCCGACGAGCCAGAGGACACCGCAGAATCAACCACGGAGTCGCCTACAGTCGACCTGTACGGTTCTGATTCACCAACCGTAGAAACAGATTTGGGGGCATCGACGATGGAGACCCCAACGGTTGAACTGCCCGGGCCTGGCGATGAAGATTCGGCATCGACGATGGAAACGCCGACCCTGGAAACCGAGGGTCCGGGAGGCGAAACGTCAGAGATGCCGGCTCTTGATGTCAGCGCATTTGAAGAAGGGAGCGACGACGAAGATGACGCGGGTGATGACGTTGTTGCCGATCCCACCAGTCTTGACGTAGACCTGGGCGGCCTGGCCGAGTATGAGGAGGATGAGAACCCGATGTCCCTGGACAATGTTGAGGACGTTGAAGAACTGGGCGAGGAAGACGCCACGCAGTTTGCAAACCCGGATGACGCAGAAACAATGCTGGCGGGTCTGGATGAAGATGCGACGGTGCTGGCCAGCCCCGATGATTTACCGGCGGACATCGACAAAACCATGAAAGCCAGCGATACCGATATCGCAGTCGAAGCAGACTCCGCGGCCAACGATACGATTGAGCAGCCCCAGGTCGAAGATCCCAGCGGCGACACGGCGGAGCAACCGGCCTTTTCCGCCGACATCGACACCTTTGAGTCCGAAGACGAATCCCCCGGACCGGATGAAGCTACCATGACCGAGGTTGGCACCAAGCTCGACCTGGCTCGTGCGTATATCGACATGGGCGACCCTGAAGGCGCGCGCAGCATTCTTAACGAAGTGCTTGATGAAGGCGGCGATTCGCAGCAGCAGGAAGCCCGGCAATTGCTTGAAGAGCTTAGCGACTGAGTGGGGCGTAAGGCTCTTAAGCCACTGCAACAGCGTCTTGCCATAGGTATCGAATACGATGGAACAGCATATAACGGCTGGCAGTCGCAACCGCACGCGCCGAGTATTCAGGATACGCTGAACGAGGCCCTGTCCGCGGTCGCGGACGGGCCTGTCGAATGTGCGGGCGCCGGCAGAACCGACAGCGGCGTACATGCGACGGGGCAGGTCGCACATTTCGACACAGAGGCTACGCGCAGCAACCGGTCCTGGTTGCTGGGCATCAACAGCAACCTGCCGGACGATGTAAGTGTGCTTTGGGTGCAGACCGTCGGTGACGATTTTCATGCCCGCTTTTCCGCACGCTCACGGTCTTATCGTTACATCATCCTGAACCGGGAGGTACGGTCGGCGTTACAACGACACCGGGCCTGGTGGTTTCGGCATGAACTTGACCTGGACAACATGCAGGCCGGTGCCGATTTACTGTCTGGTCAGCATGATTTCACATCTTTCCGGGCAGCGAGCTGCCAGTCGAAAAGTGCCGTGCGCACGATAACCGACCTGCGTGTGACGCGAGCAGAGGATTACATTCACATCGACTGTACCGCTGATGCGTTCCTGCATCACATGGTCCGCAACATCGTCGGCTCACTTGTGCGGGTGGGGCAGGGTGATGAGCCGGTGGCCTGGATTCAGCAGATACTCGACTCAAGGGACCGCAAACATATGGGGCTGACCGCGCCTGCCGCCGGCCTGACCCTGACCGCGGTCGATTATCCTGCCGAAATATTGCCCCGGTAGACAACCCCGGACGTACTCGCAGGTGATACCTGAACGTCTCTCGTTTATCATGCAAAGCTCATGAGCTGGTTTGAAAAAATTATTCCGTCCCGGATTAAAACGGAGCAACGCAAACGTTCTGTTCCCGAAGGTATCTGGCAAAAATGTGGCGGCTGCGGTGCGCAGTTGTATCGTGCAGAGGTGGAACGAAACCTCATGGTGTGCCCCAAGTGTGATTATCACATGCGCCTGAGTGCGCGCCAGCGTATCAATATTTTTCTCGATCCCGGCTCAGGCCGTGAAATAGCCGAGCAGCTGAGCCCGGATGACCCGCTTAAATTCAGGGACAGCAAAAAGTATCGTGACCGGATAGTCCAGGCTCAGAAATCCACCGGCGAAAAAGATGCCCTGATCGCGATGACGGGTATGTTGAAGGGCGTACCCGTGGTTGTGTGCGCATTCGAGTTCGGTTTTATGGGCGGATCCATGGGATCCGTCGTAGGCGAAAAGTTTTGTCGTGCTGCTCGCTATAGCCGGGACAACCGCATTCCCCTTATCAACTTTTCCGCGAGTGGCGGTGCCCGCATGCAGGAAGCGTTGTTCTCACTTCTGCAGATGGCCAAGACCAGTGCCGCACTTTCAGAACTGGCGGAGGCCGGCATCCCCTATGTGTCGGTCATAACAGATCCCACCACGGGGGGCGTTTCTGCGAGCCTGGCGATGCTGGGTGATGTCAACCTGGCCGAACCTCGGGCGCTTATCGGCTTCGCAGGCCCACGGGTGATAGAACAAACCGTGCGCGAGACCTTGCCCGAAGGTTTCCAGAGCAGCGAGTTCTTACTGGAGCATGGCGCGCTGGATATGATCGTCGATCGTCGTGAAATGCGCGATCAGGTTGCAGACATTCTTTGCAAGCTGCAAAAGCTGCCGAAACCTGCGGCCTGAAGCGGCATTAGCTGAAGCCTTTTAATGGCACCTAGAAACCTTGCTGGCTGGCTGGAGTGGCAGGAGACCCTGAACCCTGCGGAAATTGATCTGGGCCTTGCGCGCATGCATACCCTGGTTGGCATGCTGCCCATAAAGCCACCCCCGGGTGCAGTTATTACCATCGCAGGTACAAACGGCAAGGGTTCGTGCGCCGCTGCAATTGAATACCTGTTAAGGCAGAGTGGCCGCAGCACGGCACTTTACAGTTCGCCACACCTCGTGTGCTATAACGAGCGGATATGCATAGATGGGCAGCCCGTTGAGGATGCAGAAATAGTACAGGCATTCGAGCGCATTGAGGCGGTTCGCGGCGACACGTCACTGACATTTTTCGAGTACGGCACGCTGGCCGCTTTTTGTATTTTCTCTGACCATTCTTGTGATGCCTGGGTACTGGAAATCGGCCTTGGCGGCCGTCTCGATGCAGTAAACGTGATTGACGCCGACATAGCGGTCATAACAACTGTGGGGCTGGATCACCAGGCGTGGCTCGGCGATACCATCGACGCGATTGCCGTGGAAAAGGCCGGTATCATGCGCGCGGACAAGCCTGTTTTCTATGGTGACAGAGCGGTACCGTCCGGTGTGCTCGCCTTTGCGGCCGAAACCGGTTCGCGACTCGGTGTGCTCGGTAAAGATTTTGACTACACCATCGCGCCGGACAGCTGGAGCTGGCAGGGGCAGTCCGTCCGTATTTCAAACCTGGAACTGCCACCCGGCGCCGGTGAAGAACAGGTGCGTAATCTCAGTACGGCACTGGCGGCTGTCGAAACTTTTAATTCGGGGGTGCTGGCGGATCAGGCCGCTTTGTCGGGACTGGCTTTTTCTGCCTCGCTACCCGGACGGTTCCAGCTATACGAGGATACGCATCGCTGGATTCTTGATGTTGCCCACAATCCCCAGGCCGCAGCGGCGCTGGCATGCAAAATCCGGACGACGGGTGATGCTCCGCTCACTGTAATCCTTGCCCTGCAGAGGGATAAAGATGTGGCGGCATTTGCCTGTGAGCTGGCACCATCTGCGACGCGTTGGATCGCCTGCAGCACCGAAGGCTACCGCGCCTACAAATCGACCGAGCTGGCCGCTCAATTGTCGGGGGTGGTTGATGAGCCGGTCACGGCCGCCGATTCGGTTGGAGAGGCGATTGAGATAGCCCGACGGGAGGCCGGGCCCGGTGGCCGGATACTGGTTTGTGGCTCATTTATGTTGGTGGGGCCCGTGCTTGAGTTGCTTGGTCTATACTCACGGGGTACGAGAGGGTAATCCATGGATCGGGCCTTAATCGAGCGAATGGTAGGCGCAGGCGTACTGGTAATGGCGCTTGTCCTGTTTGCGCCCGCACTCCTCGACGGGCGCAGGGATGGCGATGCAGGCCTTGGCGGAACCGGTGACGGATTGCGCACCGAGGTAATAGTGCTTAATGCGCCACTCGATGCCAGCCAGCCCGCAGACAAGATCGATAAACGTTCGGCAGCGCTACCCGCCATGGCGGCAAAAAGCAGTTCGGCTACCGGGAATCCCGTTCCTGCTAAAGTCATGAAAACCGCGGTTACGCAACCCGTAGTCAAGAAACCTGTAGTCAGGAAACCCAAGCTGCCAACTGGTTTCGCGGTTCAGCTCGGCAGTTTTTCCCAACGCGCCAACGCAGAAAAATATGCGCTGGGTGTCCGGAACGAAGGTTTCGAGGTGTTTATTACCCGGGCCGCTGCATCTTCCGGTCCGGTCTACAGGGTGCATGCGGGACCGCGGTCTACACGGACAGCAGCCGAGAACCTGGCCGGTATGCTGTCCGCATCTGGCCGCAGCGTGATGGTTGTAGATCTTGGCGGGCAGGGTCATTAGTTACTTGCGTAAGTTGAGGGAAACGAAGTAATGGTAGCCATCGATTACGTTTTGATCGTTGTGCTGGGTCTCTCAACTATCATCAGTTTATTCCGTGGTTTTTTCAAAGAGGCTGTATCACTTGGCACCTGGGTCGTCGCGCTCTGGGTTGCATGGAAGCTCGGGCCCTCATTTTCCAGCAACCTGGAGCCATGGCTATCGACGTCTGTCCTGCGACTTTGGGCGGCGAGGATTCTTCTCGTGATGGCTGTGCTGATCGCGGGCGGGTTGCTTGGCCGGTTCTTCGGTATCGTGCTCGAAAACACGGGCTTGAGTGGCACCGACCGGTCTATAGGCATGGTGTTTGGCTTTGCCCGTGGCGTGATACTGACGGGGCTTCTCGTGATGGTTTTGGAGCTGCTCGGATTTGATGAAACCGGTTGGTGGCGGGAGTCGAAACTGATACCGTATGCAGCGCCGGTGGCCAAGATTATCCGGCACGCAGCTGACGACGGGCTTGAGTTGCTCGAGGAAATCGAATCTTCCGAAGATATCCCGGTGCCGGAGACCGGGTTAGCTATATGAGGGGACATTGATAAGTGTGCGGCATAGTTGGCATCGTCGGTACCAAGCCTGTCAACCGGTCGATTTACGACGCGCTGATTGTTCTTCAGCACCGCGGTCAGGATGCGGCCGGTATCATGACCGACGACAATGGCACACTGTGCCAGCGCAAAGACAATGGCCTGGTGCAGGATGTGTTTCAGCAGTCGCATATGCTGGCACTCGCCGGAAAAATAGGTATCGGTCATGTGCGTTACCCAACGGCGGGAATGTCGTCGTCAGACGAGGCCCAGCCCTTTTACGTGAATTCGCCCTACGGTATCTGCCTGGGGCATAACGGCAACCTCACCAACACGGAAGAGCTTCAAGCGCTCCTGGTAAAACAGGACAAGCGCCATCTGAACACCGGTTCGGATACCGAGGCGCTGTTGAACGTGTTTGCCCATGAGTTGCAGCGACAGGGTAACGGCTCCCTGGTGCCGGAAGCCGTGTTCAATGCGGTCAGAGGGGTGCATGAGCGCTGTAATGGCGGCTACGCTGTGATCGCAATGATCATGGGCCACGGAATCGTCGCATTTCGCGACCCCCATGGCATAAGGCCGATTATTTTGGGCAAGCGCGAAGCAGGCGGAGAGGTCGAACATATCATTGCTTCCGAGAGCGTGGCCCTGGATGCGCTCGGTTTCGATATCGTCAGAGACATAGCACCGGGCGAAGCAATTTTTATAGAACAGGATGGCACGCTGCACAGTCAGCAGTGTAGTGAGCAAAGGGGCTACACGCCGTGTATTTTCGAATATGTCTATTTTGCCCGGCCGGATTCAATTATTGACCGGATTTCTGTTTACAAATCCCGGATGCGCATGGGTGAAAGCCTGGCAGAAAAAATTGTTCGTGAGCAACCGAACCATGATATAGACGTCGTGATCCCGATTCCAGATTCGAGTCGCACCAGTGCCTTGTCCGTTGCACAGAGCCTGGGGGTTAAGTATCGGGAGGGATTTATCAAGAACCGTTACATCGGTCGAACCTTCATCATGCCCGGCCAGGAGCAGCGGAGGAAATCAGTTAAGCGCAAGCTTAATGCCATCGACCTGGAGTTCCGTGACAAGGTTGTACTGTTAGTCGACGATTCGATAGTACGCGGTACGACGTCCCAGCAGATT
The DNA here is from genome assembly GCA_002729495.1 of Chromatiales bacterium. Lineage (GTDB taxonomy): Bacteria > Pseudomonadota > Gammaproteobacteria > Steroidobacterales. Next base: position 124,302 of record PBYE01000027.1, read on the forward strand.
ATCGAAATGGCCCGCGAAGCCGGTGCGCGTAAGGTTTATTTTGCATCGGCTTCACCTCCCGTGCGTTTTCCGAACGTATTCGGCATCGATATGCCGGTGTCACGGGAACTTGTCGCATTCAACCGCACCGAAGAAGAAGTGTCCGCTTACATCGGGGCAGACTGGCTTATTTACCAGGATCTGCGGGATCTCATTCGGGCGGTAAGGTACGACAATGGTGAAATTAAAGACTTTGATACCTCCTGTTTCTCCGGTGAATACGTAACGGGAGGCATAACCACGGATTACCTGCGGCGTATAGAAATAGGGCGTTCTGACGAGGCCAAGCAGGCGCGCGAGGCGGCACGGCGCCGCAATGGCGGGGGTGATAAGGGTGGCAAGGAATCCGGGCCGCCTCCGGGTGTCGGATAAGCGAAGCGCCAAATGGACATCAAGGTACTGGTCATCGAACCTAGTCAGGACTACCGCACACTCCTTGTGCATCACCTGACGACACGCTGGCCGGACGCACAAATCACCGAATACGATCCTGAAGAGTCCGGTCGCCTGCAGGAGGGTTTTTCGGGGGCCGGCAACGACCTTGTGATACTTGCGCACCCGCTCGGTGAAGAAAGCGGTCTAGATTGGCTGCGTCAGTTTGTGAACGGCAACGGCTTTCCCCCCGTGATCGTGATCGGCCCTTCAGATGAACGTGACATCGTTGCGGCCATCAAGGGGGGTGCCGCAGATTACATTTCCCGCGACAAACTTTCCCACACGGCATTGGTTGCGGTTGTCGAATCGGTGCTGGAGTCACCGGACACGAGTAACGACACAAGTGTCACCGGTACGAGCGCAAGCGCGATCGACCTGGTAGGGCTGAAAGGATACGAGGTCGATAAACGCATCTCCGGAGGCGAAGTCGCATCTGTCTACCTGACCCGTGAGACTGCTTCGGAACGTGACGTGGTACTCAAGGTGTTGTTGCAGGTGCCCGACTCGGGTGGCGACGTCGCTTTCCAGCGCTTCCTGCGTGAATTTGAGTTGATCGGAAAAATTTCCCACCCGAATGTCGTGCAGATTTATGACCTTGGTGTAGCCGATGACCACGCGTATATAGCGATGGAATATTGCAGCCGTGGCAGCCTGAAGCGACGTATAAAAATTGGTATGTACGCGGACCGTGCGGAGGAAATCATGCGTTCCATAGCCGAGGCGCTGAGGGCGATCCATGCAGTTGGAATTTTGCACCGCGACCTTAAGCCGACGAACGTACTGTTTCGTGATGACGAGAGCGTCGCACTTATCGATTTCGGCCTCGCCAAGCAGGCGCATCTCAATGCTGAATTAACCGGGACCGGTGAAATATTCGGAACGCCTTACTACATGAGCCCCGAGCAGGGTCATGGCAAGCCACTGGATCAGCGTTCCGATATTTACAGCCTTGGTATTATTTTTTACGAAATGCTGACGGGCGAAAAACCGTACCAGGGAAATACCGCCATGGCAGTTATTCTGAAGCACGCACGCGATCCTGTTCCGAGATTGCCTGATCACTTGGCGAGCTATCAGCCGGCAATAGACAAAATGATGGCCAAGCGCCCGGGACACCGGTTTCAGTCTATAGACGAGTTGCTGGAGTGGCGACCGGCAGAAGTTCAAAACGGTCAGTAACTAAAGCTTGCAAGGCGTGGACCGTTCTCATCCCAGCTTAAAACACTGCCCTGCTCGTACCAGTCACCCAGCACGATTCGCATGGCCTCCGATCCATCCAGGTTAAAACGATGGATATCGGGTCGATGTGTATGTCCATGCAACAGGGTATTTACACCGTACTCCCTTAATACCGATTCGACTGCAGCCTGGTTTACGCCGGTTATTTCGGGGGGTTTTAAGCCGACCCTGGCAGCACTGTTGGCGCGAATGTACCTTGTGATGGCGTTACGCAAGCTAAACGGCAGCCCGTTCAGAAAGCTTTCTGCAGCGGGGTGCCGTATGACTTTCCGGTAACGCATATAACCGAGATCGTCCGTGCACATAAAATCGCCGTGACTCAACAGGACCGACGTGTCATGGACCCAGGCAAGCGTTGGATCCGCAAGCAGTTTAACGCCGGCAGTCGCACAGAACCCCTGGCCAATGAGAAAGTCGCGATTACCGCGCATGATAAAACACGGGATACCGGTGGCTGTCAGCTCAGCCAGGGCCCGGATTACCCGACGGTTGTGCGGATCCGAGTGATCGTCGCCTATCCAGGCTTCGAACAGGTCGCCCAGTATGTAGAGCGCGTCTGCGGAGCGCGCGTCAGTTTGCAGGAAGTGTATGAATGCATCGGTTGCCTCCGGACGTGATTCGTCCAGGTGCAGGTCGGATATAAAGAGCGTTGCCAAGGCGTTGAACGGATTACTCCGCCATGGGTTCGTTGGCAGGGTTAAGAAGCGTTATCTTTTCGATGACTATAGCCTCGGCCGGCACATCTTTCTTCAGTTGCGGCACCGGCCCCGGACCCGTCGCAACGTAGCCAATCTTGTCGATAACATCCATGCCTTCAACAACCCGTCCAAATACCGTGTATCCCCAGCGAGTAGGGCGCGGATCCAGCGCAATATTGTCGGCGAGATTGATGTAGAACTGGGAATCGGCCGAATGCGGCTTGCCGGTACGTGCCATCGAAACAAAACCACGGCGGTTGCTTAAGCCATTGCCGGATTCATTCGGTATGGATTTGCGCGTGGGCCTGAGTTTGTAGTCCATATCGTAGCCGCCGCCCTGGGCGACAAAACCACCGACGATACGGTGAAATATAGTTCCTTCGTAGAAACCGCTGTCTACGTAGTCGAGAAAGTTGCGAACAGTTAACGGCGCCTTGCTGCTGAACAACTCCACTTCGAAATCACCCGAACTGGTTTCGACCAGCAGGCGGGGATAGGTGGGCAGTGCATCCTGTGCGTAGAGCGAACCGGCCACGAGTGACATTAATAAGGTTAAGGAGAGTAACTTTTGCATTGTTGCTTTCTCTGAACGATTACAGTTAAGGAGCCTTCAGGTAGTTCCGCATTCCGCCGCCTCCAGCGTATTGTGTATCAGCATCGCCACCGTCATCGGACCAACCCCGCCCGGCACGGGGGTTATCCATGCAGCACGTTCCGCTGCTGCTGCGAATTCCACGTCGCCTGCCAGTTTGCCATTGTCTAGCCGGTTAATGCCGACATCAAACACGATGGCACCTTCTTTGATCCAGTCGCCCGGGATCAGGCCCGGTTTGCCGACCGCAACGGCCAGTATTTCGGCCCGCCTGATATGGTCTTCGAGGTTTGTTGTGAACTTGTGACAGACGGTTACCGTCGCGCCCGCCAACAGAAATTCCAGTGCCAGTGGCCGGCCGACGATATTCGATGCACCGACGATAACGGTGTTCATGCCCTTCGGGTCGACCCCTATATGCTCGAGCAACTTGATAATACCGAAGGGTGTGCAGGGGCGCAGTGAGGGGATACGCTGCGCAAGGCGGCCCACCGTAAAGGGATGAAATCCGTCCACGTCCTTGGCCGGATCAATGCGTTCGATAATTTCGTGCGCCTCGATGTGGCCAGGTAAGGGGAGCTGCACCAGTATCCCGTCCACGGTGTCGTCAGCGTTGAGCTTATCTATAAGTGCCAGCAATTCGTCCCGCGTCGTTTCTGCCGCCAGGTCGTGGTCCAGGGACAGGATGCCGGCATCAAGGCAGGCTTTGCGCTTATTCTCGACATAGATGGCCGAGGCCGAGTCTTGCCCGACCTGTATAACCGCAAGCCCCGGCGCACGTTCGCCGCCGTCGACGCGCTCAGCTACCCGCTGCCGGACCTGCTCGCGTATTTCATTGGCTACGGCTTTTCCGTCGATAAGCTTGGCTGGCATCGGGCTGATTTCCACCATATGCGGGGCCGCAAACATACCAGAGCGCCGGGTGGTTCTAAAGCCCATGGGCCCTATTTATAAGGTGTTTGCAGGTTGCGCCCCGGTTCGTTGACCTGCCGCAGGCCACCCCGTATCATGCCGCGCCGGCCTGGGGTCGCGCCTGTATAATGCGCGCACGCAGCAGTGGTCGGTTGATTTTGGTGTCGGGGCATAGCGCAGCCTGGTAGCGCATCTGCTTTGGGAGCAGAGGGTCGGGAGTTCGAATCTCTCTGCCCCGACCAATCCAGACAGGCGCTTCGCGCCCGTCTGGATTGGTCGCCCCGCGGGTTGTTAGGCTCGCTTTGTACCTGCGGTCCAATCGCTCGCCGGCTCGAGTATGGGCGGAGTAGAATTGGCCCTGAACACATGCGCCCGTAGCTCAACCGGATAGAGCATCGGCCTTCAAGACAGGAGCCTTGTGCGGGAATACAACCGTTCAAGTGGACTGCACTGTAACGGGGAAACCTTAACAGGTAATGCTGATGGCAATCCCGTGGAAACCCGCAAGGGGATCCGTAGAGACTATACGTGCGGCGCCTGAGATGGCGAAGAGATAGTCCAGACCACAAACTCGCGTAAGCGGGGCAGGGAAATCTGTAGTGGTAAGCTAAGCCGGAGGTTGCAGGTTCGAGTCCTGCCGGGCGCGCCATTCAATGACGCCGCGTTTACAGCAGGCTGGAAACGCAAGGGCGGGATTAATGCCGATAAAGCGGTTGAAGCTTTATCGGTGCTTGGCTCAGAAATATAGGCAATGGTGGGTGTAGCTCAGTTGGTAGAGCCCTGGATTGTGATTCCAGTCGTCGCGGGTTCGAGTCCCGTCTCCCACCCCATACTTTTATATAAGAACAATTAGTCTTGCCGGTTTTTCAGCCGGATGTTCCAACAAAGGGCCGTTAGCTCAGTTGGTAGAGCAGGTGGCTCTTAACCACTTGGTCGGGAGTTCGAGTCTCCCACGGCCCACCAAACAAAAAAAAGGGTGTCAGACACCTCGTTCAGCCGCAATCGCTTGGTGTCTGACACCCTTTTTTTTATTCGGCGGGCCGCCGGCGGTTGTTAACGGCTCACTCCGTGCTTCACTCCTCACTCGCCGGCGAATTCAATGCTTGCTGCCAGTAGTGCCGCGCGACAGGCAGGATGCCTAAGTGCCGCGGAGGGCAGGACGCCCGTCGTTGGTCGGTAACCTCCGACCAACTGCTGCTATGCGTTATGCAAATCCGGAACACCGGAACTAAAGTAGCTTTACGTCGTTAACATACCGTTTTCAAACTGTTAACAAATAAGCACGTGGTTCTGAGTTACACTCTACTGGTGTATAGAATATTATGCTGTACCGCAGCTTGAAGGGCTTCATGCCGGGGCGTAAATTGCCCACACTGCACACGAGGGAAGTTTGATGAAAACCATTGCTTACAGTCTTTTGATTTCAGCCACGCTGGCATTTTCCGTTCAGGCCGCTCCGACGCTTCAGTTCGAAGAGGATTTCGAAGGCGGCGCGACTGACTGGGTCGACGTGGATCGAGACCCGGTAACCCACTACGCCACGGGCGGTCAGGATGGTGGCGCGTATATCAGCGTGACCGAAGATATCGACACGACGGGTGGCGGCAACTTCGGCGGGTATACCCTGTTTCGTTGTGCAGTCCTCGCCGGCCCGCCGGCGGAAAATTGCAGCAGCGGCGGCTTTGTCGGTAACTGGTATTTCACCACCGGTACACAGATTTTAAGGTTCTGGTTCCGGCATAACTCTGCCAAGTCAGGCGGGCTGCAAGGGATAGTCAGGGTGGCGATTCCGGGTAACCAGGCTGGCGGACCCGCAGTTTTTGCGGCTGTCCCGGCGAATACCTGGACCCAGCTCTCGGTGGCCATTGACCCGCAGTACCCGGCCTGGGATCCCAGTTGGGGTGCGTTGCTTGCGGATGCGGTCAAGATTTTCCGGAATGTTGGCCGCCTGCAACCCGGCTTCTACGTCGACCCGGGTGATCCTGCCTATACGGAAAGCAGTGTAATTTTCGATATTGATGATGTTCAGATTCTGGGTTCTCCGTCGGTCACGGCGGTCGTGGACGCTATTACCAGCGGCGGGCAACAGGGCCATGGGCACCCACACCGGACAATCCATCCGAATCACGACGGGGGTCCCGATGCAATTGACGATCTGGACGACACGGTTCGGCTGATGGTATTCGGCGCTTCCACGGGAGCAGGTGATCTGGAAGATCTCGATACGGACGACATCATCACGTCTTCAGTCCGTATCGGCCGGCTGGGTGGCACGAACATCTCCGGCGAGGAAATCTATAACCTTGATCATGACAGTGACGGGCTGGATGACGTGGAGTTTGCGGCCCTGACCGGCGATGCATTCGCACGTGCGGAGAGAAGCCGGGGCAGCTGTCAGGCGAGCTGGGCATGGCCGGACAAGGTTGAGTTCCGTGGAGAACTTACTACAGGCGAAGTCGTTGCCGGTGAAGATACGGTTATTAGCGTGAACTGTAACGCCCAGTGTCACAACTAGCGCCTGGAAAAGACTATTTAGCCGACCGAAATACCAGGTCATGAAGGGCACCCGCAAGGGTGCCTTTTTATTTGGTGAGGCGAAACGTCGCCTGTTAAGGCTTGCTTCGAGCGTTCGGGTTAAGCGAGAACAGAAAAGCGGCCTCCGCATCCTGATTGTCCGGCAATTCACGGGGGCTCCGGGAAAGGGTCGTCGCGAAAGTGCTGAAGTGGCCTTTCTGTAGGACACCCCTAAGCAGCGCGTTTTTTCCTGCTATTCTTCGGTTGTCCCGGGTGTTTACGCAGGTCAAGGTGTCTGCATGCCGCTTTTAGTACTGCTACCGTTACTGGGGGTGATCCTCAGCTGGCAGGCATGGCAAAAAACAAGCTTCAGTTCGGCCGCGCTACACAGCCTGGCTGCCGTCATATTGCTGCTATACGTGGGAGCGCTTGCAGGTGTGCTTCACTTGTCTGTCGCACTCGTGTTGATTGTGGGGGCAGCGCTGCTCGTTTATCGATTGTGGATATCGCGGGACTGTTTGCTCACACTGGTCAACGCACCGATCTTCCTGCTGCTGATTTTCAGCATTGCTTTCTGGTATGTGAATGGCAATGCCAACTACCTTTTTTACGACGAATATGCCCACTGGGGTGTATATATCCGGGAAATGCTCGCAACCGGCGCTCTGTGGGACGGCGACACCAATGCAATGCACCCGCGCTATCCGCCCGGCCCGGCACTGTGGCAATACCTTTTCGCTGCATACACTTACGAAGCCGATGGGGTTATCTACCTGGCTCAGTTCGTCCTGTTGGTGGTGCCTGTTCTCGTGCTCTGGGAAAAGTTGCGGCTCAAGGACCTTGGCTGGATTCTCGGCATAGTCGCGCTGGTCGTATGGCTGCTCGCAAACCTCGGTCATGGAACGACGAGCCTTTACGTGGACCACGTTCTTGCCACCTGGTTCGCGGGGAGTCTTCTTAATTTTCTGCGCGAACTCGAGCAGCGAAACTATCTGCAGCTCATAAGTTATGCCTTGCCGTTGGCGGTGCTGCCCCTTGTCAAAGATGTAGGCTTGTTGTTGGTGGTCCTGGCTTCGGGCACGATGGGCGTACTTTTGCTGGCAAGTAGCATGCGTTTCCGGCGATATCCGCTGGATCTTGCCATACGCACCGCGGCACCGTTGGTGACTGTCGCGTGTGCGTTTTCAATGTTAGTTGCGTTTAGCTGGTCGGTTAATCGCGATGCGGTTGGCGCAACAGAAGATGTGCAAAGCGCGGCCGCTGTTGGGCGGGGTATCCTGGGCGGTTTCAGCATATTTGATACCGAGCAGGAGGCCGAAATTGGCCAGCGTTTTATGGAGGTGTTGGTCAGCCAGCAAATCAGTAAAAGCGAAATTTCACATAAATATAACGAATTCGATTATGACATCAGGGATGCTTACACTGATCGCTATCGCCTGAGTACCGTTGGATTGATGCTCCTGTGCTTGGTATTGCAGGCCCTGATCTGGTTGCTGTTTGTTGCAAAAGAACACCGACTGAGGTGGCTGCTTTGCTACGCATGCATCAACCTGGCTGTCGTCATTTATCTTTTTGTCCTGTACTTCAGTTACCAGTTTGCCTTCGGTGAAGACGCGTTGCGGTTGCCATCCTACGTTCGCTATGCCCATTCGGTGCTGCTGCCGCTGGCTTTGCTGTCGGTCACACCATTGTTGCCGGCCTTCAGGCCGGATGCCGGTGCCGTTGTAGGCAGGGGCAGCATGGCCGTCCGGCAGGGGAGCTTGCTATTTGCAGTGGTGCTTATCGCCGCGTTCGCGTTCGAACGGCCATATCTTAAGCCGCTGTACACACCTTCCGGGCCCATCGATGTCCGGTTGCAGCTCAGGCCAAAAGTAGAAGCATTGCGCGCATTGCCGGGCAGGCCGCGGGTATGGGTTTACCTGCCGGTGCCGGAGAGGCTCGAAATCTATGCCCGGGTATTCAGACTGGAGCTGAGCCCGCTGCCGACCACGGTCGTCATGGACCCTGAGTTCATGCAGCAATCCAGGGCGCAGATGGAAGCTGCCTGGGGTGGATTCGACTACGTGTGGTCCCCGTTGCCCGATGCGGAAACCGATGCCCGCAGGTCCGCAGTGCTTGGCGACCTTGCGAATATGCGTCTGCTAAAAGTGCAACACACGCCCGCCGGTCCGGAACTGGCAGTGGCCGAGGTCTGGTAAACAAAAAAAGCTAGTAGCCCGCCGGCGTCATGATGTCGCGTTTGACAAATATTGATTTCAGGAACCGCAGCATGATTTTGGGCCCGGTAATCCAGCGCACCGCCGCACCGTTGCCTTTCGAATTCAACATGCCTTCCACCAGCCATGGCGTTACGGTGTCAACGGTATCTGCAACGATATTGAAAAACTTCCTGCGTTTCGGCCATTCCGGGTCATTTTCCCAGCCGGGCTCGATCAAAAGGTCGGTCAGCACCATGCCCGGGCTCAGGTAGCAAACCTCCACAGGCGTGTCTTTGCATTCTGCGATCATCACCTTGGTGAAATAGCGCAGGGCATACTTGGTTGTGCCGTAGGGTGCATATTTCGCCATGGTTCGCCCGTCGCTGCCGAAACCCTCCATGTTGAATACCTTGCCGCCGCCCTGTTTCTTCATCCCGGTGATAGCGACCTTGTTACAGTGCATAACGCCGATCAGGTTGGTATTCACGGTGGTCACGTAGTCTTCCACGGGGAGGGCTGCGAAAAACTCTTTCGCACTGTCCCTGCCGGCATTATTTACCCAGATATCGATCATGCCGAAGGCGCTGACGCCTGCGTCCCAGAGCGCCTGCGCCTGGTCGAAGTTAGCGACGTCGCAGGGTTGCCCGGCTATGTGGTCAGCGGGGTAGTCCGCGGCGAGTTGCGCTATCGCATCGTCGACAGCCTGCTGACCACGACTGCTGACCACCACTTTGTGGCCCCGCTGTAAAAATTCCCGGGCCATACCGAAACCGATTCCCCTGGTGCTGCCCGTAATGACAACATTCATATTTTGTTTCCCCGGCTTTTTTAGATTCGGGCGCGATTTTGCCATGTTGAGCGCTACTAGCAGATGTCCTTAAGCTCCGACCGCCGGACTGTGAGCGGGCGACTCTCTGCCACGATTTCGCCCCTGCTCGCAGCACTGGCGGACAGTGCATTGATAAGTGATTGTTCTTTAAGGTAAAAGAATAATCCTTTTGCGTCGCCCCGGACGTGGTACGCGACACAGGATCGACGAAAAGGCCGACCATGCTGATGTGCAAGTCCGGGTATAATGCGCGCCGTAGCAGCCGGTCATCCTGCGTGTGCGCGAAAGTGGCGGAATTGGTAGACGCGCTGGGTTTAGGACCCAGTGGGGTAACCCGTGAGAGTTCGAGTCTCTCCTTTCGCACCATTACCGCCCCGGACAGGACAAGACGGCCAGGCCACCCCGTAAGACTATTTAATAAGGACAGGACAAGATAATGCAGGTTTCGATAGAAACCTCGGCCGGACTTGAGCGCCGCATGCGTGTGCAGGTACCGGCAGAGACCGTAGAAAAAGAAGTGGAGTCACGGCTGAAATCGGTCGGACGCAGCGCCCAGATCAAGGGCTTTCGCCCCGGCAAGGTGCCGGACAAGGTGATCCGCCAACGCTATGGCGGGCATGTGCGCCAGGAAGTGCTGCAGGACATCCTGCAGTCCAGCTATTCAGAGGCAGTGGTGCAGGAAAAACTGCGTCCCGCGGGTGGCCCCAGCATCGAGCCGGAAAGTGTGGAAGAAGGCAAAGACCTCACTTATATTGCTATATTCGAGGTCTATCCAGAATTCGAGCTTAAAGGGTTGAATTCTATAAAGATTGAGGAGTCCAAGGTTGAGATCGAGGACCCCGATATAGACCGGATGATTGAGAATCTGCGGAAACAACGGGCGCATTGGCACGATGTTGATCGGAAGGCCGCCGAGGGTGACCAGGTCACGCTGGATTTCGATGGCACTTTGAAAGGTGAGCCCTTCGAAGGCGGCAGTGCGAAGGATTTTTCGGTCGTGCTCGGTGACGGGGCGATGCTTGAGGACTTCGAAAAAAACCTGGCAGGTGTAGCCGCCGGTGACGAGAAGAGCTTCAGGATGAAGTTTCCGAAGGATTATCATGCCGAGGCACTCGCCGGCCAGAAGGTCGAATTCGCGATCAAGGTAGCCAAGGTTGCGGAACAGCACCTGCCGGACCTGGATGAGGAGTTTATTAAGGCCTACGGAGTTGAAAGCGGTGGCGAGGAAGAGTTGCGTGTGGATATACGCGCGAATATGCAGCGCGAACTCGACGCCAAGTGCAAGGCAGAAATTAAGAAGCAGATTCTGGATGGGTTGCTTAAACAAAATCCGGTGGAGTTGCCCGATGTACTGGTTCGCCAGGAATGCGATGCACTGCAAAAGGAGGCTATGCAACAACTGGGCATTGCGGAACCCGAGCAGGCTCCTGCACCGGAAAGCTTTCGCGAAACCGCTGAGAAGCGCGTGCGGCTTGGGCTTTTGATGACCGAATACATTAGCTCAAACGAGCTTGAGCTCAACCGTGATCGCGTGACCGCGAAAGTGGACGAAATGTGCGCCCCCTATGAAAATCCGGATGAAATCCGCAATATTTATTTGCAGAATCCGCAGTTCCTGGGCCAGATCGAAAATATGGTGCTGGAAGAACAGGTGATTGAAGGATTGGCGGAGCACGCTAAAGTCAGTCAAAAGAAAAAGGGATTCACGGAGTTAATGGAAATGCCTGCCTGACTTTTGTGGCAGGGTAAGTTCAAGCAGCAGGGAAAAGATGATGACAACGGACACTAAAGCACTGAACCTCATACCGATGGTGGTCGAGCAAACCTCGCGCGGGGAGCGCTCCTACGATATTTACTCACGATTACTGAAGGAGCGGGTCGTATTTATCGTGGGACCGGTCGAGGACCAGGTTTCCAACCTGATTGTTGCGCAGCTTTTGTATCTGGAATCCGAAAACCCGGACAAGGATATTCATTTATATATCAACTCTCCCGGCGGGTCGGTGAGTTCCGGATTATCCATCTACGACACGATGCAGTTCGTGCGTCCCGAGGTAAGCACGATTTGCGTAGGCCAGGCGGCCAGCATGGGCGCCTTCCTGTTGTCAGGTGGTGCGAAGGGCAAGCGCTTCTGCCTGCCGCATTCGCGCATGATGATTCATCAGCCCCTGGCAGGTTTCCAGGGTCAGGCATCCGATATTGATATCCATGCCCGCGAAGTGCTGGCGACCAAGGACAGGCTGAACAAGTTACTGGCGAAGCATACGGGGCAACCGCTGGAACGCGTCGAAACAGATACCGACCGCGACTATTTCATGAGCGCACCGGAAGCGGTCGAATACGGCCTGATTGACACGGTGCTGGAGCAACGCCAGGAAGGCGCCGCAACAGAGGATGCTGACAGCTAGCGATTTGGGCTGGAAACCCACCGGTATAAAGGCTGCCACGGTTTTCGGGGTGGTTATGCGGGCACGTGCTTTGCACCCCCGGCTTAAGCCGTGCTATATAGGTCGGAACCGCCAGCCGGTATGTGCGCAAAGGCCTGTGGGTAAGGCCATTGAGGAACAGGATGTCTGACGATACGCGAGGCAGGGGAGAGGACGGCAAGCTTCTTTATTGCTCCTTCTGCGGTAAGAGCCAGCACGAGGTTCGCAAGCTGATTGCGGGACCTTCGGTGTTTATTTGCGATGAGTGCGTTGAGCTCTGCAACGACATTATCCGCGAAGAGCTGGACGATCGTTCCGAGCAGGGCCAGGCCAAGCTTCCCAAGCCCCAGGAAATCAAGGGTGTACTCGACGAGTACGTCATCGGGCAGCAGTGCGCCAAAAAAGTGCTGTCGGTTGCGGTTTACAACCATTACAAACGTCTGGATACCCGCGCCAAGGGCGACAAGAACGATATCGAGCTGGCCAAGAGCAATATTTTGCTGATTGGCCCGACCGGATGCGGCAAGACACTGCTGGCCGAAACACTGGCGCGGTTCCTGAACGTTCCCTTCACTATTGCTGATGCGACGACGCTGACAGAAGCGGGCTACGTGGGCGAGGACGTCGAAAATATCATCCAGAAGCTGCTGCAGAAGTGCGACTACGACGTCGATAAGGCGCAGACCGGTATTGTCTATATAGACGAGATCGACAAGATATCACGCAAGTCGGATAACCCTTCCATTACACGAGATGTGTCTGGCGAGGGCGTGCAGCAGGCATTGTTAAAACTGATCGAGGGAACCATCGCATCGGTGCCCCCGCAGGGCGGCCGCAAGCATCCTCAGCAGGAATTCCTGCAGGTTGATACCGGGAATATCCTGTTTGTCGTAGGCGGAGCATTCGCCGGCCTCGAGAAAATTATCCGTAGCCGCTCGGCACGTTCCGGTATCGGCTTCGTGGCAGACATCAAGACCGCCGATGAAGAACCGAATATCGGCGACCTGTTAACCGATGTTGAGCCCGAGGATCTCATCAAGTATGGCCTGATTCCGGAGTTTGTCGGTCGTTTGCCGGTGGTGGCGACGCTGGATGAGCTGGATGAAGACGCGCTGGTTACGATCCTGGTCGAGCCGCGTAATGCGCTGACCAAGCAATATCAGAAGCTCCTTGAGATGGAAGGGGTGGATCTCGAGTTTCGTGATGATGCGCTGCGTGCGGTAGCGCAGCGGGCAATGCAGCGCAAAACGGGTGCGCGCGGGTTGCGTACCATCCTTGAAAGTGTGCTTTTAGACACCATGTATGACTTGCCGAGTATGACCAATGTCTCCAAAGTGGTGGTGGATGAGGGTGTGGTCACCGGCGAGACCAAGCCATACGTAATCTACGAGTCGGAAGACGTACAGGAGTCGCAGACCTCAGACGAAGAGCCGCGTCCAACCGGTTCTGACCGGCCCTGAGACAGCCGATTTCTGTAAGTGTGATTCAGGTTCTCGCTTGTGGTGGGAGCCTGACCTTATCTTGTCGGTACAGGTGTTGATACGTTAGCGGGTATTGGAAAGGGAATTCAAATCGGAGCCAACTTTATGACGGAATCTCAAGTGGAATCTGGCGAACAGTCATTATCCAACGTGCCTATCCTGCCGTTGCGAGATGTGGTTGTGTACCCGCACATGGTCATTCCCCTGTTTGTCGGCAGGGAAAAATCGATCCTGGCGCTGGATACGGCGATGGAAGCCGGCAAGAAAATTCTGCTCGTGGCCCAGAAGCAGGCAGACATAGATACCCCGACCGAAGACGATATTTACCGGGTCGGTACACTCGCGACTATTTTGCAGCTACTGAAATTGCCCGACAGCACAGTGAAGGTGCTCGTCGAAGGCGGCAGTCGAGCCAACCTGACAACGGTTCGTGCGGATGATTTCTTTACGGCCGATATAGAACTGATAGACGAGGTGCAGGCGGACGAATCGCGGGAAATGGATGGCCTGAAACGCACTGTCGTTACCCAGTTCGAAAGTTACGTCAAGCTAAACAAGAAAGTCCCCCCGGAAATCCTCAGTTCACTGTCGAGCATCGACCAGCCCGGCCGCCTTGCCGATACCGTTGCTGCGCATATGTCGCTGCAGCTTGATGAAAAGCAGAAAGTCCTGGAAATACAAGAGGTGCGCCCGCGCCTTGAGCATGTGATGGGGCTGATCGACGCAGAGATAGACATGCTGCAGATTGAAAAACGCATACGTGGCCGCGTAAAGCAGCAGATGGAACGCAGTCAGCGCGAGTACTACCTGAATGAGCAGATGAAGGCTATTCAGAAGGAACTGGGCGAAATGGAAGACGCGCCCAACGAGCTGACTGAGCTCGAAAAAAAGATTGAAGAGGCCGGTATGACAACCGAGGCCAAGGAAAAGGCCGTCTCGGAGCTCAACAAGCTTAAAATGATGTCACCTATGTCGGCGGAAGCCACCGTGGTGCGCAATTACATCGACTGGCTGGTCAAGGTGCCATGGAAGAAGCGTACGCGCATTTCCCGCAAGCTCGACAAGGCCGAGACCATCCTCGAAGAGGACCATTACGGACTGGAGAAGGTCAAGGAGCGCATTCTTGAGTACCTGGCTGTGCAACAGCGGGTGCGTAAGCTCAAGGGACCGATACTCTGCCTGGTAGGCCCTCCGGGCGTCGGTAAGACCTCGCTGGGGCAAAGCGTTGCCCGGGCGACTAATCGTAAATTTGTGCGGATGTCACTGGGCGGCGTACGAGACGAAGCCGAGATTCGCGGCCACCGGCGCACCTATATAGGCTCCATGCCGGGCAAGATATTGCAGAACCTGTCCAAGGTAGGCGTGCGTAACCCACTGATGCTGCTGGATGAGATCGACAAGATGTCAATGGATTTCCGTGGCGATCCGTCGTCTGCGCTCCTGGAGGTGCTGGACCCCGAGCAGAACTGCGCGTTCCAGGATCATTATTTCGAAGTTGATTTCGATTTGTCCGATGTGATGTTCGTGTGTACCGCGAACACGCTGAATATTCCGCCGCCGTTGCTGGATCGGATGGAAGTCATCCGCATCCCGGGCTACACCGAGGATGAAAAACTGAATATAGCCAAGCGCTACCTGATTCCAAAGCAGCTTGAGGCGAACGGACTGAAATCCGAGGAACTGGCGATATCTGAAAGCGCGATCCGTGACATCGTGCGTTATTACACGCGCGAGGCCGGTGTGCGTAACCTGGAACGTGAAATTGCGAAAGTTTGCCGCAAGGTGGTCAAGAGCCTGCTGTTGCGTCCGAAGGATTCGCAGACTCATATCGTGCCGAAAAACCTGGGCAAGTACCTGGGCGTGCGGCAGTTCCGTTATGGACGCGCGGAAGAGAACGACCAGGTCGGGCAGGTTACAGGGCTGGCCTGGACGGAAGCCGGCGGTGAGCTACTGACTATCGAGGCTACGGTTGTCCCGGGCAAGGGTAAGCTGATGCACACGGGGCAGCTCGGCGAAGTGATGCAGGAGTCGATCCAGGCGGCCACGACGGTTGTCCGCAGCCGTGCCAAGGTCGTTGGTATAGACGAGGATTTCCACCAGAAACTGGATATCCATATCCATGTTCCCGAGGGGGCTACCCCCAAGGACGGGCCCAGCGCAGGCGTCGGAATGTGCGCAGCGCTCGTGTCTGCCGTGACCAACATACCCGTCAAGGCCGATGTTGCGATGACGGGCGAAATCACCCTGCGTGGGGAGATCCTGCCGATCGGTGGCCTCAAGGAGAAATTGCTGGCCGCTCATCGGGGCGGTGTGTCGACCGTGATTATCCCCAGGGAAAATGAAAAAGACCTGGTGGAAATTCCGAAGAACATCAAAGACAAGCTGAACATTGTTCCGGTGCGTTGGATAGATGAGGTGCTGGAATATTCGCTCACTCACAGCCCTGTTCCGGGCGCTTCAGAGTCGCAGAAAGACGAGAAACAGAGTCAGTCTGCCGAGGCTGATGACAAGGGTGTGCGCCCGCATTAGAGCCGGTCTAACTAATCACTACAACGTTTTGTTGACAGCGCTTTTTAGCGACTGGTATAAGAATCGCGTGGTTTCCAGACCCGGTACGTTGTTGGCTTTGCGGTTTGGTTGCACGTCGCGGTGCGAATTCTGAATTGATCGTATATTGCTTCGTATAGCGAGAACTACAGGTGAGTCATCTGTTGGTGGCTTGGGATATTTTCTGAAGTCGTTCGTTAAAAGGTGGATTGATGAACAAGGGTGAATTGATTGAATCAGTAGCTACGTCAGCGGGTCTTTCAAAAGCAGATGCAGGTCGTGCTGTGGATGCTTTGATTAATTCGATTTCGGGTGCTCTTCAGGGTGGCAGCCAGGTATCGCTGGTTGGCTTTGGAACGTTCACTGTAAAGCGTCGTGCAGCCCGCCAGGGCCGTAACCCGCGGACCGGTGAAACCATCCAGATTAAGGCTAGTAATGTGCCAGGATTCAAGGCTGGCAAAGCTCTGAAGGAAGCCGTAAACTAGCGCGTCTTTCGCGCTGACATTGCCCTTTCGGGGGTTGGCGCAGAACCCTTAAAGGGTTCAGGCGTTAAGGATATCGGCGCTTTTTAGCGCCGATTTCTTTGGCTGATGCTAAAGTCTGGCGCAGAAGCACACTCCGGGTGCTTAGCTCAGCTGGGAGAGCGGCGCCCTTACAAGGCGTAGGTCGGGGGTTCGATCCCCTCAGCACCCACCAGTTTTATGCGGAGTGGTAGTTCAGTTGGTTAGAATACCGGCCTGTCACGCCGGGGGTCGCGGGTTCGAGTCCCGTCCACTCCGCCATCGATACAAGGCGCCCCGTTTGGGGCGCCTTTTTCGTATGTGGCAGCACGGTGTGCCAAGGGCGGCTACAATGTGCGCCGACCGCCGGTATCGGATTGCCCGGGCAGCCACTTTAAGACGAACGGAATCTAAATGCTTCAGATCATCAGAGATAAACTTACCGGCTGGGTAGCCGCTATTGTCCTCGGCACCGTTGCCCTGGCGCTGGTGCTTACATTCGGCAATGTCGACACGGGTTTCCTGCCTGGCTCGCCTGCCGCTACCGTTAATGGTGACGATATACCGCTGGATGAGTTCAGGCGTATATACGACCAGCAGCGGTCTCAGTGGGAGCAAAACTACAGAACACAGATTCCCGATGAACTGGCGGCGAGCATCGCAGATTCGGCAATAGGGGTGCTCGTTCGCAACAAGGTTCTTACACAGTACGTGGCAAACCAGGGGTACCGGATAAGCGATCCGGAGGTAATCCAGGCGATAGAACAGAATCCTGCATTTGAGGTGGGAGGAAGTTTTTCGCGGCCTGCTTACAAGGATCTGCTGCGTTCGCAGGGCCTGAGCGAGCAACGCTACGAATACGACCTTCGCCACGGGATGGAGATCAACCAGTTCGTCGAAGGCGTCGGTTACACCGCTTTTTATACGCCGGCCGAGTTTCGGCGCTATATAGAGCTGGATGGCGAAAGCCGTGCTGTCGAGTACATGCTGGTTTCAACCGAGAGCCGCCTGGATGACATAGAAATCAGTGACGAGCAGGTTACCGGGTATTATGCCGCCAACGGGAGTCTCTTCCAGACTGACGAGGCGGTTTCGCTGAATTTCATCGAGGTTAACTTCGATGAAATATTCGAGCATATGCTGGCCGACGAGGGCGAAGCGCGTGCTTACTACGAAGCCAACCCGACAGAGTTTGCGGGCCCCGAAGAACGTCATGCACAGCACATATTGCTTAGCCCGGGCGAGGATGAACAGGCCACGGCTGATCAGGCCGCCGGACTTTCCGTGCGGCTGCAGGCCGGCGAGGACTTCGGGCAACTGGCAGCAGAGTTTTCAGCTGACACCGGCACAGCGAAAACAGGCGGCGACCTGGGTTGGTTCGGATCGGGGGACAGTCCCGCACCTGAATTCGAGGAAGCCTTGTTTACGCTCCAGCCCGGCGATATTTCGGAACCGGTTCGCACCGAATACGGTTTTCATATTATTCGTCTCGAGGGGATTCGGGACGGGACAGCCAAAACTTTCGCCGAGGTGAAGGATGAGCTGCTGGTTCGGCTGCGCCGGGATGCAGCCCTGAACCAGTATGGTGAATTACTCGATGAACTCGATGACCGGGCGCTCGAAAGCCTGGACGGTCTTGAGCCTGTCGCCGAAGCGATGGGGCTGGCCCTCGGGAAGGTAGAGGAGTTCACCCGGACCGGCGGAGAGCCGCTGGGTTACACGCCGGAACTGGTGGGTACAGTATTCAGCATCGAAGTCCTGGAGGACGGCGAGAACAGCCGTGTCATTGAAACGGAAGAAGGCCGGGCCGTTGTGGTGCAGGTGCTGGAACATCGACCCCCGACAACGAAACTGCTCGAAGAGGTTAGCGAGCAGATCAGCGTCCGGCTCCGGGGTGACGAGGCGGCTGTCGCTGCGGCGACTGCCGGCGAGGAACTCCTGGCCCTCCTGAACGACGATGGTAGCGCCCAGTCCCTGGCCGCGGAACCGGGACTGGACTGGGTCAGGGCAGAGGACGTGAAGCGTGCTGCGCCTGATATCCCGCCTGACCTGGTCGCAGCAATATTTTCGGCGCCCAGGCCCGGCTCGGCTACGGGTCCGGGCTATGCAGGGGTGGTGCTGGGCTCGCGCGACTACGCGGTATACCGGGTAACAAAGGTGACGCCGGGCAAAGCCGACCTTTATTCACTTGAAGACAGGGACCTGCGCAAGCAGCAGTTGGCCCAGCAGGCCGGGGCGGGTCAGATTACCGCGCTGGTCGAAAACCTGGTAAACGATGCGGATGTAAGCATTACCAGTAACTTGCTCGGGACCGATTCAAACTTACCCTGATACAGTCCGATACCCACTTCCGGCCGGAGTGCCACATGCGTCTAAAGCTTCACTGGCAGATCGTTATCGCAATCGCGGCCGGCATTTTAGCCGGGTCACTATCCGGCGAGACAGGCGGCTTAGCCGGTGTTTCTTTCTACAGTGTTTATGATTTTTTTGGCACCCTGTTCATTAATGCACTGAAGATGCTCATCGTGCCGCTGATTGCCTCCTCGATCATCGTCGGTGTCGCCAGCATCGGTTCTTCCGGGAACCTGGGGCGGCTGGGGTATAAAACGCTGGGTGTTTACCTGCTGACAACGCTCGCCGCGATACTGGTGGGCCTTGTTTTAGTGAACACCCTGCGGCCCGGCGAAATAGACGGTGAACCCGTAAAGGAACTGCTGGCGCTCGATACCACGGCCGACGATGTGCTGGCCAGCGTGAGTGAGCGGGGTGCCGGCGATATCGTCGCGGTGCTGCTCCGTGCCGTGCCCCCCAACATCGTCGCGGCCGCGGCCAACGGCCAGATGCTCGGTATCATCTTCTTCTGCCTGCTGTTCGGCTTCTTCATGACCCGGCTGGACGACGACTATGCGCAGCCGCTGTACAGGTTCTGGTCCGGCGTATTCCACGTGATGATGCGCATGACCGAGTGGGTCATGCTGTTCGCCCCCATCGGCGTATTCGGCCTGGTCGGGCGGGTCGTGGCCCGCACAGGCTTCGACGCGGCCGTACCACTGCTGGTTTTTGCCGGCGTGGTCCTGCTGGCACTCGTAGTGCACGCGTTTGCGACCTTGCCGCTGCTCTTGAAGTTTGTCGCCGGGGTGTCGCCCGGCCGTGTACTGAAGTTTATCAGCCCGGCCATGCTGACCGCATTTTCCACCGCATCGTCGGCGGCGACCCTGCCGATAACAATGGAGGCGGTAGAAGAGGGTATGGGTGTGCCCAACCGTATTTCAAGCTTCGTGCTGCCGCTCGGTGCGACCGTCAACATGGATGGCACTGCGCTGTACGAGTGCAGCGCTGTACTGTTTCTTGCACAGGCTTACGGTGTCGAACTCAGCATCCTTACTCAACTGCTTGTGGTGTTCACCGCGCTGGTAACGTCCATCGGCGTGGCCGGAATTCCTTCAGCCTCGCTGGTCGCGATCGCGATAATCCTGGCGGCCGTGGGGTTGCCCGTGGAAGCGATTGGCGTGCTGTTCGTCTTCGACCGCATACTCGACATGAGTCGCACCAGCGTGAACATACTGGGCGACAGTTGTTGCACGGTGATCGTGGCGCGGCTGGAAGGCGAGTCCCTGCCCGCTATCAGAGAAGATGTAGCGACCAGGGGCAGGGAAGTTTAGGTGAGCTGTTGCACCCGTTCGCGCCCAAGATTGGGCAGGAGGTAGGAATATATGTCGGAGAATCCACAGGATTCGGAAATAACGACGAACCCGCAGCAGGTGAGCTGTAGGAGCGGCTTTAGCCGCGAACCCACCACTCTTTCAATCATTGCCGGTTGCGGAACAACTGGCTGAGCCCCGGATTAAACGGCCCTGCCATCATTCATACGATTTCGGTTCGGTGGGTTCGCGGCTAAAGCCGCTCCTACAGCGGACGATTCACAGCTAGGCGAGGACTTCTTCGTCTTCGTCGATCGCAAAAGTCATGCCGACGGTGCTGTAACCGCAGTCCACGTGCAGAATTTCACCGGTGATACCCGCCGCGAGGTCCGAGCACAGAAATGCGGACGCATTACCTACGTCTGCAAGCGTGACATTTCGCTTCATCGGATTGCCTGCCGCAGCATGTTGCATCAGTTTGCGGAAGTTGCCGACGCCGGATGCGGCAATCGTTCTGATCGGGCCGGCCGACACGCCGTTGACGCGGATGTTGTCGATACCAAGGTCATTGGCCAGGAACCGGACGTTAGCTTCCAGGCTGGCTTTGGCCGGGCCCATCACGTTGTAGTTCGGGATCGAACGTTCGGCGCCCAGGTAGGTCATGGTCAGGAGCGCACCGCCACTGCGCAGCATCGGCAGGCTTTCCCTGGCCAGGGCCGCGAAACTGTAGGCACTGATGTCGTGCGCGATCTGGTAGCCCTCGCGGGTAACCGAATCGACGTAGCGGCCGGCCAGCAGTTCCTTCGGCGCAAAGCCAACCGAATGCACGATAATATCGAGGCCATCCCAGGTCTTGGCCAGTTCGGCAAAAACGTTCTTGATTTCCTCGTCAGAAGAAACATCCAGCGGAATATTGATGCCTGAATCAAAACCGGCGGCCAGTTTGCCGACCCGGTCGCCCAGCTTGCCGTTCTGATAAGTGAATGCCAGTTCCGCGCCTTCGCGGTGCATAGCATCCGCAACGCCCCATGCGATAGAGCGTTTGCTGGCAAGCCCCACAATCAGTGCCCTTTTTCCCGCGAGAAATCCCATCTGTCTACCTTTACCCAAGTCAGGATGCGGTGTATTAGGCCTATTTTAGGCGCCGCATTCAAGCTTGTGGGCTGAAACCAGCTACTCGGCTTTGCCCGCCTCAGGTATCATTCCCGCATCGGACAGCGGCCGGAAAGGAAGCGCCGTGAAATTTGAATGGCTGCAAACTGCGACAGGGCAGAGCCTGCTTCGGCAGGAGCGCATCGTAGCGTCCAGTGTCATGGAACGGGTATTTGGCGACCAGATCGTTCAGATCGGTCAGTGGGGGCCGCCAGGCTGGTTGCTGGAAGCAGCGCGCACCCAGTTTGCGGCGGTCATCGGCGATGACCGGGACGTGAGCGCACACATGTTGCCCGAACGCCTGGCGATTGCTACGGACAGTGTCGATGCAGTATTTCTGCCGCACACACTTGAACTGAATCCTGATCCGCATGCGGTCCTGCGAGAAGTACACCGCGTGTTGCGCCCTGACGGAAAACTGATCGTCCTGGGTTTTAACCCCGTTAGCTGGTGGGGCATTCGCAACCGGATTTCACCGCATGGCTACCCGCCGGGTGTATTGAGTCAGATTTCATGCCGCCGCCTGTCCGATTGGTTACGGCTTTTGAACCTGGGTGTAGATACTGCACTTGCCTGTCATGCGACGGCGGCAACCAGTAATCCCGGCAAGCTCTTGCGGAGTACTAAATGGTTTGCGAGCGCTTACCTCCTGGTAGCAACGAAGGAAACAATCCCGATGACGGTAATTAGACCGCGAGCCCGGCGCCGGCCCAGCCTCGTAAGTGGGCTGGTAAACCCAACCACCCGAACGGTCGCATGACTGAAGTTCGGATGTATACAGACGGTGCATGCCGCGGCAACCCGGGTCCGGGTGGCTGGGGAGTCTGGCTGACCGCGGGCAGCAGTGAAAAGGAACTGTTCGGTGGCGTCATGGAGACCACCAACAATCGCATGGAGTTGACCGCCGCGATCGAGGGACTCACTGCGCTGACCCGGAATTGCCAGGTCGCAATCTATACTGATTCCGAGTATCTGCAGCGAGGCATCACCGAGTGGATTTCACAATGGAAACAGCGAGGCTGGAGAACAGCATCCAGAAAGGCGGTAAAAAATGATGACTTGTGGCGCCGGCTTGACGAGCTGGTTAGCTGGCAGAACGTCGAATGGCATTGGGTAAAGGGCCACTCCGGGGATCCGGGGAACGAACGCGCAGACGAACTTGCAAACCGCGGTATCGATGAAATGCTGGCCTCCGGCCAGTATTAGTTTGCTGTTAACAGGTCAGCCGGGTAGGCTGATCGAATGTGTTGCTTGCAAGGATGAACGATGCGACAGGTTGTGCTTGATACAGAAACAACGGGCCTTGATTGGGAACATGGTCACCGGGTCATTGAGATCGGTTGTGTGGAGATATTTAATCGCCGCCAGACGGAAAATAGTTTTCACTGTTATCTGAACCCGGAACGCTCTATTGACGAAGCGGCCCAGGAGATCCACGGCTTGTCCGATAAGGACCTGGCTAATAAGCCGTTGTTCCGTGATATCGCCACCGAGTTCCTGGCGTACGTGGGAGATGCTGAACTGGTGATCCATAACGCATCTTTTGATCTCGGTTTCCTTGATAACGAACTGCGGATTGCCGGGCTGCAGGAGATCTCAATCGCAAAAGCTAATCCTGTTATGGACACCCTGACGCTCGCCCGGCAGATTCATCCAGGTCGGCGCAATAACCTGGACGCGCTTTGCAAACGCTACAGCATCGATAACTCGAGGCGCGAACTGCACGGGGCCTTACTGGATGCCCGGCTGCTGGCTGACGTCTATCTGGCGATGACCGGCGGTCAGGGTGCGCTGTCACTGGATCAGGCCGACCCAGGCCATAATGCCACCGAGGAACGAAGCGCTATAGACCGCGACGGAGTGGATCTGATTGTTCTGCAGGCTACAGATGCAGAGCTGAAACAGCACGAGTCGCAACTCGATATGATCGACGAGGCCTGCAGTGAAGGCTCGGTCTGGAGGCGGACTCAATCCTGATAATATAGATGCCTGTACGTGGCGGTAAGCCCGTTTGTCCGGGCTGGCACGCCTGATAACCCTTTGGTAAAGCCTTAAACCATGAATCAGTCGCTGCGCGCAGCATTTCTGCAGAATTTTCTTGGCCATTCTCCCGATTGGTACAAGGCGGCCATCGTCGGGTTTTTAGCGCTTAACCCGGTGTTGCTGTTCACGGTCGGGCCGGTGGTTGCCGGCTGGGCCCTGGTGCTGGAATTTATTTTTACCCTGGCGATGGCACTGAAGTGCTATCCGCTGCAGCCTGGCGGGTTGCTGGCTATTCAGGCGGTCCTTCTGGGTATGACGACACCTGAAGCCATTTACCATGAGGCCGAGCACAACTTCCCGGTCATCATGCTGCTGATGTTTATGGTGGCAGGTATCTATTTTCTTAAAGACATGCTGCTGTTTGTCTTTACCAAGGTGCTGCTTGGGATACGCTCTAAACTGATTTTATCGCTGCTGTTTTGCTCGATTGCGGCCGTGCTGTCCGCGTTCCTCGATGCGCTGACGGTTACCGCGGTTGTAATCGCGGTTGCAGAGGGTTTTTATGCCATCTATCACAAGGTGGCGTCAGGTAAGGGTTACGATCACAGCCATGATTCGTTGGATGACGACCAGGTAGAAGAGCTCCATAAGGGAGACCTGCTGGCGTTTCGCGCGTTCCTGCGAAACCTGATGATGCACGCTGCTGTGGGTACCGCACTCGGTGGAGTGACCACGATGGTAGGCGAACCGCAGAACCTGCTTATTGCAGAAGAAGCAGGTTGGGAATTTGTGGAGTTTGCTGCCCGCATGGCTCCCGTAACGGCGCCCGTATTTGTCGTTGGCCTGCTGACCTGTCTGCTGGTCGAGCTTACCGGCCTTTTTGGTTATGGTGCGAAGCTCCCACAGCCGGTGCGAAAGATATTGCAGGAATACAATCAGCATGAAAACGACCGCCGCACCAATAGACAATGGGCCGCGATTATTGTGCAGGCATTTACCGCGTTATACCTCGTTATAGCGCTAGCTTTGCACCTCGCCGAAGTGGGCATCATCGGTCTCGGGGTAATCGTGCTGGCGACTGCGTTCTGTGGGGTAACTATGGAGAGCCAGGTTGGGCATGCTTTTGAAGAAGCGTTGCCTTTTACCACTTTGCTTGTGGTGTTTTTCGGCATCGTCGCTGTTATCGATCAACAGAATTTGTTCACGCCGATTGTTGAATGGGTGTTCACCCTGGAAGGCAGGATGCAGACCGCTATGTTCTATGTTGCTAACGGCGCCTTGTCGATGATCAGCGATAATGTCTTCGTCGCGACGATTTATATATCGGAAATCAAGGAAGCGCTGGACTCAGGGCGAATCAGCAGGGAAACATTCGATGCGCTGGCGGTCGCGATTAATACGGGTACGAATATTCCCAGCGTGGCGACACCAAACGGACAAGCGGCTTTCCTGTTTCTGCTTACCTCGGCGCTGGCACCCCTGATACGACTGTCGTATGGTCGCATGGTCCTTATGGCGCTGCCCTATACGATAACCATGAGCCTGGCCGGCTTCGCGGCGGTTTATTATTGGCTGTAGTGTGATTTGGCTCCTGTCCCGCCTCTGCCGAAAGGGCATAATTGGCAAGCTTTTGTCAGGCAGTTTAGGCGAAGGGATTACCGCCACAACCTGAACTTTAAGAATAATACGGATAATGGCTGAACCTCTATGCTATCGGTAGATGAAACAAAAATTGCAGTTGTCGGACTCGGTTATGTCGGGTTGCCGCTTGCTGTGGAATTTGGCAAGCATTTTGAAACGGTGGGCTTCGATATCAGCCCTGCCCGCGTTAGAGAACTGACATCAGGAACTGACTCGACGCTCGAAGTATCCAATGCCGAACTGACCTCGACCAAAAATTTGTCCTTCGTTAGCGATATAGAAGCGATACGCGACTGTAACGTTTACATTATTACGGTACCAACGCCAATTGATTCGGCAAAGCGTCCTGACCTTTTCGCGCTGCGGACCGCGAGCAAAACGGTAGGAGGAGTGCTCGCCAAAGGCGATATCGTAATTTACGAATCAACTGTCTATCCGGGTGCGACGGAAGAGGACTGCGCACCAATACTCGCAGAGGTATCCGGACTGGAATTGAATAAGGATTTCTTCCTGGGCTACAGCCCGGAACGCATAAACCCTGGTGACAAAGAGCACCGGCTGACCAATATAAAGAAGATTACGTCCGCCTCAACGCCCGAGGCAGCCGCCTATGTCGACAGCCTGTATAAAACGATCATCCGGGCTGGCACCCATAGCGCATCCAGCATCCGGGTGGCTGAGGCAGCCAAGGTTATTGAGAATACCCAGCGGGATGTAAATATCGCGCTGGTGAATGAATTATCCCTGATCTTTAACCGCATGGGTCTTGATACCCTGGAGGTGCTGGAGGCTGCCGGTACCAAGTGGAATTTCCTGAATTTTCGCCCCGGGCTGGTTGGCGGTCACTGCATAGGCGTTGATCCCTACTACCTGACCCATAAATCGCAGGAAATCGGTTATCACCCCGAGATGATTCTTGCCGGGCGGCGCATTAATGACAACATGGGCATCTACGTGGCAAACAGGGTCGTCAGGCTGATGGTAAGAAAGGGCATCTCCATGCCGGCGGCCCGTATCCTGGTGCTCGGTATCACCTTCAAGGAGAATTGCCCGGACGTTCGCAATACCCGCGTTGTTGATGTTGTCGCTGAGTTTGAAAACTACGGGGCGCAGGTGGACGTCTACGACCCCTGGGCCGACCCGGAAGAAGTTACCCGCGAATACGGTATTAGTATCAGTAATGAATTGCCTGGCGGGGGGGATTATGACGGCATAGTGATCGCCGTGGCGCATGAAGAATTTGCGAACATATCTCGTGGGCAATATGAGGCATTGGGCAAGGATACCTATGTGCTTTACGACATTAAGCACGTGCTGCCGGCAGACTGGGTTGACGGTCGCTTATAGAAAATGAAAATTCTGGTTACTGGTGCTGCCGGATTTATCGGCTATTTCGTTGCCAGGCGTCTCCTCGAAAGAGGGGACACCGTAGTGGGGCTGGATAATTTCAATGACTACTACGACGTTTCCCTGAAAGAAGCACGCATTGCACAGATCCAGGATCACGATCAATTCAAGTGCATGCGTATGGACCTCGTTGACAACGATGGAATCGCAAAATTATTTGCCGATGAGGGTTTTGACAGGGTCGTACACCTTGCAGCCCAGGCCGGGGTCCGCTATTCGATCGAAAACCCCCGTTCCTATGTCGACAGTAATATTGTCGGCACACTGAACATACTTGAAGGCTGTCGCCATAACCCCGTCGAACACCTGGTTTATGCGTCTTCAAGTTCGGTTTACGGTGCGAATACCAATATGCCGTTCTCGGTACATGACAACGTCGATCACCCGCTGGCGCTCTACGCCGTATCGAAAAAGTCAAACGAGCTGATGGCACACAGTTATTCCAACCTGTACGAAATTCCAACCACCGGGCTGCGTTTCTTTACGGTCTATGGACCTTTCGGCCGGCCGGACATGGCACTTTTCTACTTTACGAAATCGATAATCGAGGGTACGCCAATCGATGTTTTCAACTACGGGAATCATCGCAGGGACTTTACCTACGTAGATGATATCGTTGAGGGCGTGATACGTGTTCTGGATACCGTGGCCACACCCAATAATGACTGGAATCCGGATAACCCCGATCCCGGTAGCAGCCGGGCCCCGTATCGAATCTATAACATCGGTAACAGCCAGCCGGTAGAGCTGAATCACTACATCGAGGTTATCGAAGATTGTCTCGGTCGGAAAGCTGAGAAAAATTTGCTGCCCTTGCAACCGGGTGATGTCCCGGATACCTATGCCGACGTACAGGCACTCATAGATGATACAGGTTACAAGCCTGACACGCCTGTGGAAGAGGGTGTCGCGCGTTTCGTTGAGTGGTATCTTGATTATTATAATATTGATCTTGATAAAGACTGACGCGAAAGCGATTGACGAACAAATGTGACGAAGAACAACGATCCACGATCAGCCCCGGCCTGGGGGCTGCTTACGCAACATGCAGATGAGCTGGCGAAGGTTACGCTGTCAGAACTGCTGCCTGCGCCTGATCGCTGCGAAAGTTTTTCCGCAAGCCTCGACGGTCTGTATGTCGACTTTTCTCGTTATCGTGCGACCAGGCGAACACTGGAGCTGTTGACAGAACTGGCCGGGCAGAGGGAACTGAAGCGGCATATAGACGATCTGTTTGGCGGCGCTACCGTAAATGTCAGCGAGAACCGGGCGGCCCTGCATACCAGTTTACGGGCGTCGGAAGATAGTTCACCGGAGGTCGGTAGCGAGCGGCAGCGTTTTCTGGCGTTTGCGGAGGCGGTCCGGTCCGGCAAGCACACTGGTTTTGGCGGCCAGGCAATCAGCCGCGTTGTCAATATCGGGATAGGGGGGTCGGACCTCGGCCCGCGTATGCTGGTTGCGGCGCTTTCCAGTCATTCCGGTACCGCTCCGGAAGTTGAGTTTGCTGCCGGCATAGACGGAATAGAGCTCCATGATGCACTCATTGGAGCCGATCCCGCATCAACACTTTTCATCGTGTGTTCCAAGACTTTCAGCACGTTGGAGACTCGGCTTAATGCGGAGTCGGCGCGTGACTGGTTGTTGCAGGCACTACCGGCGGAGGCGGTTGCCACAAACTTTGCGGCCGTTTCGGCCAACGTGGACGCGGTGGTTGAATTTGGCGTCTCGCAGGATTTGTGTTTTCGTATCTGGGACTGGGTCGGCGGACGTTATTCATTGTGGTCTGCAGTTGGCCTGGCCGCAGCCATTCGCATAGGCAGCCCGGCATTCCGGGAATTGCTGGCCGGCGGGGCGAGCATGGATAAGCATTTTCGGACGACGGAACTGTGCCGAAATATTCCGGTTATCCTTGCTTTGCTGGGCATATGGAACCGCAATTTTCTCGGTGTTGAGCATCACGTTGTGCTGCCCTACGATCAGCGGCTCGAAAAGTTACCGGCTTATCTTCAGCAGTTGTTTATGGAGAGTGAGGGCAAGACTGTTCGGCAGGACCTTGCCACGGTGGACTATCAGACAGGTGCCGCTTTGTGGGGAGGGGCAGGTTCCAACGCGCAACATTCATATGCGCAGTGGCTGCACCAGGGAACGTCGACCGCACATACAGACTTCATAGCCGCTGTTAACGGGCCGGATTTATTGCCGGCGGACACGCATCTGCAGAACCTTGCTAATCTTGTCGCCCAGGCGGAGGCGCTGGCGCATGGCCATAGCGATGAGACACTGCCATACAAGGCGCACTCGGGTAATCGGTCGTCGCTTGTAATTCTGTTACGCGAACTGAGCCCGCATAACCTGGGGATGCTGATTGCGTTGTACGAGCACCTGGTATTCGTGCAAAGCATGATCTGGGGTATCAATCCCTTTGACCAGTGGGGTGTTGAACTGGGCAAACTGGGAGCAAAGGATGTTGCTGCCGCCCTGATTGATGGCGAAATCGTCGACTTGCCACCGCTGGGCCGCCAGATCCTGAAGTGGCGGGACTCTGCCAGGTAAGGAATTCAAGTCCAGCCGGTTTATACTCGCGCCCTGATCAGATCGCCGCATCGAGGGATGGTTTAACCATGAATCTAACTGTGCACGGGACCGGTTATGTCGGTTTGGTAACCGGTGCCTGTATAGCCGACACGGGCAATAACGTTCTTTGCGTTGATGTTGATGCCGATAAGATTGCCCGGCTCAAGAAGGGCGAAGTGCCCATCTACGAACCCGGACTCAATGAGATCGTCCGCCGTAACCTCGCGGACGGGCGCCTGCGCTTTACTACCGACATTGCCGAGGGTGTCAATTTCGGCTTACTGCAGTTCATCGCTGTCGGCACGCCGCCCGACGAAGACGGCTCGGCCGACATGCAGTACGTGCTTGCCGTTGCCAACTCAATCGGCGCCGAGATGGATGACTACAAGCTCATCGTCAATAAGTCCACGGTTCCGGTAGGTACTGCCGACAAGGTACAGGCAACCGTTGCAGAGCAACTGGCGTCCAGGGGAGTAGATATTGATTTCAATGTTGCATCGAACCCCGAGTTCCTGAAAGAAGGCGCGGCAGTGCCCGACTTCACTAAGCCTGATCGAATAATTATCGGGACCGACAGCGAGAAAGCCAGGGAGTTATTGCGCGCGCTCTATGAACCGTTCAACAGGAACCATGAACGAATATTTTTCCTGGACATTCGCTCGGCGGAGCTTACCAAGTACGCCGCGAATGCCATGCTGGCAACAAAGATCAGTTTCATCAATGAACTTGCAAACCTTGCAGAGAAGCTGGGTGCAGACATCGAGCAGGTCCGCGTGGGTATAGGTTCTGATCCACGTATCGGCTATGAGTTTATTTACCCGGGCTGCGGTTTTGGCGGTTCGTGTTTCCCTAAAGACGTGCGTGCACTGGTGCGCGCGGCCGGTGAGCAAGGCTATAAAGCTGAACTGGTCGAGGCGGTCGAACGCGTTAATAACCGGCAAAAGGAGGCGCTGTTTACCAAGCTCTTGAGGCACTTTGGCAACAAGATAGAGGGCAAGACGGTGGCTCTTTGGGGACTGGCGTTCAAACCGAATACAGACGATATGCGGGAAGCGCCCAGCCGGACCTTTATGGAAGCATGCTGGGAGGCCGGTGTGAATGTGCGGGCATATGACCCGGTGGCCCGTGATGAAACTGCCCGAATCTATGGCAAGCGAGCCGATCTGAGCTTATGTGAATCGGCTGTTGATGCGCTCGACGGCGCTGATGCCCTTGTCATTGCTACCGAATGGCGGGAATTTCGCAGCCCCGATTTTGCCCGCATATGCTCATCCCTTTCCGAGCCGGTTATCATTGATGGGCGCAATATCTTTGACCCGGCGCAGATGCAGGCACTGGGTATTCGCTATTACGCGATCGGCAGGGGTGACTAATAATAGAAATGGTGGGCGATACTGGGATCGAACCAGTGACTTCTGCCGTGTGAAGGCAGCGCTCTCCCGCTGAGCTAATCGCCCGTCAAGGGACGCAATCCTACACATGCAGGCAGGGGCTGGCAAAAAAGGCTGCTAGTGTGATTGGCATCACTGCGGCAAGCGGTTGTCTTTGCGATGGTTTCGAGGGTTAGTTGAGCATGCCAGAAGATCAGGCTGACAGAATATGAATGAACAAGGTCACGTAGACACCCATTTGACGGTCATCGAACCGATCGCCTCCTGGGGCTTTATCGATATGCGGGAACTGGCCCGGTATCGCGACCTGCTGTATTTCATGATCTGGCGCAGTATCAAAGTGGCCTATGCGCAGAGTATAGGCGGCATTGCCTGGGCGATGGTTCAGCCGGCTTTACAGGTCATCGTTTTCTCGCTCATATTTGGCGGCCTGCTGGCGGTAGATACCGGCGAAATCCCTTATCCGCTGCTGTCGACGGTTGCGGTCATTCCATGGAGCTACATGTCAAGCACCATGGGAGGCGCAAGCTCGAGCCTGGTAACGAATGCCAGCATACTGGGAAAAATATATTTCCCGCGGGTAATTTTTCTGATCACACCTGTAGTCGGCAACCTCATATCATTCTCTGTTTCCTCTGTCCTGATCGTTGCAGTATTACTTTACTACGGCGTCGGCGTTAACTTGCAGATGCTGTACCTGCCGTTTGTTTTTCTGCTGATGGTGCTCACGCCGCTTTCGATCGCATTGTGGCTCTCTTCGCTTGCGATTCGCTTTCGAGATGTTCGTATCATCATGAATTACATCATGCGGTTATTTATATACCTGGTACCGGTAATGTACCCGAGCGAAAAGATACCACCCGAGTTTCGGGATATATATATCCTGAACCCCTTTGTCGGCGTTATAGAGGGTTTTCGCTCCTGCCTGCTAGGGCATCCGATGATGTGGGATTCATTGTTGACGAGCGCTGCTGTAACCACTTTCCTGTTGTTTACCGGTGGGGTTTATTTCCGGCGCATGGAACGTGTGATCGTTGACGTTATATAGGCACGGACAAACGTGACTGATAAAGCACTTGCAGTTGACGAAGTAAGCAAGCTGTACCGTATCGGCAGCGCAGCTGATCTCGTGTCAAAGGACGACAACGCCGTTGTGCGGTTGTTAAAGAAACCGCTAAACAACTATCGCAAGTATCGTTCGTTGTACCGGTTTACCGAGGAAGAACTGCAGGGAGAAACGGTCGGTAAGGACATACTCTGGGCACTTCGGGACGTAAGCTTTAATGTAGAACCAGGCGAGGTTGTCGGCCTTGTCGGTGCCAATGGCGCCGGCAAATCGACACTCCTGAAGATCCTATCCCGCGTAACGCCGCCGACCAAGGGTCGCTGTGTCATCCGGGGTCGCGTCAGTTGCCTGCTCGAGGTCGGCACAGGTTTTCATTCCGAACTGACCGGTCGGGAAAATATCTACATGAACAGCACCATACTTGGAATGCGTAAAAGGGAAGTTGACCGGAAGTTTGACGAGATAGTCGATTTCTCCGGCATCAGCAAGTTTATAGACACACCTGTAAAACGATATTCGAGCGGTATGTCGGTTCGCCTGGCCTTCGCCATAATGGCTCACCTGGAACCGGAGATATTGATTGTCGATGAGGTACTCGCAGTGGGCGATGCGGAATTCCAGCGCAAGTGCCTTAACCAGATGGGTAACGCCGGCCGCGAAGGCAAAGCAGTGTTGTTCGTGTCGCATAACATGGCTGCCATAACCCGATTGTGCGATCGGGGGCTGTTGTTACGCAACGGACAAATTGTGCAGGATGGAACCGCGGCCGATGTCGTACATACGCATGTAAGTGGCGGCCACGGCGAAGCGGCTTCCCGCGAATGGCCTGACATGGAGTCGGCGCCCGGGGATGACAAGGTGCGGTTGAGAGCGGTGCGTATCGTTGCGGAATCGGGTGCGCCGCTGGACTCGGTCAGCGCAGACGAGCAGGTTGGCATACAGCTTATTTATGACGTGCTTGAAGAGGGGCAGGTGCTGAGTCCTTACTTCACAATAGTTAGCGATGCGGGCATTGACCTTTTCTCGACGACGGATGCGGACGCATCGGCGGATAAAGTTGCACGCCAGGTCGGACGTTACATCAGTACCGCCTGGGTCCCCGGGGGCCTGCTCGCCGGCGGCACCCATTATGTTCGGGCCGTTATGCGTTCAGTTCAGGAGCAGTATCGGCCATTCACCGAACGCGACATCATCGCTTTCAATGTTATTGATAGCGATTCCGGAATATTTGGTACAGGCTGGTGGGAGGGTCGCCCGAGCGGGGTTATTCATCCCAGGCTGCAGTGGTCGACTGAGTACGTGCGTCCGGAGATGGTTATAGAAGAGTAGTCCGATATGGGTCGCCGGACCTGCCGGTCATATCCCGAACTTGTACCGTGCGCCGAATGCCAGCTCGTTACTGGTGGCAGAGGTTGCCAGGCCCGGCTCGAAATCGGTAGATTCAGGATTTCGACGCCGGAAAGTATACTCCCACACCAGCGACGTCCGCCGTGACACTCTCCACGACAGTTCCAAATCCATGCGTATAAATTTTGTTTCACCGCGAACGGCTGATAATAGGCTGCCTGTGGCTTCCTGCCGGTAGCCCATCACTTTTATGTGCCCGGTAAGCGAGGGCGTGATGCTGTGCTCATAATTTCCGCTTAACTGCCATTTTTCGGCAGGTGTACCCGTCGAGCTCGGTTGGACGCTTCGAGCCGCACCGAAGTTCCAGGTGCCTTGTTCGGTTTCATTCGTGATAGCCAGGTTGTACTGGGTGGATTCAAATGTACTGTTGTTATTAAATATCTCGATCCCGGCGCCCTGATTAACACTGCTCGATGACAAATCAGAGCTTTGCTCACCGACACTTAAAGTCAGCCTGGTTGTTTCCGACCACTGATATGCGTAATTCACGCTGATTGATTTACCGTCGGTATCATTTTCCAGCATGACAGGATCCGTCGGGTTATTTAGCGCTTCAGACCGATATTGATTGACGAGCGCAGTTATGCCGATCGAATGGCGCGCGTTGATTATGCGATTGTAGAAAACAGAAATGCTGCTCGATTTGAAATCAAAACGTGTATTGAATTCATTGTCGAAATCGGTGTCGGAAAAGCTTGTAGCTACCGTGAGCTGATCCTTTTGTGTCATATGCCAGGTGGCACTGGGCGAGACGGAGAGTTCTTGACGGGTGTCGTCCACCCGGAGAAAATCCGCCGAATCCTCCTGCTCACTGGTCAGGATGCCCCGGTCACTGACTCTGAATGTGACATTCCAGTTACTTCGCTCATACGAAATACCGGCGCCGCCATTCAGGTAGAGGTTCGTGTGCTCGGCATCTTTCAGCTCCCGGTCCGGATGCCAGTTACGGGTTACGCGCGGGCGAAGGGAGTAGCTCTTGTTGTCTACCTGCCGCTCGAATTCGACCGAGGCTGAGCCCGTGGTGCCCGCGGTGCTTTGCGGGTTACTGTCGTCCGGTCGATTTATCGGGTTGTCAGAATATCGTGCACCGAATCCTAATTGGCCCTCGGCAATCCATTCATCCGCCAGCGCCATTTGGCCGGCCAGCAGCAGGCCGGCGGTCAGAAACGGAATATATCGGGAGCCTTTGGTTAGCATGCCGGCGTATTGGTTGGGGTAAGAGGGAAATATTTAGAGCCTGGCAGAACTAAGTGGTGATCAGGGAACGACGACCACATCGCCCGCCTTAAGCATAATATTTTGTTCCAGCTTTTTGCCTTTTTCTATGTCTTCATAACTAAATGGAATTGTAATCAGGCCCTGGTCGGTTCGCCGGAGCACCTTAATCTCGCTGACCTCCGCAAATGGGGTGGTGCCGCCGGCGATGCTGAGTGCCTGCATGATGTCAATTTGCGGATTTGCTATAATTTCGCCGGGTCGGCTTACCTGCCCGATAACAAAAACCTTGTTGCCCGAAACCTGTAATACAGCGACGCTGACAACCAGGTCGGGTATGTACGCGGATAGTTTGTCCGTCAGCATCCGGCGTATTTCTTCCACGCCGCGGCCTTTGGCCATGATGTCTCCGGCCAGGGGAAACGAGAATTTGCCATCCGGCCGGATCAGTACTTCTCCCTCCATGCCTTCCTCTTTCCAGACCGAGATAGAGATGACATCGCCGGGATTGACCTTGTAGTCGTCGACGATACTCAGGTCGGGTTCGTCTGCGGCCATCGTGACAGCCGCGGCGAGCACCAGGCCAAGGCAACAGATAACTCTTTTCTTGAGGAATTGCTTAAGCATTGTTGTTATCTCTGTATTTTCGGGATGATGTATTAGCTGAGCGGCGCATATTACTAGATATTTGGCATATTAGTCGAAGCAGAGTTCGCATTCCGTGCCCGGTGACCGCGCGCCAGCGCCTGATCCGGGCGGGGCGGCTTTCGAAAAGTTGCGCTTAAGGTAACCTAAACCTTGCTGCGTCGCACCATAGAAAGCTGGCATGGGGGGGGTTCAGCCTGATGCCGCATTCGGGCTGTAGGTCGCCAGCCAACTGGTTTGCAGTGAATCGTGTCGGGTTTGCTGCAGTGTGAATGATTTCACGTAATACAGCGGCCTTTTAGTCGATACTGCATTGGCAATAAAATGCCATAACAGGATTAGAAAAGCTGTTTTTATTTATGAACTTCGTTGGTCCCATACTTGCTTTTGCAGCTACCGCAGTGTTGATTATTTTACTGCGTCCGCTCGCAATTGCAGTGGGACTCGTGGACGTTCCCACCAGCCGTAAAAGTCATTCGGGCAATATTCCGCTCATCGGCGGTATGGCGATTTTCGTAGGCTCGCTCGTCGCCCTCGCAACGCAAAGCAGCCTTGTGCAAACCGAGGTCGTTATCTCTGCGCCATTGCCTGCATTTTTTGCTGCAGCTTTCGTATTGATACTGGTTGGTGCATGGGACGACTATGCAGACCTGCCGCCGGCGGCGCGTATCGTGGCGCAGATTATTGCCTGCCTGATTATGATCTTCGGCGGCGATACCGTGTTGATCGACCTCGGCCAGCTCAATATCGACGGATCCATATTTAGCCTCGGGTGGCTGGCCGTGCCGTTCACGGTTTTTGCCTGTCTCGGGGTAATCAATGCCATGAACATGTGCGACGGGGTGGATGGCCTGAGCGGCAGCCTTGCGCTCATCGCGTTGCTAGGGCTGGGGATCGCGAACACACTGTGGGGCAGTGCGGGCGATCAACACCTGATCGTCGTATTCGCAGCCTGTGTCATCAGCTTCCTGATGTTCAACCTCAGGACACTGTGGCGCTCGAAGGCTTGGGTATTCCTCGGCGATGCCGGCAGCATGCTGTTGGGGCTGACCCTGTCCTGGCTCGCGATCAGCCTCTCGCAGGGCGAAGAACGGGTCATAAGCCCGGCCGCTGCGCTGTGGTTCCTGATGCTGCCTGTTTACGATGCGGTTAGCATGATGGTTCGCCGCTTAGTGAAACGGCGCTCGCCATTTCGGGCCGACCGCGAACACCTGCACCATATTTTCCTGATGGCGGGCTTTTCAGTCGGTGAGTCAGTCACACTGATGTCGGGTATCGCGGTGACGGGCGTGGTGATCGGCCTTGGCGGGGTTTATCTTGAGATTGCCGATGGTTTACTCGCCGCCCTTTTCCTGGTGGGGGGCACTCTTTATCACTGGGCAATTCGCCGCGCGTGGCGCGTTATGCGTTTCCTGCGCCGCTCGATCTGCCGCCGCACCAAGGCAGACCGTCGCTCCAGGGCAGACCGGCGCCATGGCGGCGAGTCGGGCTACTCCGGTGCGGAACGCCGTTCCGGTCCCGACCGGCGCCGGCAGGCCGCTCGCCGTACAGGCAACGACCAGGCGTTCTGATTCACCCGGCGGGCAGCCATGCGCTGCTCACCACCAGTTCACCCACGGTAGCGAACTTTCCTTCGAGCCTGCTGATCAGCGCCTGATCGCAGGCGGGCGTGTGCGCCTCGGCCGCGAACCTGTGTGACCCGGAATCCACCTCGACTTTCATTTCCTGGAAGTCCACGAAGGTCCGCACGGTCGGGTAGATACACTTGTAAATAGCTTCCTTGATGCTGAAGAGAAGCTTTGCGTGTTTGCCGTCTTTCCGGCCTTCCTCATCGGGTCTGCATATCAACTCGATGAGGTCTTCACCCAGCGGTTCGGCGGATTCCATGTCGAGCCCCAGGCCGGCAAATTGAGCGCCGTGGCCGACGACGGCGGCGGCAGCGCCGTCCGTATGAGTGATGCTCCCGACCACACTCTCCGGCCACAGCGGTTCCCGGTTGCTGCCCGTTGGGATGGCAACGGGGGGGAGGCCGAGCGACTCCAGTGCAGCCCGTGCGCAGGCGCGGCCCTGTGCGAACTCGAGTCGGCGTACGCCTACCATTTTTTTAGTGTGTGCAAGCTCTTCGGGTAGCAGGTTGCTTTCCGAAGGCTGCCCGGTCGAGAAACAGACGGCCGCCTGATCCGGAAACAGCTCTGCAAGTAGGGTTTGGATTTCCGAGTCGCGCATGGCTCCAGTGTGCCTAAAGTCATCGGTGCTGCCAACGATGATGAGGGCTCTGTTAGAATTGCCGCCGTCATGCCACCTGAGTCCGGCCTTCGAATGAGCATAAAAACCCGTTTTGCGCCCAGTCCGACCGGCTATCTGCACATAGGCGGCGTGCGCACAGCACTTTTTTCATGGCTCCAT
Organism: Chromatiales bacterium; assembly: GCA_002729495.1. GTDB lineage: Bacteria > Pseudomonadota > Gammaproteobacteria > Steroidobacterales. Next base: position 161,240 of record PBYE01000027.1, read on the forward strand.
GCCCGCCATCATGGCGGAGCGTTTGTCCTGCGCATCGAAGACACCGATCGGGAACGATCAACCCAGGAATCCATCGACGCGATACTCGAGGGCATGGGCTGGCTGGGGCTTGACTGGGACGAGGGGCCGCAATACCAGACAGAGCATTTCGATCGCTATGCCGAACTCGCCGACAAGCTGATCGAGGAAGGAAAGGCCTACCGCTGCTACTGCACCAAAGAAGAGCTGGACGAAATGCGCGAACAGCAGGTGGCACGGGGAGAGAACCCCGGTTACGACGGCCGCTGTCGTGATCGCCTTGACGCTCGTGATAGCGTTGATCCTGTCGTACGCCTGCGCACGCCCGATACCGGCAGCGTCGAAATAGACGACCTGGTTCGCGGCCATGTTAGCTTTGATAACGACATGCTCGACGACCTTGTGATCGTCCGTCCGGATGGCACCCCGACCTTTCATTTCGGGGTGGTGGTCGATGACGCGGACTCGGGTATTACGCATGTCATCCGTGGCGACGACCACCTGAACAACACCGCCCGGCACATGCACCTGCAGGACGCGCTTGGCCTCGATCGTCCTGTGTATGCGCACCTTCCCATGATCCTGGGCGAGGACGGTTCGAGGCTTTCCAAGCGGCACGGCGCGGTCAATGTGCTGGAATATCGCGAGCAGGGTTACCTGCCTGAGGCAGTCCTTAATTATCTTGTCCGGCTTGGCTGGTCGCACGGCGATCAGGAAGTGTTTTCGGTCGACGAGATGATCGAATTGTTCGATGTTAAGGACGTGAATGCCTCGGCTTCTAAGTTCAATCCTGAAAAACTAACCTGGCTGAACCAGCAGTACATCATGGCGGCCGAGCCGCCGGACCTGATCCCCGGGTTACTGGAGCAGATGGCCAAGGTAGGTATCGACCCATCCCGGGGGCCGGCACCACAGCAGGTGATCGAGACGTACCGGGAACGCGCGGAAACGCTACGCGAACTCGCGATGAGCGCGGAATACCTTTACGCGGACAATATACCGCTCGATGAGAAGGCGGCGAAAAAGAACCTTCGACCGGTGGTTAAGGAAGCGCTCACGAGTCTGCGGGATGCGTTTGCGGAACTTGATGCCTGGAACGCCGAAGCTATACACCAGGCAATACAGGATGTTGCCGACAAACACGAGCTCAAGTTCGGCAAGCTCGGCCAGCCTGTCAGGGTCGCGGTGACGGGAACGGGCGTGTCACCGCCGATTGATGCGACGGTGGAACTGGTGGGAAGAGAAAGGACACTGGTGAGACTGGAGAAGGCGCTGGATTATATCGGGGAGCAAGGGGGGTAGCCGACAGCGATTTCAGGCAAGCTATCAATCGGAACCAATACCGCAACATGCATGCGATAAGCATACTTGATGTATACTAACAACTACCCTTATCTGATGACCGCTTTACATGGTTGCATCTCCAAAAAACCGAGCCACAAAAGACCGCGCGCAACGAAAGGAAGGTGCTACAGGGAGCGTTCGTACATACGAAGCCTTGAAGGCGCTGATCATTTCCGGTGAATTCAGCCCCGGGGCAGATCTCGACGAGAACGAACTGGTGCAGCGATTCGAGGTCTCACGCACGCCTGTGAGGGAGGCACTCATCCGTCTGTCCATGGAAGGGCTGGTAAGCATGCTGCCCAACCGGGGCGCCAAAGTTTCGAATCTGAATTTCTCGGATATCACCGATCACCTTGAGAGCATGGATATCCTTACACCTTCCGTCTGCTACCTGGCAGCACTACGCCGGACGCCCGCCGATCTTGAAGCCATCAGGCAACAGGTGGAACGACTAAATGCTATCGGTCGCGACGCGCTCCAGGACCGCCTTGATGCAATCTTTCATCTTTATACCGCCCTTGGAAAAGCCTCTCACAATGAGTCGCTGTCGCATATTTATCGGCTCACCATATACGCCAAACTACGTATTGGACGTGTGAGTGCTGCCCGCTCCGAGACCAACGCGGAATGGGAGGCGCATATGGCGGAGTTGCGCGAGGTGTACCTCAATATTTTTAACAGCATAGAAGCCGGCGACGCAGGGAGGGCACAGTCTGCGGCCCGGCAGTGGATGAACATTATCCGCGAGCGGCTTTCGAGTGCCATGTCGTCCTCACCCACCCGGGATCTGCAAGTTCAGCTGCACAGCTGAGGGCGAAATGGCAGCGGATGTTGGGGTAACGCCGGGGAAGCACGCCGCCGCAGGACTCTTAAAGATCCACGTTCTGCTCCTGTTTACCTGCATCCTGGGTGCCGCCTCCGCGTCGGCTGAAAGCTGCCCGCAGGCATTTAAATCGGGGGCAGGAAAAGATCCTAAAACGCCGGTATCCCTCTATGTTCAGGGCCGCCTGATAATGAAACCGCCGGCATGGGTCATGGGCCGCGGCAAGTACATCAGTGCGGAGGAACGGCTGATAAACCGATGTTCCAAGCGACTGACGGCAACAACGGTTAGCGACTCGTTACCGGAGCGCCTCAATGTCTTCGCCTACCGGCCGGAAACAGCTCGTAGCGGTGCTTTTATTGGCGTTTCCTCGGTCGATCAGAAAATGGCGATGGAAAAGACCGGCCCCTATTGGCATGCCTATGTAACAGCCTTTCCCGATCTTCGGTTTGTGGGGGCTACGATCCGATTTGCGCATGGGCTCGTTACCCGCGACGCCAATATTCGATCCGTCGAGGATCTTGCCGGTAAACGTGTTGGCCTGGTCATGCGGCCGAGCTCTCTTCGTGCCCTGCAGGAAGTTGTTTTGATTAATGCATGGGATATTTATGACCGGATTACCGTTAAAGAGTACCTGCCTGCTGAACTGGCCGGCGCGCTGAATCGCGGTGAGGTAGACGCGGTGTTTATGCCGATTGCACGGGAAGTCGACGGCACGCTGCAGGTCATGCATCGAAACCTCAGTCGTGGCGACATACGATGGCTCTCACTTTCCGGGGACGATGTTGCCGCAGCGACTCACAACACACCGGTGCTGGCAGAACGTGTGCTGTTTACACCTGCGGGCCGGGCCGAAGAGGTAGGGCTCATCACTTTTGATGTTGCCTGGTTCACGTTTGCGTCGACACCCGACAACGTAGCCTATGAATTCGCCCAGGCCGTGTACCACGCCTGTCCGCCACTCAAACCAGACTGCTCCGGGAAATCGGTGGAAAGCCTGTTGCGCTGGCCGGAGTTGGATCCCGGGTTGATTCATCCGGGGGCCCTCATCTTCTACCGGGAAGCCGGGATCGATCCACTTACCTTGACGGGAGTAAAACATGACTGACGAAGCCGCAAGTGCCAACGAGCCTCTCTACCTCGGGGCCGCGGCGGCCATCATAACGGCGTCGATTCTGCCTACTATCACAATCACGCCGATCCTGCCGAAAATGCAGGCGTACTTCACGGGGGTGCCACAGGTAGATTTACTGGCGCAGCTGATCTATGCATTACCGGCTTTGCTCAGCATGCTGGCGGCGCCATACGCCGGTTACATCGGCGACCGCTTCGGGCGGCGTGAAATCGTGATCGTTTCCTGCGTATGTGCCACGATCCTGGGCGTCGCACCTTATTTCCTGGATTCCATCTGGCTGATTATTGCTAGTCGAGCCCTTCTAGGAGTTTTTCAAGGGACATTGATCGTTTGTACCTCGGCACTGATTGCAGACTATTTCATCAAGAGAAAACGTGAACGGGTCTTGAGCTTGAAGTTCGGTGTAGTAGGCATTGCAAATATCGCCTTGTTGATTGCGGTGGGTTACATCAGTATCAACAACTGGCGCAACGGGTTTTTGCTGTATCTGTTTGGCGTGCTGGCTACCCTGCTGGTTATTCTTTATATTAAAACGCCACCTCATGCCCGGTTGGCCGCCAGGCAGGAAAAGATCCCGCTCCCCTGGAGGCGGTTATTCGCGCCTTATCTTGGCGCCTTTTTGGGGTCTGCGTCCTTCACCATGCTGTTTTCTCAATTACCGTTTCTGCTTCAGATACGCGGCATCTCCAGCAGTCCTGCATTCGCAGGAAACCTTACTTCGGTCACATCCGTAGGTATGCTCATCGCGGCATTTTCCTATGCCACTTTGATACGCAGAATCTCCGCGATGACCCTGTGGAGTATGTCGTTTGGCCTGGTCACCCTGGGTTTTGCCGCTCTTTCCCTGAGCCCGCAGTTGGCCGGCATCATTGCCGGTGGATTCTTGAGTGGCCTGGGCACCGGCACGGTTATGCCTAACAGCCTTAATATGGTGTTGGGAAGGGTGCCGGCGGCAGCCCGGGGGCGCGCGACTGGTGTGCAGACGACCTGCTTTTTCCTGGGTGTATTTGCCGGTCCCATGCTTGGTGTTGTGCTTTCCAGGGCGCTCGGGGCCCCCAGCCCTGCACTGGGAGCCTGGGGAATCGTGGCGGCCTGTACTTGTATGGTTTATCTCATTCTGAGCCGACGCGAAGCCGGACAATCCGCTGCAAATGCTTCATCAGTGTGATTGACCGGGAATAAGAACAATGAACCAGCTATCTGCAAATGAAATCGTGGAGAAACTGGAAACGCCGGCGCTGGAAATCCAGACTGCCTCCATTCCGGTAAATTCTGTCGATAGCGAAATACACCTTAGCCGGACTCAGCTGTGGCAGGGGCTGAAAATCTGGGGCAGGGGAGACAATCGGATAATCCCGTCCTTCGTGGAATCCAGAATCGTCGAGGAGAATGCCGACGAAATTGTCAAAGACATCCTGCACCACGGGAAAAGCAGCATGGCGGATGGTTCACCCAATCTGCAACGTACTACATTCCGTGGCGACAATCTGATGATCACGGAGTACCTGGCGGGACCCTGGTTCATGGCCATCGCCGGGATCGAAGAAAGAACGAATGGTGACCTCTGCTTTCAACTGACCACGGTGCGCCACAAACAGCACCCGGACTATGTGTCGCCTGCAGAAACGGCCAGGAAGGCCGGCGCCGATAAACCGCCCCCGACGACGGAACAAAATGCCCGGCGGGTGCTGGGCATCATTCGAAAGCTTGCTGAAAACGATGAGCTTTGACTCAGGGTATGTTGGAACTCTATAACCATGACATGTCCGTGTGCGCCGCCAAGGTGCGCTTTGCCCTGGCCGAAAAAGGTCTCGAATACACCAGTCACATGGTGAATCTCCTGGCGCGCGAACATAAGGCCCCCGAGTACCTGGCATTGAATCCCAACGGGGTTGTGCCCACCCTGGTGCACGACGGACATGTGATTTATGAATCCAATATTATCAATGAGTACCTGGATGAGGCGTTTTCCCAGGGTTCGTTAATGCCTGGCAATCCTCTGGGCAAAGCCCGGGTGAGAAAGTGGACCCAGCAGCTGGATACTGCTATCCATGCGGCCACCAGCGTCGTGAGCACCTGCATCGCGTTCCGGGATTTTCTCCTGGCCAAATCACCCGAGGACCTGGAACTGCATTTCAGGAGTCAGCCGGGCGCCGATCCGCTCAAAGTAGAGCGGCATAACGACAATATCCGTAACGGGGTGAAGTCAAAATACTTTGCACACGCGGTTATCCGCTTCGACAAGCTTCTAAGCGACATGGAAGCAGAGCTTGCCGGCGGTGAGCCCTGGCTGGCTGGCGAGGCTTTTTCCCTGGCGGATATCGGTTACGCCTCTTATATCAGAAGGCTCGAGCACCTGCAGATGAGCCCCATGTGGGATGAGCGACCGTACTTTGCTGATTGGTACGGCAGGCTCCAACAGCGTGACAGCTTTAAAGTTGCGATTCTTGACTGGGACAACGATCGTTATATTGACAACATGGCGAAGAAGGGTGCCAGGGAATGGCCCTTGGTGCAGCAGGTCATCGCATCCGGCCGGACATCAAATACACAGAACCAGCCCTCCTGACAGGTACCGGGAAACACAGACCGTCAGCATGTTCTGCTTTGGCGCTCATGGCATATTGCGCCGTGAATTACTCGGTAGGCAGCTCGCCATTGGTGAGAAAACGCTTTAACAGATCCTTGATGAGTTCGAACTCGTGCTGGCTGAATCCCTGCAGATGCCGGTTCAGCACGTTGCTGATGACGGGTGGAATCTCCCTGGCTATTTTTTTCCCTGCGTTGGTCAGTGCGATGTTCACCACCCGACGGTCGTCATTGCTGCGCTGGCGGCGTACCAGGCCCTTGCCCTCCAGCCGGTCCAGCATGCGGGTCATGGCGCCGTTGTCGATGCCGGCTTCACGGGCGCAACCTGCGACAGTGTCGCCCCGGCCCGTGGAAATAATCTGCAGCGGGACCCATTGCATCGCGGTCAGGTCGTAGGCTTGCAATTGCGCGTCCACGTTACGCATGAGTTGTTTGTGCGCAAGCTTGATCAGGTAGCCGACCGATTCATTGACATCGTATGTGTCCGAATCGCTGCCATAAAATTCGACCCCGGCACCGTGTGAGGCAGGGTTTTTGGAGGCAACATTCTTATTTTTTTTCATAATCATCAAGGTACTGCATGGGTAAATAATGTCAACGCGAAGTAATGCTTCAGGTTGAATTCCTCCAGCTCTTTAAGACCAGGTGTGCAGGTTGAAAGAGTTGGGGCGTCGGTCACACCAGATTCTGAACAGCTTGGGGACATTCCTGGCCACGCCGGCTTCCTGCTGCTGTGCAGCGAGGTCGGCAATCTGGCGAACAACAGAATTGGGATGGCGCAAGGCTTCCTTCCAAAGACCGGGTGCTGACAGCAAAACCAGGACTTTGAGAGCCTGGATGCCGTGACTGGCACCGAAGTTGCCGCTCGCCTGTGCCGTTTGCTGCAGGGGCACAGTATATTCAATGGTTATTTACCTGCCTTGACACTATTTGCCTAAGCAGTATAGTGCATATAGGCAGTGTGGGTGCGGCATTTGCCCCATGGGCTTTGCTCCACGCGGCACTGAGGTTGGGTATCGTCACAGCCCATATCCGGGGGGACGGAATACCAGACCTATCCTATAAATCTGCGCATTTAGGAGAAAAGTTATGGTTGCCAAAATGAAAGATTTTACTAAAGGAAGTTTGACCGGAATATCGGCCAAGGTTACTGATGACGACTTCAAGCGGCTGATCCCGAAAGAACGTTTCACCAGCAAAGAATGGCTGCAAAAGGAATACGATCTGCTGTGGTCACGCGTATGGCAATGGGCGTGCCGTGAGGAGGAAATCCCCAACAACGGTGATTACTACGAGTACAAGATCGGCGACGAGTCGATCATCATCGTACGGTCGGAGACCGGCAAACTCAATGCTTTCCACAACGTCTGTATGCATCGCGGTGTACGCCTGGTAGAAGGAGAACACTGGTGGGGCGGACGAGGCACTCTCAACAATTTCCGCGACATGTTCAAAGGCAAGTTGAGGTGCGTGTACCATGGCTGGGCCTGGGACCTGGAGGGAGAGATATCCCACCTTCCGGGCGCAAAGGATTTTGCACCCGAACGTATCCAGAAAAGCGAGATATGTCTCCGCCCGGTGAGGTGTGAAACCTGGGAAGGCTTCGTGTTTATCAATATGGACATGGACGCGGAACCGCTGCTTGAGTACCTGGAACCGGGCCCCGAAAAGTTGGCGAAGTACAAGATCAGTGAGATGCGGCTTAAACACCACTTCACCACGATTCTGCCAACCAATTGGAAATACGGTGTCGAGCAATATCAAGAGGGCTATCACGTGTGGGCGACCCATGTGATGGATCTGAATGATGTGGGTGCTTTTGCCACGCTACCGGGTGGTCGGCGGGCCGGGGCCATGTTTGGTGAAGGTAAAAAGGGTCCGGGTGAAGCGGGCTATCCCGAGTACGGCAAACCCACCATTAAAGAGACACCACCTGACCCGGATGCAATTGGTGCTGTTACCGTTGGTGAGCAGTTCGAGAGGCACACCAATTTTTGGGAGCCGGATAAGGACATTCAGACGGGGGTTCCCAAAGGTGTGAAACTGTGCGACCTCAAGGATGAGAAAATCACCGACCCGAGGACTTGGGTGCGTACGGCGATGGAAAATATGGTTATGCAGGGTCGTCTCGCGGATTATGAGCTCGATTACTTCAATGGTCTTAGTGATGACGAGATTCCCTGGGACATGCAAGGCCCGGAGTTCATGAGGAAAAACCGCCGGGATGCCTGCACGGCCCAAGGCATCGACATTTCGCAACTTGAAGAGACTGAGTTGTACGGGTTTCCAACCGAATTTCGGTTTTTCCCCAATATGCTCGGTCCGATTGCCGGTAATACCTACGGCTTATTCCGATCGCGGCCACACGGTGACAATCCGAACGAGGCTATCTGGGACGTGTACTTCATGTTCCGCTACGGCGAAGAGGAGCCACCCGAGGTCAATTACGAGACTGTCGAATGGGATAACTACCCCACTGACCGCATGCCACGAACGTTTCTACAAGACTGGCGCATAACGCCGCTGTACCAAAAAGGTATGCACTCGAGGGTGCTCCCGGGCTGTCGGTTCAACAAGCAAGAGGCGAATGCATTGCACACGCACTTAATGCTTGACAAAATCATCGGCAGAGACTTCGAAGAAGTGGTAGAAGACTGAACGGTCGGGGAATACCTCGGTAAGGCCTTGTAGGAGGCCTGCATAACGCCCTTCTGGTGAGGATGCCTGGGCTCGAAGAGAGCTTTAGAATTCCAGGCCAGGGGGCGTCTGTTTTTCATTTGTCCGCATCATTGCGGGGACTCTTGTGTTGGTGATTTGACGGCCGTGATAATTGGCGGGCAGGTTTTTGGAGGCGATGTGCGGAAATGCGCAAAGTGCTTGTGAAATCAATCGGCTGCGAGGCGAAGGACATCAAGACGTTCGAGCTGGTGGATCCTGAGGGTTCTGCCTTGCCACCGTTCACTGTCGGGGCGCATATCGATGTTAATTTGCCAGGCGGAATGATGCGGCAGTATTCGCTTTGCAATGATCCGGCTGAAACTGATCGCTATTTGCTCGCCGTTTTCCGTGAAGCGGAAGGACGAGGCGGTTCCAAAGCATTTCACGATGAGGTGGCAGTCGGAGATTTATTGGAGATCTCCGAGCCGCAAAACAACTTTCCTCTCGATCACAGGTTCATGCACTACATATTGATAGCGGGGGGGATAGGTGTAGCGCCGCTTCTTGCAATGGCATACAAACTACGGTCATTAGGCAAGACCTTCGATTTCCATATGTGTGTCCGGTCAGCCGATCGACTGCCTTTCAAAACAGATCTCGAGGAACTGGTTGAACCTGGCAGGCTGCACTTTCATATCACTAATGGTGATCCGTCGCGCCGCCTGGATGTGGAGACTTTACTCGCGGAGCCAGTATCTGCCGGGATGGTTTATTGCTGCGGGCCGGAGGGACTGATCGATGCTGTCGGAGAAGCAACATCGGCCTGGCACTCCCATACCGTTAAGTTTGAACTTTTCAAACCCGAGGAGCTGGATGGCACTGATAGATGGTTTGATGTGAAGATTGCGAGTACCGGTCAACTGATCCGGGTCGGCCCCAGGGAGACTATTCTTGCCGCCCTTTGGAAAGCGGGAATAAAAAGAGCCTTTAGCTGCGAGCTGGGTATTTGCGGGACATGCCGCACGCCATTTAGCGAGGGTGTTCCCATTCACCGGGACGATAATGTGCTTTCGCTAAAAGAGCGGGAGAAAGAAATGACCATATGCGTCTCCCGTTGCGAATCATCACTTCTGACGCTTGATATCTAGTGATAACTTTAACTTCTTATGTTGCCCTTTTCGGTGCTTAACCGGCAGAGATGCCGGCAACGGTCGCTTTAATATACTTCAGGCCAGCATGGGCAGATGAATCCTGGTACCCGGTCGTAAGGCGCGGTTACCAGGGGAGGGTACTGAAATGGCAGGGCGTGCTCTGAACGTACTCAAGAGCAAGTGGTTTATCGGCGGCGTACTGATCGTTGTCGCCCTGGTCGCCTTTGGCGGCCAGGAGATGATGTACATGACCCGTCAGTACATGATGGGCGACACACTGTGGAATCCGACGCCGAGACAGGTGAACGGCCGGACGGTGTTCGATGAACACTACAGCATGCACCCGGGTCACTACAGCTTTAGCGAGAAGTTAAATATTGCTACCCAGATTGATGTCATGAAGCTGGTTCGAATGGATCCGGAAGAGCGAAAGAAGGGCCTGGCCGAGTTTTCCACTATTCGAACCCAGTCACCGGTGGGTACCCTGGCGCCGGATTTCGAACTGAAAACTATCGACGGCAAGTCCATTCGTTTATCGGATAAGCGTGGGCGCATCGCGGTGTTCATGTTTGTTGCGATGACCTGTCCGCCGGCGCGCACCCAGGTGGATCTCTGGACGGAACTACACGAGCAGTACGACCCTGCAGAGGTGGACATGTTCTTTGTCTATTCCCGGGAGCGGCATCCGGGTGAGCGAGGGTTTCCGGATTTCAGGCAGACTACTACCACCGAAGAGCGCATGACCTACGCAACGATGATGTCCGAGATTACCGATGTGCCTATTGCGGTGGATCCTATCGATGAGAGCACGCTAAAGGACTACGGGATCGTTCCAAATGCCGCCTTCGTGGTAGACCGGAACGGATATATCGTGTTCAAGTCGCAGTGGGCCGACGTTCACAAGATCAGGCAGGTGATTGAACAGCTGAGGGCTGCCGAAGCAGCGCTGGAGGAATCGGTGTCCGGCAATACAGGCGTGTGACGCCTTCTAACTACTTGCGATATTCATCATGAGCCATCTGTGATGCTACAGCGCGCATCGGGTTCATTTTGCGAAAGTTGATAGTGCATCCCTTCTACATTCATTGCGACGAAGTCGTCGAATTTCACAAGGTCACTGTAGTCTGCCATCGTCACCTTCTCGATAATCTGCGGCAAATCGTGGCCGGCTTCCATTTCCGTTAACACTCTTTTGCACAGGTCAATCTGGTACTCGTAAGCTCGCCTGAGACCTTCGGGCGGCTGGTGGTAGTAATGCCCCGGCACAATGAAATCAAAGTCCAGCGCCATAATTGTCTCCATGTCCGTCAGCGCCAGGCCAAAATCATTTGAATCCTGTACTTCCCAACCACCAAAATAGCGCCATGCTATGCGTCCGGCAGGCGCTACATCTACGGTAAATATAATTTGTTCATCCGGGAATCGAACGACCGTGGTGTCATTTGTGTGGTTTGACGTTATATCCAGAAGCTCTATCTTTTTTGTACCAAAGGTCAGCTCCATGCGACCCCTGTATGTCTTGGTAGGCAGAACCTTGGTTTTGTTATTGAATGGGTCGTTCTCTAAATTCTCGATGAAATGCTCTTGTGCATAGATATCGACAACGGTATCTGAGAATACTTCTGCTCCCGGGGCGTGGTCAAAATGAAAATGACTATAGATTATGTACCTGACGGGCTGGTCAAAGCGCTCCTTAAGTTCCTCTTTTAGCCACCGGGCCGCACCGGCGCTCACCGGATCTACCAGAACAATTCCGTCTTCGGTCACCATGAAAATTGAATTGTAAATAGAATCGTTCATAGGGTAGTGAGCGGTATAGATGCTTCCCCTGATGTGCTCGATCGAGCGTTCCGCAGCAGGCGGCGCTGCCATACCATCTGAAATCCGGATCAATAAGAATATTGCCAGTGTGAAGATAATTCTTGTTATCTGGTTTACCTTCATTTCCTGCAACCTCTGGTACAAAAAATATAGTTTCTTCGAATTGCGGTCAGTTGCCCGACCATTGCATTCCGGTTCTTACATCTGAAACCCAAACCCGATGTACCAGGTACGTGGTGCTCCTATGTTTGCCAGGACTCGACCAGTCTGCGTGATAGCAATGTTAGCGATATCATTCTCACCCTCCATATTGTCCACACCGGCCAACACATACCAGTTCTCATCCCTTTCATCGAAGCGAATCTGGAGGCTGGATTTTTTGTATGAGCCTTGTTTACCGATCGGAAGGTTGAATGCGCGTGAATAAACTTCGCTCTGGTAGTAGGTTTGCCCGCGAACCGTGAGCGAGCCAAGGCCGCCCATTCTCCACTTATAACTGGCACCAATATGTCCCGATTTATCCGGAGTATTCGGCAAGTGCTTGCCCGAAAGATCGGCAAGTTCGTCACCACTATTGGGGATTAGATCGTATCCTCTGGGGTATAGAGGATCGCCGGAGAGGAACTCCTCGAAGCGGCCGCGCTGGATCGCAAAATGTGCATCTATCGAAAAGGCGTCAGTCACAATTGCCTGCAGCTCGGCTTCGACACCGCGGTTGGAAACCTCTGCTGCATTCTCTATAAAGAGCGTGTCTTCTACGATTTGAAATGTCTGAAAATCTTTATAGTCGTAGTAAAATGCAGCAAGATTCAATTGCAGCCGGTCATCGAAGAATCGATTCTTTGATCCAATCTCAAAGGCAAGCAGATCTTCAGGGTCATAAATAGACTCTTCCGGAGTCTCTGCCTGGAAGTTAAAGCCACCAGTCCTGTATCCGGTAGATAGCGATGTGTATAGTAAATTGCTGGGCGTAACCTGCCAATCTGCGCCCAACCTCCAGGTGATCTCGCTCCATCTTTCGCTGAGAGTCTCTTCGGTTAATGTAGAAGCATTTAAGAAGTCGATGGTCAGCAAATCATAAATTTCACCGTCTGCTTTGTCATGCGTATAACGAGCACCGGCGGTCAGCTTAAACTGATCTTCAGCTCCCAGGGAATAGGAAATCTGACCAAATGCTGCGTATGAAACCGTGTCGATATCCCAGTTACTTATCACTTTAGTGGTAACAATAATGTCCGGTACAAAGGGGTTAGGCTGAATATTCGTCAAACCGAAGTCAGTGTTAGTTTCCTCATCAAAGAAAAATAATCCAGCCAGCCATTCGATCGGCGCGGAGGGCAGTGACGTCAATCGCACCTCGGCTAAATCCTGCTCCGAGCTTATGGGAGCCCCCAGGATCATATCAACGCCGCCAGGCTCCGTCCCTTTTGCACGGGTTTGATCGCCGTCAGCATGCCAAATAAACTTGGTTTCGCCCGTACTGGCAATTGCGGTGAGATTGGCAAAAGACAACCCCCAGTTGGCTTCGGCGCTGAAAAGATCCAGATCGACCGACTGATGTTCAGCGGTGTCTTTCCAGACCGTATATAGATCATCCTGGTCTTCAGCAATTTCGCTACAACCAGCTTTTGGGCAGTCGGACGGGGTCTGCAGTCGCTTGCGTCCCGGACCCACGCCACGGGAATTGAGCCCGCTGGCACGCAGTATCAGGTTAAAGTCATCGTTCGGTTCGTACAGAAGCTGAGCCCGCCAATAGTCATCGTCTGCGTCGCTACCGTCCTTTCCGCCGGGGTAGAGGTTATTCTCAAAACCGTCCCGCTCTTCGGAAACGAGGGTAAGTCTTGCCGCGACTTTATCCTCGACAAGCGGTATGTTGACTGCGCCGCGAATACGTACTTCATCGTAGTCGCCGTAGCGAATATCTCCCATTACTGATAGTTCTCCGTGCGCCGGTTTCTTTGAGTGGACATTGATAGTTCCACCCGTCGAATTACGCCCGAAAAGGGTGCCCTGGGGCCCCCGCAGAACCTCGATCCGCTCGATGTCATATGTAGCAGCGTTAAAACCAGCAGCACGCCCGACAAAGACGCCATCAAGATGCAGCGCAACCCCCGGCTGGCTATTGGTACCGGTGTCATCACTACCGACACCTCGAATCAGCACCTTGAATTCAGAGTTATCCTGGGAAAAAACCAGGCCGGGAACAACATGCTCGAAATCAGTCAATTCCCGAATGCTGAGATCATCCAGCGTTCGTTGATCGAATGCAGAAACTGCAACAGATGTTTTCTGCAGGTCGCGCTCACGCCTCTCCGCGGTTACGACAATTTCCCCCAGGCGCGTGTTGTCGATAGTTGTGCCCGAGAGAGTTGCAGCGTTGGCACAAAGGCACCACGTCAGCAGCGGCATGGCCACTGAAAAGGCAAGACCAGCAGAACCGATTCTGGACACTGTTAATTCTCGATTTCGAACATCAATGGTGCGTTTAGTAATTATAGCCAATGCGAACACCCCATGTTTGTGGCGGGTTGATATTGCCGAAGAATCCACCGTTAGTAACTTCCACGCTGGTTGCGCGAAGGCTATCACTGACATTATTCACGAATGCTTCTGCAGACCAGTGATCCTCCTCAGAGCGCCAGATTAGCCTGACGTCGGTCGTAGCGTAACTGTCCTGCATGTCTTCCGGCAGGTTGTAGGGCCTGAGATACCAGTCGTCCTGCCAGTGAGACTGGAGGCGGGTGAGTAATGTTCCCTTCTCACCCAGGTCAAAGGTGTATTGAATGCCGAAGTTGATTGACCAGTCCGGAGAATTGACCAGGTCATTTCCGGAGAAGTCTTCCGGAATCGGGTCAGGCTCTCCCGGGGGGACCGAACCCTGGGGCACATTTATCGGATCGACACCGATGAACTCATCGAATTCAGCTTGCAACCAGCCAATGCCTAAATTGATAAGCCAGCCATCCGCCGGCTGCATGATTGCTTCCAGCTCTACACCTTTTACGGTGGCTTTGGCGGCGTTTGTGGTCAAACGTGAAAAATTTATAATGCTCGCGACTTGCAAGTCGTCATAGTCGTAGTAGAAAGCTGCTGTATTCAGCCTCAGCTTGCCGTCATTCAGGGTGCCCTTCCAGCCGATTTCCAGGGACTTGACTTCCTCCGGATCCCACACAGTGTCTTCAGGATCGGCGCCTATAAGATTGAAACCACCCGCTTTATATCCCGTGCTTATCTTGCCGTAGTACAGGTGGTCATCCGACGGGGTCCAGTCAGCACCGATGAGCCAGGTCGTTTCGTCCCATGAGTCGTCTGCAAAGACAAAACGCTCCGGAACAGGGCAGAAGTTAAAGAAGGGTATACATATTTCGTTACTACCTCGTCCGGTCTTTTCGTCCCTGGTATGGCGCAATCCGCCGAGGAGCTTGATTTCGTCCGTTAACTCGTAGCTCAGTTGACCGAAGACCGCTTGACTGTCCGACTCCATTTTCCACATATTATTGATGGTTACCCCGGGGTCATTGACCACCAACAGTGGTTGTGAAGCGTCTTCCTCGAGGCGGTAAAGACCCACGAGCCACTGGAGCGGCTTGTCCGTGGTGGATGCCAGCCTGAGTTCCTGGGAGTTTGAATCGGAGCTGGTCCCGGGGTGGCCGACTGTCGAGAAAAGAATAGCATCCTGATCTGCGTCCAGGAGGAAATCAAAAAACATTTCAGTCCCGCCGGCGATAAAGGTCAGCTCCGCGGCATCGCTAAATTGCCAGTCCACACGCATAAGCTGGCTGGTCGATTCGAGCTCCCGGCTTTCAGGCGTATCTTTATAGACTTTGTGGAGCTCCCGGGGTTCGGCCAGGGTACCCTGGAAAGCGTTTGCCGGGTTTCCCGCAGGCGAATCCAGCCGTTCTCTCTGTTGACCCACATCATCGAAGTCAACATCGTCTACCTTTAACAGAACACTAAGCTTGTCACTAGGGGTCCACAAAAGCTGCGCCCGCCAGGCCAGTGCATCCGCGTCATTACTTTCGGTACCACCGGGGAACACGTTCTCCTGATAGCCGTCGCGATCCTCGTGAACCACGGAGATTCTGCCGGCGAGTTTCTCGTCAATGATGGGCAGGTTTAACGCGCCGCGAAACTGGAACCGGTCGTAATCGCCGGTAAGCACGTCCGTGCTGAGGCCGAATTCGTTGTTCGGCCGTTTGGAAATAATATTGACCGAACCGCCCGTTGCATTTCGGCCGTAAAGCGTCCCCTGTGGCCCGCGCAGCACTTCGACTCGTTCCGTGTCGTACATGAGCATGTTGAGGCCGCTGGTACGAGTGATATACATATCGTCGAGGTGTATAGCCACACTCGGGTCGCTGACGATCGTCGTATCCGAAGTACCGATACCCCGGATCATGACCTGGGTGTCATTGTTATTCTGGCCAACCACCATGTTCGGCACGAACTTGGCCAGGCTGGCCATGGTGTCTATACCTGTATTTTTCAGCCCTGTCTCGCCGAGCGCGGTAATCGCAATGGACGTGTCCTGGATATTGGTTTCCCTGCGGGTCGCTGTAACCGTGATTTCCGGGATGGGCGCAGCAAATGCGGGCGCGAACGCAACGGTATAAGTAAGCGCGGCAAGCGCCATGAACGCCCTGAACGTTCTGAACGTGATGTACATGCAATTAAACCTGACGGTAAGCCTGCACCAGTACACCGAATGTATATTAATGATATATTAATGGCAAGCTTGGAACGCGGCATAGATCAGTTGATCGACAAGTGCCTCTTGAATTACCGAAGCAGTGATCGCTTCGCCATCCGGATGACCCCGAATGAGCCTGCTTACCCATGATGTAGTTGATGCGGTTGCCGTATTGCGCATCAACGATCCCCGCCGCCGCAATATCATATCTTTGCCCCTGGTCACGGAGTTGGAGGAGGCTCTCGATCGGATCGAGGCGGACCCGCGGATGAGGGCCGTTGTCGTCACGGGCGAGCCGCCTGCCTTCTGCGCCGGCGCCGATCTTGCGGATCTGGAAGCGGCCAGCAACGGCGATGGCGCGGGGCTTCAGCGTATCTATCAGGGTTTCCTTCGGGTGGCGAATTGTTCGCTACCGACAATAGCAGCAGTTAACGGACCCGCGGTGGGTGCCGGGATGAACCTCGCGCTGGCGTGTGATATTCGGATGGCCGGCGAATCAGCGGTTTTCGACACCCGGTTCATGAACCTGGGGTTACATCCTGGCGGCGGCCACACCTGGATGTTGCAGCGGGCAGTAGGGTATCAATCTGCCTGCGCCATCCTGTTGTGTTCAGAATCACTTGACGGACGGGCTGCTGCCGAGAGAAACCTGGCCTGGCAGTGCGTACACGATGAGGACCTGCTTGAGCAATCGGTGGCCCTGGCCCAACGGGCAGGGAAGGTGCCGCTGGAACTTCTGCGGCGCACTAAGGAATCCCTGCGCGCCAGCAGTGCCGGTCAAGGTCACGCAGAGTCTGTTGAGCATGAGTACCAGCAACAACTCTGGTCTGTTCAACAGGAAGAATTCCAGAACTTTCTTACAAAGATGAAGCAGCGAATCAGCGGCCAGGGAAAGAAAACCTGAGTGGCGAAACAATCGCCCCCGGTAACCGGGGGCTATAGCGGCTGTAAATCTAATCGGAGCCGTAAACTTCGAACAGTCCGGCAGCGCCCATGCCGCCGCCGATACACATGGTGACCACAACATAACGGGCACCCCGGCGCCGGCCCTCGATCAGGGAATGACCTGTCATTCGGGATCCGCTCATGCCATAAGGGTGGCCAATAGAAATCGCACCTCCGTTGACGTTGAGTTTATCGGGCGGAATGCCCAGGCGATCGCGGCAGTAGACCGTTTGCACGGCGAATGCTTCGTTGAGTTCCCACAGATCAATGTCATCGATGCTGAGGCCGTGTCGGTCCAGCAGTTTTGGTACGGCGAATACTGGCCCAATGCCCATCTCATCCGGTGCACAACCCATCACCACCAAACCCCTGTAGACGCCGAGTGGTTCGAGGTTTCTCTGCTCCGCCAGTTTGCTTTCCATGACAACACAGGCGGATGCACCATCGGAGAGTTGACTGGCGTTTCCTGCCGTAACCGTCTTGCCTTCACCCAATACCGGTTTCAGATTGGCGAGTCCTTCGGCAGTTGTGCCGGGGCGGTTGCTTTCGTCCCGGCTAAGCACCACTTCTTCCTGCCTGGTTTCCCCCGTTTCCGCGTCCTTAACAAGCTTGGTTGTTGGCAGCGACACTATTTCCGTATCGAATCGTCCGGCCGTCTGCGCGACCGCCGTGCGTTGCTGACTGAGCAGTGCATACTCGTCCTGCGACTCCCGGGATACACCGTATCGTTCGGCTACGATTTCGGCGGTTTCCAGCATGGTCATGTAAATGTCCGGCTGTAATTGCCGTAACTCCGGGTCTTCCTTGTAGTGCATATTGGTATAGTCGTTCTGCACCAGTGAAACAGATTCCAGCCCACCCGCCACACAAGCTGACGCGCCATCGACCATGATTCGTTGGGCCGCTACGGAAATTGCCTGGAGGCCTGATGAGCACATGCGGCTGACAGTCAATCCCGCCACACTTACCGGTAAACCGGCCCGCAGTGCCGCCTGCCGGGCGATGTTACCGCCCGTGGAGCCTTCCGGGCGCGCACAACCCATGATCGCGTCTTCGATTTCACCGGGTTCCAGGCCGCTGCGAGCCACAGCATGTTCAATGGCGTGGCCGCCCAGCGTGGCCCCATAGGTGTGGTTGAAGGCACCGCGATAGGCTTTAGCGATGGGTGTTCGTGCCGTGGAAACGATAACGGCTTCTCGGGTCATCTTGCGCCTCGCGTGCTTGTGCTGTGAATAGAACAGTCTCTCAGCGGCCGGTCCACCGTGGTTCCCGTTTCTCGGCGAAAGCCCTGGGGCCTTCGGCACTGTCATCGCTGGCCTGCCGCCGGGTTTCCCATTTGTATTCCCGGGCCATGGCTTCGGCCAGGGAGTAATCGAGCCCCTCCATGACACACTGCTTGATGGCCCGGATGGCCAGCGGCGCGCACTTAAGAATATCCAGTACCCAGCTATCCACGGCCTCGTCTAATCGATCCGCCGGGACGACTTCATTAATCAGACCGAGCTCCAGGGCTTCGGCGGCGCTCATGTCCCGGCCGGTGAGCAGGTAACCCATGGCCTTCTTAAGAGGTATCTGGCGCGGCAGCCGGTGAACGCCCCCGGCGAAAGGAATCAGGCCCCTGCGGGGTTCCGGTAAGCCAATGCGCGCGTCCTCGCTTGCCACGATGATGTCGCAGGCGAGGGCGATTTCCAGCCCGCCACCGTATGCACTACCGTTCAGTCGGGCGATGATGGGCTTGGGAAAGTAGTGGCGGTCGGTCAGGCGGGTAATTTTCTTCCACAGCTCAGCTTCCCTGAGTTGTTCTGCTTCAGAGGCGGCATTGATCTCTGCCATTTGTTTCAGGTCACGTCCGGCCGAAAACGCTTTGTCACCGGCACCGGTTATTACTGCCAGCCATACGTCATCATCCTGCTCGACCTGGTCACAGACCTGGCTCAACTCGTAGTAGGTCTCGGGATTCAGCGCGTTGCGGACTTGCGGCCGGTTGATGGTAATCCGGGCTACATGATTTTCTAATGAATATTCAATGAATTGCATCATTATTCTTACACTTGGTATCAGCTATAGCCCCAGGACAGCCTCGGCGTTCCCATGGAAGAACTTTTCGAGCACAGTGGTGCTGTACCCGATCTCGTCCCATTCCCGAAATAAGCGCTCGTAGGCGATGCTGGGATAATCGCTGCCGAACATCACTTTGTCACTGAGGCGGCTGCGTATGTCTTTCTTCAACGTATCGGGCAGGTATTTCGGCGCCCAGCCCGACATTTCCCAGTATACGTTCCCCTTGTGGAGCGCTACTGCCGTTGTCTCATCTATCCAGGGCGAACCCGGGTGGGCCATGATGATGGTGAGTTCCGGAAAGTCGGCAGCCAACTCATCTATATAGGCGGGATGTGCATCCCGGGTTTTGGCGCCGAGACCGCCCGGCATGCCGGCGCCCATACCGGTCATCCCCACGTCAATCATAACGGGTACCCCGAGAGCGCTGATCTCCTCCCACAGGGGATAGTAGCGCTGATCATTCACCCGGATGTGCTGCATGATCGGATGGAAGTGGAAGCCGATCATGTTCAGGTCGTTTACTGCGTGCCGCGCTTCGTCGATTGCGGCCTTGCCCAGGCCCGGTTCCAGTGCCCCCCATGCCTGGATAATGCAGTCGTGACGGTCCCGCATGCCGGCCACGTAGTCGTTGTCGCAGGGGGGCGTTTCGATGGTCGTCGTGAGATCCAGCGCGACCAGCAGCACATCGACGTTGAATTCCCTGAATTCGGCGATGACTTCTTCCTCGGTTTTAGCCGCCCACTCCCGGCCCCAGTAATCTGCCAGGGCTTCCACGTAGGGCCCCTGGCAGTCGATCCATTTCTGGGTATTGGGATAGCAGTGCAGGTCAATGATACGCATGATGCTCGAAATACCTATAGCAATGGCGCCTGTACACAAACGGTACAAGGCTGGCTTTCAACGGGCAAGTTTACTTGGACTTGATATCCATGTAAACTGACCAGTATACTTTTTGATAATGACCGGTGTGATCACATGACAGACACGCGACGGGTTGCCCTGGTTACCGGATCTTCCAGTGGAATTGGTGCGGAAGTCGCAAAGGCACTGGCGGGCGCTGGTTACAACATCGTTGTCAACTACAGCCGGAGTGCCGAGGCGGCCAATATTACGGTAGCCGCCTGTAATGCTGCCGGCTCCGATACATTGCTGGTGCAGTGCGATGTTTCTGATGAGGCCGGCGTCCAGGCCATGGTGGCTGAAGTGGAAAGCAGATTCGGTCGCCTGGATGTGGTGTGCAACAACGCAGGCACCTCGATCGAAACACTGGCGAAAGATTTTGATCAGGTTAGTGTCGAGGAGTGGGACCGGGTGATGGCGGTTAATGTACGCGGCCTGTTTCTCGTGGCCAAGCACACCAAAGCTCTGCTAATGAACGGGGTTGATCCCTGCATGGTCAACACTGCTTCCATCGTCGGGCTTCGTCCGGGGGCGCAGCCGCTCCCTTACCTGGCGTCCAAAGCTGCGGTGGTCGCGATGACCCAGGCGCTTTGCCTGGCGCTGGGCCCCAAGGTTCGCGTCAACGCCGTGGCGCCGGGCTGGATGGAAGGCGAGTGGATGGAAAGGATGCTGGGGGAAAACTACGGCAAGCTAATGAATCGTCGCGCAAAGATGACGCCCCTGGCGCGCTGTGTCACCGATAAAGACGTAGCCGAGGCGGTGCTAACGCTCGTCGAACACATGAATTTTGTGACGGGTGAAACCATAGTCATCGACGGTGGTTTCGCCCGAACGACCTGACCGAGGAGCCGAACCGGATGCTCGAGGGATTCGTACCTTTCCCGGAGGAGTTCGCCCGCCGTTACCGGGAGAAGGGTTACTGGGAAGATCGCACTATCGCCGACGTTTTCGGCGAGGTGTGCGAGCAATATGCCGAGCGCATCGCAGTCTGTAACGCAAACAGCCAGGTCAGCTACCGGGAGCTCGACGCACGTGCCGGGAACCTTGCACTAAACCTGCTGGACGAGGGCCTGGCACCGGGCGATATCGTTGTGTTGCAGTTGGGCAATGTCCTGGAGTTTGTCTATACCTATTTCGCCCTCCACAAGATCGGCGTGCGGCCTATCCTGGCATTGCCTACCCACCGCTACCGGGAGCTGAAACAATTCGTGGAACTCTCCGGGGCGGTTGCCAGTTTTACGGCCGATCGGGCAAAGGACTGTGAATTCACCGATGTAGTGAACCGCATTCAGGCGGATTATCATACGCTGCGGTTGAAATTCATTCTCGGGGAAGCGCCCGCGGGATTTCTGTCTTTGTCTGAAATCATCGCGCGACCCGCCCGGCGCGATCCTGCAGAAATACAGGCGATTCAAGAACAAATCGATCCCGAACAACCGGCGCTGTTTCTGTTATCGGGTGGCACTACGGGTATTCCGAAGTTAATCCCCCGGTCTCACAACGACTATGTTTGCAATTCCAGGCTGGCGGCGAGTTGCACAGGTATCACCGGGGATTCGGTGCTCCTGGATGTATTGCCCATCGCCCACAACCTGCCCCTGGCGTGTCCGGGACTGCAGGGATTCATGCTGAAGGGTGCAAAGGTCGTGCTGCACACAAGCACTCGCGCTGCGCAGGTGTTCGGGTTGGTTCAGCAGTACGGGGTGACCCACATTCACGTGGTGCCGGCGCTGCTGATTATGTGGATGAACGACGAGGACGTGACGAACTATGACCTCACGTCCGTCCGCGTGATCCAGTCGGGAGGGCAACGCCTGCAGCCTGAAACCCGCCTGCTCACGGAGCGAATTCTTGAGAACTGTACCGTCCAGGAAAACTTCGGCATGGCAGAGGGCATGCTGCTGTTCGTGCGCCTGGATGATCCACCGGATGTCCGGCTGGAAACCGTGGGGCGACCCATCTGCGAAGACGATGAGATGATGTTGCTGGGCGAGGACGACCAGCTGGTATCGTTCGGTGAAGTTGGCGAATTATGCTGTCGCGGGCCCTATACGCTGCGGGGCTATTTTAACGCGCAGGAGCATAATGCCCGGGCGTTCACTCCCGAGGGCTTCTATCGTTCAGGTGATCTTATGCGGCAGCACGCCTCCGGCAACTACATGGTCGAAGGCCGGAAAAAAGACTTGATTAACCGCGGCGGTGAGAAAATTTCTGCAGAGGAAATCGAGAATCTGATCCTGGCGCATGCCAGTGTGCAGAATGTTGCCTGCGTCGCAATGCCGGATGCGGTTCTTGGTGAAAAAATGTGCGCCTACGTGATACTTCAGGAGGGTGCCGCTCTTGATCTGGACGCGCTCAAGGAGTTTCTTCTTTCCCATGAAATAGCGAAGTTTAAATTGCCCGAGCGGCTGGAGATCGTCGAGGAGTTTCCGTTGACGCCATTCGGCAAAGTCTCCAAGAAGGATCTAGTGGCCATGGTCAGCGAGACAATCAAACTGGAGGAGGCGAAGTAAATGAGTCATCCGGTCGGGAAGTCACGATGAACGCTATTGGTTTTATTGGGTTGGGCAACATCGGCACACCGATGTCGCAAAATCTGCTCCGGGCGGGCTTCGACGTGATCGGTTTTGACCTGGTCGGGAATCCTGCCTTTGTTGAAGCCGGCGGCCGCTTCGCCGAATCGGTGCAGGATGTGGGGCGGCAGGCAGATGTCATCGTTCAGAGCCTTCCCACGGCCGCGGCCCTTGAGTCCACCATCACCGGCCTGCTCGAAGTGGCGCGGGAAGGCCAGGTTGTGATTGATATCAGCGGTTACGCCCTGGAAGCCAAACAGCAGGCTGCCGAACGACTGGCGCAGCAGGGCGTGGCCATGCTGGATTGTGAGATAAGTGGCTTGCCGTTCATGGTCGCGAACCGGACCGCGGTAATTTTTCAGGCCGGCGACGAACAATGCGTTAACGGGTTAAGAGAAGTATTCAATGGCATGGCAGATACATGTTTCTACCTGGGTGAGTTCGGTAGCGCCACCAAGATGAAGCTGCTCGCCAACATGATGGTTGCGATACACAATTCAGTCGGCGGAGAGGTGCTCAACCTGGCCGCCCGGATTGGTATCGATCCTGACACTGCCGTTAAGGTGCTCGGGTCCAGCGCAGGCGGATCGGTCACATTTTCCAACAAGGCGCCCGTCATGCTTTCAAGGGACTTTGAGAGTGGGCCCGGTCCATTCCGACACATGGCGCATTACCTTGACTGGGCAGCAGGAATGGCCAGGCAAGCGGGTGCGGCGACACCTTTGCTGGACAAGACACGTGAGTATTATCTAATTGCAGACGCTGAGGGCCGGGGTGATCAGGATATTGCCGCGGTTATCGAATTGCTCGAAGCAGCTTCGACGGACAAACCGAAAGAAAGTTGAACGGCAAACTTTGCCGGAGAGTTTACATGGCTGAGATACCCGCAGAAGTGCAGGCATTAAAAGAGAAGATGTTGCAGCGGCAATACTTCGTGATGACACGAAAAATGCTTGACCCCGGCAAACTACCACCGGTACTCCTCGATCACTACCAGTGGATTATCGACCTGGAAAAGCAGGACAAGGTTTTTGCCTCGGGTCCGATGTTCGGGAAGGATGGTCAGCAGGGTGTGGGTATGACCGTCTTCCGGGTTGATTCCTGGGAAGAGGCCGAGCAACTGGCAGCCGCCGATCCGTTCTGCAAAGCCGGCGCCGTTGGTTTTGATATCCAGCGCTGGCAGGTGAACGAAGGCCGGGTAAATGTGTCCATCGATTTTTCTGATCAGACGTACTCAATGAGCTGAGGACTGCGATCGCAGCCGTAAGGATTAGCTAAATGTTCCGTCTGCTGACTTTCCGTGACACGTCGGGCGCCGAGCTGCCCGGGCTGAAAATAGATGATTTGGTGTATCCGGTGGATGCGCAATACAAGTCCGTTCTGGAAATACTTCAGAACTGGCAGGAGGCAGAAAAGGTTCTGACGGATATGGCAGATGGGTTTTCCCGTGGAGATTCAGGCTCGGGGCAACCGCTGGACAAGCTTGAACTGGCTGCGCCCATTCTTTATCCGGGAGTACTTTACTGTGCCGGCGCGAATTACCGGGATCACGTGCTTGAAATGACCGGTGAACCGCCACCGCCCGAGAATACGGAACCCTATTTCTTCATTAAGACAAGTCGCGGCACCGTCATCGGTCCCGGGGATTCGA
Organism: Chromatiales bacterium; assembly: GCA_002729495.1. GTDB lineage: Bacteria > Pseudomonadota > Gammaproteobacteria > Steroidobacterales. Next base: position 185,599 of record PBYE01000027.1, read on the forward strand.
TCCGGCTGCCGGATTTTTCCGGGCAAGTGGATTGGGAAGCGGAAATCGGCATGGTGGTAGGGCGGCAGGCTCGAAATGTCAGCGAAGACGATGCGCTGGATTACGTTGCGGGGTTCACCATTCTGAACGACCTGTCCGCCCGGGATCACAGCAAGCGGCATGATGTCCCGTTCCTGTTTGACTGGATAGGTCAGAAATGTTGGGACACGGGCTGTCCCATGGGGCCATGGATCACACCGCGGGCTGCCGTCGTCGACCCCAATAATCTCGAAATCAGGTTGTGGATTAACGATGAGCTCAAGCAGAATTCGTCCAGCAACCAGATGATTTTTGGCTACGAAGCACAGCTAGCCTATCTGAGCCGTCACGTGACGCTGTTCCCCGGCGACGTGATCGCCACCGGCACCCCGGCCGGTTGCGGCATGCCATCCGGCACCTTTCTGAAATCGGGCGATACCGTGCGGATAGAAATCTCAGGCTTGGGGGAGTTGTGCAACCCGGTTATCTGACCGCGGCCCCGTTGAGAAAAAGCTCGACGGAAGTTTGCGCAATTTTTTCGATCTCAGATTTATGGACACGCTTCCTGCGTCCGAACAGTAACTGAAGTTGCAGATCCGTTTTAATCAGGCCAATGAATTGGCGCGCCGCCAGGTCCGCGTCCGGTAGATTGATTACCCCTTTCTTTTGCTGAGTCAGCAGGTAGTCGCGGATGAGACTTTCCGTATTTTCCACTTGTTCATACATCAGGGAACCCAGTTCCGGGAAGGTTTGCGACTCTGTGACGACAACCCTCAACAGGGCAATTTGTTCACTGGCATAAATATTACTGAGAATCTGGTTGGCAAGCCGGACCAGTACCGTCACCGGTTCAGATGCTTCGATATCGAGCTCATCCAGTGTGGGCGGAACCACTTTGTCGCAGAGCATTTTAACCACTGCGGCGAAAAGCGCATGTTTGTCGTCGAAGTGTTTGTAAACAGTACGCTTGGAGACATCGGCGGACGCGGCAATTGCATCCATGGTCGTGGAAGCAAACCCCTGTTCCAGGAACACCTGGCGCGCCGCATCAACGATGGCCTGGTGTTTCCTGCGGCTCGACGGCCGCAGTTCGGTTCCAAGCTTCGATGCGATGGGGCCGACCGTTGAACTACGTTTCATCAGTGGTTCGACATGAGCTGGATAGCTCGCTCGGTACGGCCGCCGGTGAGCCAGACGTTGGCGTTTTCCGGACCCGGTTGCCACTCCCTGGGAGTCCATTGGTCGCCCCTGGGTATGAAAATAAGTTCGGAAGTAGCTTCCAAGACATATCCCGCAGGATCTTCGAAGTAGCAGAAGCAGTTGCCTCCGGGGCCGTGACGGCCGGGGCCCCACAGGGGCGTAATCCCCATATTGGCCATGCGGCCCGCGAAACGCATCATGGCGTCGAGGTCCTCCAGGAGGAATGCGACATGATTGAGGGATGAGTTGTCACATTTTTCCAGCCCCAGGCAATGGTGCTGCTCATTGCAGCGCAGAAAGAAGAAGGCATCTTTCGCGTACCAGTCTGCCAGTTCGAAGCCCAGGTACCGGACATAGAAGTCTCGTAACGCCCTGTTGTCTGGCGAGTTGAGTACCATGTGGCTCAGACGCTGGGGAAGGAATCCTTCGCCGGGAGTATCAGCCGGAACACCATCATCCAGTGTACTGAGTTCAACCGGGGTGCCGTCGGGGTCTTTGAATTGAAAGCCGTAATAGTTACCGGGCAGTTGCAAAAGGTCCGGGGCTTTTAGAATCTCGACGTCTGCGGCCTTGAGATCGTCATGCATCGAGTCAACAGCAGCCGCGCTGTCCAGCGTAAACCTGATCATGGCAACAGATCGGCGTTCTCCGGGTTCGAGACCGAAGATAAATGGTTCATTGCTGGCACCCTTGAAGAAAATGGTGTCGGTGCCAGGATGTTCGATACGTTCCAGGCCCCAGCACTTTTCATAGAACTCAATGGATGGTGCCAGTTTCGGTGTTTTCAGGATAAGCCCGCATATATCGGTAACTTTAGCCATCGCAGCAAATGCCTCCGGATGGTTGCTGCCTGCTTCACCAATACTACACATGCCGGAGCAGAAAGTAAACTTATCAGTATACAAACGGGGAGGATCTGCAGGCATCCACTGACGCCTAGACCTGCGGATGTATTCTTCACCAGGTAATGGAAAAGTCGGGAAAACAGGGGCCAATTACATTAGCATATTCAAAATGTATACTTTGTGTACTCCTGTAAAGGCATAAGCCGTGGGTGATTTACGCGGTTCCGGAAAAAGGGAAGCTAAATGAAGGCAATCGTCGTGCATGAATTCGGTCCGCCCAATGTCATGAAATATGAGGATGTCCCCACCCCGGATCCCGGGGAGGGCGAGGTCCTGGTGCGGGTGGGCGCTGTTTCTGTTAATCGAAATTTCGATGTGAATGCGCGGGCAGGAAACTCTGCTCACGGTGCGACATTACCGTTGATTATGGGCGTGGACCCTTCAGGGGAGATCACGGCTGTGGGTTCGGGGGTGGACGAAAACCGCATTGGCGAACATGTCAATATCCGAGGCATGGCCCGGTGCGGTAAGTGCGATAACTGCAAGCAGGGCAAACGCTGCAGTTTGAGCCGCCCAATCGGCATAACTGCCCCCGGAGGTTATGCCGAGTATATCGTGGTGCCGGATTTCCAGGCGCGCACCATACCCAGCAGCATTCCTTTTGCTGACGCAACCGTCATTTGTCGCCATGCTGCTGCGGCTTTTTCCGAAACCTATACCTCCGAGTTAAAAGCCGGTGAATGGGCCCTGGTGATGGGCGCCGCCGGTGCACTGGCCAGCTTCCTGGTGCAATTCGCCAAACTCAAAGGGGCCCATGTCATCGCAGCCGCAGGTGGTGAAGACCGTCTTGAGGCGGCCCGTGATCTGGGGGCCGACTACACCGTTAACTACCGTACCCAAAACCTGGCGGAAGAAGTTATGAAAATCACCGACAATCACGGGGTCGATGTGGTGTTCGAAAATATCGGCGATCCTGATCTTTGGCCCGGCGCCTGGGACAGTCTTGCCATGAATGGGCGGCTTATCACGGTAGGTTTCCACGGGGGTGGAGTTGTACCGCTGGATGTGAAGAAACTCCACATGCGGCGCCTGAAGGTGCTGTCCAGTGTCATGGATGCCGGCTCGAAAGATGTAGTGGGCGATTGCCTGCAGTTGGCAGCCGAAGGAAAAATACGTCCGCTGATAGGCAAGAAGCTGCCTCTCGCCGAAGCGGCAGAAGGCCATCGCCTGGTAGAAGAAGGTGGGGTTGTCGGTAAGTTGATCCTGGAACCGTAGGCCCGCAAATTGCGGTACGGGAATCACGGTCTTCGTTTGCCGTTATCGTGACACGTATATAAGTATCTCTGCGAAAAGCTGAACGATTGCGGGTGCTGTCGAACGGGGGGTTAGGTCTTCTGCCTGTCGCTCTGGGGTTCAGATTCCCTTGGGGGCGCCCAATACAACAAAAAGCCCACCGTGAAGGTGGGCTTTTTGTTGTATGGCGTCCCCAAGGGGATTTGAACCCCTGTTGCCGGGATGAAAACCCGGTGTCCTAGGCCTCTAGACGATGGGGACGAAGCGTAAAAAACTAGTTAAATGGTGGAGCTAGGCGGGATCGAACCGCCGACCTCTTGCATGCCATGCAAGCGCTCTCCCAGCTGAGCTATAGCCCCGAGCAACGTCGCGGCGAGACTCTACTTTAGGGCCTATAGGCTGTCAAGGAAGCTCGTGCCGGCTGAAAGCTACGCACATCGGGCGCTGGAGTCGTTTTCATTCGCTGGATTTAAGCGCCGGTCATTATTCAGATTCAAAGCTATCTATGTTTTGTAACCATATGTCCTGTATGTGAAAATGCAGCATCGTCCTGCATCCGGCTTGTACGGCAGGTCGATCTGGCGGGTTAAGGGTTATTTTTAGGGTAGCAATGGGTTGAGCTGGGTATTTCCCTACATGGCGGTCGCGGGCGCGAGCTTACTTTTGTTCGCTTACGTGCTCGTGGCCGGGGCCGGCTCAATATTCCGTATCCAGTTTCTTAGTATCGCCCTGGCGGGTGCGGTCTGGTCCGCGTGGTTTGGGCTGGTGCCTAATAACGCGGGACTGAGTGCTGCCGGTGCCTTTCTCGCTGAGCTCATACTGCTGCTCGGCTGGTTCGGATTGCTGGAGCGAATGCTGCGGGGTCCGTATCTGCAGTCGATGCCGGAACTGGTGCGCCGGGGTGTACGCTGGGCCTGGCTGCTGGTTGTATTGCTGGCAGCTGCTTCGGTGTTGGCCCCCGAGGGGCTGCAGCCGATGTTGCCTCTCGCAGAGGTACTGCCGCTCAGCATACTTGTTCTGAGCCTGCTGGGTTTTGTTCTGACCGCGCAATTGTTTGGCGATGCGACCGTAGAGCCGCATGCAGCACTCAGAAGTATTTGTCTCGCAGCCGTCCTGGTCGTCGGCATGCAAAGTTACATGTACGCAGTCATGCTGCTCGTGCCGGCGGCACCGGAGTGGCTGGTTACAATCAGGATCGCGGGCCTTGTCGTAGGATCGGCGTTACTGGCTTACTGCGTGCACAGCAATCCGCAGTGGTCACTCGCTAAATTTGTTTCACCCCAGGCCCGGATATACGCACCGCGACTGATGGGGGCCGGCGCGGTGTTGTTGCTCCTGGTCGCAGGAATTCCGTTGTTCCGCTCGTTCGACGCCGGGACCTCTTCCTGGGCCGGGCCTGCATACGTTGCAGTTTTAGGGCTTGTATTAATGTTGGTCCTGTTTTCGGAACGCCTGCGTGCCCAGCTACGTGTATTCGTCAGTAAACATTTTTTGCCGTTTCGTTATGACTATCGCGAGGAATGGCTGCGGCTCATCGATACCCTGGCTTCACCCGGGCAGGAACGCCCTTTGCCGGAACGGGCGATCCAGGCGCTCGCGCAAATCGTCAGCAGTCCGGCGGGTGTGTTATGGATGCGCATGGGTGAGGATGCGCCGTTTGTCTGCGCCGAAGCCTGGAACACCAAGCTCGCACCGGAGATCACAGTTGATCCGAATGATCCGGTCATCATCTTCATGCGCGACCGGCAGTGGATACTCGATACTGCCGAACTGAACCGTAAACCCGAACTGTACCCGGGCCTGGTTCGCCCGCAGTGGCTGGAAAACTTTCCCGACAGTTTACTCATCGTGCCGCTAATCAGTAATGAGACTGTTATCGGTTTCGTAATCCTGTTTCAGTCCAGTTCGGCCTTCAGGCTGACCTTTGAAGAAATCGACCTTCTGCGTACTTCCGGGCGCCAGGTCGCGGCCCACCTTGCCCAGTATCAAGCGGATCGAATGCTTGCCGAGGCAAAGCAGTTTGAAGCATTTAACCGGCTGACCGCATTCGTTATGCACGACCTGAAGAACCTGATTGCACAGCAGTCGTTGATGGTTAAAAACGCGGCAAAGCACAAGAACAATCCGGATTTCTTCGAAGATGCTATGGCCACGATCGATAATTCGGTTGCACGCATGAGTAAGCTTTTGCAGCAATTGCAGACCGGCGATGCGAGCGGTCCGCGCCGGACCGTCAACCTGGCGATGTGCATCCGGGAAGCGCTGCACAAATGTGAAGGGCGCTCTCCGATGCCGGCATTCACGAACGGCAGCGAGGATATCGAGGCGCATATAGACGCGGAGCGGTTAAGCACCGTAATTGCCCATCTCATTCGCAATGCCCAGGAAGCGACGGATGATGACGGAGACATCACGGTGGATCTCAGCATGTCGGGATCGAACGCATGCATCAGCGTTCGCGACAATGGCTGCGGTATGGAGGAGGATTTTGTGCGGAATCGTTTGTTCAAGCCCTTCGATACAACTAAAGGCAGCCGAGGCATGGGAATCGGCGCCTACCAGGCCAGATCCTTCATCGTTTCGTCGGGAGGCCTTATGCAGGTCAGTTCGAAACCGGGCGCCGGTACCACGATCGATATCCGCCTGCCTGTGGGTGCGGCGGAAACAGAAGAACATGCCGGATAGTATGCGTCGGAAATCGTTACACCACCCGTCGGAAATCGTTACACTCGGTAGCAGCATCGGCAGGTCCGAGGCTGGCAAGGGGCCGCGACACCTTTGAGTGAGCCAAAGAGAAAACTGTTAGTCGTAGAAGACGACCCGGGACTGCAGAGTCAGTTGCGCTGGTGTTTCGAGGACTACGAAGTCATCGTGGCCGAAGACCGCGAGTCGGCGCTTGCACAGTTGCGCCGGCACGAGCCACCCGTGGTATTGCAGGATCTCGGCCTGCCACCCGACCCGGAAGGCGTCGGCGAGGGGCTTGCCACGCTGGAAGAGGCGCTGGCCATTGCGCCGGATACCAAGATTATTATCGTTACCGGCCATGGTGACCAGGAGAACGCACTGCGCGCTGTCAGCCTCGGTGCCTATGATTTTTACCAGAAACCGGTAGAGACCGAGACTCTGCAGCTCATCGTCGAACGCGCCTACCAGATGTTCGGACTGGAGCAGGAGAATCATCGACTGCTGCGGCAGGAAAGCACCTCACCACTGGATGGCATCGTCGCCGCCAGCGAAAAGATGCTCGAGGTTTGCCGCATGGTCGAGAAGGTAGCGCCGACAAATGCCACAACCTTGCTGCTCGGCGAGAGCGGTACGGGCAAGGAGTTACTTGCCCGCGCGCTTCATTCATTAAGCGAACGTGTTGACCGACCCTTCGTTGCGATCAACTGCGCGGCTATCCCGGATAACCTGCTCGAAAGTGAACTTTTTGGCCACGAGAAGGGCGCATTTACGGGCGCGGTTAAACAGACACCCGGCCGAATTGAAATTGCCGATACCGGCACCTTGTTTCTCGATGAAATTGGTGACATGCCGCTGGCATTGCAATCGAAGCTACTCCGGTTTTTGCAAGAGCGCGTCGTTGAGCGGGTAGGCGGCCGTGAAGAAATCAGCGTTGACGTCCGGGTTGTGTGCGCAACTAACCAGGACCTGGAAGATGCGATCAGGGAAGGCCGGTTCCGTGAGGACCTGTACTACCGCATCAGCGAGATAACCATTGACATTCCACCGTTGCGGGAGCGCAAGGGCGGGCGGATCATCCTGGCACGCAGTCTCCTGGAAAATTTTGCCGGTCAGCAAGGCAGGAGTTTCAAGGGGTTCAGTGTTGATGCCCAGAACGCGATTCAGAATTATCGCTGGCCGGGAAATGTGCGCGAGCTGGAAAACAAGATTAAGGGTGCAATTATTATGGCGGAAGGCAAGCAGGTTACCGCCGACGACCTGGGGCTCGCGGATGCCGATGCCAGTCCGCCAACCCTGAATCTGCGCGAGGTGCGCCGACAGTCAGAAACGGAAGCGATACAACGTGCCCTGGTGCACGCGGCCGGCAACATTTCCAAAGCGGCCAAGATGCTGGGCATTACCCGCCCAACGCTTTACGACCTTCTGGAAAAATACAAAATAAAAATAGCGAAAGAGCAGGCCGGCACAGAATAACTGCCATGTTTTTGCGGCTAGTCAGCCGGCTTGTCCAGCAGGCGTTTTTCCCAGGCCAGTGATGTCCGGACTATAAAGTCGAGGTCATCGTGTTGTGGCTGCCAGCCGAGTACTTCCTGGATCCGGTCGGCTACCGCGATCAGGATGGGCGGGTCGCCGGCGCGCCGGGGTGACTCGATGATATCGAGTGATTCACCGTTAGCCTTCTCCACAGCGGCCAGCACATCCCTGACGCTGTAACCATGGCCGTAACCGCAATTAAGGGTTGTTGATTCGCCCCCATCGCGGAGATAGCCCAGCGCGTCGAGGTGTGCCCGGGCCAGGTCGTCTACATGTATGTAGTCGCGCAGACCCGTGCCGTCGGGCGTGTCGTAATCGGTGCCAAAGATATACACCTTGTCACGTATACCGACAGCGGCTTCGCAGGCTACCTTGGTCAGGAGGGTTGCGTTGGGGGTGGACTGTCCGATCCTGCATTCAGGATCGCTGCCGGCCACATTAAAGTACCTGAGCGCGACGTGCGTCATATCAGTTGCCAGACTCAGATCGCGCAGCATCCACTCCGTCATGAGCTTGGAGCTGCCGTAGGGGTTAATGGGGGCGGTTGCAGAATTCTCGTCGGCAGCACCGCTTTCCGGAATGCCATACACGGCAGCCGTGGATGAAAAAATAAAATGCTTTATGCCGGCACGGTCGGCACATTCCAGCAGGTTGCGGCTGGAACAGGTGTTATTGCCGTAGTATTTAAGCGGATTCTCGACCGATTCCGGCACGATCGTGTGTGCGGCGAAGTGCAGTATGGTATCGATATCGTGCTCGCGGATAATTCTGTCGACAAGTTCTTTGTCGCCGGTTTCGCCTATGACCAGTTCACCGTGCAAAACAGCGGAACGAAAACCGGTAGACAGGTTGTCCAGCACAACTACCTGTTCGCCGGCCTCTCCGAGCTGGCCAACGACATGGCTGCCTATATAACCGGCACCACCGGTAACGAGAATACTGCCGGATGCCATAATTATTGATTCTCCAGGTTGGTTTTCATTCCGGTTCGGTTATTCTGGTGAAGGGGCCGCTAGTGTCCTTTCAATCCGGTTACTTTAGCAAATGCGGGCAAAGGGTTGACTGGGAATCGGGCTCTCGCCAACATTAATGGTGTCACACCTAACGAGGCCCAGGCTGACACAAATATGGAGCAGGGCGAGCATGTCATTCTGGAGGGCAACCCGGCAAGCGCGGTGCTGATCGTTTGCGACCACGCAAGCTGTTTTATACCTGCAGAGTTCGGTGATCTGGGTGTCGTAGCGGAGCACCTGCGGGACCATATCGCGTGGGATATTGGCGCTGGCCCGCTGGCCCGGGCGCTGGCTAAGGAACTGGGGGTTACGGCGCTGCTTGCGGGGGTTTCGCGGCTCGTTGTCGATTGCAACCGGCATCTCGATGATCCAACCGCATTTCCGGAAACCAGTGATGGTGTCTCCGTACCGGGTAACAGCGGGCTGACCACAAGCGACCGGCAACATCGGGCAGATACTTACTACTGGCCCTACCACCACGCTATTCGTGATCGGCTATGCAAGCTGGAGTCGATTTTCGCCGCACCTGCCGTTATCTCGATCCACAGTTTTACGCCGGAACTGGAAGGTGTGATGCGTCCCTGGCATATCGGTGCGCTTTGGGACAAGGACAATCGTATCTCCGCGCCCTTCATGAAATACTTCGGCCACGAGAAGGGAATTATGGTTGGCGATAACGAACCGTACTCGGGAAGGCATAAGGCCGATTTCACGCTCGACCATCATGCCGAAGCCGAAGGCCTGCCGCACGTCGGGATCGAAATCAGGCAGGACCTTGTTACAGTTCCCGGGGGTGTCGACGAGTGGGCCGGAATACTGGCAGGCGCGTTGCGGGGCATATTGGCCGATTCCACTTTGTATACCCATCGCGCGGGGCAGCAGTAGGTGAGTCGGAACAGTTCAGCTTATTTTTTCTTAACCGTCTGCCGGGGTGAAAACCGATGATGCAGAAGCCAAGCTTTACTCTCGGAATCGAAGAGGAATATCTGCTGGTTGACCTGGAGACGATGGACCTTGCCATCGATCCGCCACCCTCTCTGTTGTCCGAATGCCGTGAACGATGCCAGCGCGACGAGCAGGTATCCCGCGAATTGCTGCGCTCCCAGATCGAGGTCGGCACCCGCAAGTGTCACTCGGCCGAAGAAGCGCGCCAGGACCTGACCCAGTTGCGCCGGGTGGTCGTGGAAGTTGCCAACGAGCACGGGCTGGCACCGATTGCTTCATCCACACATCCCTTCGCGTTGTGGGCCGAACAGAAACAAACGCCGCGCGACCGCTATATCAACCTGGCGGCCCAGATGCAGGCGACAGCGCGTCGCATGGTTATCTGCGGAATGCATGTGCATGTCGGTATAGACGACGACGAGCTGCGTATCGATCTGATGTCACAGATGACCTATTTTCTGCCCCACCTGCTGGCATTGAGTACGTCGTCGCCGTTTTGGGAGGGGCAGGACACCGGCCTGAAGTCTTACCGCCTCACCATTTTCGATTCTCTGCCGCGTACCGGCCTGCCCGAGCATTTCACGAGCTACGCCGAGTATCAGCGCCATATTGATGTACTGGTTAACGCGGGGCTTATCGAGGATGCAACGATGATCTGGTGGGACCTGCGTCCGAGCGCCCGTTACCCGACGCTGGAAACACGAATATTCGATATGTGTACACATATCGATGATGCGGTCTGCCTGGCCGCAATAACGAGGTGCCTCCTCCGCACGCTCTACAGGCTGCGACTCGATAACCAGAGCTGGCGGCGCTACAACTGGATGCTGCTTAACGAGAATCGATGGCGCGCGATGCGTTACGGTATCGATGAAGGTTTGCTCGACCTTGCGAAGGGCGAGCTGGTCGAGTTCAGTCGCCTGCTGGAAGAAATAATTGAGTTGATTGAAGAAGATGCCGAGGCTTTTGACTGCACGGCAGAAGTGCAGCACGCCTGGTCTATCCTTGAGCGCGGCACCAGTGCACACCAGCAAATGCGGGCGTATGAAGATGCGCTGGAAAAGGGCCGCAGCGCGGACGAGGCGGCCCGTGAGGTCGTTGCCTGGCTGATCGCCCAGACTGCAGATGGGATCTAGCGTGCGATCCGAGCCGCCGGTGTTGGCCGGTAGTCTACCGCCGGCGGCGGCGACCCTGCTATCGGTCGCGCCGATGATGGATCGTACCGATCGCCATTTTCGCTACCTGCTGCGCTTACTGGCACCCGACCTGCGGCTGTATACCGAAATGATCACGGCGCATGCCCTGGTACAAGGGGATGCTGTGCGCCATCTGGCCTATGACGAGTCCGAGCACCCGGTCGCGTTGCAGCTTGGTGGTAACGATCCGGAAGTGCTGGCGCAAGCCGCCCGCACAGGTGCGGAGCACGGTTACGACGAGATTAACCTGAATATCGGCTGCCCCAGCGACCGGGTAGCGACAGGCAATTTCGGAGCCTGCCTCATGGATCGTCCGGAGGTAGTGGCTGCCTGTGTCACAGAAATTCGAAACAATGTCGATATTCCGGTTTCAGTTAAAACGCGTTGCGGAATTGATGACCACGATAGCTACGAATTTGTCGCTGAATTTATGACGGAAGTGGCGGCTGCGGGTTGCGAGCTTTTTATCCTGCACGCCCGCAAGGCAATTCTCGCGGGCCTTAGCCCCGAAGAGAATCGCACCATACCGCCGCTTCGCTATCCGCTGGTATACAAGTTAGCGCGGGATTTTCCCGGGCTTCGTATCGTCCTCAACGGGGGCGTTCGGAGCAGTCGTGAAGTTCGCGAGCACCTGCTTTATACGGATGGCGTAATGATAGGCAGGCAGGCCTACAGCGACCCTTACTGGATGTGTAAATTGCAGGAGGGTTTCCTGAACCCGGCCGCTGGCCGGGAGTGGACCGCACCGGACCGGAATCAAATTGTGGAGCAGATGGCCGAATACGCAGAGAAGGTCCTGGCGGAAGGGGCGCGCCTGCATCATATAACCCGCCACATGCTGGGTCTTTACGCGGGCCAGCCGGGCGCCCGGGCCTGGCGACGTTTCCTGAGCGAATCGGTTACCGGGAAGGATGCGGGTCCGGATGTGCTGCTGGAATCATTGCGGCTTTAATTGTGCTTTGCGGGTTCAATCGGGGGCTTAAGGCTATACAATTCGGCTTATCCGGTGGGTTATTTATAAGAGGAAGAGATGCATGGCTGCGCGGAGTGAAGAGATTTTGTCGGAGGAAACCAAAACGGGCGCCACGATGGCGGAACGTGCCGACGTTCATGAACTGTATGAAGAGTCAGTACAGAATGTCGAGGAAGAGTGCAATTTCGTGCGCGATACTTTCAGGTCCCTGCGTGGCCGGGAGGCAACGAGTTTTCGTGAAGATTTTTGCGGGACTGCCAGTGCAGCCTGTTACTGGACGGGCTTCAGTTCCGAACACACTGCTATCGGCGTGGATATCGATGCAGATGTCCTCGAGTGGGGCCGCAAAAACCGTGTAGGCCGGCTGAACCCGGACCGGCAGGCCCGGGTGCGCCTCATGCAGTCCGACGTGATGGATGTCCGGACTGAACAGGCAGACACCATCGGCGCCTTCAATTTCAGCTACTGGATATTCCAGACACGGCCGCTGATGATCGAATATTTCAGCAAAATTCATGCGGCGCTCAAGCCGGACGGTGTGATCTTCCTCGATGCCTTTGGCGGTTATGAGGCCTTCGAGGAAATGAAGGAAAAGACCAAGTACGATAACTTTACCTACGTCTGGGATCAGGCACATTATTCACCCGTCACGGGCGAGATGGAGTGCCACATACACTTTAAATTCCCGGACAAGTCCAAGATCAAGCGCGCTTTCAGTTACACGTGGCGATTGTGGACGCTTCCGGAAATCAAGGAATTGTTGTTGGAGTCGGGTTTCAAGAATCCGACTGTCTATTGGGAAGGTACTGATGAAGATGGCGAAGGCGACGGTGTATTTACACCGGATGAGCGCGGCGAAGCAGATGCCGGCTGGATTGCCTACATAGTTGCAGAGAAATAGAGCTTAGCCTTATTTTGCTGTGCTGGTTCTGGCATATGGCTGCGGGCCGTGCCGTATAATCTTCATTCAATATTGCCGTAGGTAGCGTGCGTCCTGAGCATGGGTACTGACAGGGAACTTGCCATTATTTTTGCCGACGTTGTCGGTAGTACGCAGCTCTATGAGTCCCTGGGTGACGATGGGGCCCGTGAAACCGTGCATAAGTGTGTCGATTGCATGAAGGAGGCAACGGCCGATCATGACGGTGAGGTCATCAAGACCATGGGCGATGAGGTCATGTCGACCTTTGCGTCGGCCGACAACGCCATGCACGCTGCCAGCCAGATGCAGCAGAAAATCACCAGCGGCAACTTTTCCGGTCGGGATGATATACGCGTGTCTATACGTATTGGCTGTCATTATGGCCATGTCGTTGTGGAGCAGCGGGATATCTTCGGCGCCGCCGTGCACACAGCAAATCGCATGACATCACAGGCGAAGGCCGGCCAGATTATTACCACGGCCAGCACGGTTGAACTGCTGAACGAAGACTGGCAATCGGTCGTGCGCCAGATCGGGGTGGCCACTCTGCGCGGACAATCCGATGAGGTCGCGCTGTATGAAGTACTGTGGCAGCCGGAAGAAGCTACCAGCGTGTTGCCGAAGATTGATTGGGGAGACACCCAGAGCAAAAATCCCGGGCAGATCGTGCTTAAGTTCCAGGGCAACGAGATGAAGCTTTCATCGGAAGGCACCCGGAGCGTCACGCTCGGACGTGCGGATGACAACGATGTCACGATCAAGGGCAACCTGATTTCCCGCATTCATGCGCGTATAGAACTCAACAAGACGCGCTTCATGCTGGTTGACGAAAGTACCAACGGAACTTTCGTGCAGCGTGATGATGGGGAAGAAGTTTACATACGCCGAGACAGCGCCCAGCTATCCGGCAGCGGCCTGATTGGGCTCGGTAGGGTTGCCGCACGTGGGACTCCGTTGGCCGTCGAGTACACCCACGAAGAAGAATCCTGACGCTGTTTATAGGCCGAAAAGAAAACAGGCCGGTACGCGAAGCGTACCGGCCCTATTTTTTCTAGTTTTTCCAGATCAGCTCGTAACGTTCACGGTTATCACGTAATACGTTTCCCCGTTCCCTAACCCAGCGCACTCAGTACTTTCTGCTGTTGCGCCCGCAGTTCACCCGGCAGGCGATCGCCGTACTCGTCGAAATATGACCCGACAGTAGTGATTTCCTCGCGCCACTGGTCGGTATCGACGTGTAACAGGTTGTCCATGGTTGCGCTGTCAATATCCAGGCCGGCCGTGTCGATATCGGATGGGTTGGGCAGGTAACCAATCGCAGTTTCCCGCGCATCTACGCGATTCTCGCAGCGATCAATGATCCAGCGAAGCACACGCAGATTGTCACCAAAACCTGGCCAAAGGAATTTATCGTTGCTGTCCTGGCGGAACCAGTTAACGTGGAAAATCAGCGGCAGGTTGTCGGATTTTTCCGCAAAGCTGAGCCAGTGCGACCAGTAATCGGCAAAGTTATATCCGCAGAAGGGTTTCATCGCCATTGGATCGCGGCGCACAACCCCGACGTCGCCGGTTGCTGCAGCCGTGGTTTCCGATGCACAGCCCGCGCCGACCAGGACACCATGCTTCCAGTTCTTACTTTGATAAACAAGCGGCGCCAGCTCGCGACGGCGTCCGCCGAACACGATCGCACTGATGGGCACTCCGGCAGGGTCTTCGGCGAGCGGCGAATAACAGGGGTTCTGACTGGCGCTCACCGTGAAGCGCGAATTCGGGTGCGCAGCCGGCCCGTTCTCAGGGTTGTAAGGATTGCCTTTCCAGTCGGTGCTGGGTTCGCCGTTCTTTTTATCTTCCCACCAGGGTTCGTTTTCGCTGGTGGTACCCACGTTCGTGAAGATGGTGTCGTGACTGATGGAATCGTATGCGTTCTTATTCGTCTTTTCGTTGGTACCCGGTACGACGCCGAAGTAACCTGACTCAGGATTTATTGCACGCAACCTTCCTGTGGCATCAAGGTGCAGCCACGCAATATCGTCACCGATCGTGCGAATTTTCCAGCCTTTGTGGGAATCCGGCGGAATAAGCATGGCGAGGTTCGTCTTGCCACACGCCGACGGGAATGCCGCCGCGATATAGTGCTTCTCGCCTTCGGGACTTTCGATTTCAACGATGAGCATATGCTCTGCAAGCCAGCCCTCCTGGCGCGCTTGCCAGCTCGCTATTCGCAGGGCATGGCATTTCTTGCCGAGCAAGGCATTACCGCCATAGCCTGAGCCGTAACTCTGGATCAGCAGCTCTTCAGGGAAATGCATAATAAAGCGGCGCTCGGGATCGAGTTCGCCAATGGAATGCAGGCCTTTAACGAACTGGCCTTCGCGTTCGATGCGCGCCAAAGCATCTTTACCCATCCGGGTCATATGGCGCATGTTCACCGCGACATAAGGGCTGTCTGTTATTTCTACACCACAGCGTGCATAGGGGGAATTGATCGGCCCCATGCAATAAGGAATGACGTACATGGTGCGACCTTTCATGCAGCCTGCGTAGAGCGCTGTCATTTTTTCATGCGCTTCGGCCGGGTTCATCCAGTGATTGTTGGGGCCGACATCATCGCGATTTTCAGTGCAAACAAAGGTAAGGTGCTCAACCCGCGCGACATCTGTTGGGTCGGAACGATGCAGAAAGCAATTGGGATACGTATTTTGGTTGAGTTCCAGCAGGGTTTCCGTGCCCAGCATTTCCTGGATAAGTCGTTGGTACTCTTCCTCGGAGCCATCACACCAATAGACAGACTCGGGTGTAGTCAGATTAGTTACTTCCTCAATCCATTGCCGGAGAGCCTCGTTTTGCGTTGTCATAGCATCCCTCTGCCGGTAAACCGACTGCTTTGCATCTCAGTTAATCAGGAGAATGTGTGTTTTTATGTGGTTTATTGATCGTGAACCCCCAAGCCGGGGGTTGCGTATTATACAGACGGGTATAGTCATGGCTGCAAGAGTCAGCGGCGCGCTTACGGGCCGGCGCCTGTTCGGAGTTCATGCACGGTACTAGGCGACCAGGGCCGGAAAAGATGCCTTTAAGTCATGACTAAGTATTAGATTGCAAGTTATTGGTTTTTCAGAGTTTAGAACAGAGTATCTTATGGTTTTGGCGGCAACCGACGAGTTTCAGAACATCAGCGAGCTGTTCGGCATCGATAGCCCCCTGGAGCGTTGCCTGGACGGCTATGCACCGCGGGCGGGGCAGGCCGACATGGCTGTGGCTGTTGCGGCGGCGATCGAAGACTGTGCGGAGCTCGTGGTTGAGGCGGGTACCGGTACGGGTAAAACCCTCGCATATCTAGTTCCGGCTTTGTTATCGGGTAAGCGGGTCGTTTTGTCTACGGGTACCAAGACCTTGCAGGATCAACTTTTCTATCGCGATCTGCCCGCCGTTACCAGCGCGCTGGGCAGACCGGCGACCGTTGTGCAACTGAAAGGCCGCTCCAACTACCTGTGCCTGCATCGCCTCCAGGCAGCGAGGGAGCAGCTACAGCCGCAGGACAAACTGCATGCGGTCGAGCTCCAGGTGCTCGCCCGCTGGAGCCTCGCGACCAGGACAGGCGACCGTGTCGAGGTCGAGGAAATTCCGGAAGATGCGGCTGTCTGGCCGCGGGTTACGTCAACGCTGGAAAACTGCCTCGGTAACCAGTGCGAGTTTTACGATCGTTGCTACGTCGTTTCCGCCAGGCAGGCTGCGCTCAGTGCGGATATTGTCGTCGTTAACCATCACCTGTTACTCGCGGATCTTGCGCTCAAGGAAGAGGGTTTCGGTGAGTTGTTGCCGGGCTGCGAAGCTGTGGTCATCGATGAGGCTCATCAGTTTCCCGATATCGCGCAGGATTTCTTTAACGTAAGCCTTGGCAGCCGGTCACTCCTCGACCTGGCCGCTGATATCCGCGCCGAGGCGCTGGCGGCTTTCCCGGCGGATCAGGAGGTGGGTCCGTTCGTTGACAGGCTGGTCAAAGCCGTTAAAGACCTGCGGCTGAATTTGCCCGCAGATGCGAGCAATATTTTGTGGGATGAAATGAATGCGGCGAGTTTCCGGCAACTCGATAATGTAGTTGCCTGCCTTGATGACCTTATAGGCTGGCACGAGTGTATCGATGAATCGATGTCAGGTCTCAAGCGTTGTCGGGAGCGCGCCTGTGCCTGCATAGAAAGTATCGAACAGATCAGCCGCGCGGATGAATCCGCAGGACTGCGCTGGACCGGCCTGACAAGGGCCGGGTTCACGCTGAATTACACCCCGGTGGAATTTTCGGCAAGTCTGCACAACCTGCTTGCTGCCCAGTCATGTGCGTGGGTATTTACATCGGCCACGCTCGCGGTCGGTGGCGATTTCAGTCATTTCCTGATGCGCATGGGATTGCCGGATGCCATCACGCTCGAGATTGTCAGCCCCTTCGACTTTGCCACCAGCGGTTTGTTGTACCTGCCTGACAAGCTTCCGGAGCCAGCTTCAGCCAACTACACGGAGTTGGTCATGCAGCAATTGCTGCCCCTGGTCGCCGCCAGTGACGGGCGCGCATTCCTGTTGTTTACCAGCCACCGTGCATTGCGGGAAGCGGCGCAGATCATGCGTGGCCGGGAAGATTGTGATTACCCTTTACTGGTGCAGGGTGAAGCACCGCGGTCAAAACTTCTGGAACAGTTTGCGGAACTCGATAAGCCCGTGTTGCTGGGCACCTCCAGCTTCTGGGAAGGTGTCGATATGCGCGGTGACCGGCTGGTACTGGTGGCCATAGACAAATTGCCGTTCGCATCACCGGGCGACCCGATGCTTAAAGCGCGGCTGGCGGCCATAAGCGAGCAGGGGGGTCAGCCGTTTAAGGATTACCAGTTGCCCCAGGCAGTGTTGGCGCTTAAACAAGGTGTCGGTCGCCTGATACGTGATGAGACCGATCATGGGGTAGTGGTCGTGTGCGACCCGCGCCTGACGAGCCGTAATTACGGTCGTCATTTCCTCGATTCGCTGCCGCCGTTTCCGGTTACGCGGGATTCGCTCGATGCCGAAAATTTTCTGCGTGACGGGGGCCGGTCGTGAACGAGGCATTTCGCTGCCTGGCAATCGAGACTGCGACCAGTCAGGGTTCCGTGGCGGTTTGCGATGGCGCAGAACAAATGCAACGAACTTTCAGTGATAAACAAGGCAGCTCGAGACTGATTTACCATCAGATTGCTTCCCTGCTGGCGGAGGCAGGGTTGGGGGCGGGCGATCTTGACTGCATTGCCTTCGGCTGCGGCCCCGGGAGTTTTACCGGTGTGCGAGTTGCCACCAGTGTTGCACAGGCGCTTGCGTATGCTCAGGACCTGCCTGTTTGCAGAGTATCCAGCCTGGCGGCGATAGCGGCGGGCGCCGCCCCGGCGGCCGGTGGCAGGCCTGTTGCGAGTTGTCTGGATGCCCGGATGGGTGAGGCGTATATGGGGATTTACAAGACCGGAATGCCGGGCTTACCCACCTTACTGCAGGCTGATCAGCTTGTTGATCCGGCAGATTTCCTTCTGCTGCAATCTGAGGGTAATTTCATTGCGGCGGGGCCGGGCTGGGACGCCTGGCCCGACATGCTGGAACGAAACCGCAGCCTTATAGATGAGGTACTGCCGGATACGTGGCCTTCGGCAACCAGTGTGCTTGCTATAGCCGGAAATCAGTATCGGGCCGGAGAGTATGTCCAGGCTATGGATGCTTTGCCAAACTACGTAAGAGAGAATGTGACGCAATGATTCGTGAAGCCTTTGTCGAATTGAATTGATGAGCGCCATGCTGAGCAAAAGGCCACTTAACCTGCTGGGCTTTGCCTGTTGCGCCGGATTGATGGCTTACGCGCTGTTTGCGCAGTATCAGCTTGAACTGGCGCCATGTCCCCTGTGTATATTCCAGCGAGTTGCGGTTATAGCCCTGGGCATGTTGTTCCTCGTCGCCGGCCTGCATAACCCGGGCCGAACCGGATCCCGTATATATGTGGCACTGATTGCAATTGCGGCCGCAGCCGGCATCGGGGTTGCCGGAAGACATGTCTGGTTACAGAATCTGCCTCCCGATAAGGTTCCTGCCTGCGGCCCCGGACTTGATTTCATGCTGGATGCATTTCCCCTGACCGAAGTGTTATCAACCGTGCTGAGCGGGTCGGGTGAGTGCGCAAAAATAAGCTGGTCATTCCTGGGGCTTAGCATGCCTGCCTGGGTGCTGATTACAGTCGCAGCGCTCGGCATCTATGGAATAGTCATCAATCTGCGCAATTGACCGACAGAAAATTAGCGGTTGGTTGAAGCCCTCAGGCGAGTGCGAGACAAGGCAAGGCAAGGATTGGCAAGGCCGCTCCCCTGACCTGCGGTCAGATTGAGTCGCTACGCGACTTGTTGATAGCGTGTCCGAATACACGCAAATTCCATCCCTGGGCTCGTCGCTCTCGCGCGTCCCTGCGCGCCGCGACACTTAGGCTCCTGCCTGTCGCGCGGCATTCGGACATCCTGTCCAGCACGGAGTGTGCACGCCGGTACATGAGCATTGTGAGTCGATTCTTAACGCCGGATCGTGCCGCCTGAGGGTTTCAAGAGGCTGCTAGAGCATGCGGCGCAGGATTTCCTTATAAGTCTCACGCATGCGGTCAATGTCGTCCAGCGGGATTTCTTCGTTGGACTTGTGAATGCTCGCGTTAATCGCGCCAAACTCGACAACCTCTGCGCCGGCAGGTGAGATAAAGCGACCGTCTGATGTGCCACCCGTGGTTGAAAGTTCAGGCTTCACGCCCGTCACTGTTTGCACGGCTTCCTGAACAGCCGGTATCAGTAATCCGCCTTCCGTCAGGAACGGCTCACCGGAAAGATGCCAGTCCAGGGTGTACTTCAGGCCATGCTTGTCCAGTATTTCGGCCACGTGGACCTTGATGCGTTCGTGATCCCACTCTGTTGAGTAACGAAAATTAAACCGTGTGTACAGCTCGCCCGGCGTCACATTGGGAAAACCCGTACCACTTTCCAGTTGTACTACCTGGAAGCTCGATGGCGGAAAAAATTCGTTGCCGTCATCCAGCTTCAGTGCATAAAGCTCGGCCAGCGCAGGCGCGAAACGCTCGATGGGGTTGTCGGCAAGGTGCGGGTACGCAACGTGGCCCTGGACGCCGTGCACGGTGAGCATTCCACTCAGCGAGCCACGCCGGCCGACTTTGACGGCGTCTCCAAGTTCCGCTGTACAGGTGGGCTCACCGATGACGCACCAGTCTATAGCTTCGCCACGTTCATCCAGGGTCTTTATTACTTCCTTGGTGCCCTGCTGGGCCGGTCCTTCTTCATCGCTGGTGATCAGGAATGCGATAGAGCCCTTGTGATCGGGGTTTTCGCCCACAAATTCGGTGGTGGCGTCTACCATTGCCGCAAGCGCGGTTTTCATGTCTGCAGCGCCACGTCCCACAAGCATCCCGTTGCGGCGTTCCGCTTGAAAGGGGTCGCTTCCCCAGTCTTCGTCCGGGCCGGGTGGCACCACATCGGTGTGGCCTGCGAAACAGAAGACCGGTCCGGCATCGCCGCGCCGCGCCCACAGATTGTCAACATCGCCATAGCGCAGATGCTCTATCCGGAAACCGGCGGGTGCCAGTTTTTCAGCTATAAGTTGCTGGCAGCCGCCGTCCTCCGGTGTAACCGACTTCCGCTCGATCAGTTCGATCGCAAAATCGACGGTGGTGCTCATTCTTATTTACCAGTCAAAAAAAACTGCCGTTTCTACCCGGCCTCATCATATCCGAGACGCACATTAACACCGTTGTCCACTACGGGTCTTTTCATGACGGCAGGGTGTGCGAGAACCGGCAGCCTGATTGGTTGCTTCAGGCATGCCGTAAATGGTAATCACGTCCTCAGCTTTCCCTCAGGAGTTCGTTTATACCCACCTTGGCGCGCGTTTTGGCATCTACGCGTTTGACGATGATTGCGGCGTACAAACTGCAGTTGCCGGTGCTCGATGGCAGACTGCCAGACACAACAACTGAGCCTGCCGGAACCCGCCCATAGAGGATTTCATCATTCTCGCGGTCATAAATCCGGGTGCTCTGACCGATATAGACGCCCATGGAAATGACTGCACCGGTTTCGACAATTACACCCTCAACGATTTCGGAACGGGCACCGATAAAGCAATCGTTCTCGATAATCGTGGGTGTGGCCTGCAGTGGTTCCAGTACACCGCCTATGCCGGCGCCCCCGGATAGGTGCACGTTCTTGCCGATTTGTGCGCAGCTTCCGACCGTTGCCCAGGTATCCACCAGCGTCCCGCTGTCTATGTAGGCGCCTATATTTACGTACGAGGGCATCAGGACGACATTTCCGGCGATAAAAGATCCCTTGCGTGCGATCGCATCCGGCACGACCCGTACGCCGGCAGCGGCGAATTGCTGCTCGTCCCAGCCGGCAAATTTCAACGGGACTTTGTCAAAGAAATTGCTAAAGCCACCACTGATCTTCTCGTTGGATTCCGTTGCAAAGTAGAGCAGTACCGCCTTTTTTAGCCACTCGTTTACCTGCCAGCCGGAATCTGTCGGCTCGGCTACGCGCGCTTCACCACTATCGAGCAATTCGATAGCTGTATGTATAGCATCCCGTAGCTCGGCAGACGGGCTGCCAAGATCTAGTTCCTGTCGCTGATCGAAAGTGGTTTCAATCAGGTCCTTTATAGTGTCCATTTAAGTCCCGTTAAGCTTTTCAATGCATCGGCAGGCTAATACTACTCGTCTTCGACACCGGTCGGGTTGTCATCGGTATTCGCCAGCAGTGAAGCGCGCAGTGCATCCTGCAATTCTGCCGACAGCGGCCGGCCATCTTTGTCCGTGATACAAAAAACATCTTCGGCACGTTCGCCGACGGTGACAATTTTTGCCATCCGTACAAATACACCCAGCTCAAGTAAGGCCTGCCCGGTTTCTGCGAGAAGTCCGGGGCGATCACCGCAGGTGAGGTTCATAACAGTCTGCTGGTTCGTCAGGTCATCTGCAAAGTCTACCTGCGTCGGCGTTGCGAACATGCGTACCTGGCGAGGTGCTTTGCGCGTTATGCGCACTGGGTCACTGCCCGGCTTGCGTATAAGCTTGCCCAGGTGCTGGCAGATTTTGTCTCGGCGGGGCTTCTCTTCGATAGGCTGACCGTCCTGTTCCAGGACCGTATATATGGAGAGACTGTGTTTGTTATCGAGCGGAATGATTCGTGCGTCGGTAATGGTCAGCCCGAATTCATCCAGCACACCGGTCGCAATGGCAAAGGTGAACTGACCCTCTGGAGCGTATATGAGCACCTCTGTTCGATCCCGTGTGTCCGGTATCTGGATATCGACAAGTACTTTATCGTTGAGTTCGTTGTGTTCAGCGAGCAGTTGCGTGTGCCACGCGATCTCTCCGGGGCGGCAACGCAGTAGGTATTCCTGCCCGAGGCTGTCCCACAGTCTTCGCACTGCATCGGCCTCATCGCTGCCGGCCTGCATTAGCATCAGGGCCTGTTGCTGTTTGTCGCGCAACAATTCATCGGCATCAATTGGCGTTTCGAGCCCCTGCGACAAAGCGCGTTTGGCCAGCTCATAGGTTTCCTGGAACAGCTGTGCCTTCCACGTATTCCACAGTTTGGGATTGGTTGCCCGTACGTCTGCCACCGTCAGCAGGTATAGATAGTCCAGGTGAGTCTCATCACCTACCTTGCCGGCAAATTTCCGTATAACTTCAGGGTCGTGGATATCCTGCTTTTGGGCGGTAAGTGACAACAGCAGGTGATGCCGGACCAGCCACGCAACCAGCCGGGAATCGTACCGGCTCATACCGTGCTCCAGGCAAAACGCCTCCGCACTTACTGCACCCAAAGTTGAATGATCGCCGCCGCGCCCCTTCGCGATGTCATGGAAAAGGCCCGCCAGGTAGAGCACTTCGGGAGACTCAATTCCACGCATAATCTCGCTGCAGCGCGGGTATTCATGATCAAAGCGGGTCAGCATGAAGCGCCGCAAATTGCTGACGACAAACAAAGTGTGCGCGTCGACCGTATAGACATGAAACAGGTCATATTGCATGCGGCCGACGATGCGCCCGAAGTTAGGTATGTACTGACCGAGCACCCCATAGATATTCATCCGCCGAAGTTCATGGGTAACGCCTTCCGGTGCGGCGAGTATTTTCAGGAATAACCGGTGATTCCTGGGGTTAAGGCGAAACTCATCGTCTATCAGATGCATGTGCCGGCGCACCAGGGCGATGGTTCGTGCGCTGACGCCCTTAAATTCAGGATGCTGCTGCAGGATCAGGAACATCTCCAGCAGCGCGGACGGGTTGTCGGGAAAAACCTGGTTGTGGGCTATCTGCAGAAAGCCATTTTTAACTTCAAAATTGTTACTGACAGGTTCGGCGGGTGCATCCGGGTTCAGGAGTATCGCTTCCTGAAATAACTGCAGCAGCATCTCGTTAAGGCGGCTGATATCCATAACCGTTCGGTAGTAGCGCTGCATCAGCTGTTCTACACCGAGTGTGTACGATGCGTCTTCGTATCCGAATAACTGGGCGATGCGTGCCTGGTAGTCGAACAGTAGCCGGTCCTCACGCCGGCCGGTGAGGGTGTGGAGGGCAAAGCGAATCCGCCACAGAAACTTTCTGCCCTGCCGGAGTATCCGCAGTTGTGCCTCGGTCAGGAAACCTTCCTGTACAAGGCTCGACAAATTGCCTGTCCCGAAGTGTCGCATCGTGACCCAGATGATGATTTGTATATCTCGCAGACCACCCGGGCTTCCCTTGATATTGGGTTCGAGGTTGTAAGCGGTGTCGTCGTAACTGTAATGCCGGTTGGCCTGTTCCTTGAGCTTGGCTTCGAAAAAAGCTCGCGCCGACCAGATTTTGGGTGGCGCGATTGCTGTAGCCATTTTCTTGTACAGGGATTCAGATCCGTGCAGAAGGCGAGATTCCATGAGGGTGGTTGCAATAGTCAGGTCGCCCTTGCAAGCTTCCCTGCACTCATTAACAGTTCGGGTGCTGTGGCCGACTTCCAGTCCCACGTCCCAGAGCAGGGCCAGGAAATCGGCAATATCCTCCCGGTGCTTCCGGGCGCGGCGTTTGATCAGCAGTAACAGGTCTATATCCGAGCCGGGATGCAATTCGCCGCGACCGTAGCCGCCCACCGCTACCAGTGCCAGGCTGGTATCCTTCGCTGCAGAAAATGATTGCCATGCCGATACGATAACCTGGTCAACGACGCGGGTGCGGTCTGCAACCAGTTGCTCCACAGAATCACCCTGCAGAAAACGTTGCTTAAGTGCTTCGTGAGCAGAGGCAAGCAGGCTTCTGTACGTTGGCAGGGGGTCTTTCGCAGCTGATTCCGCCCAGCTGTCGATGACGTCCCAGTCGATACCAGTTCCGGCGTCGTTCAGGCATCGCTTCGCCAGCGCCATATCGTCTGAGCTGATCGAGAGCGTTGCGGTAGGGTCATGTTGCAGAGAGGGGCTTACCATCAGCGGTCACCGACACCCAGCGTTAGCACCTCGCAACCATCCTCCGTTACCAGGAGGGTATGTTCCCATTGTGCCGAAAGCGAATGGTCCTTGGTCACGACTGTCCAGCCATCCCCGAGGAGTTTTACATTTCGGCCACCCGCATTGACCATGGGTTCGACCGTAAAAGCCATTCCCGCAACCAGCTCGAGACCCGTGCCTGGTTTGCCGTAGTGGAGCACCTGTGGATCTTCATGGAAAAGCCGCCCGATACCATGCCCGCAATATTCCCGCACGACCGAAAAATGTTGCTCTTCAGCAAAGCTCTGGATGGCATAACCAATATCACCCAGTCGGGCGGCGGGCCTGACCAGTTCGATGCCTCTCCACATGGCGTCATAGGCAGCCTGGGTCAGCCGTTTTGCCTGCACGGAGGATTTTCCAACGCTAAACATCCGGCTTGTATCGCCGTGGAATCCATCTTTGATCACCGTTATGTCGATATTGAGTATGTCGCCGTTTTTAAGAACCCTTGTGCCCGGAATGCCATGACAGACGATATGGTTGACTGATGCGCATATGGATTTCGGGAAGCCGCGGTAGTTAAGCGGTGCCGGGATAGCCTGCTGAGCGTTGACGATAAAATCGTGACAGATACTGTCCAGTTCGTCGGTGGATATGCCGGGCTGGATGTGCTCCCCGATCATGTCCAGCACATCGGCTGCAAGGCGTCCTGCGACCCGCATCTTGTCAGCTTCAGCCGAAGTCTTAATTGTTACGCTCATTGGCGATATTCCTGGAATAACCTGTCAGGGGCGAGGCGCTGTGGCTGCGGGGCAACATGGATCGCCAAATCGATTAACCATGAGGCGTTTAGCCCGGTTGGTTCCGGGTACCGGGTCGTGCAGCCCGGGCTGGAAAGCGCAACCGGAGCCATCGATCCATTGTTGCTGAACGGCCCATATGGTATAAAGCGCGCGCATTTTAAGCAATCAAATCCACACATGTGCCGTCACATGCGGCTGGGTGCTGTAGCCGGGCTTCGCCCGATGCGGTTGCCGTATGGGGCACATGGAGGCTGAACCCAGGAGTTTAAAAAATGACAGACATATCCATGCGCCAGATGCTGGAGGCTGGTGTGCACTTCGGGCATCAGACCCGATACTGGAACCCGAAGATGGCACCGTTCATTTTCGGTCACCGAAATAACATCCACATTATTAATCTCGAACAGACTTTACCTCTGTACGAGAAAGCCCTTGATTTTATTAAAAACATTGCCGCTGATAGCGGAACCGTGCTGTTTGTCGGTACCAAGCGTTCTGCGCGCGCGGCCATAAGGACGTCGGCAGAGGGTTGTGGCATGCCGTTTGTGAGTCACCGCTGGCTCGGCGGTATGCTGACTAACTTCAAGACGATTAAGCAGTCGATAAAAAGACTTGAAGAGCTGGAGCTGATGTCAGAAGACGGCAGTTTTGATCAGTTGAGTAAGAAAGAAGTGCTTGGCCTTAAGCGCGAACAGGAAAAACTGGAGCGCAGCCTGGGCGGTATTAAAAATATGCGGTCATTGCCGGATGCGCTGTTTATTATCGATGTAGGCCACGAAAAAATTGCTCTGCACGAGGCGCGTAAGCTTGGCATACCTGTAGTAGCGATCGTGGACACAAACTGCTCACCCAATGATGTCGACTACGTGGTCCCGGGTAACGACGATGCGATGCGTGCCGCCCAGCTTTATACGGCCGGCGTGGCTGTTGCCGTTACCGAGGGCAAGGCAACCCTGCCGCAGGTACCCGAGGGTGATGACGAATTTGTAGAACTCGATGGCGAAGGTAAACCTGCCGGATTGCGGGGGCGCGCGCGCAAGGGGGCGAAAGCCAGAAAGGTTGTAATCGAGACGAAGCCGAAAGCTGCGGCCGACGTGGAACCTGAG
>PBYE01000028.1 GCA_002729495.1 Chromatiales bacterium
AGTTGATATCGTAAACTTCGATACCAGTCTTGCGAAAGCGTTAAGGGTTTCGATTGGAACGTGCGCTATCCTGATGACGATATTTTCTTTTGCCTATATTCGTATGTACATATTTATAGTCGCTGCCGTAGCCGTGGTCTTGCATTCTCTCTATACAGAGGCGAACAAGCGGGTGCCATCGCCCGAGGTAGATCCACTAATGCCAGAACGCCGGGCAGTATCCTGACTACGCGAAGTAAGGATGGTTCTTACTACGGACGATAATTTCGCCAGCTGCTAAGATCTCTTCCTATAATATTTTCCAGCCTATCTATCTCGGATTTATAAAAGTCATCAAGCCGCTGCCAGATGCTTGTTTCCAACACGGGTTTCTCACCCGTTTTGGTGTTAATTGCCAGTGCCAACTGACGTAATCTTATTCGAGTGTTCAAAGGTACCAATTCGCGAGCAACAGACCACTTGATGCCGTCTTTCAAGAGGTTTTGTAGCCACCTGCTTCTGGGCATCCCGTATCTATTTAGGCTGGTAATCTTTGCTGTAAAGTTTTTGTCGATTGACAGGTGCTCAAAAACTTCTATGCAGGAACCTACGGGATCGTTCTTTAGATTATCATATAACAAAACCTTTAACTGATCCGGATCAAAGTGCTTCCAGAAAGTGCTTATGCTGTGACTATAGTAACCATGTGAGATGTAACTTCGATTCGCTGTATCTTTAAAAGAAGACAGATTGCCCGCAAGCTCATTGTCAATTGCTTCTTCAAAGCTCATAATTGGTTCGTGGCCTGTTTTCCTGGCTTGCAGGTAAGCGGAGTAGGCCCTTTCAGCAGGATTCCTCAGAACTGCCAGCAATTTTAGGTCTGGATTGAATGCCTTAAGGCGCGGCGCAGTTTCTTCGCCAAAAGAAAGATAATGTACGTAGCCATGCAGAATAATTTTTTCACCATTCCAGTTAGAAAAACGTTCAGTAAACCAGTCACTGCCTTTATTAAAATAGCTGGCGTCGCAAAAAAAAGGAAAGTCTTTCATCGCCGGGTCGCCAAAGACTTCCGGGTGTTGGGAAATCCAGTTGTACAAAGCGGTTGTTCCCGCTTTCTGGACGCCTATCAATACTGCATTAGGAAGAACTTCTGTCAATGGATTGAACACCTGTACAATGACGCAGAGTCTAAGGTAACTGCGATACCGTGAAATCGCTGTGTACTATCATGCGTAGCAAAATATGGCAGGAAATCAGAAACCACGGCATCTAATTATAGCCGGAGTCAATAAGGCTGGTACGACCACCTTGTTTTCTGCGCTGGCCCGACACCCGGATATTTGCCCGTCATCCGTGAAGGAAACGTGTTATTTCCTGCCCGAACGGTACGGCAAAAACCGGGAGTCCGCTGGAGTTTATGAACGTTATTTTGACGCCGCTGATAGCCAGAAATGGCTACTGGAGGCTACACCTGGCTACCTCTATGGAGGAATAAGGCTGATAAAGGCAATCAGGCAGGTTGCCGGCCAGGATACGAAAATACTGGTGGTATTGAGAGAGCCAGTGAGCCGCGCATTTTCTTTCTTCAGGGCTAAAAAATCCTTGGTGGAGCTTCCTAGCGCAATCACATTCTCAGAATATATTGATCGTTGTCTAGAGCTCTCGCAGAGTGAGTTGGCTAGGGAGGAGCGCAATGTTTATTTCGGCGTAGAGGGCGGTAAATACATAGATTATTTGCAGGACTGGATGGAAGAGTTTATGGGCAATATCAGGATCATTTTTTTTGATGAACTCGTGAACAATCAGGTGGAAGTGCTGACAGATATATTTAACTGGTTGGGTGTTGATTCAGAAAATATTCAGGAGCAGAAAGAAGGCGAAATTAGGGAAAACCGTACTATGTTTACAAGGTTTCGAATTCTGCAATGGTTTGCAGTTCGAACTTACCGTATTCTTGAAGTGTTTCTTCGTCGCCATCGCAAAATAAAGGATATCCTGACACGGTTTTACTATTTTCTGAATAGAGGTGAGAGCAGTGGAGAAGAGCTGGATCCATTCGAAAAGGATCGATTGGAAGAGTTCTATCGCCCCTACAATAAAAGGCTGGCAGATTTGCTGGCCGATAGAAACCCTGAGTTGCCCGAGTGGCTGGAACGGAAAAATTGAAGAATAGTCCTTCAGCCCGTGCGCTGATGCCTATACGTACCAAGGGAAAGGGCATGCCTCTTTTTTGCGTGCACGGAGAGCCGATGAAGCTTGCACAGCAGCTGAAAGTTCAAAGACCGGTTTATGCGCTTAATTATGTTTATGAAACGGATGCAATACACACGATTCCTTCTTCGGTTGAAGAGCTGGCGAAGGCGTATATCGAGGAAGTTTTGGCGGCCCAGGCTAAAGGCCCGTACTATCTGTTTGGTTTCTCGTACGGTGCGACGATAGCTTTTGAAATTGCTTGCCAACTGGAAGCTATGGGCCATGAAGTTGCCCATTTATGCCTGGCGGAACCGCCGCTTAATGCCAGGTCGGGAGTCGAAAAGATCCGCGATACGCTGGGCGAAGCCAGGTCATCCGGCCCTCATTTTGCACAGCTAAAGTTCCTGATTAATGTTTGTGCCGGGATAATCGCCCGGCGGCCTAAAGTAATAATCAGGCGTATACGAACCTGGTGGCACCGGAGAACGAACACGATGATGTCGCCTCGTTTACGTTGGGTGAACTACCTGACGCATATGGCGCCGGCTGTCAGAAAGTATCGCTACGAGGCTTTTAGCGGTCCACTGGATTTTTTCTACCGGGACCATGGAGATGAGGCGATCGAGGGAACACAGCAATTCTGGGACAGCCTTGTAACGGGACGAGTTACCATTCATCCAATGCGCGATGCACCAGAGCACCTGGACATGATGGGTGAAGCTGGGCTTGAAGAAATAGCAGCGATAATTGATTCTGCACTGTCGAATGATGGTGATAACTGATTTCTGGTTGACGCACGAGTTAAGGCTGTTTATCCAGTTTTCTACAAGTGCTGCTTCGATAGCATCCACAAAATTAAATAACTCGTAGTCAATGCCCCAGGGGGGCTGGCATCAGAACGATACATCTTCCGTGGCCAGCTCCATCAGGTGACCGTAGTGGGGGTTGGTCATATCCTCGAGTGGATTACCGTGTCCATCCTGGGTCCAACTCTTGGCATCAACAAGGAATCTGAAGGCACGGCGATAGATAAGGCGTGCCCGGACATGGATAGTCCCTGACCCTCCCGGAATACTGAAGGTGTAGTTCGTCATATCCGTTCCCAGCGCCGGGATTCGGTTATCAAACTGGATGCCCGTCGCGTCCGTGAAGAAAGTCGGCCCCTGCAAACTCGCATCACGGTTTGCCTTTATTCCATTCGGCCATACCAACGTGAAAGCCCTTGCTGGCTTGGCCTGGCCAGCTGACCGACTGTTGGTGACTAAATTAAGAAACTTGACTTAAAAATTTAATCAGGTTGACCGTTTCCATGAAGTTACGCCGCCGGTTGAACACCCGGTCGTGCGTACACATCCGGAGACCGGCCGCAAAGGCCTGTTTATCAATCGAAACTTTACCTCGCATATCCTGGGTTTGGAGCGTGCCGAAAGTGATGCGCTGTTGGCGTTCCTGCAGCAACACATCGAGCAGCCCGAGTTTATGGTGCGTCTCCACTGGGAAAAAGACACAATCGCGATGTGGGATAACCGTTGTACGCAGCACTACGCTGCTGTCGACTATACTTCCCAGCGGACCGTAAACCGCGTGACGATCTGCGGAGACCGGCCCTACTAGAGAAGGATAGGAAATGCTATCGCGCCAGCGGCTTATGGAAAAGCAAAGGCCCGCGAAAGCGGGCCTTTTCGTATTCGGTTCCAATTCAGATAGTTTGTTTTCGTCTTAACCAACCCAATCTGGCCAATGCCGACCCGAACAGCCAGACCGCTGCAGGTATGGGTACGGCGTTAACAACAATATTGTCGTACCCTGGAATATCTAGCGAAAACAGGTTAGTTGAGTCGATACTAAAATCGACTAAAACAAGATTATCCCAACCCGGCCCAAGGCTTATGGTTTCAATCCAGCCGCCTATAGAGTCAAATGTGGCACTGATTTCCGAAGCGTCTGCACGCGTCCCGGTAACTGTCAGCGGACGCTCGTACGGAGGGGCTGCAACCCCAAACCCCACATCAAACGAAAATAACGAAAAAGGATTGCCATTGGTCTGCTGCAGCATAAATCGGGTTGGGTTAGCACAACCGGCGCAAGGAAACATGACGTAACCGGTTTCGGTTTGAGGCCCGTCAAAGATAAGCACTTCCCCTGCAAGCGTCGTGGTAAACGTAAAACCCTAGGTAGCGAATGTAGTCCCCGCGGGCTGAAACGTGCCCGGGCCGAAACTTTCAAAATCGATATTGACTACGACCGCGCTGGCCGTCATCGAGTACAACGACAGTATCGTTATTATTATTGTTCGCATCCTGACCCCCGGATTATTGAGCCGGCACGTGAAACGAACAGGCCGTTATGCCTTGCATGCTTTGTGGAGGCCGATCGCGCCGCCAAGAATATCCTTACTGGAAATATTGGAATAACCAATCTCCGCAAGCAGCTCCGAAAGCTCATCTGATGAGTAGAACATTCGTATCGCCTCAATAAAATAGTCCCTGCAGGCCAATGCCGCAGGGCCACTGCGGAAAAGAAATGCCAGCATAGGCACGCTGATATGCAGATAGGCATAATAAAGCTGCGCCACAATTTTCTCTTTTGGTCTCAACATGTCGCAGTGGTAGAAGTACCCACCCGGTTTGAGGACCCTGGTGATTTCCGAGAAAACATCGACAATTCGCAGGTGCCGTGAGGCCCACTGTAATGTGATGATATCGAAATGATTATCCGGAAACGGCAGCTGATGCACGTCGCTGATCGTGCTCTTTATTGTGAATCCCTTCTCCTGTGCGAGACGCTGGCCCACCTCCTGCATGGCGGCGCTTTTGTCGATGGCCTGGACGTCGAGACTTGGCTCCCTGCTCAGAAGCGCCCTGCCAATGACATTGGTGCCGGCGCATACATCCAGCACTTTCTGGCCGGGACTGAGATCAATGGTTGAGACAAAGCGATGGCGCCATCTGTTCAGTAATCCGAGACTGGCGATGATATTGACCTGATCGTAATATTCAGCCACATCGGAGAACACATCATCAAGTTCGTCTGACCAGATATTCTGAAATGCTTCTTTACGAATGCTTTCTTTTTCTAAAAAACTTTGCATACCATCCTCTTCATGCCTTGTTCAACTGGTCGGGGATCGGTGCCGGCACCTCCCTATGCCAGCTCTATTGCACCAAGGTAGAGACTTTTATCGCTGAGCTCGAACTTCGTCGATAAGCTGCCTGTTGAGCCTTTGACCTCCAACTCATATTGACCGCTGTTCTTCTCGAGTTTGTCGATCTTGAATTCACCAAAAGTGTCCGTCGTCGCCCGGCCAATCTCGCTGCCATTCTGTTTCAGAATAACTTCAGCGCCTTCAGCGCACTCTTCGACGCCATCTATATTCGCTGCCACGGATCCGCTAACAAAACACTGGGCCATCAAGTGCATATTCTTGTAATACACGCGGGGCCTGGTGCCGAGTTCCGGCTGCAATACTTCCAGACCCTCTGCCGCTGTTATCTGCTGCATTTCCTGATCTTCGACCTTGACCGATCTGAACACGCCTGTCGGACAAGCTTGCTCCGCACGGGTTTGCGTCCAACCATCATCCAGCAGATGCGCATCGAAAATCCATGCCTGGGGAATCTGCCTTTCCTCGTTCCAGGAAACCGCATTATAGGGGCAGGCATCCACGATTGCTTTCTGTCCCTTGGATTTTTCCGGATCGATAATGACGATGCCGTCGTCACGCTTTCTGACAGCACCATCTGTTGCGGCTTTCATGCAGGGCGCATCATCGCAGTGATTACACATCACGGGCATGAAGTTCGCCTCGACAATCGGGTAGCTGCCGCGCTCCTTTCTCTCAATCTCGATCCAGTTATGCCCTTGCGGAGGTTGCGAAGCTGCGTAACCCGGGAACTCATTACCGATATGCTCATCTTTGGCAGCCAGAAAACAGACACGGCAGTTATCGCAGCGCTCGATATCGATGATCATATTCCATTTCTTAGCCATCACACTGCCTCCGCGGGTTTCCAGGTATCAACACCGGTCCATTTTTCAATCTGAATCAGCGTCGTATTCGGCCTAATACCGTGAGATTTCTTGGTTATGGATTTACTGGGGTTCAGCATGTTCGTGCAACCGCCCAGATCGGTCGATTTGCCGGGTTCGCCCGCCGGCCTGTATTCGGCTGATGCGGTAGCGGCACTCACGGTGCCCGGCCGCAGTCGATCGGTGACCTGTGCAGCGCAGACGACCGAACCCCGGTTATTCCACAGGCGTATGAGGTCATCGTCCTCAATCCCTCTTGCCTCTGCATCCTGCCGGTTAATCCTGGCTACCAGGTAATGGTGGCCATCGACCAGAACACGATGCTCCCTGATGTCGCGGAGAGAACTGCCCTCATCGTCACCCATGACGTGGAACGGATACCGTGAGTGTGGCGTTAGCAACTGCAAGGAATACTCCGCCAGTTCTGCATCCTTCTGCGGGTCCTCGTAGACGGGCATATACTTATTTAAAGGAGGCCGGTCCGGATCATCGATTCGGCTCAGCGTCCCGGGAATAAACTCGAATTTTCCCGAAGGTGTTTGCAGCCCCTCGCCATAGTTGCCTATGTAATCTGACGGCAGTGGACTGGGTTCGGGCAAATCCTTTTTCCGGCCTTCGTAGAACCACCGGTATGCAGTAGGCGCCCGCGACGCTTCCGGTTCCGGGGGCACGACGAAGTAACCCTTTTTCAGGAATTTTCGCCAGGAGATGTGCTTGGCCATATCCGACGAATCGAACACGCGCTTGCACCAGTCGAGTTCCGTGTTACCGCCTTCCGAATATACCGCCCCCAGGTCGAGCTTTTCTGCTACGGCAAGGAAGATATCGTAATCGGACCTGGACTCACCCAGCGGCTCGATACACTTGTGCTGCATCGATATCACGCGGTGATTAACCATCGAATACATATGATGCACGTAAGCAGGTCCCACATTCAGCCATTCGCCGATATCCCAACGCTCGAATACCGAACACGCGGGCAGGATAATATCCGAGAACCTCGTCTCGCCTTCGTTCCAGACCGACTGATTGACAACAAATTTCAGGTTCTCATGCTGATACATCCGCACCCAGCGATTCGAGTTGACCATCGTGCCGAAAGAAGCACTGCCATATTTGTAGAGCATTTCAACCGGCACATGCCCGGGTGACGGATAGCCGAACGGGAAAAACTGGCCCTGCACCGAAGCCACATCGGTCAGGTAACCCATCGCTTTCCCTTCCATGATCGCCTCGGGCAGATACATCCGGGGAATAGCCTGCCTGACCGAACTCATGGTCACGATGTGCGGCATGCGCTGATAGTTATTGGCCGCATTGGCGCTGTACGCCAGGTCGCCGGACATGCTGCCTTCGGCGTAGCCGGGGAAATAGAAGTTAAAGTCCAGCGGGGTGCCGAACTGCAGGTTACCGAAGTTGGAACCCGGTCGTCCCATGCCCTGCATCGCGCCGAGAATGGTCATCATTCGGGCCCATTGCACGCCCATCGGCCCGCGACATGCGCCGCCGACACCGCTGCCCCAACCGCCGGCGCCAAGATAGGTTTTCTTGGCACCCCATTCCCTGGCCAGCGCCCGGACCTCGCGTGCGGGCACGCCGGTTTCCGCTTCCTGCCACTCGGGGGTTTTTGCCGTGCCATCCGTCTGGCCGAGGATGTAGGCTTTCCATTCCTCGAAGCCGGTGGTTCTGTTTGCCACAAACTCCTTGTCGTAGAGATCCTCGGTAATCCAGACATGGCAAAGTGCCTGGGCGAGCGCCGCATCCGTACCTGCCTTGGGCGCTATCCACTTGCCGCCCAGGTGGGCGGCCGTGTAGTTCATGTGCGGGTCGATGTGCACCATCTTGATGCCCAGTTCCTTGGCCCAGCCGCGCCGTATGGTCCCCTCGAACCCGTAGGTCGCATCGGGATCGCTGGACCAGAAGACCATCATTTCCGCTTCTTTCAGGCAGTCTTCAACCGTGCCATAGGGTTCTGCGGCGCCGAGACGCAGGCTGTTGCCCCAGTGGTGCATCGCGCCCCAGAACCAGCCTTCCCAGCTGTCGGGGTTATGCACCAGCTTGGTCACACCGATCAGGTTCCAGAACCGGTTAAAAGCACTCAGGTAATGACCGAGGTTGCCCCACTGGTGGTGCGAACCATTAGCAACCGCTATCGCGCCGGGGCCAACGGCCTTGCAGCGTTTGATCTCCTTGCTAACGATATCGAGCGCCTCTTCCCAGCTGATCCGTTCGAATTCTGATTTACCGCGATTCTGAATATTGCGTTCGCCATCGGGATCGAAATCCACCCGCTTCATGGGATACAGCAGCCGTTCTTTCGAATACACCATGGACTTCTGGCACTGACCGTGCGCGGCCAGGGTCGTCTTGCGAGGTGGTGTAAATGTTTTGCCGCGGGCGCTAATCGACCATGAAGGCGCATCGTCGTTGTCAAAATCCATGGGTGTGGTTCTGATGACCTTGCCGTCCTTGACATAGACGAAGATCGGTCCGCCATTGGTGCCGTTGGTGTAGCGCGTGACACCGTTACCCATGTCAGTCCCGCTTTTCCAGGTCAGCGATTCCATGCGGGCCAGCGTGGACATGAACCAAACCGCTAATTCATCCGAACCTTCCATGCCGATTTTGAAATTCTTTGCGGCATCAATGCGCACCAGTTGGTCGAAAGGCGGCGTCAGGAACTCTTCCGCAATGGCCTGGTTCTTAAAAAAGATGGTTATATCCGGGCTTTCGTGAATGCCGCTTTTCGTGCTGATCTTGCCGTTTTCAAGCTTTATCCAGCGGCCTTCCGGTTTGTCCTGCAATTTGAACTGCGCGACGAGATCCCTTTCTTTCAGGCGCTCCGCGAATTCGGGGAATATGAGAGCCGTGGCTCTCAGCGCTTGCGGCATACCCCAAAGTATCATCGATAAATTCATGTAACCCTCCTGATGCGGGCGCGGTTATGCCATATTCGGCACGGGCTGCCATGCGATAGGCGTCGTTTTAGACTACAACCCCGTGACTGTCCCTGTAATGACAAATGTCATGCGAAGGGTTATATGGTCACCGGGCCTAAACAGGCTGAAATAATTCCTGCAGTGCACCACTGCCCGGGTTGCGGACCAGCATGGCTGCACACTTGCCGCGGCCCGGCAGATCGATTTCCAGCGGCGCCGAAAACTCTTCCGCGCCGACAGCGGCGCAGGCACTGGCAGCCTCGGCTAGGTCACCAACCTGGAAGGACTGGGCCAGGTAACCGATGTTGGGCGGCACGGCATCCGGCACCAGGTTCGGGATCTCGTAATTCATCGGCGCCGACAGGGCGATCTTGCCGTACTCGTGATTTCCCTGGACAAACACACTCTGGGTCCGGGCGTCCTCGGCGAGGTCCATGGTGCGATTTGTCTCCGCGCCTTCCAGTACGGTTTCCATGAATAAGGTCATGTGCAGTGGGCCCATATAGAACGCTCGTGCTTTTTCCATATCGAGCACCCCGTGGGATGTCGTGGCAACCGACGTAAAGCCGGTCCGTGTGCAGCCGTATCCCTCGATGAAGCGAAGGATATTCCCGCTTAGCGTTTTCGGGTCTTCCGTCAGCAGTTGAACCAGGTTGATGACGACACCGTCCGGGCCGTCGAAAGCGACCTCGGCAATCTCACCCACGGCCGGCCCGAAATCGGTACGCAACGGCTCAGCCCAGAAATTGAAGCCCTGTGCTTTGAGTTGCTCACAATCCCTGGCGATGTCACTCGAATAGATATTCAGGTTGAAAAGCCCCGTTGCACGGTGAATCTCCGGCGGCCTGACGAGCTTACGATCGGTCGCATCGAATTCCATGAGCTGAATGCGACCGACCGGATCAGCGCCATGTTCGAGCAAAGCGCAGCGTGCCGTTGTTCCTGCGGGCACCTGCCAGTAACGCTCAAACTCAGGACCTTGCCAGGTCGTGGTATCGGCAACCTCCAGCCCCAGGGTGTCCGTATAAAATTCGAGCGAGGCATCGAGATTCTCGGCGCCGATCACGACCACACTGACAGGCGCGCTGGCACCGCTTCCATTGCTGTTCATAAGTGATTTCCTGAAACGCTGGCTATCGTTCTTTATTTTGACCGGATTCTACAGAAAAAAGTGGCATATTGAGCTATCTGTGCCGGGCGCGGATGCTCAGTACTATGATACAAATGGCTCATAATCTGGAGATGACCGCCTGCGCTGCGGGCGTTGAGAACCAGGAAATTCTGGACTTTCTCGGGGCAGTCGGTTGTGACAAGTTTCAGGGCTTTTTCATCTGCCGGCCAGTGCCTGCGCCGGAGTTTGAGTAGTTTGCCCGGACAGGAATGACTATTAGAAGTCCGGTACCGGAAATACCCGCACCGGTTGCCCAGGAGGTGAGCGAATGTCCGTCAGCAGAAGACTGATCGTAGCCCGAAAAAATGGCGAAAAGATCACCATAAAGTCTCGTGAGGGGATTGATTCGCAGACGCCTATCAAGGAACTATTCGCTGACGGATCGATAGAAATTGAATTGACCGGGATTTCCGATTCACATGTGGAAATCGCAGTTTCCGCGCCGGTCTATTTGTAGGTCTGGTGCGACCGGCAAGAGGATTTACGCCCGTCCAGCCCGGGCGAACACTCGCAGGCGCAATCTGATACCAGTAATAAAACAGGCTTCGATGATGCTGTACTAAAGTGCGATGACAACATTTTGATCGCGCACCGGAGGCTATTTCAGCAGGATCAGCCGCGGTTCTTTGTCGGCCGTGTCGTTGCCTATCAGGAAGGCATTGCGAAGGTCAGAGGATATTCGTGGGTACGGGAACACGTGCGCGGAGCCCTGGAGAAAAAAGCAGACCAGCGGGTCAAGATCGTGCCTGTTACATCTGACGCGCTGATGATCTATCAACTTCCAGGCGAGATAGCGCTTGAGTAGCTGGAGCTGCACCATGGCTCGCAGAACGAGATCGTCCTTACTGATAACCGCGAATTTAGGCTGGATCTCACCGATCGGAACCAGTCGATCCGGACGGGGGTGGGGGGCTGACAATGAGTGCGGACCCTAGTAAGGGTGACAGACATTCGCATTCTCGACCAGTTCTACATACCGGTGGAGGAACGCTTCGAGCGTCTTACGCGCCTGGCACGTTCCGTTCCGGGCATTGCGGTGGCCGCTGTCTCAATCGTGACGCCGCGCCGTCAACGGTTTAAGTCAGTGGTCGGCTGGAATGTGACGGAGTTACCAATAGAGCTAAATCTCTGTCGTACCACAATCAGCGAAGGCGGTATCGTAGTGGTGCCGGACGCCCTCAGGGACAAGCGGTTCGCCAACCATCCATTAGTCGATAATTCGCGCGGGTTTCGTTTTTACGTCGGCTATCCGTGAGCGATGCCGCTGCGCGGCCTATAGATTCGCGTGCTCAAATGCACGCTTTTCCGCCTTTGGCGGTGCTCTCCGAGTTCTTGGCGCACTGCGTGGCGCATCACTCTGCGAGCATAGGAAATCGCTACGCGATTAATTGAATTTGCGTGTCCACATACACGCAAATGTGGTCGGGGTGAGAGGATTCGAACCTCCGGCCCCTGCGACATGCAGGATGCATAAGTGCCGCGGAGGGCAGGGATGCCCGGGAGCGGCCCTCCCGAATCCGGTTCTTGGGTGTTAACTGATTGTTTTTATTGATCGATCAGGAGGCGTCCGCGGACAAGATTGCAGTACCGTGCATAACGATGCAGGACTGACTCCCGCAATAGTCCCACAGTGTGTCACGGACCCTGTGGTTGGGGCGGGACTGATCCGGGTAAAATTCCGGCAGCGCACACCCAGCTCATAAGTCGCTACAGCGGACATTTCACCGCGTAATTGATTCAACGAGATGCACCGCACCCGGGCCTTCAGTGGTCGCTTGGATTGCGTCGGAGAGATATTTTTCCGTAAAGGCCAGAATGACTGCTCAATTAAATGACAACGACGATTGAGTGATACTATCTCCGCGCGCTCACCCCGGACCCCCAGACAAATGTTCGAACAACTTGACTCGATTCACCCGCTT
This sequence comes from Chromatiales bacterium, assembly GCA_002729495.1. Taxonomy (GTDB): domain Bacteria; phylum Pseudomonadota; class Gammaproteobacteria; order Steroidobacterales. The sequence goes on from PBYE01000028.1 coordinate 12,234, forward strand.
CTGCCGCCCGTTGTCGGCGTACTGGCGCTGCTTGCGGGCGCCGTCATCATCGATCTGATCGCCAAACGCCTACTGGTCGGTACTGTCCGCGCATTCGCCAAACGATCCAGCTTCACATGGGATGACGCGCTGGTCACGCACAATATCGTCGGTCGCCTCGTGCAGGTAGTGCCGGCGCTGATTGTATTTGTCGGCGTGGCATTCGTCTCCGGTCTGCCGGAAGGCGTTATGCAGCTTATGCGCAACGTCGCGATGGGCTACATGGTGTTGATGCTGACGCTTGCGCTGACTGCCATGCTCAGCGCAGCAAACACGATCTACGCGGCTTCGGCGGTCGCAAAGGATCGTCCGCTAAAGGGATTTGTGCAACTCGTGCAGATCATCGTCTGGATTTTCGGCGGAATAATGATCATAGCGGCGGTGCTGGACCGTTCACCGCTGTTGCTGCTCAGCGGTTTCGGCGCGATGACCGCTATCCTGCTGCTGGTATTCAAGGACACAATCCTGTCGCTGGTTGCCAGCGTGCAGCTCACCGCGCAGGACATGGTTCGCGTCGGTGATTGGATCGAGATGCCGCAGTTCGGCGCGGACGGTGACGTGGTTGACATGCAACTCCACACCGTCAAAGTGCAGAACTGGGACAAGACAATCACGACGATCCCAACGCACCGGTTAATTACGGACTCGTTCAAGAATTGGCGCGGCATGTCGCAGTCGGGCGCCAGGCGGATCAAGCGCGCAATTTTTGTCGACGTGTCGTCGATCCGCTTCCAGACGCAAGATGAAGTTGATCATTTCACACGTTTCGCACTGCTGAAGGACTACATTGAGAACAAGGAACAGGAGCTGACCGACTATAACGAGGGACTCGCGAACGAGGTGGACTCTGAAGTAAATAGACGGCGGCTGACGAACGCCGGTACTTTTCGCGCATACGCGTACAACTACCTGAAGAATCATCCGAAGATCCACAAAGGCATGACGCTGATTGTTCGTCAGCTCGATCCGGGGCCCGAGGGCCTGCCGCTGGAGATTTACTGCTTCACGAACACAACCGAATGGGCTGCCTACGAAGATATCCAGTCGGACATCTTCGATCACTTGCTGGCAATCGTGCCGGAATTCGGGCTGCGTCTATATCAGAAACCGGCGGGTTCGGATTTGGCGAACCTCAAAGAGGAGCCGCTACGCGGCGTATAGATTTGCGAGTGAATCGGTTTTTAGGCTGCTTGTTTACGTCGCAGCCAACCCGGTAGTCCCAGACCGGAACCAAACAGCCAGACTGCGGCGGGGATGGGGACAGCCTGAAGGGAAATATTGTCAATCGAGCCGAGCGTACCGTTTTCAATGATAAATAAGTCCAACAGCAGCGGCGATAAAAAGAAATGCCGCGGTAGAACGCCTAGCAAAAAAAATAATACGGACATTTATCCTGCTAGGCGTTTTATTTCTATGTAGCCTCAAAAAAAATTTAAACTTGAGAAATGCCAAGTTTTATTCTTGCATCGGCCATAACTTCTTCTGAATCTTTAAGTATGAATCCTTTCTCTAGCATACGAGTCATATATTGCTTGTTATAAAGAAAGCTAACAATGAATCGCCCCCACTTTACTAGACACTTACCAGCCATTCTGTAAATTGTCTTTCATACTCTACCGGTGACAGCTGATTATTGAAACCGTGCCGGCGTTTGGGCACTAGCTGACGGCCTAACAGCGCGCTAGCGACGATATCTCGCTTTACCCTTAGAAGGGCTGTTTCCTCTATTTTTGCAGCTGTGTCGGGCGGGTGGTTCTTATACTATTCCGAGAGAACGAATTTGCCCCCACCCCCGGTCAGAAAGGAGGCCCATCTCGCAGTGATTTCTTACCGCGTATTTACCGCAGAGCCGACCAGTCCGGACAAATATCACCACGACTCACAACAGAAGAGCAGGGCTGAAACCCCTGTGCTTTCTATTGCCTTGTTTGTAGAGATTTGCGGAGTTTCAAAGCACAACGACTTAAAATCCGTCGATAGAAATATCGTGCCGGTTCAAGTCCGGCCCCGGGCACCATTTAATTACTTAAAGGCAGGTTAAGCCCATTATAATTCCTACGTGCAGCCAAACCACGACAAAAGAACGATGCTCAGCAAACTGACTAAAAATATGACCTTCTGGGTGGCGGTGGCCGCGGTACTGGGTTATTTCTCCGCAGTTGGCTTCGGCGATACGGCATGGGTGGGTGCAACCTCACCACCCGCTTTTTACGAATTTATCCTGCTGCTCAAAACCAGCTTTCTGGCCTTACTGAGGATGCTGGTCGCGCCAATTATTTTCTTTTCCTTAATCGGCGGGCTGCTGCACATCGGCGATGCGGCGAGACTTCGTAGTCTGGGCAGTATTACCCTCGTTTATTACCTGTCGACCACCTTTATCGCTATTTGTATCGGTTTAACTGCGGTGTTTTTTGTGCATCCGTGGGTGGGCACCGTCGAGCAGATCACGATTGATGTGGCAACCCAGGGAGCCCACTACGTTACCCCTGCGCATTTGATTAATGAGGAAAGCGGTTCACTGGTGCAGGTGTTGCGCCAATTGCTGCAAACTGCGTTTACCAATCCGTTTTCTGCTCTGGCCGAACTGAATATCCTGGCGATTGCGACCAACGCATTTATGCTGGGGCTGGCCATGTTGCTCGCTGTGCCGCAGAGCAGTCCGCTGGTGGCATCCATTCACCATATCAACGACATGTTGCACAAGGTCTTGTCATGGGTAGTACTGACCACACCGTTTGGTATTTATGCCATTATTTTTGATATCACCCTCAAAAGCGGCGGTACTTTGTTGCAGTCGTTGCTCGGGTTCGTGGCAGTCGTGGTGGGAGGGACGCTGCTTCATGGCCTGGTTATTTTGCCGCTGATAGGCAAAGTATTTGGCGGCATGCATATAAGGCATTTCTTCAGCAAAGCCGCCCGGCCGATGATGGTGGCATTTGCGACTTCCTCCAGTTCCGCGACCCTGCCGATCAGTATGCAGACGGCCGAAGAGGAACTGGGTGTGTCGGATACGGTCAGCGGCTTTGTGTTCCCGCTGGGTGCGACCATGAACATGGACGGTACCGCACTGTATGAGGGTATTGCGGCCGTGTTTCTTGCTTACCTGTTTGGCATCGACCTGAGCACCATCGGCATAGTGACGGTATTCTTCATGGCCATGGTGTCGTCCATCGGCGCGCCTGGCATGCCCTCAGGCTCGATGGCTGGCATGCAGATGGTGCTGCTGGGAGCCGGGATTCCACTGGAAGCAATCGGTATTCTGCTGGTGGTTGAGCGGCCACTCGACACCATCCGGACGGCGGTGAATGTCGAGGGCGACCTGATTGGTGCATTAGTCACGCAGCGGTTTTTCGCGCGTTCCAAGAACAACGGATAGCAAAATAAGTGTAAGCCTCCCTCAGAAAAACCTCAGTCAGCGGCACTTCATCGGCGACGCATTTTATAAAATCGCAACCTCCGGCACTTCCTCGGCGACGCATTTTATTACCAGATTAGCCTCGCTGGGGCCCAACATGGGGTCGTAGTTGAAGTCATAACACCCGGCCTCGGCCTCATTATAGTCAGTCATCTGGCAGCTGTATAAAACGCCCGGATTTCTGCCCTCCTCGGGCTCTGCAAGAACTTGTTCTTCTTCCCTAGCGCCGCAGTCACATCCAACAGTGTCGATTACATAACCTTCGTCGCAGGATCCCATGATGTAGCTATCATCCAAACCGTCAACGACGCTAGAGAAAAAGTCAAAATATGAAAGATCGGCAGCAACCGCCTCACATACGTAGTTTCCAGTTTCGTCCTTGCCTACTACGTAATCGCCAAGCCCGCAATACGTATCGATGGAGTTGGACAGTTCAGTCGCTACCTTATCAACCGTTACGGCACCGTCTTGAATCTTCTTAGTAGCTACGGCATCCGTTGCGAGTCTTGCGCCGGTAACAGCCTCTAGGGCTATTTTGCCCGTGGTTACCGCTTTTCCGGATATCTCAGGAGTCTGTATACACTTGGTGCAGTCAACATCATCTGCCGGTACTGCAAGCACAGATCCACAACCGAACAAGAGCAATATTGCAATTAGATTTCGCATATTTTATACCCCCCCCTTAGAGGTTTTATTGTAACTGCTTCCTAGCTCACGATGGAGGCCGCATTCACGGCTACAGATAGCGTGCTCAGAAGGAGTATTAGGAAGAA